>JBJEEB010000023.1:0-38070 GCA_051872655.1 Bacilli bacterium | reverse complement strand
TTGGGAACAACGTAAGTTAAGAGAAATTGTAATAGATACTATTGACAATAGAGGAAAGAACCCACCATATTATTGTGAATCAGGTATTCCAATTATAGATAATTTTATGATAAAAAATAATGGTTATCCAAATTTAAAAATAGCAACAAGATATTTAGATAGTTATTTGTTTGATAATTTTATAAGAAAATATAATGAAGTTGATGATGTATTAATTACATTAGTTGGCAATGGGATTGGAAATATTGCCTTATTTCCAAAGGAAAAAAGTGCTATTATTCAAAATACAATTGGGTTAAGGTTTAATGAGAATAAAAAATTTATGTATTATTCTTTATTATCCAAAAATGATGAAATTATTAAATTAGATAGAGGAATGGCACAACCAAGTATAAGACAAGATGAATTAAAAGATATTGATATAAATTTACCAAGCGTTATAGAACAAAATAAAATTGCAAATATAATGACAAATATAGATAACCTTATCACTCTTCATCAGCATTAAAGAATAAGAAGGAGAAAAGGTAAAAATGAACACTTACGATGGTAATGAAGTATTCTATAAATATTATGAAAAATGGATAGAAGTATATAAAGAAGGAGCAATTAGAAATTCTACGATGCAAAAATATAAATTAACTTTAAAATGGTTAAAGGATATTGCTCCAAATTTAAAAATAAAAGAAATTAATAGAATTACTTATCAAGAAATATTGAATAAATATGCAGAAAATCACGAAAGACAAAGCACAATGGATTTTCATCATCAATTAAAAGCTTCAATATTAGATGCGGTTGATGAAGGATTAATTAGTAGAGATCCTACAAGAAAAGCTATTATTAAAGGAAAAACACCTAAAGCTAAAAAAGAGAAGTATTTAAATCAATTTGAACTTCAAAAATTAATTTCAGATTTAAATTTGAGCAATGAAATTAATTATGATTGGATGATTTACTTGATTGCGAAAACTGGACTAAGATTTTCTGAAGCTTTGGCAGTTACACCAGAAGATTTTGATTTTCCTCATCAAACATTAAATATCGAAAAAACATGGAACTATAAGGAAAGTGGTGGCTTTGAACCTACAAAGAATAAGTCATCAGAAAGAAAAGTACAATTAGATTGGCAAACAGTAATACAGTTTTCAGAATTAATAAAAAATATGGAAGCTGATAAACCAATATTTATTAATACTAAAATTTATAATTCAACTATAAACGATATTTTAAAAAGACATTGTTTGAATGTAGAAATTCCAGTTATTACGATTCATGGTTTAAGACATACACATGCTTCAATTTTATTATATGCTGGTGTGTCTATTGCAAGTGTTGCACATAGATTAGGACATGCTAGTATGTCAACAACGCAGAAAACATATTTACACATAATACAGGAACTAGAAAATACTGATATAGATAAAATTATGAGGGCATTAACCTCACTAAATAATTAAAATTGAATTACGTTGATGAAGAGTGATAAGGTTATCTATATTGGTCATTATATTAGCAATTTTGTCTTGTTCTGATCTATTAGTCGTTAATATTTCTTCCGGTTGTACTACAGAAATATAATGACGAGCATGACCTAACATATTAAATTTATGATTAGATAACAATTCATAATTAAATCTTAAATTATTATTATTTTTATCTTTTAATGTTAATATTTTTATTGCAGAAGACTTTATCATATAAGGAAAATCAACAAATTTTGAGTCTAAAGTGAAATCATCAAAAATAATACTTTCTTTTTCTTTTTTATATACATTTTTTTCATCTGTATATCCTAAAATAAATGCTTTATTTGCTGTAAGTACAGGAGTCTTACTTGTTTCTGAATACTCGTCTGAAGATACAATATATTTATCAGGTCTTTCATAATCAAATATATTTTCAAACTTACGTTGTTCCCAAGTAATTATCATATAATTTTAAATAAAAAGGATTTATAAAATCCTATAAATCCTTCTTTTATTTTAATACATCGTAAATAGATAGATTATGTTTATAACAAATTGTATATAATGAAAATGATGTTATTAAGTATTTGCCATTTTCATATCCACTATAAGTTGCTTGAGTAATCATACATTCATCGGCTAATTGTTGTTGAGTTAATCCAAGCTTTAATCTTATATCTTTTAGACTGGCTCCAACTTGTTTCTTATCAAGTTTACCAATTTCTTTAAAATTATCATTTTTACGAGTTAATCCAGTAATATAATCTAGTGAATATTTATACATATTAGAAAATTTAACTAGTTTAGGAAGTGGAATTGGATCTTGATTTGTTTCCCAACCTGTAACAGTCTGTCTTGATACTCCAAAAACATATCCTAGTTCTTCTTGAGTCATTTCTAATTCTTCTCTACAATATTTTAAATTGTTATCTAACATATTCCTCACCAATTATAATTTTCCCATTATTTTAGGAGATATTAGTAAAACGCTGGGTCATTTTATAATTATGTGCTATAATGTATATCGACAGGTGATAGCGTTGAAAAATAAAGAAAGAAAAAAAGAACTTTTAGAATTATCTTTAAAAAGAACTGAATATAATGGTGGTAGGATGTATGGAATAATAAAAAGTGGGGACATTGATAAGATTATTGATAAAATAAATGATGAAATTACTCCTGCCATGAAATCATCATTTTGTAGAAAAGGATATTTAACAGCTAATGAGCAATTTTTAGATGTATTAAGTAACTTTATATATTATGTTGATTCTAATCTTAATCCTTTAACACATAAAGATTTACATATAAGAAATATGTTGAATTATTTTGTTCCAGAGTTTCTGATATGTAAGAAGTATTGGGGAGATAATAATTTTATTCCATATTTTCAACATAACATGAAATATACAATGGTATTTAATATGTATGAGAATATTAAATTTATTTATGATTCTTTTGATGTAAAAATGTGGAATAAGTTAAAGATTACGAAAGAAATGGACTTAAATAATGAGGATGATTTAAATATTTTATTTAGATTTTTGCAAATTATGGTGTGGAGTAATGCTGATGACTTTTCAGTAATGTATTTATTTGAACATTATGCAATATTGTTAAAATCTTTACCTTCAAAAAAAAGAACTAAGGTTGGAATATTAGAACATATTGGAAGAATTCATATGCAATATGTAACTCAATTTGAAATGCTTTTTAGAGATTATTTTAAAAAAAGAAAATTAATAGAAAAGTTATTAAATTAATGAGTACAAATGTATAAAAATATGTATAATATAAATAAAGAAAATTTTGTTGCAGAATAATATTTATTTGCTATAATACTAGATAAATTGCAAAAACGAGGTGGAAGCATGGATATAGATAAAATAATTAATGAACTACAAGAATTTTGCTACAATGATAATAAAGGCATTAATGAAGAAAAAGACATCTTTAATAATTATCAAATAGAATTCTTAACAGGATTTATTGGTATTATTATGAATCAATATAAGAATATTGATAAATATGAAGTATATTTAAACATAAAGTCAACCGACAATATTGCTTGCCCTCTATTATATAAAGAATTTTATAATGTTATTGATGCAAAAAACTATTTTGAAGAACTAAAAAAATTAGTTGATAATAGTGATGAAAAAAGTATTGCAAACCGTTGTAAAATAGGACTTTAATGTAAAAATTCCACCCCTCAAACACATATATAATTCACCACTTGTTTTCCTATCTGAGTGTGTTAAAATATAGTAAAATGAAATAATTATCAAAAGAGATAACTATTTCATTTTTTTAAATTGTTATTGACTTTTTCCGAGAAAATACTATAATAAGTAACAATTTATATGTTATGTGTTTTATTGGGATTGGATGTGGTCTTATGAAACAAATTGTTTTCAACAAATTAAAATATTTATCTGTGAAACAAATTTCACTTAAGGATTTTGACCCCTTTAAAACCGAAATTAAGAAGAGAAGAGAAGTAGTAGCTTTATTAAATTGCCATTATTTCTCTTCTTTTTAATTAATGGGGGATGCATATGAAATTATTGAGTTTGAAGGAACTAGATATGTTTGACTATGTAAGAACAAGAGAAAATGTGGAAGATTATATAAGAGATTTAAATATAATTAAGTATAAGTACAGAAATGTTTTACCGCCTTCACTTGCTCTTAACTTGTTTGACATAAAAGTTCAATCTTCTGGAGTGCCAAAATCATCTATTGAATCTTATGTTGAAAAGAAAGATGAATTTGAAAGAGAGTATCAAGCTAAACTTAAAGAGATAGATTCTATACTCTCCGATATGTCTTATCATGAACAACGATTTTTTAAAGATCACTTTATTCATGGTGTTAAAATAAAATTGTTTGAAAAACAATTTAGGTGTGGTCCAGATATGGTAGAACATATTAAAGAAAGCTCAGTAGTTAAATTTGCTCTTGCTCTAGATCTAGCAGTTTATAAATAAATCACTTCGGTGATTTTTTTTGTTTCGGAAAAAGTAATAAAGAAAGGTAATTATTATGATAGGGAAAATTTTAGGAATTATATTTTTAATTTTACTTGGAGTATTTACAATTTGTTCATGTAAGGTTTCTGCATGGGCAGATCAAGAGATAGAAGAAGAATTAAGAAAGAGGCATTTAAATGAAAAGAAAAACATATAGGGCTACTGTAGTTAATGATGGTCATGTAACTACTATGCTAGTTGGAGGATATTCAAAGAAATCAGTTATAAAAGAATTAACTGATTTTTTTATGAAAACAAATCAAATAAAAGATTATAGAAAATTTGATATTTATCTTAAACAGGTTGTTTATATAAACGGTGATTATGTTGATATAAAGTAATTGATTAGCTATAAAAGAAAGGTTCATAAATAATAATATATTTTTTTATAACATATTATTTTAATAGGTGTTGATATGAATGAAAATATAAATAAGAAAATAACTTTTGAGGATCTTATTTTGAGATATCTTATAGATGAAATTATGAAAGAAAAGCAAAACTTAAGTGCTAGATAAATCGCAGTTTTGTTTTGCTTTTATTCAAGTGTTATTATGTTATTGTCCTAATATCAATCGAGTAATTGAGATTGGAGGTTGAAATGTATAATAATTACTTGAACGATATAGATTTTAATGTTGGAATTTATATAAGATTATCTCAAGAAGATAGGGACAAAGATAAAAAATATGAATCTGATAGTGAAAGTGTTGCTAACCAAAAAGAATTATTAAGAGATTATGTTAAATGTCATAATTATAATTTAGTAAATGAATATGTAGATGATGGATTTTCTGGAACTGATTTTGATAGACCTGGATTTCAAAGATTAATGCAAGATATCAAAGATAAAAAAATAAATTGTGTTATTGTTAAAGATTTATCAAGATTAGGCAGAGATCATGTTATGACAGGATATTATATTGAAACATATTTTCCAGAGAATAATATAAGATTTATATCTATATTAGAATCTTATGATAGTTTTAAAAATCAAGCCAGTAATGACTCTTCAACCTTCATAATTGCTTGTAATGATTATTATAGCAAACAAAATTCAGTGAAGATAAGAAATGTATTAAATGAAAAAAGGAAGAAAGGTAAGTTTATTGGTAGCTTACCTAGTTATGGATATATGAGAGATCCTGAAGATAAAGGTCATCTTATACCTAATCCAGAAACAGCACCTACAGTTCAAAAGATATTTAAGTGGCGAGCAAATGGAGTTGGACCATCCGAAATAGCAACTAAATTAAATGAAGAAGGAGTTCTAACACCTAGTGCTTATAAAAAAACCGCATATTCTTCAAGATTGATTGATGGTACTAAATGGAATATATCTACAGTTAGAAAAATTCTTGAAAATAGAATCTATACAGGTGATATGGTACAGCATACTCAGACAAAGGTTAATTATAAATCAAAAAAGAAAATAACATTAGACGAAAGATTGTGGGATGTAGTTGAAAATACACATGAAGCATTAGTTGATAAAGAAACATTTGAATATTGTCAATCTATAAGGAAAAATAATGATAGAAATTATCGTATTAAAGTAGATAGACCAAAAAGACTATTAGAAGGTAAAATATATTGTGCTGAATGTGGAAATAGATTATCTGTTTATTATAGAAGTAATAGAGATTATTGGGAAATAAATTGTAATAGATATTCTAGAGATCCGAAAAGAGAAAGATGTTATCCACATTTTTATCCATATGATTATCTAGAAGAACAGCTATTAGAAAAAATAGATGAAGATATAAATATTCATATTAAGAAATTGAATATTAAAAAGTTAAATGCTGAAGTATCAAAAAAAGTTGGAGAAAGCACAGATGATATATATAAAGTAATTAAACAATGTGAGGTTGAAAAAAATAAAATAACAAAACGATTAACAACTTTATATGAAGATAGATGTGAAGATGTAATCTCATCTGAAATGTATAAAGAATTATCTAAAGAATATGAGGAAAAATTAAAATCAGTAAATGATAAAATAGAAAAACAAAAAATGGAAATATACAGAATTAAAAATAGTGCTAGTGTTATTCCAGACTATACTAAGAAGATTAAGCAACTATTGGATTTAAAAAAATCAAAAAAAGAGTTATACGAATTATTAATTGAAAAGATTATAATAGATAAAGATAGAAACATTACTATCAGATATAAATTTGATGTAATACCTGAAAGTAGTTTTACTTATGAAGATAGGTATCCAGTTCGTAATCCCTATGGAAAAAAAGGTAAGAAAAATGAAAAAATAAAGAAAGACTAAATGTAAGTAAAACTAGTAATAGCAATGTGTCATATCGTTTTCCTGAAGTAGGGAAATCGAATGATTATATAGAAAGAATATTAAAAAACAAAAAAAGTTAACTTGCCAGATGCAAGAGCACTCAGGAGGTGGCGAAGGTGCAGAAGTCATCTACGCCCTTAGAAATCCCGACACCCTTGCCAAAAAAGTACTAGAAAGCATCGGCGCCACAGGTCAACCTACTAGAAAATACTACCAGCGAAGACTACCAAGTGATACTTCCAAAGACTACTACTTCATACATAGAAATACCGGTAACACACAGCCTATCATCGTCGAATATGGATTCATAGATAGTAGTAAAGACGTTGAGTTCCTAAAAGAAAACTACAAAGAACTAGCAGAAGCAGTCATATCAGCAGTAGCCAACTACATCGGAGTACCATATACACCCCCAGAAGGCCTAATAACCAATACCTACATAGTCCAAAAAGGAGATTCCCTATACTCCATAGCAAATAAACTAAATACCACAGTAGCAGAACTAAAAAAAGAAAACAATCTTACCACAAACACATTACAGATCGGTCAAGTACTAAAAATACCAACTAAAGAAATATATGAAGGAGAAGAAAACATCTACATTGTAAAAGCAGGAGATACCCTATATAAAATAGCAGAGAACAATAACACAACAGTAGATGAAATAAAGAAACTAAATAATTTAACATCTAACACACTACAAATAGGCCAGCTTCTAAGACTACCGAGTCCACTTCTCCCAGAGGACACTTATACAGTAAAAAGTGGAGACTCACTATATAAAATAGCAAATAAATATAACACGACAGTAGACGAACTAAAAAGAGTAAACAATCTTACCACAAATATTCTATCAATTGGTCAAGTATTAAAAATACCAAAAAGTACATCAAAAGAAGAAACAAATACCATAAATTATACAGTTAAATCTGGCGATTCCCTATATTCCATAGCCAAGAATTACAACACCACAGTGGATGCCATAAAAAATGCAAATAACCTTACATCAAATCTCTTACAAATAGGCCAGGTTCTAAAAATACCACTTGAAAGTTCTGGGGAAACAACATATACTGTCAAGTCAGGCGATTCTCTATATTCAATAGCAAAAAAATATAATACTACCGTAGATAAACTAAAAGAACTAAATAATCTCACATCAAATCTCTTAAATATAGGGCAGATACTTATTGTAAAATAGTATCTGTTTTTTCTATGTAAAATAAAATAACCATTGTCTCCTAGTGTGTCAAATAATGTCAAATCAGCAACACAATTAACTATCATTCCATAACTTATACACATTATGTATGACAAAAGAAACAAATATAAAAAATTAAACACAAAAAAACAACCCATATCTATAAGCACGTCAAGTCCTAATAGATTATAGGTCATCTTTATTTTACATAAATTAATTTTAAATTTTACAAAATTCTAACTCTCTTTTTTACTCTTAACATCCATCACAATAGGCAGAATAATTGGTACTCTACCAGTTTTATCAGATAAAGTGGGCATAAGACCATTAATAATTTCACTCTTCATATCATTAAAATTAAAGTACTTACTCTTAAGACAATTATTAATAATACCTTGTGAAATAGACTGAATCTCTTTAATCAAGTCCTCATTTTCATTAACAAGAATATATCCTCTTGTAGTAATTGCAGGAGTGCTAAGTAATACCTTATTTTCTATATCAATATTAGCAATAATAACTAAAATACCATTATTACTCATAAGAATTCTATCCTTAATTACAGCACTACCAACTTCTCCAATTCTAGAGCCATCAACATATACTTCTCCAGCTTGTACTTTACCACCAGGAGTAACAACACCCTTATGAAGATTAAGTACATCACCATTTTCTAGTACAAAAGTATTTTTCTTATCGACACCACACATAACACCTAAATCAGCATGAGTCTTTAACATCCTAAATTCACCATGATAAGGAACAAAGTACTTTGGTTTAAATAATCTAATCATAAGTTTAAGTTCTTCCTGATTAGCGTGTCCAGAAGAATGAATTTCACTCATTGCATTAGTAAATACCTTAACTCCTTTTTTATATAACTTATTAATAGTCTTCGATACAGAAGCACCATTACCAGGAATAGGAGATGAAGAGAATATTACAACATCATCAGGCATAAGTGTAATTTGTCTATGAGTCCCAGAAGCAATTCTTGATAGAGCGGCCAGTGGTTCACCTTGACTACCAGTGCAAAGTAAACATACTTCACTAGGTTTCATATGATTAGCTTCTTCTGCAGTAATAACAATATCTTTATCCTTAAAATAACCACATTTCAAAGCAACATCAACCATATTCTCCATACTTCTGCCAAATAGAGCAACTTTTCTTTTATTCTTTTTACAAGTTTCCATAATATGTTTAATTCTATATACATTAGAAGCAAAAGTAGCTAAAATAATTCTACTACCCTTACAAGAAGAGAATATTTCACCTAAGTTTTCATCAACTACCGACTCACTAAGAGATACTCCAGGTACAAGTGCATTAGTAGAATCACTCATAAGTACACTGACACCTTGTTCACCAAATCTTGCCATCTTATGTAAATTAGACATTGGACCGATAGGAGTCATATCAAACTTAAAGTCTCCAGTCATAACAATAGTACCATCAGGTGTATGAATAGCTAAACCGTGAGAGTCTGGTATAGAGTGTGTTGTTCTAAAAAATTCAATATTAAAATATTTAGTTTTAATAACAGTTTTTTCATCGTAAACAAATAAATTTTTATATATAATATTTCTTTCTTCTAATTTTTTATCAATAAGTTCTTTAGCGTTACTAGGAGCATATATCTTAGGAATATCCACAGTTTGTAAAAGAAACGGAATACTACCAATATGATCTTCATGTCCATGGGTAATAATTAAAGCTTTAATTTTATTTTCATTTTCTTTTAAAAAGGTATAGTCGGGAATAACGTAGTCAATTCCAAGAAGTTCATCATCGGGAAACATAACACCAGAATCGACAATAATAATTTCAGAATTATGCATAACTACATACATATTCTTACCGACTTCCCCAAGTCCTCCAAGAGGAATAATTTTCGTATTCATTAAATTCTCCTTTCATAATATTTTCTCGTTAAAAAAATAAAACTAAATAAAATAAAAAATTTTAAAGAATAACCACTGCATTAAATTATACTACATATTTTATAAAAAAGCAAATGTTTTGTTAAGTTCAGAGCCTGTAGTCTCCTCACTTTTTTTGAAGCCTAAGGTCTTCAAAAAGAAATAGAAAGCCTAAGGTCTTTCTATTTAAAGTGTTATATGGTCATTAAGTATAATATGGGCAAAATAATATTACCATACTACTAAATTGATTTAAAGATATAAAGTACAAAATAATAAATCATTTAAAAAAGTATTTATAAAAATAAAAAACTATGTTAACATATACTTAAGAATAGGAGTGAAAGAATGAATAAAAATAAAAAAATAATTGTAAGTGTGATAATAGTTTTATTAATAATTATAATAGGTATCTTACTAGCAGTATTCTTATTACCAAAAGATAATAGTAATAATATAGATAAAATAAATGAAACACTAAAATCAATAGAAGAAGGGAAAAAATATACAAAAGATGAGTTAATTAAATTAGGATTAAAAGAAATAAACATTAATGATATTGATATGAATAAAAATATATCAAATAAAATTAATGAATTAGTAGAATTAGAAACTAAAAACGAATATATATTAGAAGATTCATTAGGTAATAAAGTACTAAGTATAGAACTAAATAAAAGTGATGTGTTATTAAATTATTATGACAAAGAAGGAAAATCAGTAGAAAGTCAAGAATTACATGATATTAAAACTATAAAATGTCATAAAGCGTCATCATTATTAGGAGATGAGGATATATTTTTAATAACGAATAATAATGAACTTTTAAAATTAGAACTACGTTTAAATGGTATTCCAGAACGCATATATGAAGAAAACTTTGAAAAAATATTATTCAAAAAAATAGAATTAAAATATAAATATATTGATATAAAGTATATATTAAATTATGGAACTACCAGTGGAATTAATTACTCATACATAGGTAAAACAATAGATAAAGAATTAAAATATTTAGATACTGAAAATAATTATGATATAAATACATATAAACAATACAATAACGTAATAATAATGAACAACCGTGATATATATTTAAATAAAGAAATTCAATCTTTTAAATATAAATTAGGATTAGAATCTTTTGTTTATAATGGTAAAATAGAATATATTTTATCTAAAGAAAACTATTTATATAATAGTAGCCTAGAATTACAAAATAATAAAAAAGTATCTAGTATTTTATATTCAGGAATAAATATTGTCATAATATATGAAGATGGTAGTAATACCTTAATAGAAGATGTAATTAAAGAAAATATTAAATAAAAATTAGTTATATAAATATAAAATCATAAAAAATATGTTAACATATACTTAAGAATAGGAGTGAAAGAATGAATAAAAATAAAAAAATAATTGTAAGTGTAATAATAGTTATATTAATTATAATAGGTATCTTACTAGCAGTATTCTTATTACCAAAAGAAAGTCAAAATAATACTAAACATGATGTTTACTATGAAAATAATAGTGAAATAACATATGTAAATGAACATGAACATGGATTTACACAAAAAATAACTATAGAAAATGGTTCTTTAAAAGTAACAAATGTTGATAAAAATGAGTCATATCAATTAAAAAGTATCAATAATATTAAGAATATAATGATGCTATGTGATGGAACTGATTCTGAATGTCAAAGATACATTTTATTAACAAATAATGGTAAAGTTTACTATTCACCAAACAATTTATATAAAGTTGAAACTTTGAGAGACTTTGAAAATTTATTTACTATGCTTGATTTAGATTATAATATTACTGATATTGGATATACAAGTTGGATAATTCCTAGTCAAAATCAATCATTAGTTATCAAAGTTGATGCAAATAAGGAGTATGTTGTTTATTTAAATCCACTGAAATATACATTAATAAATAGTAATAAATAATAAGAAAAAATACTCAAAAATAAAACTTTAAATTATTCAAAAAGAAAATAAAATATATTTAATAATAGGAGTGAAAGAATGAATAAAAATAAAAAAATAATTGTAAGTGTGATACTAGTTATATTAATTATAATAGGTATCTTACTAGCAGTATTTTTACTATCAAGAAAAAATCAAAATAATAAAGACAGTGATAATGTAATTTCTGATTGTAGATATAGTTATGATGAAAATAATAATATTAATTTAGATAAAAGTCAAAATTATACTAATGTAATTGATTATATAAAAAATCAAAATAATATTTCAATTGAAGTTACTTATGTAAATTATAAAGAAGAAAATGATGAACCATGGGATATTTATACTTTAGCGAAAGAAGAAATTAATCAATTTTTATTGGATTTAGAAAAAGGTACTTGGTTAAAAAAATATTATACTGGAGCAGGTGGCAGAAATATAGGAGAAAAAGTCAAAATATCATATTCTGTCAAAAATAAAGATGCATATGTTGATTTATTTGCTTTTCCTAAAGGAGAAGAATTCTCACCTATTCAAACAAATGATAATAATTTAATTGAAATATTAAATAGAGAGCAGAATTATAAAATTTCTGATGAAGATAGTGACTATTTACAGCAATTAAAAGAAACAAATAGTTGTGATTTTGTTATTAAGTATTCTTCGGATATATTAAACGATATAATTAATAGAATTGAAGAAGCAAGATCTTAATTTAAAAATAAAATTCTAAATATACTAAAAGTATTTAAAAAAGTAAAAAACACTTGTATTAATAACTAAAACTGTGTTATAATATAACTGTCTTGAGAAAGAGTGGCATAAAAATCCACTCTTTTATATATATTTATTGGAGGAAATATGCATATTGAAGAAGAAGTAAAAAATTTACTAGAGCCTAAAGTAGAAGAAACAGGTGTAAGAATAGATAGTGTTAAATTAGAAAAAGAAGATAACAACCTATTCTTAAGAATAGTAATCGATAGTGACGAAATAATAGATGTTGATAAATGTGTTGAAGTAACTAATATTATTAATCCACTACTAGATGAAAAAGATTTAATTAAAGAGTCATACATTTTAGATGTATCAACTAAAGAGAAGGGAAGATAGAAATGAATAGTAAACAAATGAAAGAGTTTATGAAAGCTCTAGAGTCTATTGTAGAAGAAAAGAAAGTAGACAAAAAAATTGTTATAGAATCTATGGAACAAGCTATGGCAGCAGCTTATAAAAAAGAAACTGGAATGTCTAACGTAACTGCTAAAGTAGATCCTGTGACTGGTGATATCAGATTATATTCAAATAGAACTGTTGTTGAAGAAGTAAATAATGAAGAAACTGAAATATCACTTGAAGATGCAGAAAAATTAGTAGAAGGTATAGAACTAGGAGAAGTAATTCTTGGAAATGAACTTTCTATACCTACAAACTTTGGTAGAGTAGCAGCAGGTACTGCTAAACAAATAGTGGTTCAAAGAATCAAAGAAGCAGAAAAGCAAAGTATATCTGAAGAATTTCAAGATAAAGAAGGAGAATTAATGGTTGGAACCTTATCACGTGAAGACCAAAATAATTACTTTGTTGATTTAGGAAGATGTAGCGGGATACTACCTAAAGATCAAATTATACCAGGAGAAAAACTAGAAATGGGTTCATCAGTTAAGGTATATGTATCTAAATTAGAGATAGGACCTAAAGGACCATTTATTATGCTTTCCAGAAGTCATTATGGCTTTGTAAAAAGATTATTAGAAATAGAAATACCAGAATTATCTGATGGTACTATCATGCTATATTCAGTAGCAAGAGAAGCAGGAAGTAGAAGTAAAATAGCAGTATACACTGAATATACTAATGTTGATCCAATAGGAGCGGTAATTGGAGAAAAAGGAAGAAGAATAGCCAATGTATTAAAAGAATTAAATGGTGAAAAAATAGATGTAATTCTATATGATAAAGATCCAGTTAAATTTATAACTAATGCTTTAAGTCCTGCTAAAGATGTAAAAGTAACAATTAAAGATGAAAATAAAAAAGAAGCTTTAGCTTTAGTAAATGACAAAAATTTATCATTAGCAATTGGTAAAAAAGGACAAAATGTTAAATTAGCATCTCGTCTTACTCACTATAAAATTGAAGTAAAACCAGAAGAAGTAGTTAATGAAACAGTAGTAGAAGAATAAGGTGATTTTATGAAGAAAATACCCCTTAGAAGATGTGTAGTAACTAAAGAGCAGTTACCTAAAAGTGAATTACTTCGTATCGTTAAAGATAAAGAAGGAAATATAAGTGTAGATTTAACAGGAAAATTAAATGGCCGAGGAGCATATATTAAAAAGGATATAGAAGTATTAAATACTGCTAGAAATAAGAATATATTATCCCGTGCCCTTGAAGTATCTATACCTGAAGAAGTATATAATGAAATAGAAAATATAATAAAAAATAACTAGGAGGTGATACATATGATGAGTGTATCTGAATATGCATTAGATGTAGATAAAAGCGTAAATGAAATACTTAGTCTATGTAAAAAACTAGAAATATCTGTAAGTAGCAAGGAAGATATGTTATCTGATGATGATATCATCATGTTAGATAATGAAATAGCAAATAGTACTGAAGAAAGTGAAGAATTACCAGAAGATGAAGAACTAGAAGAAGAATATGAAGAAACTTATGAAGAAGAACTAGATGAAATAATTGAAGAAAAAAATGCTAAAAAGAAAAAACAAAGTAGAATAGATTCTCCATCTAAAAATGATTATCGTGTAAAGAGAAAAGAAATGTATAAGCATAAAGAAAAACTTCAGTCTAATATTACTGAAGATGATGAAAATGTAGTTTTATACAAAGAAAACATGACAGTCTCAGAACTATCTGCGTCACTAGGAGTAAGCCCTACTGAAATTATTAAAAAACTAATGTCTCTTGGCATGATGATGAACATTAATGCTTCACTTGACTTTGATACTGCCGAAATAATCGTAGGAGATTATAATAAAGTATTAAAAAAAGAAAGCACTAGAGACGAAATAAATTTTGAAGAATTAGAAATAGTAGATAGAGAAGAAGATTTAAAAGAAAGACCACCAGTAGTAACAATTATGGGGCACGTTGATCATGGTAAAACAACACTTCTTGATACTATTAGAAAAACTAATGTTGCAGGAGGAGAAGCTGGGGGAATAACTCAGGCAATAGGAGCTTACCAAATAGAATATAATGGTAAGAAGATAACTTTCATAGATACTCCAGGACATGCTGCATTTACAGAAATGAGAGCAAGAGGAGCATCAATTACTGATATTGTAATTATTATTGTTGCTGCTGATGATGGAGTAATGCCTCAAACAAAAGAAGCAATAGATCATGCTAAAGCTGCAGGAGTACCAATTATAGTAGCAGTTAATAAAATAGATAAGCCAACTGCTAATGTTGAAAGAGTATTAACCGAAATGTCTGCAAATGGTATACAACCTGAACAGTGGGGTGGAGATACTATGTTTGTAAATATATCTGCTGTAACAGGTGAAGGAATAGATGATTTACTAGATAGAATATTACTACTTAGTGAAATGTCTGAATTAAAAGCAAATCCTAATCGTTACGCTATTGGTACTGTAATAGAATCTAGAATTGATAAAAACTCTGGAGTAGTTACAAATATATTAATTCAAAATGGTACTTTAAGATTAGGAGATCCAATTGTTATTGGTTCATCAGCAGGTAAAGTAAGAACATTAACTAATGATAGAGGTGAATCACTAGTAGAAGCCCTTCCTTCAATGCCAGTATCAATAACAGGATTATCTGAAAGCCCATCAGCTGGAGATAAATTTATGGCCTTTGAAAGCGAAAAGAAAGCTAAAAAAGTTGCTGAACAAAGAAAAGAATTAGAAAAAGAAAGAAGAAATAAACCAAAAACTATAGTTTCATTAAATGATTTATTTAGTAGAAAAGAAGCGGGCGAAAAAGAAATAAATATTATCTTAAAAGCCGATGTCAAAGGTAGTGAAGAAGCAGTTAAAAATTCTCTTCTAAAACTAGATGTTGAAGGTATGAAGATAAATGTCATTAGAAGTGGAATAGGAGCCATATCTGAAAGTGATATTGTACTAGCAGAAGCTTCCAATGCTATAATAATAGGATTTAATATAAGACCAGATCATAAAATAGCAGAAATTGCTAAAGATAAAGGAATCGATATTAGATTATATGATATTATTTATAAAGTAGTTGAAGAAATGGAATCAGCTCTAAAAGGAAAATTAGCACCAGAATATGAAGAAAAAGTACTAGGAGAAGCTGAAGTAAGAAAGTTATTTAAATTCTCTAAAGTAGGAACAATCGCAGGTTCTTATGTAACTTCAGGAGTAATAAGAAGAGGATCTAAAGCTAGAGTAATAAGAGATGGGGTTGTTATAAATGATAGCACTATAGCAAGTTTAGCTAGAGAAAAAGATCAAGCCAAAGAAGTAAAACAAGGACTAGAGTGTGGTATTACTATAGAAAACTTTAATGATATTAAAGAAAAAGATATAATTGAAGCATACGAACTAGTTGAAATAAAAAGGTAGGTAATAAAAATGAGGGAAGAACCAAGTACTTTATACAGAAAAAATTATAATTCGCAAATAAATAATACTCCAACAAGAAAAGAAATTGGAGATAATTTAGCTAATTTCGTTGGAACAGAAGAGCGTCTTGAAAAACAAGCACAAGAAAATTATCAAAAATATGGTACAGGTAAATTTATACCTGAAGGAACAAAAGCCAGATTATCAGCAGTACCATATCCTAATTTGGATAATATGACTGAAGGAGATAAAACTAGCTTTAGATATGGTTACTATGAAAGAGGAGATATTAATTTAAAAATATTAATAGAAACTGGAAAGATAGATATAAAGGATATTGCTGAAAATATCAAAAGAACTTACATCATAATAAATAAATTATATGGTCTAAAAGAAGATGAAGTACCATTTGAAACACTAAGTGTAGAAAATAAAGTTAGAGAAATGATAAGAGCAATAGGATTTAATGATGGACAAAATGAAAATATTAAGTTTGAAAAACTAAATCCAACTATACAAAATAGTGAAATTTATAAAGAGGGTTTTGAATTAGGAAGAAGCATTATAGAAATAAATACTACAAGAAAACATAGATAGGAGAATATAGTATATGAAAAAAATAAGTACACATGTTAATTACATAAGAAATTCTAATGCTTTTAATGCAAGACTAGAAGGGCAAACTAAAAACAATTTATCTGGATCAGAAAGAGCATTTGCTGGAAAGATAAATATGATTGGAAGGAAAGCATATTTTGATGAATATTTTTATGGTATACCTCTAGATAATCAAGAATTAGAGCAAATTCAAGGTATCGAAGATGTAAGAAAAACAAAAAGTTTTGAACAAGGATATAATAGAGGTAAGTTTCTAGTAGAACAAGGAATTATTCCTCCTGAATATCAAAATATAGATAATAATAATAAACATAGATAGGAATGATACTATGAGTATAAAATTAGATAGATTAAATCATATTTTTACTGAAGAAATATCTAAAGTAATAAATGAAGAAGTAAAAGACCCTGATGTTAAATTTGTAACCTTAACAGCAGTAGATATTTCTAGTGACTTATCATATGCAAAAGTATACTTCACTAATTTAATTGACACTGATAGAGAGAAAGTAACTAAAGCTTTAAATAATGCTAGTTCCTTTATCAGAGGAAAATTATTTGGTAGAGTAGAAATAAGAAAAATGCCTGAATTAACATTCATATATGATGAATCAATAGAATATGGTAAAAAAATAGAAAAAATAATTGAAGAAATAAAGGAAGATGGTGAGTAATGAACAATATTATTGACGAAATCAAAGTAAGCAATAATATTGTTTTACTTTGTCATATTAATCCAGATGGGGATGCTATTGGTAGTACTCTAGCTATGAGTATAGCTTTAAAAAGACTAGGTAAAGAAGTAGATATTGTTATAGATAATTCACCTAAAAGATTTAATTTCATACCAGAATATAATAATATCAAACTTAAAAGTAATAAAAAATATGATACTGCTATTGTATTAGATACCGGAAGTATAGAAAGAGTAAATAGTTTATATATATTAGAAAGAGTAAATAAAGTATTAGTTATTGATCATCATAAAACAAATACTAAGTATGGAAGTGTCAATTTAGTTGAAGATTATCCTGCCTGTTGTGAGATAGTATATAATTTAATAAAAGAGATGAATATTACTATTGATGAAGAACTAGGAGTACCACTAGCAGTAGGCCTACTTACTGATACTGGAGGATTTGCTCATGCTAATGTTCTACCTAGTACTTTTGCCATGGCTGAAGAATTAAGTAAAGTAGTAAATATATCCAAGATATATAAATTAGTACTTAGAACTATATCATTAAATCAGTTTAACATCAAAAAAGTAGCTCTAGATAATTTAGAGTTTTATCAAAATAATAAATTAGCCATATCATATATAACCGAAGAAGATATGAAAAAAAATAATGTTAGTGAAGATGACTGCGGAATTCTAGTTAATATTCCTCTTGAAATAGACACCATTGAGGTATCAATATTATTAAGAAAATATACTGATACTACTAGAGTATCACTAAGAAGTAATAACATTGATGTAAGCAGTATAGCCTCTCTTTTTGGAGGAGGAGGTCACATTAATGCCGCAGGTATAATAACTGATATACCATTTGATGAATTAAAAGAAAAATTAATAAAAGAAGTAGGTAAGGAAATTGAAAAGTGGAATACTAGTAGTAAATAAACCTAAAGACTATACAAGTAGAGATATAGTTAATATAATATCTAAAAAATTTAATACTAAGAAAGTGGGACATACTGGTACTTTAGATCCTCTAGCCACAGGTGTATTAATAATACCTATAGGTAGAGCACTTAAAATATCTGAATTACTAACAAGTGATAGAAAAGAATATCTAGCAGAAGTAATACTAGGTTATGAAACTGATATGTTAGATGTTACAGGAAAAGAGATCAAAAGAAATATACCAAATATTACTAAAGAAGAACTAGAAAAAGTACTAAAAAAATATATAGGTAAATATAACCAGCAAGTACCACTATATTCAGCAGTTAAAGTAAAAGGTAAAAAACTATATGAATATGCTAGGAATAACATTCCAGTAACGCCCCCAAGTAAAGAAGTACAAATATATTCTCTTGAATTAATAAGTGACCTAGTATATAAAGATAATATCATAGAGTTTACTATAAAATGTGAGGTAAGTAAAGGTACCTATATAAGAAGTCTAATTAGAGATATAGCTTATAGTTTAAATACCTATGGTACTATGAAAAATCTAATTAGAACGAAGCAAGGACCATTTGTAATAGAGGATTCTTATACACTAAAAGATATTGAAGAAGATAATTATAAATTACTTACTATAAGAGAAGCCCTTCCAAATATAAAAGTAACCTTACTTAAAGAGCCATTTCTAACAAAAGTAAAAAATGGTATGGTCTTAGATAAATTTTTTGAAGAAGATATATCACTATTAATAGATAAAGATGGTAAAGAGATAGCAATATATAAAGCTTGTGGTAATAATAAAGTAAAACCATATAAAATGATTGAGGTATAATATGAGTAAAATAAAAGTAATGAGTGAACTACTATCCAATAAAATAGCAGCAGGAGAAGTAGTAGAAAAAGTAGTATCTATAGTAAAAGAACTCGTAGAAAATTCTGTAGATGCTAAAAGTACAGAAATAAAAGTAGACTTAAAAGAAGCAGGATTAAGAGAAATAACCGTTACTGATAATGGAATAGGTATGGATCATGATGATGCTCTTTTAGCCTTTCAAAGACATGCTACTAGTAAATTATATACTGATGATGATTTATGGAATATAAATTCATTAGGTTTTCGTGGAGAAGCTCTTCCTTCTATCGCGGCAGTATCTGAAGTAGTACTAAAAACTTGTCAAAATGAAATAGGAACTATAGTGCATATTAAAGGTGGAAAAGTACTTGAAGATAAAAAAGGTGATGCCAGAGTTGGTACTCAAATAACCGTAACAAATCTATTTTATAATACTCCTGCTAGATTAAAACATCTATCTAGTCCTTATGCTGAATTAGCAAATGTCACTGAATATGTAAATAAGATGGCACTATCTTATCCAAATATAAAGTTTAGATTAACTAATGATGAAAAAGAACTATTAAATACTGATGGTTCTGGTAATTTACTTAAAGTAATAAAATCAATATATGGACTAGAAATAACTAAAAAGATGTTAGAAATAAAGACTTCAAATGATGACTATGAAGTATCAGGATATATTTCACTACCTGAAGTAAATAGAGCCTCAAGAAATCATATGACAGTCTTAGTTAATGGAAGAGTAATAAGAAATCAAGTATTAAATAAAATAATAAATGATTCTTATTCATCATTTAAAGAAGATACTAGATATCCAATTGTAGTAATAAAAATAGATACTGATCCATCATTAATTGATGTAAATATTCATCCATCTAAACAAGATATAAAATTTAGTAATTTTGAAGATTTAAAATCACTTATAAGCACAGTAATCGAAGATACAATAAAAACAAAACTATTAATACCAAAGATTGAAATAAAAGAACAGTCACAAATAAAATATGAAAATATCTCATTAAATCTAGATAGAAATACTATAAATGAACCTGAAGATAGTAATAATATAGAAAGATTAACTAATCTAGTTAACTTTAACTATGAAGCTAATAATGAATTTGATAATGAAGAAAACAAAGAAGACTATATAGAAGAAAGACCCAAAGAAACATTACCAGAATTATATCCAATAGGACTAGCTCTAGGTACATATATCGTATGTGAAAATGAGAAGGGAATTTATTTAATAGATCAGCATGCTGCTGAAGAAAGAATTAACTATGAAAAGAACTCTTATCTTTTATCACATCCTAGTAATAATACTATAACTCCTCTTATACCAATTATTATAGAATTACCTAATAATGAATTTATAAAGATTAAAGAAAATTTAGATATATTAGATAGTTTAAATATAAAAATAGAAGAGTTTGGTAGTAATTCATATCGTATAATATCTCATCCTACTTGGTTACCTAAAGGTAGAGAAAAAGAAATAATATCTAAAATATTTGAAGATCTTACTAATAAAGGAAAAGATTTTAGTCTAGCTAAGTTTAATGATAATTTAGCTAAATTAATAAGTTGTAAGATGAGTATTAAAGCTAATACTAGAATTACTAAAGAAGCACAAGAAGAAATAATTAATAAGTTAAGAAAATGTAATAATCCATTTAATTGTCCTCATGGAAGACCTACAATTATTCATTTTACTACTTATGAAATAGAAAAAATGTTTAAGAGAGTAGTATAATATTAGTTCGAGCCTGTAGTCTCTCACTTATATGAAAAGCCTAAGGTCTTTTCATAGTAATTTAGAGCCTTAATTCTTAAGTCTCTAAATCAAAAAATTAATTGACATCCATATAAATGTATGCTATTATATCATGCAAATGAGGTGATATCATGTCATATGAAACAGATGCAATGAGAGCTTTAACTATGGCACTAAGAAATTCTGATGGATTAAAATATGCTTTAAAAGACTTCAATTCTAATATAGAAGTGTTAAAGTTTCTTTCTATAGAATTAGCTAAAGCCAATGAACTAGAAGAGATAAAGTTAGGATTAAGAAATAAAGAAGACTACTCTTATAAAGCAAATATAAAGACAAGAACAAGATAATCTTGTCTTTTAATTATACTTATGATATATTTATATTACAGGGAGTGATTGAAGTGCCAAATGATACAATAATAGATATTTTAAATAGTATTAGAGAAGAATTAATAAGAGCAAATGATTTAAAAGAAGTAGAATTAGGAATAAAAAGTGACGCGTTATATAAAGCAGAACAAAGTATAATAAAAAAAAGAAAATTAGAATTGGATAGGAAAAAAGAATGTCAAAAATAATAGTTATAACAGGTCCTACTGCTGTAGGCAAAACAAAATTAAGTATTGAACTAGCTAAAAAATATAATGGAGAAATAATAAATGCTGATGCAGTTCAAGTATATAAAGATTTAGATATAGGTAGTGCTAAAGTAACTGAAGAAGAAAAAGAAAATATTCCACACCACCTATTTGATATTAAAGATGTAAACGAAGAATATACCATTTATCACTATCAAAAAGATTGTAGAAAAAAAATAAAAGAAATATTAGATAGAGGTAATACTCCGATTCTAGTAGGAGGAACAGGTCTTTATATAAAAGCAGCTCTATATGATTATAAACTAACTGAAGAAAAAGAAACTAATACTTATGATAATTTAACAACTGAAGAATTATATAATGAGCTATTAGAATTAGATAAAGATATTGTAATAGATAAGAATAATCGAAGAAGATTAATAAGAGCTATTAATTATTACAAAGAAAATAATAAATCTATTAATAATAATGTTACTAATAAACTATTATATGACTGTATATTTATAGGTTTAACAACTGATAGAAAAGTACTATACGATAAAATAAATACTAGAGTAGACATCATGATGAAAGAAGGTCTACTTAATGAAGTAAAAGCCTTCTATGAAAAAGGAATTAGAACTAAACCATTATTAAATGCCATTGGATATAAAGAAATATATTCATATTTAGATGGTAATATTTCACTAGAAGAAGCCATAGATAAGATAAAACAAAATTCAAGACATTATGCTAAAAGACAATATACTTTCTTCAATCATCAATTACCAGTAGTATGGTTTGAAACCGATTACAATAACTTTAATAATACAATAGAAAAAGTAGAAAATTATATAAAAAGTATTGAAAAAATTAAATAAGTATGTTATCATTTTAGTGCGAAAACGAAGAAAGAAATTTCACTAGTTTTTGTGTAATATTAGGAACAAATAAGTTCATAATATATTGTAGAATAGTTTAGGGTGTAAATTTTCTTCTTGCACTAACGCTTCTTTTAAGAAGTTAGAGTAGGTATATCCGAAAGTACATGTAGGACTGGGAGACTACAAACTATTCTTAAAAACCCACAATCATTAGGTTGTGGGTTAAATTTTTATTTACAGGGTGGTTGATATATGTCAAAAGATAGAATATTAAAAATTGTTGGGATAATTTCTGATGAGATTGTAGATAAATATAAACTATATAATTATAGAAACGAAACAATTGTACAATCATTAGATTTATATAAGCATATTGAAAAACATATACATGAGTTTAAAAGTATGGATAGTTATAAAAATACCATTAATAATATAAGTAATATTATTGGTGAACCAGAATTTGTATATTATGACAAAAATAAAAACTCTCTACTGTATTTTAAAGAAATAGAAGAAAATGTTTGCATCGTGGTAAAACTAAAATTAAGGAAAAATAAAGAAACTTATATTTCAACAATCTATCCAATAAGTAAAAATAAAATAAATAGATATATAGAAATGAGCTATATAGTTAATAAATAAAATATTAATGAAATAGAAAAAGTAGAAAGTTACATAAAGAGTAACTAATCTACTTTTATTCTTTTTCTATAAGGAACTTAGCCAAATTACTAGGTTTTTTTTCATTAACTATAATATCATAAATAAGATTAATAATAGGCATCTTTATTTTTTTATTTCTAAGAAGTTTCTTAATAGAGTATAAAGTATATAACCCTTCAATAGTAGTACTCTCTATATACTTATCAACTTCTTCTTTACTCTTACCTTCACCAATTAATCTACCTAAAGTATAGTTTCTACTTTTAACTGAAGTACAAGTAAGAAGTATATCACCAAAACCAGCAAAAGATAAAATAGTATTCTTATCTCCTCCTAAAGTTTTAATCAAAGCTTTAATATCATGAAGTGATTCAGTAATAAACATTGTACTTGTAGAAATAGGATATCCCATTCCATCTAACATACCAGCAGCAATAGCAATAACATTTTTAATAGAACCACATATCTCAGTACCAATAATATCTCTAGTATGTCTTAATTTAACATAATCATTCTCCATAGCTTTAGTAATAATTTCCTTACTATAATTACTTCTTGAAGCTAAACTAAAACCTACAGGAACTTTTCTAATAATATCAACAGCAAAAGTACCACCAGATATAACCCCTATATTAGGAGTATTAATATTATTTCTAATAACATCATATAAAAATAGACAAGAATTTTGTTCTATACCTTTTGAAGCAATACAAATAACTTGATTTTTCTTATAATACTTATTTAATACTTTAGAAGTATTACCAACATATTTAGCGGGTACTGCCATTACAATAATATCAGTATCATTTACTACTTCTTCCATATCTGTAGAAATAACTATGTCACTAGGAATATCATAATCAATTTTATCACTTTTTCTTTTACTAAGTAACATATTCATTTCATCTTCATTATTAGTCCACATCTTAATACTACATTTATTATCATGAAATACACTTGCAAGTGCCATTCCAAAAGCCCCAGTACCTAAAATACTAATCTTCATTAACAATCATCTTCTTTCCTATTTCAATATCAAAATAACCACTTGGAGTCTCAAATACTTTTCTTATTCCTTTTTTAGGAAGTATTACTTTATTCTTACCGATATTTTTATAATAATATAAAATATTATTATCTTTATCACACATAATAACATCAATATTCTCTTTCATAAAAAAGGTGTGAATACTATTACATCTATCAAAAAGTAACGCATTACTAATATTTTTTTTAAACATAAAACCTCTAAGTCTTGATAAAAAAGTTTTGCATTCATATAGATTAATATATTTGTTATCATATATAAGCCTCATACTATCACCATAATCTAATTATATAAACAACTAACTAAAATTGCAAGTCCTTGATAAAAAAAAATATTTATGATAATATATATCTGGAGGAATTAAAATGAATAGAAAAGGATTTACTTTAATAGAATTACTCGCAGTATTAGTAGTACTAGGAATTGTATTAGTAATATCAATACCATCTATTACAGATGCCTATAAAAATAGTAAAATAAAATCAGAAGAAGCGTTTGTCCAAAGACTAACACAGACTATTGATAGTTATGTAAAATTAAATAGTGATGAAATAACTTTTGATGAAAAAGGTACTGGTACTAAAAATGAAAATGGTTCTCCATATACTATTACTTATCAAAAAGGAATAGTAGGAGTAAGTAATATTATTAATTCAGGGATTTTAACACAGAAAGATTTCATTAATCCTGGTAATAAAGAAGAAATATGTAAAGAAGATGCTCAAATAGAAGTATATAAAGACAGTGATTTTGTATATTGCTATAAAGTAGAAAAAGATAGTTTAGGGTGTCTCACTAATGAATATAAAACTAAAATAAAAGATAATTATGTTATAAATACCTGTGCATGGACGGAGAAAACATAATGATAATAATACTAAGCATAATATTTATAATAATAGATCAGTTATCTAAAATAATTATAGTAAATAATTTAACTAATAATAAATCTATTGAAGTAATAAAATCATTTTTCTATTTAACTTATACAAATAACAAAGGAGCAGCCTTTAGTATATTGACAGGCAGAAGAATACTTTTAATATTAGTAGCTCTTATAGTAATAGGAGTATTAATATATTATGTAAGAAAAAATAAAATAGAAGGAAAAGTAAATAAAATAGCTCTATCTCTTGTAATAGGAGGATCTATTGGTAATTTAATAGATAGAATATTAAGAGGAGCAGTAGTAGATTTTATAGATGTCAAAATATTTGGATATAATTTTCCTATTTTTAATTTAGCAGACACTTTCATAGTAATAGGAGTATTCCTTCTCATAATAGAAATGTTTAGAAAGGAACATAAAAATGATAATTAGTATAGAAGATGTAGGAAAAAGAATAGATAAATATCTTTGTGATAATACCGAATACACTAGAAGTAAAATTCAAAAGATGATAGAGTTTGGTAATATTTTAGTAAATGGTAATAAAATAAAAGATAGTTATAAACTAAAAGAAAATGATAATATTGAAATAACAGAGTTGGTTGAAGAAACTGATATAGTTCCTGAAAATATACCATTAGATATATATTATGAAGATGATGATTTAATAGTAGTGAATAAACCTAGTGGTATGGTAGTACATCCTGCTCCAGGAAACTATACTGGTACATTAGTTAATGCACTTTTATATCATACAAAAAATTTAAGTACTATAAATACACTTATAAGACCAGGAATCGTTCACCGAATAGATGCTGATACATCAGGAATATTACTAGTAGCTAAGAATGATAAATCTCATAATATTCTATCAGAGGCTATTCAAAAGAAGGAAGTCGTAAGAGAATATATAGCATTAGTAGATGGAATAATTAATGAAGATACTGCTACTATTGATGCTCCTATAGGAAGAGATGTGAGTAGTAGAAAGAAAATGTGTGTAACAAGTGAAAATTCTAAAGAAGCTGTAACTCATCTTCGAGTAATAGAAAGATTAAATAATGCTACTTTAATTAGATGTAAACTAGAAACAGGTAGAACTCATCAAATAAGGGTACACTTAAATTACATAGGACATCCTATAGTTAATGATCCAGTATATGGAAAGAAAAAACTAATCGATGAAAAATTTGGTCAAATGTTACATGCTGAAAAAATAGGATTTGTTCATCCTACTACTAAAGAATATATGGAATTTACTGCTCCTGTGCCAGATAGATTCAAAGAAATATTAGAAACATTTAAATAAGGAAAAAATAAATATGAAAAAATTTTTAAGAAGAAACTGGCAATTACTAATAATATGGTTAATATTTATAACTATAGCCTTAATCTTATATTTTACTACAGGAAATTTATTTTATCTGCTAAACTTTACCTATATAGGAACCGCTATTGCTGTAGGAGTAGGATTATATACCCATCATATAAAGTATGCTAGGAATGCTGTTCAATTTGCTGTAGGATTATATATGCTAATATATTTAGGAATAATAAGTAGAGAAAATATGCAAATAGAAGGATTTTGGTATTATCTATTTCTAGGAGTATTTGAAGCTGCAGTTATTCACTATTTAGTAGCCAAGATTGCTGGACCACTATTCTTCGGAAGAGGATGGTGTGGTTATGCTTGCTGGACAGCAATGATTTTAGATTTATTACCATATAAAGTACCAAATAAACCAAGAAAAAAATTTGGATATATCAGATATATAACCTTTACTATATCACTTCTTTTTGTAGGTGCATTATTTATACTGCATATCAAAAATTTAGAAAATATCATGTTCTATGCTTTTATAATAGGAAATATAATATATTATGCTATAGGTATATCACTTGCATTTATTCTAAAAGATAATAGAGCCTTCTGCAAATACATTTGTCCTATAACAATATTTCTAAAACCTGCTAGTTATTTTTCAATATTAAGAGTAAAATGTGATAATGATAAATGCATCTCATGTAACAAATGCAAAAGAAATTGTCCAATGAATGTTGATATGACAAATAATTCTAGAAAAAGAAAGAATGGTACTGAATGTATATTATGTATGAAATGTATTGATGAATGTCCTAAAAAAGCTTTACATTTATAAATAAAGAATAAAAATCTTCAAAAGTATTCATAATGAATACGAAAGGAGATTTTTTATTATGTCACGCCATAAAGTAGAAATAACTGGTGTGAATACTGCGAATATAAAAGTTTTAACTACTGAAGAAACATTAGAACTATTCAAAAAAATGAAAGAAGGAGATCCATTTGCTAGAGATGATTTAATTAAAGGAAATCTAAAATTAGTACTAAGTATATTAAAAAAATTTAGTGGTAAAGTAGATAATTTAGATGATTTATTTCAAGTAGGATGTTTAGGACTAGTAAAAGCTATTGATAATTTTGATACATCATATGACGTAAAATTGTCAACATATGCCTGTCCTATGATTGAAGGTGAAATAAAGAGATACTTAAGGGATAATAGTAGTATTAGAATATCTCGAAGTATTAAAGATTTAGCTTATAAAACTCTAAAATTAAAAGAAGAATTATCCGTTGGTGGAAAAGAACCAAATAACTCCGAAATAGCAAAAATATTAAATGTAACAGAATATGATATAAGAGAAGCATTAGATTCATTAAGAGATCCTGTTAGCATGTATGAACCAATCTATAATGATGGAGGAGATACAATATACCTATATGATCAAATTGCAAATAAAGAAGAAGAATATGGACTTGATAGTAGATTAGCATTAGAAAAAGCTATGAATAATCTAAAAGAAAGAGAAATAAATATTTTAAAAGAAAGATTTATTATTGGTAAAACTCAAATGGAAATAGCAGAAGAATTAGGAATATCTCAAGCTCAAATCTCTAGAATAGAAAAAAATGCTATAAATAATATAAAAAAATATATAAAATAGTTACAAATCTTCCAGTATATGTTACAATTAACTAGGAGGGTTAGACATGATTGAAGAAATACTAAGTAAATTTAATATTGAAGGAGAATTAGTAAATGTTACACAAAATAATTCAGGTAATATAAATAAAACTTTTGTAGCAACATTTAAAAGAAAAGATGGTACAGAAAAAAAATACTTAATACAAAAAATAAATACAACAGTATTTACTGAACCATATAAGTTAATGAAAAATATTGAAGGAGTAACAAGTTATTTAAAAAGACAAATGATAAAGAGTGGAGATAATACTCATCAAGTACTCGAAGTAATAAAAACAAAAGATAACAAATCACTATGTTACGTTAATGATGAAACAGGTACTAGAAAATACTACCGTATCTATGAATTTATTGAAAATTCCGTGTCATATGATCAATCAGAAGATAAAAAGATAGTATTCAATACCGGAAAAGCTTTTGGTAATTTTCAAAAATTATTAGAAAATTATCCAATGCATAAGTTAGAGGAGACTATCAAAGACTTCCATAATACTAAGAAAAGATATGATAAATTAATGGATGATATCAAAATAGACTCTGAAGGAAGAGTAGAGGAAGTAGCTAGTGAAATAGTATTTATACTTATGCGTGAAGATATTTGCTCACTAATAATGGAAGATCTCGGTACTGATGAAATACCATACCGCGTAACACATAACGATACTAAAGTAAACAATGTTATGATGAATAAAGATACTGGTGATTATCTAGCAGTAATAGACCTAGATACTGTAATGCCAGGTAGCATGCTATTTGACTATGGAGATGGAGTAAGATCAACTGCTAGTACTGCCAAAGAAGATGAACATGATCTATCCAAAGTTAAAATAGATTTAGAACTATTTAAGGCATATACTGATGGATATTTAAGCGAAATGTCTGATAGCCTAACTTATGAAGAATTATCATTAATGGCAGAATCAATTAGAATAATAACACTAGAACTAGCTATAAGATTTTTGAATGACTATATAAACGGTGATACTTACTTTAAAACAGACTATGATAAGCAAAATCTATATAGAGCAAGAGCCCAAATAGCCTTAGTAAAAGATATTGAATCAAAGTTAGATTATATGGATAGTTATATCAAAGAAAGCTATGGTAAAAAATATAATGGTAAATATGCTAGAGTACTAAAAAGATAGTACTCTTTCATTTTAAGAAAGCATATAATCTTATAGGTGATATTATGCGTTTATCAGAACTACAAACTAAAGAAATAATAAATATGTCTACAGGAAAAAGATTGGGATTAATAATTGATGTAATTGTAGATAACAATGGTCTAATAAAATCATTAATTCTCGAAGAGAAGAAAGGAAAAAAATTTTCTAGAGAAGAATATGAATTAGATTGGAGTCAAATATCCAAAATAGGTGATGACATAATTTTAGCTAAGGATAAAATTTAAAAAGTATACCCAAAATATTCAAACTATGATACAATTATTATGGGTGATATAATTGAATAGAAAAGGTTTTACATTAATAGAATTACTTGCCATAATCATATTAATGGGTTTAATAGCAGTATTAGTTATGCCTAGTATTGTTGATTCTCTAAATAAAAGTAAAGAAACATCTTACAAAGTACTTATAAATAATATCAAAACAGCTGCTGAAACATACTATGAAGAATGTGAATATGGAGATTTATCTAGTACCACTAAATATGGAAGATATGCCTGTACAATTAATAATAATACTATCAATACTACAATAGGTGCTTTAGCGAGCACTGGTATATTAAAAGTATCAAGTGATAAAGAAGATAATCTTACAATACTAGATCCTAGAGATAACAATAATACCTTAAATGATTGCCAAATACAAATAATAAAAAATGTAGCTAGTAATTTTAAAGTAACATATCAAATAAATGGTGACGATCAGCAATACGGATGTCCAACAGATGAAGATTTTGGAAGTGAATAATAATGCAGTTGATAGGAAATAGTTGGGATAATATTCTAGAAGAAGAATACCAAAAAGATTACTTTAAAAAGATAGTACTATATATAAATAAAGCATACAAAGAAAGACCAATATATCCACCAAAGAATTATATTTTAAGAGCCCTATCATTAACTGATTATAATGAAGTAAAAGTAGTAATATTAGGTCAAGATCCTTACCATGGAGTAGGAGAAGCCAATGGTTTAGCCTTTTCTGTAAATAATGGAATAAAATTACCACCATCACTTCAAAATATTTATAAAGAATTAAATAGTGATTTAAATATACCAATAAGTACTAAAGGAGATTTAACTTGTTGGGCAAAAGAAGGAGTACTACTTTTAAATACTGTCTTAACAGTAGAAAAAGATAGACCAGCATCACATAAAAATTTAGGATGGGAAAATTTTACCGATGCTATAATAAAAAAAATAAATAAAAAAGATACTCCAGTAGTATTCATTTTATGGGGTAACTTTGCTAAAAGTAAAAAAAGTCTTATAACAAATCCAAAGCATCTAATAATAGAATCATCTCATCCATCTCCATTTTCATGTAATTATGGATTCTTTGGTAGTAGACCTTTCTCAAGAACAAATAAATTTTTAAAAGAAAATAATATCAAAGAAATAGATTTTACAGTAAAATAAGTATAAATGTATTTAAATAGGATATCTTAACATTGGTGATATCATGTACTATTTAAATGTATTTTTATTATATGGACTATTAGGATTTATTATGGAGAGCACACTATTTAAAGTAACAGAAGAGTGTAGAGTAAGTGGAGTATTATATGGACCAATAACCATAGTATATGGATTAGGAGGATTAGCCTTAATACTTACAAATAAATATATATTAAATAAAATAAAAACAAATAAAATATTAAAAATAATATTATCATTTATAATTATTGCCATAATTTTAACCATAGTAGAATTAATATCAGGATATTTATGCAAAATAATCTTTAATACAGAAATGTGGAACTATTGTAGTAAATCATTCAACATAGGAAAATATATCTGTCTAGAGTATATCCCATTATGGGGTCTTCTGGGAGTATTAATAGTATATATATTAAAGCCATTCTTTGATAAAATAATAAAATTAATTCCTAAAGAAGCCACATATTTATTCTATTTTATTTTAATATTAGATATAATCATTACTTTAATAACAAAATAAAAAGACTATAATTTAAAATCATTATAGTCTCAGGTCGTTGACAAAGTCGGTTTTCCAAACCGGCTTTGTCATACGGCTTTTTATAATCCCCACTTTAATATATAAAAAGAGCAATTTTTAGATTCTTAAAGCCTAAAATTACTCTAAATTTGATAAACTACTCCCACTATTACAAAACTAAATTTTCTAATTTTTTGAAATAAGTAGTTTGTCAACAGTCTGAGACTATAATTTAAAATCATTATAGTCTTCATCATTCATATCTTTTCTATCAAAAAATAATTTTTCTTTATACTTACAAAAAACCGCAATTATATTAGAAGGAAATTTTTTAATCAAAGTATTATATATAGTAATATTATCATTATAGTATTCAACAGAGTTATCTACCTTAGTATCAATATCCTTAATTTCTTTAATAATTTTCTTTATTTCATCGCTTTTATCTATTTCAGGATAAGTATTTTTTAAACCTTCTAACTCAATAGAAGCTTTTTTTAATATTCTAAATAATTCAAAATTACTAATTTTTCTGCTTCTTAATTTAACAATATCACCAAATATCTCAGTATCATTATCAATATTACTCTTAATAATAGGAATAGCTCTATTAATTAAGTCATACTTACTTCTAAGAGAGTTATCAATAATAGATTCAACTTCATTTATTCTAATAATATAATCTTGAAATTTATTATATAAAGTAGCATAAAAAATAACTAAAATACAAATAATAACAATTATAACCAAAACAATAATTAATAAACTTTCCATATTGTCACATCCTAGAAAAATTATATCAAAAAACATTATCTTTTTCAAGAGTAAAATACCATTAAAAAAATAATACATAAAGTATTATTCTTTAACTAAAATCTTTAATAAATTTAATAGGTTCCTCAAAGGTAACAAAGTCTAAGTAAATCATAAGCACAAGATACCATTCCCCAGTATTAGGATTAGACATAATGACATGATCTCTACCTGATTGCTCAATAATACCCTCAAATACTCTATCTTGCCATTCCTTAGATCCAGGTACAGTAACATGTAATTTAGCCTTTTTTCCTCTATTTAATCTTAAAATATTTTCTATATATGATTGCTCAGAAGTAAGAGGATTAATCATTGTTTGTGTCTGTTCATAACTAGGAACACTTTGTTGATTTGGAACAGTATTATTATTTAGACCAACACCAGGAAAAACAGGATTTTGATAATATCCACTATTATTCATATATATATTTCACCTCTAATTAAATATATGAACTGCAATTTACGATATAACCAAAAATAATGTCAAATAAATGAAGAAAAGTTTACAATCAATAAAAAAATTTTTATAATAAAAATGAGGTGATACATATATGAATACAAAAATAGGAATATCAAATAGACATGTTCATTTAACTAAAGAAGATGTAAATATCTTATTTGGAGATAATTATGAATTAACAAAGAGAAATAATCTAGATCAGCCAGGGCAATATGCTGCTAATGAAACAGTTAAACTTAAAACAAAGAAAAATGTTAAAGAAGGAGTAAGAATAGTAGGACCAATAAGAAATTATACACAAGTAGAAGTACTTGCATCAGATAAAGAATATTTTGGTATTAATCCTCCAATAAGAAATTCTGAAGATTTAAATAATTCTGAAGAAATAACAATAATTGGTCCAAAAGGAGAAATAACAAAAAAAAATATATGTATAATTGCCAATAGACATATCCATATTAATAGTAGAGATAAAGATAAATTCAAGGATGATGAAATTGTTAAAGTAAGAGTAGGAGATATTATTTTAGATAATGTACATATCAAAATATCAGATTCCTATTCAACATCATTTCATATTAATAAAGATGATGCTCTAAATAACAACATCACTAGCAATATGACAGGAGTCATCATAAAGGAGGATTAAAATGTTCTCTAATACTAAAAAAATATTAAAAAGAGCTAAAAAAGAAGTAATTTTAAAAGTAATTACTTCTCTTTTTATTCAAGGATTAGCCTTAATAATACCAGTTTTTTGGAGTAAAACAGTAAATGAAGTAACAGATGCTAATTATAAAGTTGGATATTATTTAATAATCATAACAGCACTTCTTTCAATTTTTTATTACCTATGGTCATATTTTAATCAAAAAACTTGGTATAGACTATATAATAAGTTATATAATGAATATACAATAGAAACAATATCAGAAACAAATAGCATAAATAAAATAAATTTAGGAGAATATACTAATATCTTAAACAATGATATAGATATAATTTGTAATTTTTTAGGTAACTTAGTAACAAGAATATTCCAAGTAATAGAATTTTTTATTATATATGCATATTTTCTAAGTTTTAATTTTATAATATTTTTTATAACAATAGTAGTATCAATTCTTATGATAGTAGTATACTTTAAATCAGGAAAGAAAGTACAAGAATTAAATATTAAAAGAAAAGCAACATTAGATAGTAAGACAATAATGTTACATAAACTATATTCATCACTAGCGGGCAAAAAAAATAATACAAATAGCATTATAAATTTATTCACTAAAGATAATAGAGCATATCTAAAAGCAAATTATAATTATAATGTAATAATTCAAGGTATTATCTTTACAGTATTAGGCATAATAGAATTATCAAGATATTTAATAATATTCTATTCTGTACACTTAGTAAGAATAGGGATGATAGAAATAGGAACTATCTTACTAATATATAGCTACTATGACAAAATATTAACTAACTTCGAAGTGTTAGGAACAATAACTGCAGATTATCAAAGTTTCATAGTATCGTTAAAAAGACTAAACAAAATATCATCTTTATCTAATTCTATTGCTAAATAAAAAAATATATGTTAAAATAACCCCGTGATTTAGATGAAAAAATTATTAATAAGTTTAATAAAAAAATATCAACAAATGCCCTTTAAATCCCATGATAGTTGTAAGTTTATACCAACTTGTTCTAACTATATGATTGAAGCATTAGAAGTTCATGGATTAGTAAAAGGCTTATTTCTAGGAATAAAGAGATTATTAAAATGTAATCCCTTTACAAAAAAAGAATATAAATATGATCCAGTACCAAAAAAGATTCACCATAAAAAGTAAATCTTTTTTAAATAAATAATACAAATCTACTTCCCTTTACTAGGCCTTAAGTTCTCATCATTAACAAATTCTTTTCTCGCTTGATAATTTGGAGAGCAAGAAAGTTGAACTGAAGTTATCTTTTGCTCTTCAATATATCCCAAATCACTTTTTAAAGATTTATCAATAACTAACATTAAAGAGGTATCTATTATACTTTCTGGAGTTTCTAGCCAGCAATGTCCTCCCTCTTTTTCAGCATTTAATGTTCCTTTTAAAATAGGTAATATACCTGATACAATATCCACATTATTGTAAGAATAACTAAGTTGTCTACTAGTTCCAACACAATTTCCAATATTATATCCCAATAAAAACAAATCTATAAACTCTTTTATTTCTTTAAATGGTGAGATAAAATTTTGTTTTTGTATTTTATTCCACTCAGTATCATTAAAAAATCTAATTTTTCCTTTTTTTAAATTTTCATCTATTATTTTAGAAAAATTAGAATCATCATTATATAATCTCCAAAAAAGGGCAAAAGCCCTACTATGAACATCCATAATATCACCTATAATATATTTAAACTCCTAAAATTTGGAGTATCATTCATATGGCAGGGGATGAGAGAATCGAACTCCCAACAGTGGTTTTGGAGACCATTATTATACCATTTAACTAATCCCCTAATATTGGTACAAATAGATAATACCATAAAACAAGATAAAAGTAAACAATTTTATAAAAAAAATATAAATAGAAAATAACTATTTATATTCAATATTAATCATCTTTGCATGTACAGCAACTCTTTTAGTACCAGTATTATCACAAGTAGATAAAGTAAGTATTTTATCATCAGTAGTAACATCAATACCAAAATTGTATATACTTCTGCTTTTAATAGTATTTAAGAATTTGTCGTAAGGTTCAGTCTTAAAATTAGTCTTTAAATAATATACTTCAGGTTCTATAGTATAAATAGAAAATACTTTCCATACTGTATTAGAAGTAGGCGTAGATATCTTAATATAATAATTACTGCTATTATTAAGGTAACTACTATAAAGCATATTAGGAATAGAACCAAACATAGTTTTATTATTCATATTATGACCATATATAATAGTATTTTTTCCAAAATTTTTAAAGTCAACTCTGTAGTCAGCAAATATCCATCCTCCAGCATTACTACGTTTATTAAAGGCATGACTTAAATAATAATCATTATCTTCTGCTTGTACAACAGGATAATTAACTTTAGTACCATCAACTTTAATCCAGCCAACAGTATCAGGATTCTTTTGTAGTAACTCATTAAAATTAACTTCCATAAAAGGAACATTCATATAATCCCAGTAGTCATTTGGATAATATACAGGGGTATTATTATTAGTAGGTTCATTGGAAGGTTCTTCCAAAATAGAAGGCGGCTCTTCAATATTTACATTTTCCTCTTTTTCAATTATCTCAGTTTTATCAATAATATCATTAGATAAATATTCAATCTTAAGCCCTTGAACATACCATCTACTAATTAAAAATACACAAACAAGATATATTACAAAAGTAATACTAGCAATAGCAAAGGATAATTTTTTATTTTGTGTAGAAGATTTAACTCTCTTCTTTTTACCAAATATTGTAACAATACCTAATATAAAATATTTTGGAATAATAGTAATAATATTATACATACCTATAAAGAAGTATCTAAATAAAGAAATAATAAATTTTATTAATGAGATAATACCCAAATAAAATATCTTAAAAAAATACATAAATACCTCCTTATCTATCCTCATATTAATTATAGCAGAAAAGAAAAAAAGTAACAAGTTGTTGAATAAAAAAAAAATATATTGTATAATAAGGCTGAAACGAAGGTGTATAAAATGAATAATATAAAAGTAGGAGATAAATTAGAAATTCATTGTTACAAGCATAATGGAAAAATTGATCGAATAAGTGGTGAAGCAATAGTTTTAGATGTAACAGAGGATTATCTAGTATGTGCAAACAATAAAGTAAAAATAACAGAAAGTGATGGTAAAACACATAGAACAAAAGAAACAGCAATATTATTTTTTTACAAAAATGAATGGTTCAATATTCTTGCACAACTAAAAAAGTTTGGTTTGTTCTATTATTGTAACATAGCTACTCCCTATATAATAGATGATAATGTTATTAAATATATAGATTATGATTTAGATCTAAGAGTATTTCCAAATGGTAGTTTTAAAGTATTAGATAGAAATGAATACAAATATCATAAAAAGCAAATGCATTATTCCAATAGATTAGACTTCATATTAAAATATGAACTAGGAAGTTTAATAGAAAAAGTAAGAGTAAAAAGCAACCCATTTAACAAAAATACAATAGAAAAGTACTATGCAAAATATTTAGAATTACTAAAAGAAGAAGAAGAAACTACAGAAAATGGAAAAAAATAAAAAAAATTCAAAAAAAACACTTTACAAACAAAAAATAAAGTGATATGATACATAGCGTTGAAGCAAAAAAGAGTTTCAATGAAGTATCTTTGAAAAAAATGTAAACTTTCTTAACATTAAACATATATTATATGATGAAGATGTTAAGTTTTTATTTTGCTTTCTTTAATCTTTAATATAAAGGAAAAAAATAAAAAATTCAAAAAAGCACTTTACAAAATAAAAATAAAGTGTTATTATACATTACATGTGATGCAAAAAAACGAGCATTACAGAATGTATCTTTGAAAGAATAAAGTGGAAACATTTTAAAGCTGTGACATATAATATAACTGAGTTAAAAAGACAGAAAACAGCAATTTTAAAAAAATGAAAAAAAATAAAAAAAATAGTTGACAATGTCGAATAACTTTGGTATATTATTAATGCACTGCAAAAAAAGATGCAGATGAGAAAATGTTCTTTGAAAACTGAGCAAAATGTCAATTTTGAGTAGCTAGGAAAATATAACTTATTAAATATTAAAATTAAATTTTTATTGAGAGTTTGATCCTGGCTCAGGATGAACGCTGGCGGCATGCCTAAGACATGCAAGTCGAACGAGATGGCCCAGTGAAGGTTGCGTGCTTGCACAAGACTGAATCTGGATTACCATCTAGTGGCAGACGGGTGAGTAACACGTGGGTGACCTGCCTTTTCGTTGGGGATAACAGTTGGAAACGATTGCTAATACCGAATAATATATAAAAGTCAATTTTATATTGAAAGGAGCCTTTAAAGCTTCGCGATTAGATGGGCCTGCGGCGTATTAACTTGTTGGTGAGGTAATGGCTCACCAAGGTAACGATGCGTAGCCGAACTGAGAGGTTGATCGGCCACACTGGGACTG
>JBJEEB010000022.1:0-38540 GCA_051872655.1 Bacilli bacterium | reverse complement strand
TTGTAAAAAAAGGGTTTAGGAAATTTTTAACTTTCAAAACTGTCAAATTCAGGATAATATCATAGAATAGATAATTTTACAACAAAAAAAGACTCTATCATAGGATAGAATCTTTATATTCAAATGGCGGCCAATGTAGGGCTCGAACCTACGACCTATCGGTTAACAGCCGAGTGCTCTACCGACTGAGCTAATTGGCCAATTGTCTCACTTGACTTCTTAAGTATATAACATTTTTTTAAACTAATCAAGTATTTTTTTTAACTTTTTTAATATTTTATTCATTTTTTTATAAAAATATACTCCCATAAAAAGAAAAATCTATCAACAATATCTGTTGATAGACTAATTTATAATTTTTCTAATTCTTCTCTTAAAACCATATTAGTAATACCAGGATTAACTTTACCACAAGTTTTTTTCATGATAAGTCCCATAATAAATCCTGTAACATTTTTACCATTCTTATAATCATTAATTATATTAGGATTACTAGTAAGTACCTCATTAATAATACCTCTAATTTCTTCTTTATCACTAATTTGAGTACCTTCTAATTTAGCTACTTCTAATACATTCCTATTTTCATCTAAAGCTTTAGTAAATATGTCCTTAACTTGCTTATTAGATATCTTACCTTCACTCATCATTTTAATTACTTCACTAAAATCCTTAGAATTAATATCTATATCATTAATAGTTTTAAAGTTCTTATTTAAATATCCTAGTAAAAAGCCCACTATTATATTAGCAGTATCCTTAGGATTAGATCCATTACTAATAATACTTTCAAAATAATCAGATAATTTCTTATCTTTAGTTAAAGTTGAAGCATCAACAATACCAATACCATATTCATCTATATATTTTTTCTTTCTTTCATATTCAAGTACTGGCATATCTTCCTTAATACTATTAATAAATTCTTTTCTAAGTTTAACTGGAGGTATATTAGGTTCAGTATAATACTTATAATCTATTGCATCTACTTTGCCTCTCATAAAAACAGTAGTTTTATTTACTTCATCATATCTTCTTGTTTCTTGCTCAATTACACCACCATTATCAAGTATCTCAGTTTGTCTTTTAATCTCAACTTCAATTGCTTCCTTAACAGTAGTAAAAGAATTAATATTTTTCATTTCTACTCTAGTGCCAAGTTTAGTATCTCCTTCTTTCATTAAAGATACATTAACATCTACTCTTATTTGACCAAGATCTGCTCTAGCATCACTGACATCCAAATATAAAAACATATTTCTTAAAGTCTCCAAATAAGCTATTGCTTCTTTAGCACTATTAATACAAGGATCAGTAACAGTTTCTAATAGTGGTACTCCTGCCCTATTATAATCAATTAAAGAATAATTACTTAAATGATCCATATTAGCAGTATCTTCCTCTAAATGAGTATCCTGAATAGTAATTTTCTTCTCTGTACCATCAACATTTATCATTACATATCCTTTAGTACCAATAGGATTACCAAACTGAGTAATCTGATATCCCTTAGGCAAATCTGGATAATAATAATTTTTTCTATCAAAAGTAAGTTTCTCAGGTATCTCACAGTTTAAAGCTAAAGCTACCATAATACTCTTTCTAACTGCTTCTTTATTAACTACTGGAAGAATACCAGGATAACCAATATCCACTACTGATAAATTACTATTTACTTCTCCATCACCATTTTTACTAGAACTAAAATTTTTACTACTACTTTTTAATTCACAATGAACTTCAAGTCCAATAACAGGAATATATTTACTCATCTTTAGCCACCATTCCTTTACATCCTAGTACTTCTTCTATCTTACTTGCAATATTAAGTACTAGGCTGTCCTCTCTAGCCCTACCAGTAATATTAACACTAACAGGCATATTACTAACAAATCCCGAAGGAATAGATATACTAGGAAAACCTCCAAAATTACCAATTACTAAATGATTACCAAGTATTAAATATTCATCAGATAATCTATCACTTACTTCACCAAATTTAGGAGCAATATCAGGGGTACTAGGCATAATTAAACCATCATAATCTTTAAATAATTCATTCATTTTATCCACAATCATTCTTCTAACTCTTCCAGCATTCAAGAATAACTTTTCTTGATTTTCTTTTTGAAGAACATAACTTCCTATAACAAATCTTCTCTTAATAAATTCGGAAAATCCTTCTGTTCTAGTATTCATCATAATATCATTAATATTATTACCAGCTATTCTATTACCAAAAGGAATACCAGTTAAATTAGAATTATTACTAGTAGCTTCAGCACAAGATATAACATTATAAGCAGGATATATAGCCTCAAGTAAATCCTTCCTAAAACTTACACCCTCTACCTCTATACCAATAGCTTTACATTTATCAATTACAGAATAAAAATTATTTAATACTTCTTTTAAATTTTCATTACCATTATCTATCTCTAAAGCTTCTTTAATATAAAATAATTTTTTACCTTTAACATCATTTGACAAATTATTTACATAACTTATATCTTCATCAGGTAAACTAGTCATATCTTTATCATCATGTCCTTTTATAATATCCATAACATAAGCAGCATCCTTAACGCAGCGAGAAAATACACCAACATGATCTAAACTAGAAGCAAAAGCAAATAAACCATATCTAGATACTCTACCATAAGTAGGTTTATACCCTACTACGCCACCATAAGCCGCAGGCTTCCTAATAGAATCACCAGTATCACTTCCAATAGAAAAAGGAACAATGCCAAGAGCAACTGAAGCAGCACTACCCGCAGAACTTCCTCCTATCATTCTCGTTTTATCCCAAGGATTTCTAACAATACCAGTATGACCAGTAGTTCCAGTACCACCCATAGCAAGTTCATCCAAAACTGTTTTACCAACAAGTACAGCACCAGCTTCTTTTAACTTTTTATATACAGTAGCATCATATAAAGGAGTATAATCTTTAAGTATATTAGAAGATCCAGTAGTAAGTATTCCTTTAGTAGAAATATTATCCTTTAAAGCATAAGGAATTCCACTAAGTATACTATCACTACTAACTTCTTCTTTATTATCTAAGATAGTAACAAAACTATTATATTCATCTTGATATTTAAGTGCTTTTTTTCTAGCTTCTTCAAACAATTCTTCACTATTTATCTTACCATCATCCAAATTATTCCTAATATCATCAATTAATTTATTAGTCATTACTCCACCACCTTAGGAACCTTTACCCTATTATCATCATAATCTTTAACATTAATTACCATATCATTAAAATCAATATCATTATTATAAATATCTTCTCTTAAATCATTATCGTCTAATTCCAAATCAAATGGAAATGTCATTGGATTAACATTCCCAATACCATCAATTTTATCAATAAATTCCATTTGTTTCAGTATAATATCAAATTCACTCTCTAAAGTCTGATATTCTTCATCATTCATCTTAAACATAAGTTTTTTAGCAAGTTTATCTAACACATCTCTAGTTATCATAATACCTCCCATTTACCCTCTTATTATATAACAAAAATATTTTAATAACAATACAAAACATTTAATAATTAAAATTAGAAAAAAGTATTTTTACCAAATTTTATAAATTAAAATTTATTTTTACTAGTGTTTCTTCTAATATTTATTTCAACTTTGGTAATAATAATACCAAGGTATTTAAAATATTACATAATTTATTATAATAAAACTAGTTTTGGAGGTATTATGAAGTTAGGTGAAAAAATAAAATTAATAAGGAAAAGTAAAGGTATATCACAAGAAGAATTAGCTAGTACATTAAAAATAAACAGAAACTTCCTATCAAGAATCGAAACAGGAAAATCAGAACCAACTGCTAGTATATTAAAAAACATCGCTAAATTATTTAATATTGATTTAAATTCATTATTAGACGTAAAAAATATTCCAACAGATAGTGATGATAAAATAAAATATATAACAGAAAATTGTAAAAACTTAAATGACAAAGACATTGATTTCATTATAAGAATCATATCAGTAATGAAAGAAGAATATGTAAAAATAAATTCAAGCTTAGATTAGAATGATAATTATCATTCTTTTTTTATATAATTAAGTATGAATGATAATAATAAAGATAAACTTCTAAAACAAGTTAATATAGATATAATTTTTTTCTTTTTATTAGTAGTCAAAACTATTATTTCCTTTTATTTAATAAATGAAAAGAAAAAAAGTATCCTAAATATACCAAGTATATCAAATGATACAGCAAATAAAATATATTACTATAATCGAAGACTTAATGTCATTATAGCCATATATTTTTTTCTAAATGCTCTATATAGCTATCAAAATGCCGAAACTGAAGAAGAAAAAAAACAAGAAGAATATCTAGTAATAGCAACATTTTTTATTCTAATTGGATCACTTTTTTACTTACCTCTTGGAAATAGCAATCTAATTATTGAAAATTAGTATATTTTTCCTTTTTAAAAACATAATAAATATAGAAAGGATGATTAAAATGTTACCAAAATATTATTTAAATGATTATTTTACTCTAGTAGATTCCCCTTTAATGAAAGAAAAAGAATTCATGAAAACAGATATTAGAGAATATCAAAATAAATATATAATGGAAATAGACTTACCAGGATTAAAAAAAGAAGATATTATAATTAATTATGAAAACGGTTACTTAACAATCAAAGCGACTAAAACTGTTAACTTAAAAGTCGAAGCATATGTACGAAGAGAAAGATTCTATGGAGAAGTAAAACGAAGCTTCTATATAGGTGAAAAAAAAGAAACAGATATCAAAGCAAGCTATGAAAATGGCATACTAACAATAACATTTCCAAAAGAAGATATTCCCAAAAATGAAAAACAAAATATAACAATAAAATAAAAATTCTAGATTATCAATACAAACTAGAATTTTTATTTTTCACTATTAATTTTATTAAAGAAATGATATAATCTTTCTAGAGGTGCATTATGAATATAAATAATAATTGGCAAGATTATGAATGCTTGAAAACAGGTAATGGAGAGAAATTAGAAAGATGGAAAGACATAATACTAATTAGACCAGATCCCCAAATAATATGGAATAAACAAGGAAATTGGAATAACTATGATGGATATTATCACAGAAGTACAGAAGGTGGAGGTCACTGGGAATTCAAAAGAAAATTACCTGAATATTGGACAGTTAATTATAAAGATTTAACCTTCAAAGTATCCCCAACTAACTTCAAACATACTGGTATTTTTCCAGAGCAATCAAATAATTGGGATTTCATTAACAAAAAAATAACTGAATACAAAAAAAATCATAGTGAAATGAGAATTCTAAATTTATTTGCTTATACAGGATGTGCCACTATGGTAGCATCATATTCTGGCGCCACCGAAGTAGTACATGTTGATGCATCTAAAGGAATAAATGAATGGGCCAAAGAAAACATGAAACTATCACATCTTGAAAATAACACCATTAGATTTATTACTGAAGATGTAATTAAATTCCTTGAAAGAGAAAAAAGAAGAGGAAGAACATATCACGGAATAATTATGGATCCACCCAGTTATGGAAGAGGTCCAAATAAAGAAGTATGGAAATTTGAAAATGATTTTCCTAACCTGTTATCAAAAGTTAAAGATGTATTAGATGAAGATTTTTCATTCGTTTTAATAAGTAGTTATACAACCGGTATAAGTCACCTTTCTTTAGAAAATATCTTAAAACTAGAATTTATTGGAAATAAAATTGAAACTGGAGAAAATATTCTTCCAGTAACTGAAAATAACTTAATATTACCGTGTGGTATATATGGAAAAATTACCAAAGATTAATATAATCTATGAAGATAATCACCTTCTAGTAGTAGAAAAACCAATAAATATTCCTGTCCAAGCCGATTCTAGTAGAGACATAGATCTAATAACAATGCTAAAAGAATACCGAATTAAACATGAAAATAAAAAAGGTGATGCCTATATTGGTCTAGTTCACAGATTAGATAGACCAGTCGGAGGCATAATGGTATTTGCCAAAACCTCAAAATCAGCATCAAGATTAAGTGACCAAATAAGAAAAAATAATTTTCATAAAACATATTATGCAGTAGTAGATGGATACCTACCTAAAGAAGGAAGGTTTGAAGATTACTTAATTAAAAATGAAAAAGAAAATAAAAGTTATGTTACTACTAAAGATAAAGGAAAATATTCATGTTTAGAATATAAACTAATAAATACCAAAGAAAATTTATCTCTAGTAAAAATAAATTTAATTACTGGACGTTCTCACCAAATAAGAGTACAGTTTTCAAGTAGAAATCATCCCCTTATCGGAGACTCCAAATATGGAAATAATTGCAATAATATAAACATAGCCCTATTTGCTTCTTCAATAACATTTAATCATCCAACTACTAAAGAAAAACTAACATTTAATTTAGATTTACCTAATAGATACCCATTTAATATATTTAAATAGGTATTTTCTTTTAATAAAATCTATGCTAAAATTACACTAGAAGGAGCATAAATATGAGCAGTGAAGAAATAATAAAATCAATTCAAGAAATAACAAAAAATCCATATGTTATTACATCTTTATATAGTACAGTAATAGCATATAGTGCAGCAATAGTATCAGGCAAACTTGCAATAGGTTATAAACTAAAAAAAGAAAATAAAGTGGAAAACTGCAAAGTTATTTATGAAACAGATGCCTTAAAAACAATCAGAAAAGAAAAAACAAATCCAATGCAAAAAGAATTAGAAGACTTAATTTATGAAGGATTAACGAAATTAAGTTTCGACATTTCACCAGAAAGTATGCAAATAATAAAAAAAAATTTAACAAGCATGATTGATAAATCAAGCTATATGAATAGTATTAAGCAATATTTTATTGGAACAAGTGGCATATATTTCCCATCAGATCACAGTATTCGAATAAATAAATTATCATTTCTTGACACTAATCCACAAAAAAATAATGCACTTAAAAGGCAAATAATAAGTCACGAGTTAATGCATGCAGCTTCTGGTTATAAATACAAAAATATTTTAGCTTCAGGATTTGCCCAATCAAGTAGTATTGGTGATGGAATTAATGAAGGTTACACAGATTTAATATCTCAAAGATATTTTTGTAAGGAAACACAAGAGACAGTTGGTTATTACTACCATAAAGCAGTTTCTGAAATTACTGAGTTCATTATCGGCAAGCAAAAAATGTTAGATTTGTATTTCCATAGCGATTTAAAAGGGTTAATAACTGAATTATCAAATTATCAATCCGAAGAAAAAGTAAAGCAGTTTATTTTAGACTTAGATACAATATTAAAGGCAAAAAGAAGTAAACCAATAGGAGAAAAAAGAATAGTAGAAATATCATTTAACAGAGTAAGTAATTTTTTATATAGTACTTTCTCTAATAAAATGAATCAAAATAAAAACCATGGTGATCTAAGTACATATTTAAAAGAAAGTAAACATTTCTTAGAACTATTTTCTACTATGGAAAAAGGACAAAAAAAATTACTAGGTATCAAAAAAAAAGACTCTAAAAGCACTATAAATAAAACTAATAACTATGCCGTTCCAGAAAAGAAAAAACCTAAAACACTAATAAGAAAAAAGCCTAATGGCTATATAAACATTATTATAACAACTATCATATTAGAAACCATAACAATTTTATCAATTTTACTTTCATATTTTATACTAAAGGTAGGTTAATCCTACTTTTTCTTATAATTTTTATTTCTAATATCAAAAATTAATGATATAATAAATTAAGAAATGTTTTCACATATTTTTACCATAGTTTTAAACTATAATAATTAAGGAGGCCAAAATGAAAATATATAATTCACTTACAGATCAAATTGAAGAATTCAAACCAATCGAAGAAGGAAAAGTTACCATGTATGTTTGTGGACCAACAGTCTACAACTACGTTCATATAGGAAATATGAGACCAGTAATAACTTTCGATATGGTATATAACTATTTAAAATATTTAGGCTATGACGTAAAATATGCTTCAAATTATACCGATATAAATCCTAAAATAACTAAAGCTGCTAAAGAACTATCTATTACTGAAAGAGAAGTTGCAGATAAATTTATTAAAGCTTATGAAGAAGACTTAAAAAATTATAACTGCTCCACTATTGATTATAGACCTAGAGTAATAAATTATCTAGAAGATATTTTTAACTTTATAAATAAATTAATTGAAAAAGATTATGCCTATGTAGTGGATGGAGATGTTTATTTCAGAGTTTCAAAAATAAAAGACTATGGCATACTATCTAATCAAGGAATTGATGAACTGATTTCCGGATCAAGAGTAGACATAGATAATAAAAAAGAAAAACCTCTAGACTTTGCTCTATGGAGAAAAACTACTGAAGGTGAAAGATTTAATAGTCCATGGGGAGAAGGAATACCAGGATGGCATACAGAATGTGTTGTTATGATTAATAAACTATTTGGAAGTAAAATAGATATTCATGCTGGAGGAGTAGATTTAAAATTCCCACATCATGAAAATGAAATTGCTCAAAGTGTAGCAGAAAATAATAATCACATAGCAAATTATTGGATGCACAATGGACATATAAATATTAATAACGAAAAAATGAGTAAAAGTTTAAATAATTTTATTCTTGCCAAAGATTTCATCAAAGAACACCCAGCCAATGTAATTAAATTAGCTTTCCTAAGTACTCATTACAGACAGCCCTTAAATTTAACCGATAAAGTATTTGAAGAAGCAACTAATATTGATAATAAAATAAACACAGTATTAAAAAATGCAAATTTAGAATTAAATATTAACAATATACACCAAATTAAAGAAGAAAAAGATAATACTTTTGAAGAATATATGAATGATGACTTTAATACCCCTAATGTTATTACATTACTTTTATCCCTAGTAAAAGAATTAAATCAAGAAATTAGAAATAAAGGAAAAAATATTTTGTTACTAACCAATAAAATATTAACTATAACTAAAATATTAGGTTTAAAATATTCTATGCCAGAATTTACATATGAACAAAAAGAAACATACAATAATTGGATAAATGCAAGAGAAGAAAAAGACTATGCTAAAGCAGACAATTTAAGAGAAAAATTAATAAAAGAAAATATTCTTTAGGAGGAAAATATGGATAAAATATATTATAGTGACATAATTTATTTAGTATCATTTTTAATAACAATTACTGCCCAAATACTAGTATCATCTTCATATAGTAAATATAAAAAAATACTAAATAATAAAGATAATACTGGATATGATACTGCTAGAAAAATATTAGATAATAATAATCTTGAAGATGTAATGATATTAGAGACCAAAGGTAACTTAACAGATCACTATGATCCTAAAAGAAAAGTAATAAAACTATCTACAGATATATATCATGGTTCTAGTATAGCATCAGCAGCAGTAGCAGCTCATGAATGTGGACATGCAATTCAAGACAAAAACAAATATCTTCCTATGAGAATAAGAAGTGCCATCGTACCATTTGTAAATATATGTACTAGAATTGGTTATATTGTTCTACTAATAGGTTTAATATTTGGTAGAGCTAAACTTCTAGAAGCAGGAATAATACTTTTGCTTGCTATGCTACTATTTCAAATCATAACATTACCGGTAGAATTTAATGCCTCAAAAAGAGCCTTAAAAGAACTAGAAAAAGAAGAAATTCTAAGCAGTGATGAAAAAAGTAGTGCTAAAAACATGTTAATCGCCGCAGCTTTCACTTATGTAGCTTCAGTACTAAGTACATTACTTCAAATATTAAGAATGGTAATAATATCAAATGATCGAAGACGATAAGTCTTCTTTTATTTATTGCAAGTTAATAACGTTATATGATAATAATACATCTATCTTCAACAATATTTCTCAAAAAAAAGAATAATATTTTATTATCATTCTCTTATTTATAAACCATTTTGCTCTGCGCCATAAACCGCCTGTTCATGTGTAAACTTTTCATATTCCAATTGATGAATAAGTTCCCCTCTAGAAAATGCACGAAAGTTCAAATACGATTCAGCTTTTTTAACCGCCTGTTCATACCAATCGGCACCACAATTATCTACTCCATATATTGCCTGACTATTTGTAAATTTTTCATATTCTAATTGACTTATCAAACCTTCATACGAAAATGAACTTGAATTCAAATAGGACTTAGCTTTTTTAATTGCTTGCTCATTCCAATCAGCACCACAATTATCTACTCCATATGTCGCCTGACTACTTGTAAACTTTTCATATTCTAATTGACTTATCAAACCTTCATACGAAAATGAGCTTGAATCCAAATAGGACTTAGCTTTTTTAATTGCTTGCTCATTCCAATCAGCACCACAATTATCTACTCCATATGTTGCCTCCTCATCAGAATAACCATGATAAATTAATTGTCCTTTTAACCCTTCATATGAAAATGAACTTGATCTCAAATATGATTTAGCCTGCACGAGAGCGTTTTTCTTACCCAAAGACAAAGTACTGTCCGTATTTTTTGAACTATCATCAGTAGAAGAATTATTATTGTTTTCATTTTGTTTACTACCATTATCAGCAGTTTTAGAATTCGATTGCGAATTTTTTGTTGATTCTTTATCTTCACTGCTTTTTGAATAACCCACACTACTATCAGCCTCTACTTTTTCTGCATCTACACTACTTTCTTCTTCCTTAATAGTAGTATCATCATTTTTGATATTAGCTTTATATTCAAATTTTCTTTCCTCAGCATCATTATCACCTTCACCACTGCAAACTAGCAATATCAACATAAAAGCACCAAATATAACCAGCAAAACAATTAACCAATTGGGAATCGAATTCACCTTATTACAATAAGGACATTTAAAAGTATCGTCCTTTATACTTTTACCACAGTTTTTACACTCCATAACTATCTCCTTCCACTCACTCATTAATATTGTACATTAAACTTACTAAAAATACAATAATTATAAATAAACAACATCTTTCTGCTAAAATCTCCTAGTTAAAAACATAATTTGCTTTTTTAAATATATTATGATACAATGAATGCGGTGAGAGAAATGAAAATAAATACCATAGAACTAATAATATCTGCCGTAAGAGAAAGTCAGTACCCTACTGACAAACTAAAAGAATTTTTACTCGTAGGAAGAAGTAATGTTGGTAAAAGTAGTTTTATTAATACTATTATAAATAGAAAAAACTTTGCAAGAACATCAGCTACTCCTGGTAAAACTCAAACATTAAACTTCTATAAAGTAAATGATGAATTTTATCTAGTAGACGCTCCAGGATATGGATTTGCCAAAGTTAGAAATTCTCTTAAGCAAAAATTTGGATTAATTATGGAAAGTTATTTAAAATCAAGAGACAATCTACAAATGGTATTCTTACTTATTGATTTTAGACATAAACCAACTAATGATGACATAATGATGTATGACTATTTAAAATTCTACAACATACCAGTAACAATAGTATGTACTAAAGTAGATAAAGTATCAAAAAATAATCATACAAAAAATAAACAGATAATAATGAAAGAATTAAATATTCAAAATGAACAAGATTTAATTTTATTCTCAAGTGTAACTAAAACTGGTAAAAATGAAATATATGATGAAATTGGAAAATATATATATTAAAGTTTCCTTTTTCATCTTTTTTCATAAACTACTATGGAAGTGTTAAATGATTATAAATAAATTAGATAATATAACTTATCAAATAAAATTGCCTAATAAAAAAATAAACATATATAACAAAGATTCTTTAGAAGAAATAACCAAAAAAATATTCAAAAAAATAGCAAAGAAAGAAAAATTAAATCCAATCCTAATATTAGATGTCTATGAAGAACCTATGTATGGAACAATTATTACATTAAAACATTACATGAGTATGTTTAACATAAATAATGAATATGAAGTAAAAATACATATCCATACAAATTCAATTTTTCTTTATAAAACAGAATATTTTTATATAAACAAAATCAAAAATAAAAATATTTATTATTATAAAAATAATTACTATTTAGAACTAAAAAATGAAATAGACAAAAAAGATTACCTAAATTTACTAGAAGCATCAGAAATAATATATGAAGACTATGAAAAGATAATAACAGAAGGAATAAAAATAAATATATAGTATTTTTTTTTATTTTCTGCTATAATACTAAAGAAGAGGTGATGCCACATGAAAATACCAACTGTAGCAATAGTAGGAAGACCTAATGTCGGTAAATCAACAATATTTAATAAATTAATTGGTAAAAAAGTATCTATAATTGAAGACACTCCCGGTGTAACTAGAGATAGAATATATGGAACTGTATATTATAACAACTATAAATTTCACTTAATTGACACTGGAGGAATAGATGTATCAAATGAAGACTTCAACAATGAAATAATTATTCAGGCAAATATAGCTATAGAAGAAGCGGATATAATTATCTTTGTAGTAGATGGACTAGAAGAATTAAACCAAAATGATTATATAATTAGAGACATTCTAATGAAATCAGGTAAAAAAGTAATAGTGGCAGTAAATAAATTAGACAATATTAAAAGAGAAGAAAATATCTACAACTATTATGAATTAGGATTTGAAGATGTAATGCCAATAAGCGGAGAACATTCTCTAGGCTTAAGTGACTTATTAGATAAAATAACTGAAAACTTTAATACTAACTATAATGAAGAAGAACCAGTTGATGATAAAATAAAATTCTGTTTAATAGGAAGACCTAATGTTGGAAAAAGTAGTTTAGTTAATGCCCTACTAAATGAAGAAAAAGTAATAGTTTCTCCAATTGCAGGTACCACAAGAGATGCCATTGATACAGAATTCACCTATAACAAAAAGAAATACGTTGCTATAGATACTGCTGGCATTAGAAAAAGTGGTAAAATATTTGAAAAAATAGAAAAATACTCAGTACTAAGATCAATGAAAGCTATTGAAAGAAGTGATGTTTGCTTACTAGTTATTAATGCTGAAGAAGGAATAATTGAACATGATAAACACATTGCAAGTTATGCACTTGAAGAAGGAAAACCACTAATAATAGTAGTAAACAAATGGGATACTGTAACAGATAAAAATGATATTAGTACATTTACCAAGTTAGTACGAGCAGAATTCAAATTTTTATCATATGCTCCAATTGTATTTGTATCAGCATTAACAAAAAAAAGAATATTTACCATAATGCCAGAAATAGACAAAGTATATGAAAACTCCCATAAAGAAATAAAGACAAGTATTTTAAATGATGTAATAAGAGATGCAGTAATGCTAAAATCTCCACCATCATACAAAGGAAAGAGATTAAAGATAAAATTTGCTCAGCAAACAGGAATAGCTCCTCCAAAATTCACACTATTTGTAAATAGTAATAAACTAATCCATTTTTCATACGAAAGATACTTAGAAAATAAATTAAGAGAGAACTTTGATTTTGAAGGAACACCAATCATCCTAGAATATAAGAATAAAAATGATTAATTAACTTATTTTACCTTTTAACATACAATATGTTAGGAGGTTTTTTAATGAATTTTTCAGATAATTTCTTTAAAAGAGTAGAAAAGAAAACAAATGTAGATAAAAATACTATCTTAGATCTAGCAGATAAATTACAAAAAAGTAATATGAAAGATGAAAAAGTATTAAAAGAAGTAATACAAGACCTATCAAAAATGACAGGAAGAGAGGTATCTAAGGAAAAAGAGCAAAAAATAATTGAGACAATATTAAACGATAAAATACCAAATAACTTAGATAAAATGATTTAATGAATAATATAACTATCGGAATAATAGCAAGAGATGAAATACTAAATAACATCAATATTCAAGTTGTAACCAAAAACAATCTTAAATATATTCATAATAAATGTAACTATATAGCCATTCTTAACTATGATAATAACCCTATCGATACAGAAGTATTAAAACTATGTGATGGCATAATAATCCAAGGAGGAATAGATATATATCCATATCATTTTCAAATAGTAGATTATTGCTATAATAATAATATCCCAATTCTTGGAATATGTATGGGACATCAAATATTAGGATTATATAGTAATAATAGTACCAATGAAGACGATTTAATAAAAATAAATAATCATTACAATAAAGATAAAAAACACACTATAAATATAAAAGAAAATACCACACTATATAAAATATTTGGTCCTAAACTTGAAGTAAATACAAGACATCTATATGCTTTAGACAAAGTAAAAAAACCATTCATAGTAAGTGCCACATCAGAAGATAATATTATTGAAGCCATAGAATATATTGATGACAAGCATTTTCTTCTTGGAGTACAATTTCATCCAGAAGATCTAAATAATACTGAAAACTTATATAACTACTTTCTTAAAGAAGTATTTAAAAGAAAGCATTAACTTTCTTTTTTTAGTTATATTTAATTTTATTAGACATAATATTTAGTGATAAAAAGAAAAGAGGTATGTAAATGGAAAAAATAGAAGTTATAAAAAGTATTGGTAAAAGATCAGGAGGAGACATATATCTAGGAGTAGTTGGAGCAGTTCGTACTGGTAAATCAACTTTTATTAGAAAATTCATGGAAAATCTAATTATTCCAAATATTCAAGATGAATATGAAAGAAAAAGATGCTTAGATGAATTACCACAAGCAGCAGCAGGTAAAACAATTATGACAACAGAACCAAAATTTGTTCCTGCAACTGCTACTAAAATACAAGTAGAAGATTTTACTGCTAATATAAGAATGATAGACTGTGTAGGTTATGTAATACCCGCAGCAAAAGGATATGAAGATGAAAATGGTCCAAGACTAGTTATGACACCTTGGTATCAAGAACCAATACCATTTGTTGAAGCAGCAGAAATAGGAACAGAAAAAGTAATAAAAGATCATTCTACTATTGGAATAGTAGTAACTACTGATGGTTCAATTGGTGAAATACCAAGAAGTGAATATCTTGAAGCTGAAAAAACAGTTATTGAAGAATTAACTGCCATAGGTAAACCATACATCGTTCTATTAAATTCAACACATCCAATGCTTCCCGATACAGAAAGACTATCAGAAAAAATGAGAGAAGAATACAAAGTACCAGTACTTCCAATAAACATTGAATCAATGCAAGAAAAAGATATGTATAATATCCTAAAAGAAGCCCTATATGAATTTCCAATTGAACAAATAAAAGTAAATATGCCCGAATGGATAGCAGTCCTAAATCCAGATCATTACTTAAAACAAGAATATATTTCCAAAATAAAAGAAGCAGTAATTGAAGTAAACAAACTAAAAGACATAAATAAAATAAATACTAGTTTCACTGAGTCAGAATATATTTCCAAATCATATATATCTGAAGTAGATCCTTCTACAGGTGAAGTTACCATAAATCTAGAAGCACCAGCAGGATTATATAGTCAAGTACTAAAAGATACAATAGGAGTAACAGTAGGAACAAAAGCAGATTTACTATCACTATTCCAAGAATTAAATGTAGCAAAAAGAGAATATGATCAAATAAAAAGTGCATTAAAAATGGTTAAACAAACAGGATATGGAATAGCTTCTCCAACTCTTGAAGACATGAAATTAGATCCACCTGAAATAATAAAACAAGGTTCAAGATATGGAATAAAACTAAAAGCCAAAGCATCATCTATACATATGATAAAAGTAGATGTAGAAAGTACATTTGAACCAATTATCGGAAGCGAATTACAAAGCAAAGAATTAATAGATTATTTAACTAAAAATGAAAATGAAAATGGAATTTGGAAAAGTGAAATATTTGGAAGAAGTTTAGATGTCATAGTTCAAGAAGGTATTCAAGCCAAACTATCAATGATGCCAGATAATATAAGATTTAAACTATGTCAAACACTAACCAAGATAATAAATAAAGGTTCATCAAACATGATAGCCATAGTAATATAAAAAAGACTTAAAAAGATTAAGCCTTTTTTTCTTCTAATTTATCATTCTTTTCTTCCACCTTAATTGCAACTTTATTTTTATTAATTCTATCATTTACTGTTTTTGAAAAAATTGAATAAAGCACTGAAAATAGTGGTGTAGCAATAAGCATTCCCCATATGCCAGCAATACTAGCACCAATAGTTACAGAAAACAATACCCACATACCAGGAAGTCCAATAGATTTACCAACTATTTTAGGATAAATAAGATTGCCCTCTAACTGCTGTAAAACAATTACAAATACAACAAATATAATTGCCTTAACAGGGCTAACCATAAGAATCAAGAATGCACCTAAAATAGTACCAATTATTGCACCAAAAACAGGTATTAAAGCAGTAAAGCCAAGTACTACAGATATAGTTGAAGCATATGGAAGTCTAAGTATTAACATACCAAAGAAACATAATAAACCAAATATAATAGCCTCTAAACATTGTCCTGTAACAAAGTTAGAAAAAGTTTTATTAGACATAATTGCTATATCTCTAATTTTATTACTAACTTTTGGTTTTAAATAAGCATTCATAAGTTTATCCACTTGTCTTTTCAAAGTCTCTTTCTGAGCTATAATATATATAGCAAATACAATTGAAATAATTCCTTTACTAACAATACTAATAATTGAAGTAGCAACTTCTGTCGTAATAGATAAAACATCCTTAGAATTTCCTTTTATATAATCAGTAATAACTTTAGTAAAATTATCTAAATATTCACCAACCTTAGCAACAGTAGTCTCTTCTACATCAAATTTTTCTAGAATATTAATAATATCTTCTTTATATTCTGGTAAAGTATCGGTAAGCAAAGAAACAGAATTCCTAAGTTGTGGAATAAGTAAATTCATAACAAAATAAATAATAAGTCCAACAAGTATTAAGCTAACAGTAATACTAATAGGTCTTTTAATTTTTTTCCATACTTTTCCTTCTTTAATCTTACCAAATATCTTTGTTTCAATAAATTTTATCAATACATTTAATACAAATGCCAATAAAGCCCCAATAATAAATGGTGATAATATATTCAAAACATAACTAAATGCTGTTATAATCTTATCAAAATTGACTAGTGCAAATATAATAATAGCAATATAAGATATAATAAACAAAATATCTTTTCTTGTCTTAAATTTCATATCCTATTCCTCCTCAAAATCAACATTATTATAGCATAACAAATAAAAACTTACAATAATATATTATTATTATTAACATAATAATGTAAAGTATAACATTACTTTGTTTACATATCAGTATACAAGAAGTTAACTTTAGCAAATAATTATTTATTTTACAATAAAACCCTTGATTTTATTGTAATTATATGGTATCTTTAATGTAGTAAACATAGTATGTTTACACTACAAAATGGAGGTAATAAAAAATGACAAAAGCAGAATTAGTAGAATTTATGGCTGAAAAAGCTGATTTAACAAAAGCTGATGCTGGAAGAGCATTAGACGCAATGGTTGAAGGAGTTACTAAAGGTCTTAAAGAAGATGGTAAAGTAACACTAGTAGGTTTTGGAACTTTCACTGCTAAAAAGAGAGATGCAAGAGAAGGAAGAAACCCACAAACTGGTGAAACAGTTAAAATTGCTGCTAGAGTTGTTCCAGGATTCAAAGCTGGAAGCAAATTAAAAGACGCTCTAAACTAATTTTAATTAATAAAAGACTTCAAATTGAAGTCTTTTTATATTATCTTATTTCTCTACTCATAGTTTCAACTTTACCAAGTATCATATCCTCTGAAAAAACATTAACAACAATAGTTTGATACTTAGGATTCATAGCTTGTAAAATAATAGCTTTTTGACTTTTATATATCCTTCTAACAGATAAAGTATTACCCTTAACTGCTATAACAATATCATCACCATTATTATAATTATCTTTCTTTCTAAAAAATACTCTATCTCCTTTTAAGTATATCGGAGCCATTGAATCATCTAACAATTTAATAGATAAAGCACATTGTTTACTAACAGGTTCATAAGAAGCATTTTTATATGTATTAATAATTTTTTCACCTCGTGAAGTAACATTCTTATTACCATTAAAAGTATTAACATAATTCTTTATCATTTTCTTTTCAAATATTTCTTCCTCTTCCCTAGTCATAGGAATATCTTTAATAACATCTGAACTAATATTAAAAATACTAGCTATATCAAAGAAGATTTCATATGGAATATTAAGAGTACCAGTTTCATATTTATGTAGCGTTTGTCTATTTTTTTTATAATTTAATGCTCTAGCTAAATCCTCTAAAGAATAATTATACCTTTCTCTGTATTCTTTAATAATACCACATACAAAAGGTTTTAAATCATCACTAACTAATTCCTGTTTTCTTGTTCTCATCTTTCTTCACCTACTTCTCTTTTCTTCTAACAAGTAAATATATTGGTATTAAACCAAGAATTCCAATAACAACTTCAATCAAATATCTATTAACTACCATACCAAATAGTTCTACCAAAGTATAATTACCAACATGTGATATAGTAACAAAAATAATACTTTCTACAAATAAAACAACAAGTATTGAACCAATATTATTAAATATCACACTATTCTTATTTTTTCTAATACTATCATAAACATTACTACCCATCCAAATAATCATACCAATAGATAATAACCCACCCACAAAATATCTAATATTATATAAATCATATCCAAATAAAATATCATAATTATTATTACTAATTAAATTATACTCACTAGATACAATCATAGTGGTAACCATAATAACAATATAAGTAAGAATATAAGATATACCAAAAGTATACATAATTCTTTTCAATTCATCAAATCCATATCTATGAATAATAATATTATTAAGAATAAGAATTCCCACTATAAAAGGAATACCCATATTAATATCAAAATCTAATACATTAATCATCTTAAATAACATTATACAAATAATAGAACTAAATAAAGCTATAGCTAAATATAAACCATCTTTCTTACCCAGTTTATATGACAAAAATATTAAAAAGAAAGTAAGAAATATTTGAATACCTAAAATAATATAATTCATTATTTCACCTTCTTTACATCAAATATTTTATTAATAATAAGAATATACATTATAGTTATAATAGTCTTAAATAAATAATTACCTAAAGCTATCATTATAGAAGTATCAAATTTAATAATAAAAGCATAACTAAAATATATAAATATAAATACATCCGCAAAGACAATTCCCACTACTGTAAGTAAAGTCTTAACTAATCTATAACTATCTTCTTTTTTTAGTTCATTAAAAATATAACTACTAAATATTAAAGTACCAATTAAAGATATAGGATATAATATAAGTATTGGAATATTATCAAATATCAAACTTTGATATATAATAGAATTCTTATCACTAAGAGAAGGAACTATAATAGTATTTAAAATAAGTATAATACCAAATAATATTGTACTAATACCTATCGTAGTAATAAGTTTTTTATCCTCACCCTTACCATATCTATTAATAAAATAGTATAATATAACTAATAATCCAGAAGAAAATATAATACTAAGATTAATATCCACTCCAAATATATTAACTAATTTAAAAGACATAATAAAAGATAATATCGAATAAATAATAGCTAATATATAAAATTCGCTCTTACCTAAATATTTATGCACTAAATATATAAGTCCTAAACAAATACTTATAAGCAAAAGAAATATCACTATACTCATTTAAACACCTTCTTATCCAATAACATTATATCATATATTTTTTAAGATACAAATAATTTTATATAATTTTATATTAAATTTAAAAAAGAAAGAAATTAATTATCCTTTCTTCCTTTTATCATATCATAAAAAGCTTCTAATCTAGTATCAACTCCAACTTCATTATCTTCAGCATCAAAACTAAAATACAAGATAGGTATTTTATATTCATTAGATATTTTTGGTAAAATACTCATCGCCGATATCTCAGGTGTGCAACCAAAACTCTTTAAGTGAAGTATACCATCCATATCAAGAGAATCCATACTCCTTACAACACTAGCGGTTCCATCCGCTCCTAAATGATATTTAATATACTTCTTACCCTTCCTAATCATATTGCCAAGTATAAATCTCTTAGTAATAAGAAGATACGTAAGATCAGTATCCCTGTATACCTCTACTCCCATTTTAATTAGTTTTTTTTCTACATTAAATGAAGTATTTGAATCAATTAAAGAAAATAATTCGCCAACTATCCTAACCTTTAAAGGATTATTAGGTTTATTTATTTTAATATTTCTAAACTTTTTCTTATATCTATAATACATAATAATATTTTTAAGTATACCATTATTTTTAAAACTATCAAAATATTCTTTCTCTAATCGTTCAAATTCACCATTTGTCTCTTCAAAACCCATATTAAGTCTAATATATCTCTCTATTTTATCAATAAATATAATCATAAATAAACTATTTATAAGATAATATATAAGACTAAATATATTACATCTTTTATTTATCTTACGACAAAACTTATATCCTTTCTTTAAAGAAATATGATTATCATAAATTAAATTATAGAATTCAAAATCATAACCTAAGTCTCTTAATATTTTTTCTTGTAATTCACCATAATAACCATATCTACATCCACCACCACCCTGAATAAGTGTATTAGCTCCCATATCTAGTGCTTCAATATAATTACCTAAATTATATTTAAAAGGAACACATACAAAATCAGGAGAATACTTACTACCAAGTTCTATTGTCTTTCTAGTAGTACCAGGAGGAATAATAACTTTGCATTTTAATGCTTTAGTAAGAAAATAATTAAATACTATATAATAATTACCCAAATGAGGAAATGATACTATCCTATCCATTATTATGCCTTGCCTTTATAATATCAACAAAACTCTCTAATCTAGTATATAATCCTCCAGTAGAAGTACTATCGTCTAATATAATATTAATACAAGGAACATTATCAATTTTCCTAATAACAAGTTCATTAACTAAAGAATCCACTCCACATGGAAAAGAAGATAAAAATATAATACCATCTACTAAATCTTTATAATAAAAAGCACTACCTATATTCTCCTTAGAATATAAAAAATACAAAGTATTAGATTCCTCTTCAGCATAATAAATAGATTCCTTTCTATCCATACGATCAGAATACAATATATCTATATCTTCATCTTTTAAATAATTAATAATATTACTAGATAAATACTTATCATATACAATATAAGGATGCGATACAATTAATACCTTTAATTTATTACTTCTCATTACCTTATCCTGTTTAAGTATAAGAGTCTTATTATATTTATATTCCTTTATCTTACCAATAATATAAGCATAAATAATTCTAAATATATTCCTATTTAATTTTAATCCCATCTTAATAAATCCAAATAACTCATATTTAAATTTTAAATTATCAATATTATAATCTAATATATTAATATTAGGAAATATATTATTAACTACATCATAAATACCATTAAATTTTACACATACTCTTTTCTTTCTACCATAACTATATATTCTAGTTATTAATACATAATCACACTTATCAATTAAATAATTAATATGCCCTAAATATATCTTACTAGGTAGACAAGATTCATCTACTGATAACTTACTGCCAACTTTAACAATATCACTATCAGTATTAGGACTAAGTACTATATTACATCCTATTATTTCAAAAAAATTCTTCCATAATATATAATTACGATAATACAAAAATGCTCTAGGTATACCTATCTTAATCTTTTTCTTCATATACTATTCCTCCACATAATTCTATGTAAAAGAAGTATAAAAAAGAACTTGTTATTTATATTCACTCTAAGCTTATAATCTTAGAGTGTTATTTTTAGCCTAAGTATAGTCTAAAAATAATATATCTACATATCTATCATATTCACAGTCATTATTCTTAACCTATATAATTACAGATAAAAAGAAAGATATCTTAGTATCTCCCTTAATTATATTTTAATTGATATGGACTACTTGATGTTCCATTACCAATTCCTATAATAATATCAGAATTTATATAAAGAGTAGGAAAAACAGCATTATCACCATGATTGTAGGAACCAGTAAGATAACCTTGTTTATTAAGATAAGCACTACGATCTGAATAATTAATGGAACTACTTAACAACAAAAAAAATTCATCATAAAATAGCCAGTTATTACTTGTACAGTTCGAGTTATTATAATTATTTAATGTTTGTTTGCAACTACTAAAATCTGCAGCATAACCATAATCACTTGGATATGCTATTGCTATCTTTCCAATCCATGTTGTTGGTCTTTCAGAATATACTGTGGTTCCTCTTTCATATCCATATATTTGGTCTGAATATAATGAAGTTTTAATTCCTCCTATATTCCATGTAACTTCCGCAATCATGTTTCTCGTCGTGTTATTTTTTATTCCAGTACTTGTAAAATCACATGACACAGTAGCATTATTTTGACCAACAAAGCAAGTACCACTTTCTGAATTATAATATAGACTTTGTCCATAACCATTATCATTTGAATCTATAGCATAATAATCATTTGAATTTAATAGTTTCATTAATCTTGCTGTTGTCCAGTCATTTTTACCATAATCTGTTTCTGCTCCAGTTGTTGTATCTTTATTATCCCAAGAATAAAAACCTATACTTTCATTTCTAATTAATTTTAATTTACCATCAAATACTCCTATTATTCTCCATAGTTCACATGTATCAGATGTTTGATTACTATAGTCAGAACAATTAAAATAAATGTAGTTATTAGGATTAGCTCCATAATATCTTATATTACCGCCATCCAAGTCTTCTGTAGTTCCACCTAGTCTATCATTCATAAGTGATACAGATGGTGCTATATTATATGTAATACTATTATTTGTTACAGTAGACTTTGAAGCATTAGTATATAAATTTATAATTTTTTGTGCTGCAGATATAGGAATTATTGATGCAGTGCAATCAACTGATATACTAAGTGATTCATTTGATATATCTCCTAGTTCTTCATTGTTATCTAGCCAAATATATACTGTATATATTTGCTCTGTTGTTTTTAAATATAAATTTTCTAAAACAGTTACTTTAGAACCAGCGGTTACTCCTTTTAAAGAACCTGAACTTAATACTTCATTATTATTTACTACTGAATATTTAAGAGCAGAGCTATTACTTAAGTTAGTACCTATAGTATTAATTGTTAACTCTATTTTACCATATATATCATAAGTATCATCTTTCTTCCAAAATTCTATATTGCTGCTACTACCACCAGTATAATCAGTACTTGGATTTAATGTAGCTGATGTTATATCACTACCTTTGACATAGTTAATATAATAATCAAGACCATGTGTTATCGTATTTACCTCTAAATTTTTTGATATAATACCTCTATATAATGCATAAGTACTACCTATTATACATATTACTAGTAGACTTATTGAAATTATCATAAATATTTTTGCTTTATTTTTATTCATGAAATACCTCTTTTCTACATACAAAAAAGACTATCAAAAAATACTAATATTTCTATTAGTCTACTTCATAGTCTTATTATTACCATTATTTATTATTTTATAAGAATTATAACCCCCCCCCCTAATTAACTTAGAGTTAACAAAAATATTTTCTGTTTTCATAAGAGGGTCACCTTCTTTCTTTACTATTTATTATTTTTTAAATTCATAATTACTTAATCAATTTTCTTACCTTACATATAGAATAATATCATAAGTATTAAATTTTTGCAATATTATTAAAAAATATTTAACAATATAAGACCAAAATTTTATTATACTATAATGATAAAAAGAACTAGTTATCACTATCTAGTTCTTCTTCATCTACTATTGATAAATCACTATAATCATCATCTACTAAATCAGAATCATCAATATCTTTATCATAACTATCATCTTCATAGTTATCCTCTTCACTCATCTCAGCATCATCATCTTCTTCAGATATTTCATCTTCAGTATCAGATTCATCATAGATATCATCCATATCAATTTTAACACTATGATTAATTCTTAAATCCCAATTACCATCACTAAGTAATATAAATTCTTTAGAAGTAGTTAAAGACTCAAAGAAATCAGCAATTTTTTCCTCATATTCACTTTCATCTAACTCCAATAATTTACATACCTCTTTAAATAAATCAGCAGTATTCATTGTCTTTTTATTTTCCTTCAAATACATCTCTGCTATTTTAGTATAAGAAAGAAGTTCTAATTGTTCTTTACTCATTTTACTAAGCATATTTTATTCCTCCTACATTTCCTCTCTAAGTATTAGACCTAATATATCAGCAGCATTATTCATAACAATCTTAATTGCCTTAATAAATGCCAATCTCTCTTTAGTATATTCTATATCTTCAGTAATAATCTTTTCTTTAGAATAATAACTATGAAATAAACTAGCAAGTTCGTATAAATAATTAGCTACCATATGAGGTAATTCTCTTGAAGCAGCATTAACTAATACGTCTTCAAACTCTAATAGTTTATTCAAAATAATATATGCAGTCTCATTATTCATAGTACTATAATTATCTACTTTTTCTATAGTTTTATTCTTAAGAATAGAACTAATTCTAGCATTAGCATATTCTATATAGTAAATAGGATTTTCATTACTATTTTTAACTGCTAAATCCAAATCAAAATCCATCTGAGTATCTAAACTTTTTGAAGCAAAGAAGTATCTTGCAGCATTAACTCCAACATCTTCAATTAGTTCATTAAGAGTAATAGTTTTACCAGTTCTCTTACTAAGTTTTACCTCTTCACCATTTCTAAGTAATCTTACCATTTGAAGTATTTTAATTTCTAATTTATTAGAATCATAACCAACCATTTCTAATGAAGATCTAAGTCTATTAATATATCCATGATGATCAGAACCAAGTACATCTATTAATCTATCAAAACCTCTATTTAACTTATCACTATGATAAGCTATATCAGGAAGTAAATAAGTATAATTACCATCACTCTTAATAAGTACCCTATCTTTTTCATCATATAAATCAGTAGTTCTAAGCCATAAAGCATCCTCACTAATATAACATTTACCACTATCTTTAAGTTTATTCAAAGTATTATCAACAAGACCTCTATCATATAAAGATTGCTCACTAGTAAATATATCAAAATTAACTCTAAATACATCAAGATCTTTCTTAATACCTTCAAGTAAAATATCAAGACCTTCCTTCTTAAAGAAATCTATATCTTCATTTAACTTACTATCACCATAAGTATCATATAAAGATTCTGCTAGTGATATAATTTCCTTACCATGATAACCATTTTCTGGAAGTTCAAAGTCTAGTCCACATTTTTCTTTATATCTTTCCTTAATTGATACACCTAGATTATACATTTGATTACCAGCATCATTAATATAATACTCTCTAGTAACATCATACCCACAAAAAGACATTAACTTAGATAAATTATCACCATATACTGCACCTCTACCATGACCTATATGCAAAGTACCAGTAGGATTAGCAGAAACATACTCAATATTAATTTTTTCATTATTACCGAAATTATTTCTACCATAATTTTTGCCTTCAGTAAGTATCACATTAATATTATCAAGTAAAAACTTCTTAGATAAAAATATATTAATAAATCCAGGATTAGCAACCTCAACTTTTTCTATCATATCATCATTAATATTATTAACTATTTCACTTGCTATATCCATAGGACTCTTCTTTAACTCTTTAGTAAGCAAAAAAGCCACATTAGTAGAATAATCACCATTTTTCTTATCTTTAGGAATATCAATAACTATTCTAGATTCTTCTAAATTAACAGGAAGACTATTTTTAATAATACTCTGTAATTTATTTTTTATACTCATAATATCTCACTCATTTCTATTTTAAATTCATATTTACAAGAAGTACTAATAATTTCATACTCTATATATATTAATTCATCACTAATTTCCATATTACTAGTAATAACTTCCATATCCATATCATAACCATTTTCTTTCAAGAAATAATTACTATTACTATTCTTTTTATTAAATACAAAAGTATTAACAAAATCATCACCATCTCTAATAAGTATAATTTCACTATTATTACACTTAATAGAATATTTTATATTATTATTATTAAAAGTAATCTTATCCTTATTTTTAATACCTTTTTCTTCAAATTCAAAAATTTCATTATCAGTAATATTTTTTAAATATCCTTTAATTTTAATACGAATAATATCACTTCCAAACATTCAAGTGTAATATTACCATATCTTTAAAAAAAATACAACATATTTTAATAAATTTTTAACATAATAATAAATGCAAAAGTAAAACACTTAAAATGAGGGATAATATGAAGAAAAAGACTAAAAAAATAATAAAAATAATTTTAATACCTATAATAGTATTTATTCTAGGTAACATTGGAATATATGTCTATTGTTTTCTAACACCAAAAATGGAAATAAACAAATCGCAATCATACTACCTATATGACAATGAAAACAAGTTAGTATCCCAAACCAATGATGAATGGGTACCCCTAAATAAAATAAGTAAAAATCTAATAGAAGCCACTATTAGTACTGAAGATAAATATTTCTATAAACACATCGGTTTTGATTATGTACGAATAGCCAAAGCCTTTGTAACCAATATTGTAAAAAGAGACAAAAGTGAAGGAGCCTCTACAATAACGCAGCAATACGCTAGAAATTTATTTTTAAATTTTGATAAAACTTGGGAAAGAAAAATAGAAGAAGCCCTTCTAGCAGTAGAATTAGAAGTACATTATACTAAAGATGAAATTCTCGAAGGATATTTAAATACTATAAATTATGGAGGAGTATTTGGTATTGAAGAGGCAAGTAAATATTACTTTGGAAAATCATCTTCAGAATTAACACTAGCAGAAGCATCCCTTCTTGCAGGAATACCACAGTCTCCAAATAACTATTCCCCAGTAAAAAACTATAATCTTGCCAAAGAAAGACAAAAAATAGTATTAAAATTAATGCTAAATAATAAAAAAATAACAGAAAAAGAATATAATGAAGCATTAAATACAGAATTAAAAATAATAGGTAAAAAAGAAAATTCAAACTACATAAGCATAAATTATTTTAGAGACGCAGTACTTGAAGAATTAAATACCATTACAGAAGTACCAACATCCACGATAAAAACAGGAGGATTAAAAATATATACTACTCTTGATGCAAATGCTCAAAAATCACTAGAAGACGCAGTATATAGTTATATAAATGACGAAACAAAAGTAGAAACAGCCGCTATTATGATGGACCCAAATACTGGAGGAGTATTAGCCCTAATAGGAGGAAATAATTATAATAAATCCCAATATAATAGAGCTACTAAAGCCAAAAGACAAGTAGGTTCTACTATGAAACCAATACTTTACTATTCAGCTTTAGAAAGTGGTTTTACATCATCATCATCATTTACTAGTGAAAAAACAACCTTCACATTTTCTCAAGGAAAAACATATAGTCCAAAAAACTATAATGATAAATATGCTGAAGGACCAATATCCATGGCAGCAGCCATTGCCTATTCAGATAATATATATGCCGTAAAAACTCATCTCTTTCTTGGAGAAAATAATTTAATAAATACCGCTAAAAGATTAGGTATTACAAGTAATCTATCTGAAGTACCATCTTTAGCTCTAGGTACTAGTGAAATAAGTATGATAGAAATGGCTAGTGCCTACTCATGCTTTGCTAGTCTAGGATACAAGACAACTCCCCATTTCATAAAAAAAATAGAAGATTCAAAAGGAAATATTTTATATGAAAATAAAGAAGAAAAAGAATTATTATTAAATCCTAGTCTTACTTATATTCTAAATGAAATGTTAACAAGTACATATAATAAAAATTTTATAAATTATAACTATCCAACACTAATATCACTACTACCAGAAATAACCCATAAATATGCCATCAAATCAGGTACTACAGATACTGATTTATTAATAATGGGATATAATAAAAATGTTGTACTAGGAGTATGGAATGGCTATGATGATAATACTAAAATAGATAGTAGTGAATACTCATATCATAAAAATATATGGATAAATACTATGGAATCATACTTTAAAGAAAAAGAAGCATCATGGTATGAAATACCAAGCAACGTAGTTGGAGTTCTCGTAGACCCAATAACTGGAACTTTAGCTACTGATGAAACGCAAAATAAAGAAATGTTCTTTTACCTAAAAGGGACAGAACCTACTACCGATTCCAATTACAAAGATCTTGAAGCAGTATTCCAAGAAGAAAATAAACCAACTACTGAATAAAAAATAAGATTTATTTCCAAATAAAAATAAATCTTATTTTTTCACTATAATCTTTTTCCACAGATATGTTGATATCTTTATAATATTTTTTTATTATATGGACAATATCTATTGATTGCTTATAACCAATCTCAAAAGCCATAATAAATCTATCTTTTAAATATTTACTACTTTCTCTAATTATCTTATCATAAAAATATAACCCATTATCAGGAGCATATAAAGCTAAATGAGGCTCATTATTTTTAACAATATCCATTATTTCTTCATCATAACTTATATAAGGAGGATTACTAATAATAACATCATATTTACAATTAATATTTTCAAATACATCACTAACTATAAAATTGACATTAGCATTATTAATCCTATTATTTTCTTTAGCTACTTCTAATGCATCTTTAGATATATCAGAAGCGTGGACATCACAATTAAGTAGTTTATTTAAAGTAATAGCAATACACCCTGTACCAGTACCAATATCTAGTATTCTAATATTATTAGTATCAAAATATTTTTTAATATAATTATAAGTCTTTTCAACTAATAATTCAGTTTCAAATCTTGGTATCAAAGTATTCTTATTAACTTTAAAATCATATCCATAAAAATTCACATTACCCACTATATACTGAACAGGAGTGCCCTTTTCTAATTCTTTAATAGCAGTATCTAATTCCTTATCTCTTAAGTATTTTTTTAAATATTCTATCTTTTCTTTCATAATTTTCCTCAGGACCATTAATTAATAAATCTTTTACATATTGCTTTATTTAATTATCAGATTCCGAATCCCATTTAAACTTACTAACATCCCTAACTTCATAATGTTTAGTAATATTTTTACATTTAGGACACCATAAATCCTTAATATGACCAGAACTTCTCAGTCTGTTCTCTCTTCTGGAAATAGTAAAAACATTCCCACACTCCAAACAAACTAAATCTGTAGCGACAAAACACCCTTTTTTCATAACTAAACATTTCCTTCTAACTTTTTCTTTTGATCCTCGTTAATTAAAGACTCAATTAAATCTTCCATATCTCCATCCATAACCCTATCTAAGTTCATTGAAGTGTATCCTATTCTATGATCTGTAATTCTATTTTGTGGATAGTTATATGTTCTTATCTTCTCGCTTCTATCTCCAGTACCAATCTTAACTTTTCTTTCAGCAGCATTTTTTTCCTCTTGTTCTTTAAGTTTCATATCATATAATCTAGTTTTAAGTATCTTAAAAGCAAGTTCTTTATTCTTGATCTGACTTCTCTCAGTTTGTGAATAAACTATAATACCTGTAGGAATATGTGTAAGTCTAACAGCACTGTCAGTAGTATTAACTCCCTGTCCTCCACATCCACTACTCCTAGTAATATCTATTCTAACCTCTGATTCATCTAATTCGAAATCAAATTCTTCAGCTTCAGGCATAACTAAAACAGTAGCAGTACTTGTATGTACCCTTCCCTGACTTTCAGTAGCAGGTACTCTCTGAACCCTATGTGCACCACTTTCATATTTTAATTTAGAATAAACAGAATCACCCTTTACCATAAATTCAATCTGAGCATATCCACCAGCAGTACCTTCAACCGCATTAAGTATCTCTATCTTCCAACCTTCATGAGCAGCATATTTACTATACATATCAAATAAATCACCAGCGAAAATATTACCTTCGTCCCCACCAGCAGCTCCCCTAATCTCAACAATAACATTCTTTTCATCATTAGGATCATGCGGTATTAAAAGTACTTCAAGTTCACTCTCTAATTTAGCCTTTTCTTCTTCAGCAATATTAATCTCTTCTTTAGCAAAATCTGCCATATCTTTATCGTGCATCATTTCTTTAGCTTCTTCAATATCAGATAAGACCTTTTTATATTTCTTATATACCTCTACTGTCTTCTCTAGACTAGTTCTTTCCTTAGAAAGAGCAGTCATTTTCTTAATATCAGATATAACTTCTGGATTAGAAAGTTCTTCCCCTATCTCATTATATCTCTTTTCTGTAGCTTCAAGTCTCTCTATCATAGATTAATCCCTCATTTCTTAACATATTATATAATAATTAATTAAATAAATCAATTATCTCTTCAAAGTATTTAAATAATCTTTATTTTCCTTACTTACCCTATAAGACTCTCTAATTTTTTGAATAGTCTTATTATGTGTAAAATCATCTAACTTATTATTTTTAATATATTTTAAAGTAACATTGCTATACTTTATATAACAAATAGATATAAGCCATGCTACTGACATCTGTACATAATATTCTTTCATATTATATTTATCACATAACTTAAAAATATCCTCTAAGTATTCTTCTTCTATATAATAAGAAAGTATAAGTACAAAACACATTCTTCTTACCCATAAATTACCACTACTAATATTATTATTAATATACTTCCAAAAATAATCTTTATACTTAACAACTATCTTATATCCAGTACAAAATAAATCACAACTTGCCCAATTATTTATTCTTTCTTTATATATATCTAAATATTTTATACTCTCATCTATTTTCTTAATATTACAAATAATAAGACCATATAATGTAACTTCTTCATAATAATTCTCTTTAAGTAAACTTAAAAATTCTCTGTAATTACCCTTACTAATATCTCTAGCCATCTTTTTCAAAATAGGAGTTCTAATACCAATGACATTATTACCCACACTTAGACCACTATGAAATTCTTTATATTTAATATCTCTAATTTCAAATAAGTAATTAATAAATTCTCTGTAATCTTCTTTACTCCATTTATTTCTTATTAAATTCATATACATCACAATTTTATCATACAATATTTTAAATTAATTTTAAACACTTTACATACATTTTTATAAAAAACATATACAAATTTCAATTAAATTATGTTATATTAATATCATCAACAAAGACAAACGTAATTTAAAAATAGGAGGTTTTATGAAAAATTTAGAAATTGAAAAAAAATATTTAGTAAACACAACCAATTTATCATTAGAAGGATATCAATGTAAAAAAATAATACAAGGATATATTTATAGTGATAATTACACAGAAGTTAGAATAAGAAGCATAGAAACACATGAAATCACAAAATACTACTATACAGTGAAAGTTAGTGGTAATGATCCTATGCAAAGGACAGAAATAGAATTTCAAATAACAAGAGAAGAATTTAACACATTATCACAAAAGACATTGAAAGATACTCACTTAATTGAAAAAGACAGATATCTAATACCACTATATAATGGTTTAACTGCAGAACTAGACATTTACCATAATGAATTAGATGGATTATCAACAGTAGAAGTTGAATTTACTGATATAGAAGAAGCCACTAATTTTAAAGAACCAGATTGGTTTGGTGTAGACATAACTAGTGACAAATCATATAAAAACAAAAACTTAGCCAAGGCATACTTTGAAAAAGGAAAAATAAAGAAAAAAAGTATTTGACAACATAAAAAAAATATAATATAATCAAATTGAATTTATTAAGCAATGACTAATACTAAGTAGTTACTTTACTTACCTTATAGAGAGTTAATGTTAGGTGGAAATTGACAAAGTAAAATAATGAAATTACATATTACGAGTTTAATCGGTAAATAATACCGTTATCAAATAAAGGCAATATTAATATTGTAAATAAAGGTGGTACCACGACTAGTTCGTCCTTTTGGTATCATCTTTTTTATATAAAGAAGGAGGAAAAATTATGAATTTATATGAAGATTTACTTTGGAGAGGACTAATTAAAGATGTAGCAGGAGATAACTTAAAAGAAATATTAAATGGAGAACCAATAACATTTTACTGGGGAACAGATCCAACTGCTGATAGCTTACATATTGGTCACTATTCATCATTAGTTACTGCTAAAAGACTTATGAAAGCAGGACATCATCCAATCTTATTATGTGGAGGAGCAACAGGTAGAATTGGTGACCCAAGGCCAACCGCAGAAAGAGAAATATTAGATTATCAGACAATAGAAAATAATATTAAAGGAATTAAAAATCAAATAGATAAATTATTTGAAGGCAAAGCCGAAATAGTAGATAACTATACATGGACTAAAGATTATACTTTTTTAGAATTTTTAAGAGATATTGGCAAATATATTAATGTCAATTATATGATAAATAAAGATATAATTTCTAGAAGATTAGAAACAGGAATTACTTATGCAGAATTTTCTTATATGCTACTTCAAGGATATGACTTCTTACACCTATATGAAACTAAAAACTGTATCATGCAAGTAGAAGGATCAGATCAGTGGGGTAATATTACCACTGGAATTGAACTAATAAAGAAAAAACTAGGTAAAGAAGCATATGCCTTTACTATGCCACTTATTCTAGATGCTAATGGTAATAAATTTGGTAAATCAGAAGGTAATGCTCTGTGGTTAGATAAAGAAAAAACATCTCCTTATGAAATATATCAATATCTAATTAATGCTGATGATTCAAAAGTATTAGAATATTTAAAAGTATTTACTTTCCTAGCGAAAGAAGAAATTGAAGACATTATGAAAAAACATGAAGAAAAACCAGAACTTAGAATCGCTCAAAAAACATTAGCATTTGAAGTAGTAAAAGATATACATAGTAAAGAAGATGCCGAAACTGCTGTTAAGATATCAGAATCTCTATTTACAGGTAATATTAAAGATTTAACAGATAATGAAATAGAATTAGCATTCAAAGGTATACCAACATTTAATACAAACGAAGATATCATTTTAAATGTACTAGTAGATAATAAAATAGCAACATCAAGAAGAGAAGTGAGAGAATTTCTAACAAATAATGCTATAACACTAGATGGAATTATTATAAATGATGAAAACTATCAAATAAAGAATACACGAAAATATCATATAATAAGAAAAGGAAAGAAAAAATACTATTTAATAAAAATGAACTAAAGTTAAGCAATAACTTTAGTTTTCTTTTTAATATAAGTATTATTAATATTAAAATAATTTCTTATCCAATTATCTGTTAAACTATATAAATAATCATAAACAACTATTTCATTACCATCAATAGTTATAATATCATCATATTTTTTAGATAAAATAATTTTATTATCATCAAATAAAACAAGAAAAGAAAATTTATCAAAATCGCCATCAGGTTCTTCGACATCAATATTTTCCAAACTAGAAAGTTCATTAATCATATTAATTATAGTTAGAAATTTAACTTCTCTACAATCTGAAACAAGGAAAAGACCAGCAATCAAAGACGACATAGTAATATTTTTATATTCTTGCATAATTTTTTATTATTCACCCCGTGAAAACAATTATATATCAAATAAGCATAAAAGTCAAAATAAATATTTTTTTTTTTATAATATTCTGCTATAATATATGACAAAGGAGAAATATATGGAACATATTTTAGACGACATTATTTTTGATAATAACTTTATAGTAGTAGGAGTTTCATCAGGACCAGACTCTATGTGCCTACTAGATATATTAGAAAAAAAGACAAACAAAATAGTAGTATGTCACATTAATCACAATGTTAGAAAAGAAAGTATTACAGAAGAAAATTATCTAAAAAAATATTGTAAAGAACATAATTTAATATTTGAATGTATGAAAATAGAAAACTATAAAGAAAACAATTTTGAAAATGAAGCCAGAAAAAAAAGATATGCCTTCTATGAAGAAACACTAAAAAAATATAATGCTAACAAATTATTTCTAGCACATCATGGAGATGATCAAATAGAAACAATACTTATGAAAATATCACGTGGTTCTAATCTTGAAGGATATGCTGGTATAAAAAAAATAAGTAGTATTAAAAATTATCAAATAATAAGACCATTACTTGAAGTAACAAAAGAAGATATTATAAATTATAATAAATCACATAATATTACATATTTTGTTGATAGTTCTAACACAAATATAAATTATACTAGAAATAGATACCGAAAAAATATTGTTCCATTACTAAAAAAAGAAGATAAAAATATTCACAAAAAATTTCTAAAATACTCTGAAACCCTATTAGAATATGATAATTATATAAAATCATTAGTAAAAAATAACATTGATAAAATATATGAGAACAATATAATAAACATTAATGAATTATTAAAATTAGATAATTTCTTAATAAAAAATACATTATATTATATATTAAATAACATCTATTCTAATAAAAACAATATAATAACAGAAAGACACATAAATAACATTTTATCAATAATAAATAGTAGTAAACCAAATTTAAGAATTAATTTACCAAATAACAAAGTAGCAATTAAAGAATATGATAAATTAATAATTAAAGATAACAATAATAAAAAAGAACATTACAAAATAGAATTCAATAATTACCTCATGATTAATAACTTAGAATTTAGTATAATTAATAATACTGAAGATGATAGTAATTATATATGTAGATTACATAGTAATAATATAAAATTTCCACTATATTTTAGAAATAGAAAAGATGGTGATTATATAATACTAAAAGGAAGTAACAACAAGAAAAAAATAAAAGAAATATTAATAGAAAAAAAGATACCTATATCCAAAAGAAATACCTATCCACTTCTAATTGATAAAAACAATAATATAATTTGGATACCAGGTATTAAAAAAAGTAAATTTTGTTCAAAAAAAAATGAAAAATATGATATAATAATAAAGTGCAAAGAAAGAGAGGAAAATTATGAATAAAAAAAATATTAAAAAGAGTTTAACACCATATGCATTTTTATTAATATTTATCTTAGGATGCTTAATAATATTTAAGATGTTTAATACAAAAGTAAATGAATTATCCTATGATGAATTTATGAAAAATTTAAATGGAGGAAAAGTAACTGAATTAACTATTACACCTAAAGTTCGTACTGAAACATATATGCTTGAAGGTAAACTATCTGATTATGCTGAGAATGAAAGTTTCATACTTTATCTACCTCAATCAGAAGAATTTATCTCAAAAATAACAGCTGCTAAAGAAGGAACTAGCAACTTTGAATTAAAAATTAATACTGATGCTGAAGCATCATCATGGTTAGCTGTTTTAGTAGATATAGTTCCAATAACTATTCTAGCAGGTGTAACATTATGGATATTCACAAGACAACTTGGTAGTGGTAACAAATCAATGGATTTTGGAAAATCTAGAGCAAAATTAGTTGAAGAAAGCAGAGCGACATTCAAGGATGTTGCAGGATTAACTGAAGAAAAAGAAGAAGTTCAAGAATTAATAGACTTTTTAAAAAATCCAAAGAAATTTACTAGTATGGGAGCTAGAATTCCAAAAGGAGTATTATTAGTAGGTCCTCCAGGAACAGGAAAAACATTGTTAGCTCGTGCAGTAGCAGGAGAAGCAAAAGTACCATTCTACTATATAAGTGGCTCAGATTTTGTAGAACTATTCGTAGGTATTGGTGCATCACGTGTAAGAGACATGTTTAAACAAGCTAAAATGAATGCTCCATGTTTAATATTTATAGATGAAATAGATGCTGTTGGTAGACAAAGAGGAACAGGTCTAGGTGGTGGACATGATGAAAGAGAACAAACACTAAATCAATTACTAACAGAAATGGATGGATTTGGTGCTAATGAAGGTATCATTATAATTGCCGCAACTAATAGACCAGATGTTTTAGATCCAGCCCTATTAAGACCTGGTAGATTTGATAGACAAGTAACTGTTAGCCTTCCTGACAAAAATGCTAGAGTAGAAATTTTAAAAGTACATGCTAAAAATAAAGTATTATCTAAAAATATAACTTTAGAATACCTTGCTAAAAGAACACCTGGATTTTCTGGAGCTGACCTTGAAAATTTACTTAACGAAGCTGCTCTACTAGCAGTAAGAAGAAACAAAAAAGAAATAACAATGGCTGAAATTGATGAAGCAACAGATAGAGTTTTAATGGGTCCAGCTAAAGTAACAAAGAAATATACTGAAAAAGAAAAGAAGTTAGTAGCTTTCCACGAAGCAGGACATGCAGTAATGGGATTAAAACTTGATGGAGCTAATGAAGTACAAAAAATAACAATAATACCAAGAGGCCATGCTGGTGGGTATACAATGATGACTCCAAAAGAAGAATCATTTAATTATACAAAAAATGAATTACTAGAATCAATTTGTGGATTACTAGGAGGAAGAGTAGCTGAAGAGATTACATTTGGAGAAATAACAACAGGAGCTCATGATGACTTTAAAAAAGCTACAAAGATCGCCAGAAGCATGGTAACAGAATATGGAATGAGTTCTTTAGGACCAATGATGCTTGAAGAACCAGATGGTAATACGTTCTTAGGTAGAGATTATACAAAAAATAGAAATATTTCTGACACAGTAGCTCATGAAATAGATGAAGAGATGCGTTCAATAATTAATAATTGCTATGATAAAACAAAAAAGATTATATCAGAAAATAAAGATTTATTAGCACTAATCGCAAACACTTTACTTGAAGAAGAAACAATTACAAAAGAAGAAATTGATTATTTAGTAAAACATGGTCATCTACCAAAAGATGAAATAGATAAAGAAGAAGAAACAAGTTCTGATGAAGTTAAAGAAAATAAAGAAACTTCAAAGAAAACTAAAAAAAGCATAAAAAAAGAAGATACTCTCAAATAAATAGTATCTTTTTTTAATTTTCATCAGGTATTCTAATAATTAACTCGCCATCTTTAGAATATAAATATTTTTCTCTTGCATATCTAGCAACATAATCAGGATCTTCTAACTTCTTAATATCTGAATTAAGTATCTCTTCTTCTTCATAAAGTTCATTTATTTTATTATTAAGAACTTGTTTTTCCTTATTTATACTAATAATCTTATTGATATTAGAAAAAAAACTATAACTAAGAGAACCTATAATTCCACCAAAAATAATAAAGAAAAAAAACATTCTAAATTTAGCTTTTTTACTAATCTTATTTTTTCTAGTATTAACACTCTTAGCCAAGTTATCACCTTCCTACAATAAAAGTATAGCACAACTTATTTTTTTTTACAATGAATTTTCCTATATATGACAAAAGATAACATATAACCTGTAAAGAGAGAAAATAAAAAATATATATGAATAATACCATTATTAATCTTAACAAGTAAATAAAAATAAAATAACGAAATAAACATAACAAACAAAAAAGAAACTATAATTCTATATAATATCTTGCCAGTATATAATAATTTATAATTAATTTCTAATAAAATAAATATAAATATTCCATAAAAGAAAGAATATAATAAAGAATATATTTGAATTTTTAATATCATTTAAATAACTTATTTAAAATAGAATCATCCTTATTTTTTTTACCATTTATATTATCTAAATACATAAGACTATCTATTTTTCCTTTAATTGAAACATTTCCTTGATAAGTATCCAACTTAATTATTTCAAGTTCACTACCCTTTATTGCCAAATATCCTAAAGTAGTTTCCATTAAAAATTCTTCATTATCAAAACTTTCTATTTTTTTTACACCTGTCAAAATAATACTTTTACGTTCCGCTATTGAAATACTATGACCATAACTACTATCAATATTACTTGTTTTATCCATAATATCCTCCTAAAAATATATATGATAAATAAGTAATAAATATGAAAAAAACTATTATTATTTCATAATAGTTTTACTCAGTCTTATTATATTCTTCAAAGATAGCATCCTCAAACATTTTTCTTGTTTCTTTATCAATTGGATGTGCAGTATCTCTATGTCCACCAGTAGCAGTAGGCTTACTAGGCATAGCAATAAATAATCCATTATCACCATCAATAATTCTAATGTCATGTACAGCGAAACAATCATCTATAAGTACTGATGCAATTCCTTTCATTCTCGAATTTTCCTTTTCGATTTTACGAACAGTTACTGAAGTAATCTTCATGTCTATCAACTCCTTCTAGAAAATACTTTCTAAATACATTGTATATTATTTAAAAAAGAAAAGCAAGTACTTTATACAAATTTTACACTTTATCAGTTACAGTTCAGTCAAGGAATTCAAAAATAAGTGAGTTTGTGCTCACTTTTTATT
>JBJEEB010000021.1:0-131351 GCA_051872655.1 Bacilli bacterium | reverse complement strand
AATACACTTTTAGCATTCAATTGCACTTAATTGTGCACTTTAGATTGATTCAACGTTTTTTATAAGATTTTTTATGTATCTGTAAATTGTAAATTGTTTAATAATTTTTCTATTTTAATACATTTAGTAATTTGACTATCAATTGTAGTATAAGAAGCCCTAATTTTTAATACTTTTCCACCTTTAAAATAAATTTGAGTATAATTTTTACCAGATTGAACATACCTTTCAATATTATTATAAGATACCCAAATACAATTATTAGATTCTGGAGATGCAGTAGGAAATAATATTATTTTATTATATTCAGACAATATAATAGGTGTTTTAATATAATAATTAAAATGATCAATTACAAACTGTCTTTGAATATTATATGAATGACCATAACAAAAACAACATTTTTTTAAAAAACCTAATGAATTACCATTAAAAGTAACATTCTTAGACTTTTCAACAGCCAAAATCTTATTTTTATCATTAGTATCTTGTGTAAAACACAAAAGATTTTCATTAATAATATAATCTCTCATTAAAATTCCCCCTTTCCACATATAAAAATATGTGAAAAATATTAAAACACAAACTAATGTCGACTTTTGTTGAATTTTGTCGACATATCTATAAAAAATTATAAATCAATATTTTCTAACTTAAATAATTACCTAAAAAATAGTTTTCAACAAAATATGTAGATATAAAAAAACTCTCTATAAAGAGAGTCAAAATTAACAAGTTTTAATAGGAAGTACTAATTGTACTAAAGAATTATCTTCATTACTCTTAATAACAATAGGAGAACTATCATTATTCATGCAAAGAACAACTTTTTCTTTATTAAAACTCTTAATAGCATCAAGCATAAATTTAGAACTAAATGAAATATTAATTTCTTTATCAGAAGTAATATTCATTTTTTCCTCTACTCTTCCTATTTCAGGACTATTTGAAGAAATCATAAGTTCTTCTTTAGTTAAAGATAATTTAACAGTATTTTTTTCTCTATCTGAAGTAAGAAGTGATGCTCTATCTATCATATTAAACAAATCATCGAAACTACATTCTAATTCTATATTAAAATTTTTAGGTATAATATTAGATGTTGTTGGATAAGTACCAGATAATAATCTAGATAAGAATACAATATTTTTATATTTAAATAATATTTTATTACTAAATAAATGCATCTCTAAACTAGCAGTATCATCATCTAACATTTTTGTAAGCTCAAGTAAATTTTTACCAGGAATTACAATATTAACTTCATTTTCTATATCTTTATCTATTTCTACATACTTTCTAGCAAGTCTATAAGAATCAGTAGCTAATACTTCAAAACTATTACCAAAAATTCTAAAATTAATACCAGTAAGCAAAGGTCTAGTTTCACTTTGACTAGTAGCAAATACAGTTTGATTAATTATATCCTTAAAAATACCATTATTTATAACAATAGGCTCCTTAGTTTCATCTAAATCTAAATTAGGAAATTCATTAGGATTAATACCATTTAAATTAAATTCAGTATTATCAGTACTAACAATTAATTTATAACCATCTATAACTTCAATAGAAATATCAGTATTAGGTAATTTTCTAATTATTTCAACAATATACTTACCCCCAATAACAATACTACCTAATTCACTAGTACTAGTAAGTTTATCCTTAGGTATAAAAGATCTAATTGATACATCAGTATCACTAGCATATAAATATAAACCATCTTCTTTTAATTCAAACTTAATACCTGTAAGTATTGGTATCAAATTTTTAGTAGATATTGCTCTAGCAGTATTATTTAAACTTTCTAATAATATTTCTTTTTTTACTTTAAATTTCATTTTTATCATCCTCTTTCTTTTATTATATAATTATTATTATTATACTGTTGATATTGTTTATAACTTTTATTTTTTCTTATTTTACATATATTTTTTATCAACAAAACATGTTGATAGATTGAATTTTATCCACTATATTTTTTCTTTTAATTCATTTATTACCACCTGTAATTGTAGATTTGTCTTCAAATCATTTTCAATTCTCTGATATGCACTAATAATAGTTGAATGATCTCTACCACCAAAATAAGTTCCCATCTTTGGAAAAGACTCATTCGTCATTTTTCTACATAGATAAATGGCAATTTGTCTAGGATAATTAACATCCTTACTCCTTTTTTTTCCTTTTAAATCTTCAATATCAATTTTAAAATATTCACAAACAATTCTTTGTATTCGATGAACATCATTTTTATAAACACTTTTTTCTGATACTTTATCTTTAAGAGCTTCTATTGCAATATCTAAATTAACAATTCCTCTATTCATCATTAGAGCATAAGCAAATACCCTTGTAATTGCACCTTCCAGCTGTCTAACATCAGAATCATTTATATTAGCTATATATTCAATAACTTCAATAGGTATATCTTCCGCAGCCTCTTGATGAGATATCTTCTTTTTTATTATATCTACCCTTAAATCGAAATCTGGTGGGGTTATATTAGCAGTAAGACCCCAATTAAATCTCGTAATTAATCTATTTTCTAACATTTTTAAATCATCTACAGATCTATCAGAAGCTATTATTATCTGCTTATTAGAATCATGTAATTCATTAAAAGTATGAAAAAATTCTTCTTGTCCTTTAGTAGCACTACCCAAAAATTGAATATCATCAATTATCAATACATCAATATTTCTATATTTATTTTTAAATGAATCTATTCTATCAAAATTATTTTTTTCATTATTTCTAACAGCATATATATAATCATTTACAAATTGTTCACTAGAAACATAGAGAACTCTTTTATTAGAATTTTCTAAAATATAATTACCAATAGCATGCATTAAGTGAGTTTTACCTAGACCACTTTTTCCATATAAAAATAAAGGATTATAAGCTTTACCAGGTTTTTCAGCAACAGCTCTCGCAGCAGTAAAGGCAAATCTATTAGAATCTCCAACAATAAAATTATCAAAAGTATATTCACTATTTAGATTAGCAGAACTACTACTTTGATGAGGAACACCTATATTTTCTGTTTCATCAATTATTTTTTCTTCTAAAAAATTTTGAGATATTTCATTTTCTAACTTAAATTGAAAATTAAAATTAGTACCAGTAATTGAATTAAAAATTTCTTCTATTTCACTTAAATAGTTTTCTTCCAAATGTTTCTTATGTAAAATCATTGGTACAATTATAATAGCGGTATTTTTTTCAATCTTATATAATTTAGTATCTTTAAACCAAGTATCATAAGATAAAGGAGATATACGTTCCTTAATTTTTTCAAGAAAATTATTCCAAATAATTTCTATATTCATACCATAACCTCCTAAATAAAGAATTCATTAACTTTATTATATAACAAAATAAAAATTTGTCTAGTATAAAAATTTTATAAACATGTAAATTGACAAGTTATAAACAAGTTTTCAACAATATAATAACATATAAAATAAAGGTTTTAAAGGGTTATCAACAAATTTTGTAGAATTTTGTTATAAACAGATGTTAATTTACTTATCCACAACACTGTGGATAATGTTGATAAATAAAAAAAGCCTTAATTTATAAGGCTTAATATTAATTATTTTTCCACTGTATCATCCATTTGTCAAATACATGTGCATTAGAACTCTGTGGTTCTGGATTAGGTAGTTCCATCTTAACTATCATAGGAATCTTCATCATTTTTCCAAAAGCAACACAAGTCCCAGATTGAAGTGATTTTTGTTTTTCTAAAACATCACTACTAATATTAGGTACCATTTTTTCAATATAAGCTAAATCAGTAGGATGATTAATTTTAAATATTAAGAAATTACTACATTGTGATAAAACTGTTTCAGATAATTCAGTAGGTCTTTGAGTAATTAAATCTATCATCACTCCAAATTTTCTACCTTCTTTAGCAATTCTTTCAAATATATTATATCCAAGTATATCACTATCAATATCTTTTTGAACATATCTATGTGCTTCTTCAAGCATAATATTAATAGGCATAGAACCTCTAGTAGGTAGACTCTTCATAAAATTAAAGAAAATTCTACAATATATTTTTACTAGAGCTTTAGCAAATCTATCATCAATACCTTCTAGTACAAAGTTAATTATCTGAGCTCTCTTATTTCCATCAACTAATATTAGATTAGAAATAAATTCATTTATCGTACAAAAATTTTCTACTTCAAAATATTTTCTTAAAGAACTATTTGCAATACTATGTAACTTAACTTTTAAAGCAATTCCTTCAGCATATGATTTTTCATTAAGCAATACCCCTTCAGATATTAAAGTAAAATTAAGCGCTTCTTCCAAATCATCAATAGTAAAATATACCGGAGTATAATCTTCTTTCCATTTAGTATCATTATCAATAAATTTTTTAATATATTCAGTTATAAGTACCCTTTCAGCAAACTGACCTTGACTATCTATTTCAAAACATTTTCTAAATTGTCTTGTATAACCAACACCAGGAACTTCTACATCTAAATTTAATTCTTTAGTACTACAACTAGTTAAAATAGAAAATATTTGATCTCTTATTCTAGCAGACACTTGATTAGAATATAGTACAGAAGTAATAGCGGTAGCTATTAAATGGTTTTTATATCTATTAGATTCTTCATCGTTCTTAGCAAACAAAGATACATAATTAAGCATTTTTTCAATAACCATAATTTGACTATACGCATTTACATCAAGTAAATTAGCATAATCATCTACTGATAAAAGCCATAACGGTAATTTTAAAATATTATTATCAGTTGTATCAGTACTAAACATTTTATAATTAAAATTAAAATTATAACTACTTATAGATTTAAAAGCATTATCATATTCATCAGTATTATTAAATATAAATATAACACTATTAAAAGGAATATAATTATTCATAGTAAATAAATTTTGTACTAGTCTAGCTACACCATATGTTTTACCACTACCAGTATTACCAAATATAGCAGTATGATTACTCCACATATCATCTATATTAATTTTAATTGGACTATTGTTATATAAAGGAGATAAGCCAAGCATCATCGCAGTATTATCATTATAACCAGTAAGTTCAGCAAGTTCTTCACTATTAATGATTCTAATCTTAGCATTAATACTAGGTTTTCTAATAATACCATCAAAGAATTTACCATTAATAAATTCTCCTAAAAAAGTAATTTTAGCTTCACTATTAATTATTTCTTCAATTTCTCCTAGTATTTTTTTATTATTTTCTTCGAATATAACATTCAAATTAAGTAAATCATCATTAATAACATTATCTATCTTAACAATAGCATAATTTTTACTAATAGCAGTAATTTCTTTAAACATAACTAGCCCTTCCTTCTACTCTAATTAAATTATATCAAATAAATAAAAAAAAATAAATACTTTTCTATTTATTTCATCTCGCACTATGTTGCTCGCTGTTTTTGAAGCCTAAGGTCTTCAAAAATAATTACTAAGCCTAAAGTCTTATTAATTTACTATTTTTTCTAAATTATTTACAAAAAAACAATATTATAGTATAATTTCAGTAGTGGTGATTTGAAGTGTCAAAAGAATCAAATAAAAAGAAAAAAAGTAAAAATACAAAGAAAAAAATAAATATAAACATAAAAAATATACTAAATAAGATAATATATATAATAAAAAAATACTACTATGTAATATTACTTGCTCTACCATTTATATTAATAGATCTATTTACTAGAATATTAGGTTATAAAATACATTTTTATGGTATAGTAAAATTTGTTCCAATATTATTTACTTTATCATGGATATTTTTCATACTAGGAGTATCTCTCTTTTATAAAAAAAAGATAGGTAAAACAATATACATAATCTTTTTTATTTTATCATTTATTATATACATAACAAATAATATCTATTACTCAATGACAGGTACTTTTTTTGATTTTAATATGCTTCTTCTAGTAGGAGAAGGTTCTGAGTACTTTATTGATGCTATAAAAAATTGTAATATATGGGTATATATATTAATAATACCGATAATATTATCATTTATAATTGGATTAAAATATTATCCAAATAGAGAAAAAACAAAATTAAAAAACGTTATTAGAATATTTTTTATATTTTTAATACTTCATTTTATAATTCCATTTTTATTAGGTACTCCAAATGAAGAATTAACTTGGAGTACATGGAGAAACCCAAGAAATATATATATAAACTTTAATGATAATAATAAAAGTATGATGGTTTCAGGAATATATGAATATACTGTAAGAAATTTTTATATAACATTTATTAAAGCAAAAAAAACTACAAATGAAGAAGAATTATCTTTTCTATCAGAAGAATATTCCAAGGAAGAAATTTATGAAACAAACAAATATACTGGAAAATATAAAGATAACAATCTAATTATTATTCAGTTAGAAGGCATAGATGATTGGCTCATAACTGAAAAAGATACACCAACATTATATAAAATGATGAATAATAGTATTAATTTTACTAATCACTATTCATATTATAATGGAGGAGGATCTACATTTAATTCAGAATTTGCTGTTAATACTGGTTTTATAACACCATTATCTTATACACAGAATGCTTATACATTTAATAAAAATGCATTTCCATATTCTTTAGCTAATCTATTTAAAAATCAAGGTTATTCAGTAAATGCTTTTCATATGAATACCAGTGAGTATTATTCACGCGGAGCAAATTATAAAAATTGGGGTTATGATAATTATTATGGATTAATAGATTTAGGAACATATAAAGATGATTCATATGTTTTAGATAGAGAATTAATATTAAATGAAACTTTTAAAGAAAAAATGTTTGAAAGTGAAAAATTTGTAGATTACATAATAACTTTCACTAATCATATGCCATTTAGTGTAGAAAAAGGAAATTGTAGAAAATTAGTAACTGAAGATATTTTAAAAGAAAATAATCTTGAAGAACTACCAAAAGATTATGTATATCCAGAATTAACTGAAGAAAACTGCTCAAGAAGGCAAGCAAAAGAAACTGACTATATGATAGAATTACTTATGCAAGAATTAGAAACAAGATCACTATTAGATAATACAACAATAGTAGTATTTACGGACCACTATCTATATACTTTATCAGATCAATCAATTTTTAATAATTATAAAGAAACAAATAATAACTTAATTAATCATACTCCATTCTTTATTTGGACTAATAATAAAGATAAAAAGGTGGTAAAAGAAGTAACATCACAATTAAACGTACTACCAACAATATTAAATTTATTTGGAATAGAATACAATCAAAACTATTATATAGGAAATGATGCTTTAAATCCAAATTATCAAGGAATAGTATTTTTTAGTGACTATTCTTGGTATGATGGAAATGTCTATGTAGACGGTGGTATAGTAACAAATAATAAAGAAATTAATGAGATATCACTAGAAGACAAAAATTATTATATTAATTATTTAATAAAGAAAAATGATTTAACATTAAAATATAATTATTTTAAACAAATCAAAGAAAACAAAAATAAGACAATATAAAAAAACTCTAGTTCTAAAACTAAGAGTTTTTTTCTTTATCTTTATTAATATCATCAATAGTAACTTTACTATCATGAGGAATAGGTTTCCAAGTAACTTTCATAAATAATGCTGCATATGTACTATATCTACCTATAATATCAAATGTAGGCCAAGTCAATGTATATAAAACTTTCTTCATAAAAGGAATCTTTTTAATATTCTTTCTTTCAACAATAAATACATAAATAGCCACCCACATATTTTGAATATACATACCAAGCCTATATAATAACCTAAACCAAATAGAAATAAGCATTCCAACAAATAAAGCATTAATACCAGGATTCATAACTATTTTAATTTTAAATAAATTTCCAAGTAATTTAGCTAAATATGTACTACCACTGAATAAATTAACAACATTAATACCATTGTTATAGCAGTAACAACCATACATAATAACAATTACAATAAGCCATCTAGCAAGATTAAATACAGAAAAAGGAGTAAGTTGCATTAATGTATCAAAAGAAGCAAATCTATGTCTAATAGACTCAAGTATCGATAACATTATATCTTTAAAACTTTTCTTTTTTTCTTTTTTTTCATTATCTTTCCATTTAGTTTTTAAAAATAATTTTCCAAAGAAAATATTAATAAATAAATAAGGTCCAGATTCAATGAAAGCAAGTAAATGTCCTTTAGCCCATCTAGTTCTTTGTCTTAAAGCAACTTTCAAACTAGTAGGTTGTTCATCATAGAACATTGCTTCATCTTGATAAGAAATTCTATAGCCTTGTGCAACAGCATCAGCAGTAAGTGCTCTATCCTCAGTAAGAGAGGTATAATGCCATCCATTTTTAACTATCTCATTAGTAAATAAAAAACCCGTACCTTGTATATTAGTGGCCAGTCTAAGTACAGATCTAGCTCTATGATTACATCTAATAGATCTAATCCAATGAATAGCATAAGTAGAAGCTATCCAATTTTCATCAAAATTTTTAGTATTACGATAAGAAGTAACAATTTTTTCACCAGAATCAAAAGCATCATTCATTTTACTAATATAATCACTTTTTAATAAATTATCTGCATCAAATATAAAATATCCTTCAAAACTCATTCTTCCATAATCTTCTTCAATTTTTTCTAAAAGATATTGTAAAGCAAATCCCTTAGTTCTGTGTTCATTATCAAATCTTTCGTAGCAGACTGCTCCATGTTTTCTAGCAATTTCAGCAGTATTATCAGTACAATTATCCGCTACTACAAAAGTAGTTATAAGATCACTAGGATAATCTTGTTTATTAATACTATCAAGTAAATTGCCAATAACATTTTTTTCATTTCTCGCAGCAATTAGAATAGCATATTTATGATTATTTTTAGCAGGTTTAAACTTTCTAGTAAAAAATATTCCTATGAACCAATATAAAGTTTTATATGCCATTAGTATAGCTAAAATACTACCAATGACATTATATACTTTTCTCCATTCTAAATAATGTTCTCCTATTGAATTAATAATATTAATCAAATACATAAAAACAACCTCACTTCAAAATACAAGTGTATTATATCATACATTTATATATTTAACAAATCTTTGCATTATTTAAATAATTATGATATTATATAACCGGTGATAAATATGCATATAATAGGTTTAATCGCAGAATATAATCCATTTCATTTAGGACATTTATATCAAATAAACAAAATAAAAGAAATATATCCTAATAGTATTATAATTTCAGTAATTTCTTCATCATTTACTCAAAGAGGAGATATATCACTATTAAATAAATGGGATAAAACAAAAATAGCCTTAGATAATGGTATTGATTTAGTAATAGAACTTCCTTTTGTATATGCTACTCAGTCTTCTGATATATTTGCTAAAGGAGCCATAGAAATACTAAATAATCTAAAAATAGATACCCTAGTATTTGGAACAGAAAGAGATAATATTAAAGACTTAGAATTACTCGCAGATATCCAAATAAATAATATAGAATATCAAAAAAAAGTAAAAGAATATCTAGGTAAAGGATTAAACTATGCAACTGCTACTAATAAAGCACTTGAAGATATAACTAATGTAAAAGTAGATACTCCAAATGATTTATTAGCACTATCATATATAAAACAAATAAAAGAACATAAATACAATATAAAGTACCTTAATATAAAAAGAAAAACATCATATCATGGAGAAGAAATAGTAGATAATATTACATCAGCATCTAATATAAGAAAATTATATCTAAATAATAAAAATATTAATAACTTAATACCATTTGATAAGAAGTATTTATATAAAGTAAGTATGGATAATTATCTACAAATATTAAAATATAAAGTATTATCTGAAGATAGCAAAATAAATAAATATCAAACAGTAGATGAAGGAATTGAATCAAGAATAATAAAAAGTATAAACTTGTCCAATACTTATGAAGAATTAATTCAAAATATTAAAACAAAAAGATATACTTATAATAAAATATCAAGAATGCTTCTACATATCTTAACTAGTTTTACCAAAGAAGAAGCCTCTAATCTAAATATAGATTATATAAGAGTACTAGGTTTTAATTTAAAAGGAAAGAAATATTTAAATAAAATAAAAAAAGATATCAAATTACCATTAATAACGAGTTATAAAAAAAATATATCTAAAACATTAGATATAGAACTTAGAATAACCAAAATATATTCATTAGTTACAGACTATTCTCTTATTAAAAGAGAATATCAGATAAAACCAATAATTAAAGAAAATAATGAATAAATATATCTTTAATTTTACCACTAAATAGAGATTCAATAATCTCTTTTTTTTCATTATTATCTTTACTAACAAGTAAACTAGATAATAAACATAAATTATTTTTACTACCATTCTTATACTTATTATATTCATCATTAACATTTATATAAATAGAATTATTATCACTATTAATATTATTTAAAGTAAATATATAAGCTTTAAATCTATTACTATTTTTATTATCATAAATATTAAGAACAATATTTTCAGATACAATTTTATATTGAATATAAACATATTCTTCATTTTTTAAATCAAAATCATAACCAAATATATTATTTACAAAATCATTAAGTAAATCATTATTAGTAATATCAATTAAAGATAATCTAAACATCTCATCATTCATAAATTTCACCAACTTTAAATTATCATAATAAATATAATAAAGTCAATAAAAAAAGAAAAATGTAACCAAATAGGTTACAAAATATATGTAAAATAATTGTCAATATATTATTTCTGACATTTAGGGCAGTAATAAGTACCTCTTCCACCTACCCTAATTTTTTCTATTTTATTATTACAATTAGGACAAGTACCTTTATCTTTACCATGAACAAGAAGTTCATTTTGAAATAATCCATGTACACCATCTACAGAACTATAAGTTCTAATCGTAGATCCACCTAACTTAATAGCTTTTTCTAATACTTCTCTAGTATATTTAACAATATTAGTGCATTCCTTTCCACTAAGTAAATTACACTTTTTTAAAGGATTAATCTTGCATAGAAATAAAATCTCATCAGCATAAATATTACCAATACCTACGATAATACTCTGATCTAAAAGTACAGTCTTAATAGGAAGTCTTTTATTTTTGTATTTATTAAGTAAATAATCACTATTAAGATTATCATCCCAAGGTTCCAAACCCAAATCTTTTAAAGGACCAATATTATTAATATCTTCTTTTTTTATAAGATACATTTTACCAAATTTCCTTGTATCCATATATCTTAATTCTTGTTCATTATCCAAGTTAAAAATAACATGTTCATGTTTATTAATTTCATCATCATGATTTTTAAAGAAATATTTACCTTCCATTCTAAGATGTGATAAAAGATAATATTCATCTAAATCAAATAATAAAAATTTACCTCTTCTTTTAATATCAATTATAATTTTATCATTAATATCTTTAATAAACTTTTCTTTACTAGGATAAGCAATAATATTATCCCATAAAATATTAACACTTTTAATTTTTCTTCCAACTAGCCTAGGCTTAAGTGATTCTTTAACAGTTTCTACTTCAGGTAATTCTGGCATATACATCACCTCACTATCAAATTATTTCCCAAAATTATTTCCCGGGAAATAATTTTATTATCTATTTTGCTTCATACCAATTATTTCCCACTTCAATATCTACATCTAATGGTACCTTTAAATCAAATACTTTTGTCATAGTATCATATACAATATTTTTAACTCTATCTAATTCATCTTTATATACATTAAATATAAGTTCATCATGTACTTGAAGTAACATCTTACTCTTGATATTTTCCTTTTCAAATCTATTATCAATTTCTACCATAGCTTTCTTTAGTATATCCGAAGCTGATCCTTGAACAGGAGTATTAAGTGCCATTCTTTCACCCATACTTCTAACCATATAATTAGAACTTTTTAATTCCTCAATAACCCTCTTTCTATTCATTATCGTCTTAACATAACCATTCTTTTTTGCCTCTTCTATTTCATTATTCATATAATCTTTAACTCCAGGATATGTTTCAAAATACTTATTAATAAACTCTTTAGCTTCTTTAACAGTAATACCAAGATCTTCAGACAAGCCATAACTACTAATTCCATATAAAATACCAAAATTAACGGCTTTAGCTTGTCTTCTCATATTCTTTGTAACACCTTCCATAGGTACCTTAAAAATGTCCATAGCAGTCTTAGTATGAATATCTATTCCTTCATTAAAAGCATTAATTAAGTCATTTACTCCAGATAAATGAGCAAATACTCTAAGTTCAATTTGTGAATAATCTGAAGACATAATAATACTATTTTCTTCTGGTAAAAATGCTTTTCTAATAAGTCTACCATATTCACTTCTCATAGGAATATTCTGTAAGTTAGGTTCTATTGAAGATAATCTTCCTGTTCTAGTAAGAGTTTGAGTATAAATAGTATGTATTTTACCATCCTCTCTTATAGTATTAATAATACCATCAATATAAGTAGAATATAACTTAGCAAGAGCTCTATACTCTAAAATTTTATTAACTATAGGATAATCAGTAAGTTTCTTTAGTACATCAACATCAGTAACATAACCAGTCTTATTCTTTTTAGCACCAGGTAATTTTAATTTATCAAATAATATCTCACCCAACTTTTTAGGAGAATTAATATTAAATTCTTCCCCAGCATAATTATAAATGTCTTTAGTAATTAATTCAAGTTTAATTTTAATTTCCTCTCCCATATCTTTTAAAATATTTTTATCAACTCTAATACCTTCTATTTCCATATTAGCAAGAATTTTAGCAAGAGGCATTTCAATACTTTCAAATAGATATATATTATCTTCTTTCTTCATTTCTTCATATAATTTATCTTTAGTACTATATATAAACTTAGCTTTAAGAATAGCTCTATTACATCTTTCTTCCTCAGAAACAATTTCTTTTTTATCATAACTTGGAATACTATAATTCATTTTACTTGCTAAATAACAAATATCATCTTTAGTTTCATAGTTAAGTAAATAAGCACTAATCATAGTATCAAAACTAATATTAGGTATTTTAATACCATATCTATTAAATACTACAATTAACTTTTTATAATCATAAGTATATAAATTATAGTTAGTATTTAAAATATTAGTATTATTTTTAAATATATCATAAGGAATATAGCAAGAATATTTTTTATTATATAAAGAAATACCAATAATATCTACATCATGATAATTACCAATTGTAGTATCTAAGTATATAGCAGTATCTTCATCTATCACAATATCATTAATATCACTAATAATTTTAAAATTATCTTTTACATCTTTTTCTTCATCTTTATCATTATTATTAGTATCCATCTTTCTAAGTAAAGAATAAAAACCTAAGTCATTATAAATATCAATAAGTTCATCAGTATTTTCTTTTTTATATAACAAATCATCAAAAGTAATATCAAGAGGTACATCTCTATATATAGTAACTAAATCCCTACTATAATAAGCATCATCTTTACCATCTATTAATTTAATTTTAGTAGCACCACTAATTTTGTCAATATTCTCATATATACCATCTAAAGAACCATATTCACATAAAAGTTTAATAGCACCTTTTTCACCAATACCTTTAACACCAGGTATATTATCTGAAGCATCTCCCATTAATGCCTTTAAATCAATCATTTTAATTGGATCAAAACCATAAGTTTCTCTAAAAGTATTCTTATCCATCATAATATAATCTTTAGTTTTAAGAAGTTTAACTATAGTTTCATCACTAATTAATTGTAATAAATCTTTATCACTACTTACAATTAAAGCTTCATATTCAAGATCATTTTCTGTCCATTTAGATACTGTACCAATAATATCATCAGCTTCATATCCAGTACACTCTAAATATTTAATCCCCATAGCAGTAAGTATTTTCTTAGCTACTGGAAATTGCAATTTTAAGTCCTCTGGAGTTTCTTTTCTACCATCTTTATATCTTTCATATTTTTCATGTCTAAATGTTTTACCAATATCAAAAGCTACCATCATATACTCAGGTTTCTCTTCTGATATAATTTTATTAATCATATTAACAAATCCATATAATCCATTAGTAGGAAAACCTTCTTTATTTCTCATTATATTTCCAGTATAGGCAGTAGCATAATAACTTCTAAATAATAAATTATTACCATCTACCAGAACTATTTTTTTCATAATATCACCAAGTCTTTCTATATACTAATTATACTAAAAAAAAGACTTAAAATAAAGTCTTTATATATTATTTTCTATTTATAAATTATTTCCCGGGAAATAATTTATTAGTTCGAGCCTATAGTCTCTCACTATCATTAAAGCCTAAGGTCTTTAATGAATAATATGAAGCCTATAAATAGTCTTCATATTAAAGTTTATATAATAAATATTTTAAAATAGTTTATAATAATTCAAAACCTATACCAATGATTTTGTGATTATCAACCTCGTCTTTATCAAATATATCATACATACCTTTAGTAAAAGTTTCTTTATTATATTTTCTAGCATTCATATCATTACAATATCTATTCATAAGTTATTATATCATATTGATTTGATTATTTTAGATTTTTTATTTCAAATCATTTACAAATATTCAAAAACAATTGTTAAAATAGATATTAAATGATATAATTTAACTAGATAAGGAGGTAACTATGGCTAAATTTTGTAGTAACTGTGGAGCAGAACTAAATGAAGAACAAGTAATATGTTTGAAGTGTGGTGTAGCAATAAAAAATAATACTGTTCAGAGACAAGTAAATTCTTCATCAAATAATAATGACTCTTCAGACAAACATGCAGTGACAGGTTTCATTCTAGGACTTGTTTCAATAGCAGCTTGGTTCATTCCATTATTTGGTTATCCAGTAACAATATGTGGAATAGTATTTAGTTCAAAAGGATCAAAGTCAAAAACAAATAAAACAAAAGCAACAGTAGGATTAATATTATCAATAGTTTTTCTAGTAGTTACAGTAATTAATTCAATACTAGGAATGGCAATGGCATATGATAATAGTTATTATTAATTTGAAATAAAAAATATTTCCCGGGAAATAATTCTGGGAAATATTTTTTATTTCAAATTAAATATATTAGCTTTTTCTATGCTAAGTTTAGGAACATCAATAATAGATTTATCCATATTCCATTCTATTTCATAATCAGGTTTAATCTTAGTTTTAATAGGCATCATTCTAGGCATTAAAATAATTTCATTAAAGTAATCCATAGTCTTTAATTCTTCAATAGAAATAAGAGGACCTCTTCCAGTGTCTCCACAAAGTTTACTAATTTCTTCAAGAGTATATAAGTCATTAGCTAGAAGATAAATAATATTATCAAAACACATTCTAATTAAATCCTTATTTTTATTACCATAAATATTGTTTAAATTAGTAAGATTCTTAATAAAAGCAGTAACTCTAATATTAATACCTCTAGCATAATTTAATTTACCATAGAAGTCTTTAATAGGCATTAAACTATCAAATTCATCAATAATTAAATTAAATCTATTATCTTTATTATCATACATTTGAATACTATAGAAGATTTGTTCTAATAATATAGATATTAAAGTATTAGCATAATTAGAAATACCACTTATAACAAATATAGCAGTTTTTTCTTTATCAATATTTGTAATATCAAAGTCAGATATAGACATCATACTAGATAGATTTTCTTTAGTAATAAATGTTTTTATTCTTTGACTAAATGTAACAACAATACCATGTTTAGTCTCAAGAGGAGCAGTTAAAGTATTAGCCAAATACTGATAAGTACTAGAGTTCTTATCTAAATTATTAATAACTTTTTCATTATTATTATCATTAATTTGACTTGATAAAGCAAATACACTATTTAAGTTAATTTCTTCTTTCTTAGCATGATCAAATAAATATAGTACTAATCCAATAAAATATTCAATCGCAGTATTCTCCCAGAAGATATCAGAAGTATCATTACTATCATGAAGTAAGTAAAAACCAATTTCTTCAAGCATCTGAATAGCTTTATCTTTATTATTATTAGCATATAAATAATAAGGAAAATCTAATATATTATAATGATTACCTTTTTCTAAATTAGCATAATCTAAAACAATAATATTATAATTTTGCTTTTTAAGTTCACCTCCAACCTTTTCTAAAATTTCACCCTTAACATCATTTATAAAAAATGATTCATTAGCTTTAATAGCTAATTTTACTTGTGGTAACATAACAGCTTGTGTTTTACCACTACCAGGAGCACCAATAACAAGAGTATGTGAATTATCATCCTTTATATATATTTTATTCTTATCATAACACATTGGTATTCCTGATTTTTGAATACTAGAATTAATGTCTATTTCCTTAAGAACTTTTAATAATTCTTCTTTAGTAGACCATCTTGCATAATTCATTGTATTTCCTCCTTTCACACTAATTATAATTCTATAAACATTAAAAAAGTTAAACAAAAATGGCTTTTTATGCTAAAATATTACTAGGAGGGATTCTTATTTATTCAAATGAACTCGTATGTAATATTCTAACTTATATTAAAAATAATATAAAAACAGAAATAACCATATCAGATATTAGTAGTATTTTTAGTTATGATAAAACATATGTTATGAAAAAATTTAAAAAAGAATTAGGAATAACCATTAAAGAATATATAAACATAATAAAAGTATTAGATAGTTTAACCTACTATAATTCAAACAACACGATACTAAAAATTGCTATACTAAGTGGCTATAATTCTATAGAATACTATTCTGAAGTATTTTCTAAATTAATAGGAGTTTCTCCAAGAGTATATAAAAAATTTATAATGCCATTAAGTAATTTAAGTGAAAAAGAAATTCAAATAATAAGGACCTCCATATCTAAGCTATATTCACTAGAGGATAAAATAACAAAATATTTAAATAACCAAAAACCCAAAAAGTTACCTACAAGAAAAATATCTATATTTAATTAAAAAATGCACAATATTTTTAAAAAATTGTGCATTTTTACTTTTTTTGACATAATTTTGCACAATGATTGTGCATTTTTTAAAATAAACTTAACTGACTAGTTTCAGGCATACCACTAAATATACCCATACTTCGCATCTTTTCAATTAAAGTTTGAGATACCTTACATCTAGTTTGAAAGTCTTCAATACTAATAAATGGAGCTCTTTCTGCCTCTTTCTCTATATTTTTAGCAACAACATCTCCTAGTCCATCTATAGCTCTAAATGGAGGTATAATAGTATTATCATCAAGAACAGTAAATATCATACTCTTACTCTTATATAAATCATAAGGAGCAACTTTAATACCTCTCGCAGACATTTCTAGTGCTACTTTTAAACATTCAGAAACACCATTTTCTTTATTAGTAGCCTCATATCCCTTACTTTCAATTTCAGTAAGTACTCTCTTAATATCATTATAACCTTTAATCATAGCTTCAATATCAAAGTCAGTAGCTTTAGTAGAAAACCAACTAGCATAGAAGTAAGCAGGCATATGAACTTTATACCAAGCAATTCTAAAAGCACTAATAACATAAGCAGCAGCATGTGCTTTAGGGAACATATATTTAATTTTGTAACAGCTATCAATAAACCAACTTTCAATACCAGCCTTTTCCATAGTTTCTTTATGCTTAGCCCATGTTTCTGGATCTTTACTAGCTTTACCTTTACGAACAAATTCCATTATTTTAAATGCTTTAATAGGTTCTACTCCATGATACATTAGATAAACCATTATATCATCACGACAACCTATTACTTCTTTAAATGGAACAATATTATTTTTAATTAATTCTTGAGCATTGCCAAGCCATACATCAGTACCATGAGAAAGTCCAGATATTTTAATAAGTTCGGCAAAAGTAGTAGGTTTAGTTTCATGTACCAAACTAATAGTAAATGGAGTACCAAACTCTGGAATACCAAGAGTACCAGTTTCACACATAATTTGTTCATTAGTAACACCAAGAGCCTTAGTAGAAGTAAATATACTCATTGTATCTTTATCATCAAGAGGAACTTTAGAAACATCAGTACCAGATAATTCCTGAATAAGTCTTAGCTGCGTAGGATCAGAGTGACCTAATATATCAAGTTTTAATAAATCCTGATCAATAGCATGATAATCAAAATGAGTAGTTCTCCATGCACTAGTAGGATCTTCAGCAGGAAATTGGAATGGAGTAAAATCAGATACATCCATATAGTCAGGAACAACAACAATACCACCAGGATGCTGTCCAGTAGTTCTCTTAACACCAGTACATCCCATAGCTAGTCTTTCAATTTCGCAGGCTCTTTTATTAGTAATACCCTTGTCTTCAAAGTATCCCTTAACAAAACCAAAAGCAGTCTTTTCAGCTACAGTACCAATAGTACCAGCCCTATAAACATTATCAACACCAAATAGTACCTTAGTATATTCATGAGCAGAAGCTTGATTCAAATCAGAAAAATTAAGATCTATATCAGGAACTTTATCAGCATTAAATCCTAAGAAAGTAGCAAATGGCATATCTTGACCATCTTTATAGAGTATTTCACCACATATAGGACACTTCTTATCAGGTAAGTCAAATCCACTAGAATAAGTAGCACCTAAATCTTTACCATCATCATCCTTAAATATACTATGCTTACACTTTAAACATCTATAGTGGGCAGGTAATGGATTAACTTCAGTAATACCCATCATCGTAGCAACAAAACTACTACCAACACTACCCCTCGAACCAACTAAAAATCCCTCATCATTAGAGTGCTTAACAAGTCTTTGAGCAATTAGATATATAGGATCAAATCCACCACCAATAACACCACCAAAAACTTTCTTAATTTTCTTATCTAATGATTTATCATTAAGTTCTCCATCTTCTTCTGACCAGTGTTTTTTAACATAATCACCAACAAGAATTTTAACAGTATCATAACCACTAACTAAAGTATTATGTAAATTCTCAAATAACTTAGTATCAAATTCTTCATCAGAAATATTTGGATAATCTTCTTTAATTTTTTCTTCCCAACATTTATATACAATGTTACCATATAATTCAGTAGATATTCTCTCTTCAATATTATGAGGTAAATTATCTCCATACCATTCTTTAGCCCTATTAAAAACCAAATCAGTAACAACCCTAGGACAATCTAGATAAGATGTGCCATCATCACTCTTTACTCGTGGAGAAAAAGGAATACCACCAGTATCAATAATAACCTCTATTTCATCTACCATATCAAGAACTTTATTAGTATTAGTAACAACAATTTCGTAAGCAAGATCCTCACCAAGAAAAGCAAAATCATCAAGCATTTCTCTAGTAGTTCTAAAATGCTGTGAAGGAATATTTTTTATATCATTTTTAGCAAGAGGATGTCTTCCACCACCAGGTACTTTCTGATTAACAATAATTTCCCTATATATTTTATCTTCTCTAGTAAAATGATGAACATCCCCAGTAGCTACAATAATTTTACCAGCATCTCGAGTAGCATTAATAATCTTTTTAATATGCTCCTTAACTTCAAATTCATCTTTAAAATCACTAGTTTGAATTAAATGACCATATACTTCAGGAGGTTGAACTTCTACATAGTCATAGAAGTTAATAATATTAGTAAGTTCTTCTCCTTCTTTACTTCTACCCTCTATAAATACCTCACTTTCGTAGCAGCCACTACCAATAATAAGCCCCTCTCTTAGTTCATTTAATTTACTTCTAAGTATTCTAGGAGTTTTATATAAATAAGTAGTATTAGCAAGAGATATAATCTTAAATAAATTTTTAAGACCAGTCTTATTAAGAGCAATAGCATTAAAATGATAAGTTCTACCAAATTTATAAATTTCATCTTTTGGAATTAACTTTTCTAAATCACTAATTTTTTCCAAGTTTTGCATTGTAAGCTTACTAACCATTTTATGAAATACATATGCAGTACCTTCAGCATCATAATCAGCTCTATGATGTGCATCTTCTTCCCAAGGAACGTTATATCTTTTAACTAAAGCAGATAAACTATGTCTTGAATATCCAGTATCAATAGCTCTAGATAACTCTAAAGTATCAATAACAGTATTAGTAAACTCACCTAAATTATATTTTTTCATAGCCATTTCAATAAATGAAATATCAAATTTAGCATTATGAGCTACCATTGGTAAATCTCCAGTCCATTCTAAGAATCTCTTAGTAACATTTTCTTCATTATCTTTACCCTTAACCATATCATCAGTAATACAAGTAAGTTCAGTAATCTTATCAGGAATATGTCTTCCTGGATCAATAAGTTCATCAAATCTATCAATAATATTACCATCTTTAATTTTAACAGCACCAATTTCTATCATTTGATCATTACCACCAGCATTAAATCCAGTAGTTTCAGTATCAAATACAACAAATGTAGTACCATTTAAAGATCTATCATCACTTCTTATAACAATATTAACAGTATCATCTACAACAGTAAGTTCAGTACCATATAATCCTTTAAAATGCTTACTAGGATCCTCAATACCCTTATTATGTGAAGAAATAATACCATAAGCAATAGGAAAAGCCTGACAACCACTATGGTCAGTTATAGCAACACCTCTATATCCCATATCAATACATCTACTAACAAGTTCACAAGTATGCTTATTAAGATCAACTCCAGTAATACCATCCATTTGGCTCATCATTGTATGAGCATGTAGTTCTACTCTTTTTACTTCTTCATTATCTTCTATTTTCTCAACTAATGGTTTGTCAATTTTCTCTACATCTTTATATCTTGTAGTAAAAGTAAGTTCATTAGAAAACTTATCCATAGCTACTTTACCATAAAAGTTATACCAACATCCTACTTTAAGTAATTCTTTAATTCTAGCATATTCCTCATTATCTTTAGTAAACATTTTAACATAAATACTATCAGTATTATCAGTAACCTTAAGAGTAATAATCTTATAGCCACTTTTTGACTCAAACATATCCATACCAAAAATAGTACCTTCTATTGTAATATTATCTACTTCATATAATAAATCTTTGATTGGAGTAATACTAGTATCCTTCTTTGGTCTAAAATGCTTTTTATCTTCAGATTTACTTTCATTAATATTTTCTTTCTTAGTTATTATTTTAGGAGCTTCAACTATTTTTTCTTTTTCTATTTTATCTAGTAATTCATTTTCTTTTTCTTCCACTAGAGATAATTCTATTTTTTTACTAAATCCATAATCTTTAAGTGAGTTATTTATATAATCTAATTTTTCTATTAAATAAGTATTTTCAGCCTTATTATATACTTCAAATACATATTTATCATCATTAATATTAATATTTCTACCAATAAATACCCTATATTTGTAACTATCATTACTAAATATGTTAATTAAATTATCCATATAATCATTAATATATTCATCACTATCATTATTTATTTTTATAGTAAGTTTAATACTTTCTATTGTATTAAAAGTACATTTAATCTTATTAATAAGTTCATTATATATATAAACGGGTAGTATTTTATCATTTTCAATAATAAAGTTCCATAGTTTATTATTATCATAAACAACTATTTTCTTAATACTAGCATTTTCTAAGTAGTCACTATTCATACCTATTTGGTCTAGTAATTTTTTCATTTTATCTTGCATAATACCACCTAAACTTCCTATTTATTATTATACTAAAAAAAAGAAGTAAATTAAACATATTTACATTCTTTTTACAAAGTTTTATTATTATTTTAGTTCGAGCCTGTAGTCTCTCACTATATGAAAAGCCTAAGGTCTTTTCATAGTAATTTAGAGCCTAAGAATAGTCTCTAAATTAATCTATCCACAGGTATTGTTGATAGACAAAAATAATCACCCATATAACTATGAGTGATTTTCTTCTTTCTCTAAATAATTCTTAATACCATTCGCAGACAAAGTAGCACATTTAATTCTAGATGGCTGTTTACTAGTATCATCAAATACTTCTAATTCTTTTAAAATATCTTTATCATATTCTTCTTCATTAATCATTTTTAAATAATTATCAATTAGATATATACCTTCCTCTTTAGTCTTACCAATAAGTAAATTAATTAATATATTAGTAGAGGAAATACTTATAACACAAGCTTCTCCTTCAAAAGATATATCTTCAATAATATTATTTTTAATATTTAAATAGATATCTAAATTATCAATACAACTAACATTTCTCGTATTAATCTTAACATAACTACTATCACTAGTATGTTTATTATTAGGATTTTGATAATTATCTAGAATAATACTTCTTTTTAAATCTTTATCCATTATAATATTTCCTTCCATATATTACTACTATTTTTAAGTACATTAATAAGTAAATCAATTTCCTCTTTATTATTATAAAAACTTAAACTAATCCTAACAGTATTACTAATATTAAATACATTATCAAGCATCTTAGCACAGTGATTACCCGCTCTTACACAAATATTATATTTATCTAAATATATTGCAGCATCTTGAGCAAATACACCATTAATATTAAAAGCAACTATATTAGTATCAACCTCTTTATTATATATAGTAATAAAATCAAGTTTAGATAATTCATTTATCAAGTATTTTCTGAGATTTTTTTCATATTCATTAATCTTATCCATACCAATACTTTCTAAGTAAGTAATAGCTTCTCCAAGACCTAATACACCTTCAATATTTGGAGTTCCACCCTCTAATCTAGTAGGAATCTCTCTAAGTTCAACATATCCATCCTTAGTAAACATAGCATTCATTCCTCCACCATAATTTAAAGGTTTTACTTTATCTAAAAGATCAAACTTACCATATAATACCCCAATACCAGTAGGACCATACATCTTATGACCAGAAAAGGCCATAAAATCAATATCATCATCTTGTACATCTATTTTCTTATGAGCAATAGCTTGAGCAGCATCTACTACTAACAGTATACCATTATCATGAGCTAATTTACTTATTTCTTTAATAGGCCTCTCATCTCCTATTACATTAGTAGTATAAGCAAGCGAAATAACTTTAGTTTTACCAGTAATAGCTTTTTTAATATTATCCATAGTAACTTCATGATTTTCATTAAGTTCTATATATTTAACCTTAATACCAATTTCTTTTTGTAATATAAACCAAGGTAAAATATTAGAAGCATGTTCGCTAAGAGTAATAAGAACTTCATCATTTTTCTTCAAATAATCTTTAAAAAATCCAAATACAATCATATTCATACTATTTGTAGTACCATCAGTAAAAACAATTTCAGATGTTTCTTTGGCATTAATAAAATTTTTAACTTTTTCTCTAGTACCTTCATATAAACTATCAACAGTACTACTAAGTTTATAATCTCCTCTATGAGCATTGGCAGTATATTCATCATAATATTTAATAATAGCATCTCTAACACATTTAGGTTTCAAAGTAGTAGCTCCATTATCAAAATATACAATATTATTATTTAATAATTTAAAATCATCTCTATTCATCTATTCACCTCCTATTTCTTCTAAAATATTAAGAATTTTCTCTCTATATTCTATATTAGGATTAATATTAGATAAAATAATTCCCTTTATAATAATTTTAATAGCGGTCATATAAGAAATACCTCTACTCATTAAATAAAACAATTCCTCTTCATTAATACTACCAATTACTGAAGAATGAATAGCAGTAACACTATTATCATGAGTAAACATATTAGGATTAATTTTATTATTAGATTCACCTAAAGTAATAATTTTAGTACTTTGATTTAAATAACAATCAAGTATTTTATTATCTACATAACTATTAATATCAAAATTATTAGAACTTCCATCTTTAGCTACAGTTCTATTAAATATATCACTACTAGTATTATTATCATTATGATATATATTAATTAAATAATTATCAAAGTTATTACTAATACTAGAAAAATTATACTTAACACTAGCTTTCTTTTTATTTAAATAAATATTAACTTTTTCATTAGTATTATCATTATAATAAAATTTACTAACTATTAAAGAAGAATTTTTATTCAAATAATATTTAATATTAGTATTAATATTTTCATTATTAGAATATTCAAATAATTGTATACAAACACTATCATTAATATTAATAATAATATTAATATCATTAGAATCAATATATTCAATAAGATAATTACCATTATTATTAAAAGTAATAATATTATCATTAATAATAACGTCATCATTATCCAAAGGAATAATTTTATTATTTACTATACTTATTTTATTCATTAGTAGCCTCTTTAGTTATATCATTATTCTTATTTTTAAAATAATTATATCCATTCTGTTCTACTTCAATAGCCAAATCATAAGTACCTGTTTTAATAATTTTACCATCATTCATAATATGAACAAAATCAGGATGTAAATATTCTAAAATTTTTGGATGATGTGTAATAATAAGAATAGAAGTATTAGGATTATCTTCTTTATATTTTTTAATATTTTCACTAGTAATTCTAAGACTATCAATATCAAGGCCAGAATCAAGTTCATCTAAAATAATAAATTTAGGCATAAGTAGCTTAATTTGAAGTACCTCATTTTTCTTTTTTTCACCTCCAGAAAAACCAACATTTAAACTACGATGAATTAAATCCTTATTCATCGATAATTCTTCTGCTCCTTTTTCACATTTCAATATAAAATCATATAAACCTATTCTTTTATTATTAACACTACTAATTGCAGTCCTTAAAAAATCTTGATTAGATACACCCTCAATTTCCATAGGATATTGCATAGCAAGAAAAATTCCTTTTTTAGCTCTCTCATCAGTTGAAAAACAAGTTAAATCATCACCATTAAAAACTATGCTACCATTAATAATTTTATAATTAGCATCTCCCATAATTACTCTAGATAAAGTAGATTTACCAGTACCATTAGGTCCCATTATAACGTGTACTTCTCCATCATTAATAACTAAATTAAAATTTTTCAATATTTTTTTATTATCAGTTGTTACATCTAAATTTTCTATTTTTAGCATCTTATATTCCTCTTTTCCTAATAATTATAACACTTTTCTATTATTTTGAAAACTAAAAATAAAAAAGATATAAGCAAATATACTTATATCATAATTATCCATGAAAAGATCTCAAATCTTTATTTCTATTCAATTTTCTTAAAGCCTTAGATTCAATTTGTCTGACTCTTTCACGAGTTACTCCTAACACATTTCCAACTTCTTCTAATGTCAATATTTTATCATTATCAAAACCAAATCTAAGTTTAATAACTGTTTGTTCTTTGGGAGATAATGTTGAAAAAATATTAGAAAAAAGATCTTTTAGCTCAATTTTATAATAATCTTCTTCTATAGAATGATTTTCATCAGGTACAAATGATTCAATAGATTCATCCTCTTCTTCACCAACAGGAGTTTGCAAAGATATAGGCTCATTAATTATTGTAGTTACTTCTTTTAATTTTTGGACAGAAATACCTAAACTTTTTGCAAGTTCATCATCATTTGGTTCTCTTCCTAACTCATATGCAAGTTTCTCACGATTTGCAGTAACTTTTCTAATTAATTCACATATATGTACAGGCAATCTAATCATTCTAGATTTTTCTGACAATGCTCTTGTAATAGATTGCTTTATCCACCAAGTAGCATAAGTACTAAATTTATATCCTTTATTAAGATCATATTTATCAATAGCTTTCATAAGACCAATATTACCATCTTGTATAACATCTAAAATAGAATAACTAGGTTTAACATATTTTTTAGCTATACTAACAACAAGTTTCAAATTAGCAGTAACAATTTTTTGTTTTATTTTAATCTTTTCTTTTTCATCGATAGCATTATTATATTTTCTAAATATTTCTTTTTCTTCATCTTCAGAAAATGTAGGTATTTTACCAATTTCTTTTAAATATTGTTTTACAGGATCATCTGTATAATCATCTACAATAACATCATTATTAAAATCATTATCAGTAATATTTTCTTCTTTTTCCTCTTCATCCTTTACTAAAAAGTCTAAAATTTTAGAAATATTATCGGAAATCTTAGCATTTGTACCAATTTCTTCATATTCAATAATATACTTATCAACATTATTTTCACCATATTTATTACATAATTTTTTATAACTATTCTTATCAATAACCAAATTTTCAATATCAATAGTAATATATGCATAACAATATTTTCGTAAAATATGCATTTTACTTTCATCATTTTTACCATTAACAAGTAATGTTCTAAATGCATTTATAACGTTTTTCTCACCATATTTTTCAATAAGCTCATAATATTTTTTTAAATCAAAAACTTTAATATTTTTGATTTCATTAATTATTTTATCCATAATTACCTCCTTTTATTATTTTACGGTATCCCCCTCAAGCGATTTAATATTCTATCACAACAATAAAAAAAAGTCAAACAAAAGTTTAACTTCTATAATTCTTAACTAATTCATCAAGTTCATTAATTAGCTTATCAGAGTCCTCCCAAGTTTTAAGCTTAACCCCTGAGGCATATTTATGGCCACCACCACCAAATTTAGTGGCAATTTCATTTATATATGGTCCAACAGATCTAATATTGGATCTAATTAAATTACTTTTAATATCTTCGGTAAGAAACACCCATACAATAATTTCATTAACAAACTTTAAGTTATTAATCATATTACCAGCAGCAGCACTATCTACACCAAACTCTTTCAACTTCTTATCAGTAATTTTAATATAAGCAACACCATTTTCGGTAAGAGTTAAATTTTGATAAATATAACCTTCAAATCTAATTTCTGAAATAGGTCTCTGATATAAAAATTTATACAAAGAAGTAAAATCAATTTTAGTTTCTTCAAGCAACTTATTCACCAAATAAAATGTTTTAGTAGATGTATAATCATGTAAGAATCTATCAGTATCTCCTACAATTCCTAAGTATAATTTTTCTCCTATTTCTTTATTTATCTCTATTTTATTATTAAAAACAAATTCAAGTATCAATTGACTAGTGCTACAAGCAGTATCATCAATAAGTTCAATATTAGCATATTTATCAATAATAGGATGATGATCTATTTTTATAACATATTCAAAATTATCAAGACTAACACCATCTATTCTCTTAATATCAGGAGTATCTAAAACTATAAGTAATCCTTTAGTAGTATCAATATTATCTAATTTTTCATTATTACCAAAGAATTTAAACCTACTAGCAGGATTACCAACAGTATATACTTTCTTTTCCGGAAATAATTTTAAAATAATATCTTTAAGAGCAAACTGTGAACCTAAAGCATCAGGGTCAGCACCAATATGTCTTGCAATAACAATGGTATTATATTTTTTTATTATTTTAAATATTTGTTTATATATATTCATATTATCCTTGTAAAACTAATGAATATGTATCTTTTGCAATCATTAATTCCTCATTAGTAGGAATAATATAAGCAGGTACAGTAGAATCATCAGTTGTAATTTTTCTTTCTTCTCCTCTAACATTGTTAGCTTCTTCATCTACTTTAATACCAAGTACTGCAAGCTTATCAAGGATTTCTTTTCTAGTACTAATAGAATTTTCACCAACACCAGCAGTAAACACAATAGCATCACAACCATCAAGAAGAACATAATACTTAGCAATATATTCAACAATTCTCTTTACATACATTTCTTGTGCTAATATACATCTTTCATTACCATTTTTAATACCTTCTTCAATGTCTCTTGAATCACTTGATACACCACTAATACCTAATAATCCACTTTGTTTATTAAGAACAGTATCCATCTCCTTAGGACTCATACCAGTTTTCTCCATAGCATAAGTAACAACAGTAGCATCCATATCTCCACAACGAGAACCCATAATCAAACCAGCATTAGGAGTAAGACCCATTGAAGTATCAACACATTTACCATCTTTAACAGCACTAATTGAAGCACCATTACCAATATGACAAGTAATAAGTTTAGTATCATTTCTTCCAAGAATTTCATTCATTCTTTGAGATACATATTTATGACTAGTACCATGAGCTCCATATTTTCTTATACCATATTCTTTATACCAAGAGTAAGGTACAGCATACATATACTCACATGGTTTCATAGTTTGATGAAATGCCGTATCAAATACAACAGTTTGTACAGCATTAGGCATAACTTCTTTTGCAGCATTAATACCTACTATAGCAGCAGGATTATGAAGTGGAGCTAGACTAGATAACTCATCAATCTTACTAACTGCATCATCATCTGCTATTACAGTTCTATCAAAATAAGCACCACCTTGTACAATTCTATGACCTACACCTTTAATTTCTTCTAAAGATTCAACAATATTATTATCAATAAGTTCTTTAATTAATATTTCAAAAGCAACCTTATGATTAGGTAATTGAACCTCTTTCTTAATTTTTTCACCATTTAATTTAATAGTATAAAAACTATTATCAATTCCTATTCTTTCAAATACACCACTGATAAGAACATCTTCACTAGGCATTTCAAATCCAGTAAATTTTAAAGATGAACTACCAGCATTTACTGCTAATATAATCATTATAACACCTCTTTCTCCTATATTATAGCAGATTTCTATAAAATAAGAAATAAAAAATTAAAATAAAAAGTATATTTATTATATTATCAATAAATATACTTTACTTTTTATCACTTTCAATAGTCCTCTTTTTAATAAGTCCTTTATTAGAAACTTTATCAGGTGATTTATCAAGCGATTCATAATTTAATAAACTTTCATTATTATAAGTATTTTCTAATTCTTTTTCTATATCTTTAATTAAACTTTCAATATTTTCAAGTTCTACTTCTGAATTATCTTTTTCATTTGTTAGTAAGTTCAATTCTCTAGTCTTTTCATTGCTATAAGAAGCAGCATAAAGTGCACAATTGATAGAAATAGCAGACACTACAGCGGAAGAGACAGACCAAAAAACAGGAAATCTATTAATTAAAGATATAATACAAGTAGAAATAGTCACAAAAGCAATAATTACTGATGCAATATCAATTTTCTTTGCGAGTTTAATATCTTCAATACAAGTATTAATTTTATAATTTAAATCATTAATTCTATCATTAATATTATTAGAAGCCTCCAAAAAAATATTATAATCATCTAATTTTGAAGCATTTTTTTCTTTTTCCATAAAATACCTACTTTCCCCAAAAATATATTAATATAATACATCAAAAATAGTAAGAAGTCAATATTATTCCATATCATTCATAAGTTCTGGAAGTATCTGTTTCTTTCTTGATACAATACCATTTAAAAATTCTCCTTCTGAAATATTTTCTATATCAAAGGCAGAACTTAAAATATCTTTAGCTCTATCACTATAAAGTACATAAGTACCATTTTCTAATATATTAGTAATAAATAGGCATACAAAAAGATAATTATTCTTTTCACTAATATTATTAAGTAAATTAATATACTCACTTTTATCATTAAGAATTTCATTAATATCAGTAGTAACAATTTGTCCAAGCCCAACTTTATTACCATTAATTACATAGTTCTTATAATCTTTATATAGAACTTGTTCTCTAGTCATTCCCTTAAGAGAAGATCCAGCTTTAATCATTTTATAACCATAATCTTTATAATCAATTTTAACTATTTTACTAAGATCTTTAACTGCCACAACATCTTCATCAGTAGTAGTAGGACTAGTAAGTATCAAAGTATCAGAAAGTATTCCAGATAACATAAGGCCTGCCATTTTTTTAGGAATATTAATTCTATGCTCTTTATACAAATTATAAATAATAGTATTAGTACTACCAACAGGCATATTTCTAAAACTAATAGGCATATTAGTGCCAATAGTACCAATATTATGATGATCAATAATTTCTAAAATATTAGCATCTTCAAGACCAATAGCGGATTGTTCATAAGAATTATGATCAACTAAAATAACACTTTTTTTATGAGAAAAACCAACATCAGATAATCTAATAATACCTTTACACCTATTTTTTCTATCAAGCACTGGATAATAACTATATCTAGTTTTATTAGCAAGTTTAATAAATTCATTAATACTATCATTTTCATTAACACAGAGAACCTTTTCTGTATTAAGAATAGTAGTAACATTGTTACATAAATTAAATATTTTAGTAGTCTCTAGAGTATTATAAGGAGTAACAATAATATTAACGTTATTTTTTCTGGCAATATCAATATGCTCCTTTTTAATTTTATTATTACCAGTAATAATAATTAATTTAATACCAGAATTAACAGCATATTCAATTATACTATGTCTATCTCCTACTATTAAAATACTATCCTTATCCAAATTAATTTCTTCAATAAAAGTAGTACTTTTATATGAAGCTACTAGTAAATTACCAGTAATTTCATCATTAAATTTTAATATACTCTGACCTTTAATTACCTCACAAATATTTTCATAAGTAGCATCAACATAACTGTAATTAAAAGAAAACTGATCTTTAGCAATATCTTTCATACTAAGAATACCAAGTAAATTTTTATCTTTATCAACAGCAGGTATTTTACTAATACCAGCCTTATTCATTCTATAATATGCTTCATATATAGAATCTTTCTCTTTAACAGTATAATTTTTAGTATATTCTAGATCTTTGATCTTAATATTAACATCATTCAAAAATATTGGTTCTTCTACTCCAAAATAATTAAGGGCAAATTTAGATTCTAAATTAATAGAACTAAGTACTGCTGGAACAGTGTTCATACCAATTTTATTTTTCAAATATGATAATGTAATAGCGGCAGTAACACTATCAGTATCAGGATTTCTATGACCAAATATATATACTTTTTCCATATATACCTCCCTAATATATCTCTTTGTTTTTATCTTTATATTCATTAAATAAATTTAAACAACCATAACGATTAAGTTCAATTAATTGTAAAGTTTCATTATCTTTATTCTTAATATAATTATAAATAAAATCATCTCTAAATCCAATATTTTCAGCATCTTTTAAATTAGTCCCATAGTAGACTTTTTTAATATTAGCCCATATAATTGCAGATAAACACATTGGACAGGGATAACCAGTAGCATATAATATGCATCCAGATAAATCATGAGTGCCAAGTTTTTCTCCAGCTTTTCTAATAGCCATAATTTCAGCATGAGCAGTAGGATCATGCTTTTCTAATACTAAATTAGAAGCTACACTAATAATATTACCATCACCATCAGTAATAACAGCTCCAAAAGGACCACCCTTATTTTCATTCATTGTCCTTCTAGCTTCTTCTATACCAAAACTCATTATATTATCCATATTATCTCTATCCTCCAATATTATTATATCATACATTCCTCTTATTTTACTAAATAAATTTTTTAACTGATACCATTTTGCCATCACTACAAATTATTCTATCGCCTGATAAAAAAATATGAGGTTCTACAAATGACATATCTACACTCTAAGTTTTAATTTTTTCAATAATAAAAGTGCATCACCATGTAGTAACTTAAAATCATTATCTGATAATAATATTCTTTACTCATTTAATGCACATCCTATTATATATAATGTATATTATACTTTATTTATTCTTCAAATCCCCTCTTATTTTCATAATTAGTTATAATTTACTTCTTCTACTTTGCCTCTCTTTTTTCCATTTGCATTTATATTTCTTTTAGCTTCTATTACATGAATATTGAAGTCTTTATATAGTTCCTTTACTAATGATGTATTATGATTTGAAAGCATTACAAAGCATCCTCTATCCGCTAATTATCTATAAACTTTTGCAAGTTTTTTCTGCTGTTCTTTTCCAAATCCTTCTTCAGTATTAGCAATCATCCAATTTTGATACTTTCTTGGTTCTATATTATTTTTTTGGGTTTCTTTTTCAAATGATGAAATTAGTTTACTTTTATATTGTTCTATGTCATTGTATAATTTTATAGTTATTTTACCATCAAAATTCAACTTAAAAAATTGTATAATTATTGGTATTCTGATTGTTAATATATCAATTAACTTATTTAAACATCTTTCATCGCATTCATTATAATATATTTTAAATATTTCATTTTCAAATATCATATTATCAACTCATCATACTATTTTAATAAAAAAGATACGCTATAGATATAAAAAACGTATCTAAAATTTGATATAAATCGAATTTAATTATTATTCCATCTTTTTAAAGTAGGAAATAAATTTTCACAATTAATTTTCATTTCTTCATTTGTCATTCCAGCTTGTTCACCATATTGTGAACACATTTCAATATATTCTTCCATACTTACTTTATCAATAAATTCTCCATTTAAATAACAATATTTACAATAATCATTATTGATACTTCCATCTTTATTTGTACCTAATTGTTCATTTGAAGTTATAGGCATACCACAACTTTGATATATTTTATTATCCATTTTATCATCCTTTCAATACAAATTTTTATTTAATTATAATTTATCTACTTTGCTCATCCATAAACCATGTTTATTACAATATGCATATAAAGTTGCGTCTTTTACATATTTAAATCTTACTTGTGCATCCATTTCAGGATATAGCCTTTCTACATATATTTTTGTCTCAGTGACTAATGCTATAAATTCTATATAATGTTCTTTTTCCATCACATGATTAACTGTAACTGATATTTCATCTTCTACTATTTCATAAGTTGGAACATGTTTTTCAAATGATGCCTCTTCAGAATTTGCTATTAATTTTCTCATTTCTTCTCCACAACATTTTATTCCACATTCTTGACACTCACAATCTTTATATGGGATAACTATTGCACCACACTTCATACATTTTTTTACCACTAATTCCATTTTATTTCCTCCTTCTAAAAAAATTACTATTTATCTCATTATATCACAAAAGGAACAAATACTAAATACTTGCCCCTTAAATTATCATAAAAACGTATCTAAAACGTATCTAATGGTATTTTTCTTCCACTTTTGGATTTAGAAAAATCTTACAAGCCCTTATTTTATGGTTATTTTCCGCAACACTGCTTATATTTGCTCCCCGACCAGCATGGCTTTTAAATATGTGTCATTTTGCTCCACTTTAGAGCATTTTATCCTTTAAATTTGCACTTTAATGCACTTGACTACACTCGGTTACACTCCGCTTCACTAGCAGAACGTATCTAAAAACGTATCTAATTTATATTACTCTATTTCAATCCAAAATCTCTTATATGTTTCATTTTTACTTTCATCATAATAGTCATTTTCATATATGCCATTATTATTAATAATTACTTTTTCTGATCCAATATTCTCTTTTCTACAACTAACTAATACTTTCTTTAAACCTAATTTCTTAGCTTCCTTTATAGCTAGTTCCAATAGTTTTGTACCATATCCTTTTTTTCTTTCTGTAGGTCTAATCAAATATCCAATATTACCTCCATGATTTATCAAATTGCCCTTAATTATATGTCGAAGATTAAAACCTCCAATTAATTTTTCATCATCCCAAACTCCAAAAGTAGTTTGTGGCGAGTATTCTTCTTTTATTAATTCTTGATGTTTATTTTTTTCTAACTTTAATAAGAAATCCTCATAATTATCAATATTTTTTATATTATTTAATCCCTCAAAATTTGCATCAAAATTATTTATTTCATCTACCATATCAAATAAAGACTCTTTATCTTTCAATTCAAATTCTTTTGCTACCAACATTTTATCAACTCCATTTCAATTATACTACATTTTTACCAATATCACTATGGCAATGGTTCAAAGCCTCTAAAAGCATTGAAAATACTACGTTTTTCTTGTTTACTTTTCTTTCTAGATACGTTTTAGATACTTTCTCACAACGTATTTAATAACGTATCTAAATAAAATTAGGTAATTTTACGTATAGAAAAAGCTCTTATTTCAAGCTTTTAACTATTTGCCACAACATTGTTTGTATTTTTTGCCCGAACCACATGGACAAGGATCATTTCTACCTACTTTAGTACTTTTCTTTTGTACCTTAGCATGATCCTTACTATCATTAGTAATGGCATTCTTTGCTACCTGTTTTCTCTCAATATTCTGTCTAATTTCTGATTTAAGTAGATAAATACTAACATCCTTATTAATACGAGCTAACATCTCATCAAATAATTGATATCCTTCCATAGTGTATGCCTGAAGAGGACTAGTATTAGCATATCCTCTAAGACCAATACCATCTCTCAAATGACTCATCGTAGAAATATGTTCCATCCAATAATTATCAATTACTCTAAGAGATATAGCCTTTTCAAATTCATCTCTAATTTCTACTGGAATATCTTCAAGTTTCTCCTCATAATCTTTAAGAACATTATTATATATAATATCAATTACTTCTTCAGGATGCTTACCATTAATTTCTGATAAATTAATTCTATATTTTCTAAGTAAGTTTTCATTTACTGCCTCTAGTATTTCACTATAATCATTTTCTTTTAATTTATTAGATTCTCCTAAATGAGAATTAACAATATCACTAATGTAATCTTTAAAACCATTAAGAACAGTTTCATGAATAGAATCATTATCTAATATTTCATTTCTTTTAGCATAGATAATCTCTCTTTGATTATTCATAACATCATCATAGTTTAATAGTTGCTTTCTAATATCAAAATTATTACCCTCAACTTTTCTTTGAGCAGATTCTACTGTTTTAGAAAACATCTTATTTTGAATAGCTTGATCTCCAGTAAAACCTAAGTTAGCAAGCATACCTCTATATCTATCAGAACCAAATCTAACTAATAAATCATCTTCAAAAGATACATAGAACTGAGTAAATCCAGGATCTCCCTGTCTACCACTTCTACCACGAAGCTGATTATCAATTCTTCTAGATTCATGTCTTTCACTACCAATAACACATAGACCACCAAGTTCTTTAACACCTTCACCAAGTTTAATATCAGTACCACGACCTGCCATATTTGTAGCAATAGTAACAGCACCTTTTTCACCAGCATGAGCAATAATTTCTGCCTCTCTAGCATGATTCTTAGCATTTAATACTTCATGAGGAATTTTCTTTTTAGTAAGCATTTTACTTAATAATTCTGAAGTTTCAATAGCAATAGTACCAACAAGTACAGGCTGTCCTTCATTATGTCTTTTCTCTATTTCTCTAACAATAGCATTATATTTACCTTCTTTGCCAGGATATAATAAATCAGTAGCATCTTCCCTTATAACAGGTTTATTAGTAGGAATTTGAATAACAAACATATTATATATATTTCTAAATTCTTCTTCTTCTGTTTTAGCAGTACCAGTCATACCAGATAACTTATGATACATTCTAAAGTAATTTTGGAATGTAATAGTAGCAAGAGTTTTAGTTTCTTGTTGAATCTTAACACCTTCCTTAGCTTCAATAGCTTGATGTAAACCATCAGAAAAAGCTCTTCCTTTCATAAGTCTACCAGTAAATTGGTCTACAATAACAACCTCACCATCTTGTACAACATAATCAACATCCAAACTCATAGCATAATTAGCCTTTAAAGCTTGATTAATATGATGTACTAAAGCAGTATTATTAATATCATATAAGTTATTTAAATGAAATCTTTCTTCTGCTTTTCTACTACCTTCATCAGTAAGACTAACAGCTTTAGTTTTTTCATCCATAATATAATCTTCATTTTCATTTAGAGATTTTACAAATCTATCAGCATCAGTATATAGATTAGCAGCTTGCATAACCCCACCGGATATAATAAGTGGAGTTCTAGCTTCATCTATTAAGATAGAGTCAACTTCATCGACAATACAATAGTTAAGTGGTCTTTGAACTCTATTTTCTTTTTTAACTACCATATTATCTCTTAAATAGTCAAATCCAAGCTCATTATTAGTACTATATAAAATATCACAGTTATAAGCTTCTTGCTTTTCTTTAAAAGATAACTCTCTTAAGTTAAGACCTACAGTAAGACCTAAAAATTTAAATATACTACCCATCCATTCAGAATCTCTGGTAGACAAGAATTCATTAACAGTAACAATATGAACACCTTTACCAGTTAAAGCATTTAAATATGCTGGAAGAACACAAGTAAGAGTTTTACCTTCACCTGTTTTCATCTCAGCAATATTACCATAGTGAATAGCAAGACCACCAAGTAATTGACAATAGAAAGGTTTCATTCCTACACATCTATATGCAGCCTCTCTAGCTACTGCAAAGGCTTCTACTAAAATATCTTCAAGGGTTTCACCATCTTCTAGTCTTTTCTTAAACTTATCAGTATAACTAGCAAGTTTTTTATCAGATAATTTACTCATTTCTTCATCTAAAGCATCTATTTGATCTGCTAATTTACTAAATCTATATAATTCTTTATATTCATTATCAAACATTTTTTTAAGTATCTTAAACATCAAATCATCTCCTAGATAATATTTTACTATATTTTAATTAAAAAAACTAGTAAATATTAAATATTTCCTTATTTTATTATAGTTTCACCTCGTGCCTATAGTCACTCTGGTGATTTTTGAAGCCTATGGTCTTCAAAAATAGTTTTAAAGCCTATAGTCTTTAAAACTTAAAGTTTATTTATTAACAATATATGTTGATAGAGATAAATATAAAATAAATATATCCACAATAGTTGTGGATGAACAATTATAAATAAAAAAGTATCAACAATTTCTGTTGATACTCATATTTTTATTCAGTTTCAATTAGACCATAGTCTCCATCTTTTCTTTTATAAAGAACACAAGTATTGTTAGTATCCATATCTTTATAAACAAAGAATGAATGACCAAGTAGTTCCATTTCAAGAATAGCCTCTTCTTCATCCATAGGCTTAGTCTCAATATTTTTTCTCTTAACTACCTTTTCTTTAGGTTCTTCATCATCTTTAACTTCATAGTCAAAGTTAAATTCTCTAACACTTTCTTTAGTATTTCTATTTAATCTTGTTTTATTTTTTCTAATTTGTCTTTCTAACTTATCAGTAACTAAGTCAATAGCGGCATATAAGTCTTCGTTCTCTTCCTCACTTCTTAAAACATATTTACTAGTAGGAATAGTAACCTCTACTATTTGAGAATTACCTCTTACTTTAGCAAGTACATTAGCTTTAATATCATCATCTTTAAAATACTTCTCTAATCTACCTAGTTTATTTTCAGTATACTCTTTAATGGCATCAGTAATTACCATTTTATCTCCACGAATATTATATTTCATTTAAATCATCCTTTCTATACAATATAAGTATAACAAATATAAATTAAAAATTAAATAGATTTATGTAAATAACATAATTTAACATATTAATCCCATAAATTATCATTATATTCATGAATATTTACAAGATTTCTAATAGCATCTTTAACACCAGGAGTATCTTCCTTATAAGTAACTCCATACCAGTTAGCACTAGTAGGAATTACCTTAGTACTAGCCTTTTTTTCTTTAATTAAATTACTTAGTACATCAGGAATTAAATACTCCGAAGTAATTAAATTATCTTTATTATTATCAAAGAACTTAGGAAAACTTTCTTCTATATAATTAAATATAGTTGGTGTAAATAGTAGAAAATTCATACTAACAGTAGCAGTGTCTTCAACTACAAAACTATCACTACCATCTAGTGGACTAGCTATTATTTCATTACTTACTTTTTCTACCTTGCTTTCAGTTAGATTTGTAAGATATCCATTACTATCTACATTACATACCCCTCTTTTAACAGAACCATTTTCTGTAAGAGTATTAATAACTTTATATCCAATCATACCATAATCACTAGAAGTTTCATCTAATTTACTTAGATAATCATAAGCTTTGATAAAAGCATCTCTTCCATAAAAATCATCAGAATTAATCATAGCAAAATTTTCTTTTACTAAATCTCTGCAACAAAGCACAGCATGAGCAGTGCCTAGAGGTTTAACTCTATCACTAGGTAAAGAATAACCACTAGGTAAATTATTAAGTTCTTGAAAAGCATATTCTACTTTTATATAAGGATCTACTCTAGTCCCTATAGTTTCTTTAAATAATTCATAGTTTTCCCTTTTTATTAAAAACACAATTTTATTAAATCCTGCTTTAATAGCATCATATACAGAATAATCAATAATAAACTCTCCATTTGGACCCATAGGCTCAATTTGTTTAAGACCTCCAAAACGACTTCCCATACCTGCTGCTAAAATAACAAGTGTAATATCTTTTTTCAAATTAACATTCCTTTCTATTTAGTATATTTTTTTATTTTTCTTTTCCATTTTTTAATAGTAGGACCTAATATAGCACCAATAACTAATACTACAATTATTATAATAATATCACTAGTGGACATATTCTCTAAATCAATATAATTATCACTATCACTTTTATTAGTATCGTTATCTTCTTTAGTACTACTATTTGAATCAAACTCCTTTCTTGCTTCTTCATTCCAAATACCAATTTTAGATGCTTCAGCTACAGATTGATGATCTTTTAAAGTATCAGTATACTTATAATCACCATATAAATAAGCAACCTCTGCATATCCATTTTTAACAAGTTCATCTTGAAGTAAAATATCATCTACCCATATCCAAGCAAGAACTCTATCATACTTATCTTTTTTATCACTATTATTATCATATTCTAATTCAATTTTATTAGCATTACTAACTTTACTGCAGGTATATTCACTAGATTCTTTTCCATAGTATTCAGTTCCTTTAGTAGGATGAACAGACTCTGGAGTATCAATAGCAAGCATTCTAACAGTATTTTCTTTACCATCAATTAATACCTTAATAGTATCACCATCAACACATTTAGAAAAAGTAACTTTTTCTTTAGCACTAACAAAGTTAATACCAATTATGAATATAAATATAATAAACAATATCTTATTACTACTCTTCATACTTAAATTATATCAAAGAAAGTAAAAAAAGTTAATATAATGAATAAAAATATATCAAAATTTACATAATTATATTAGAATATTCGCAGATATTCACTATAGAAAATATTTATTTATTTTCTTTTTTTTGTTATACTTAATATGGAGGTAATAACATGGATGTATTTTGCAAAATAATAAATAATGAAATACCATCTTATACAATATATGAAGATGATATAGTCAAAGTATTTTTAGATGTAAATCCAAATCATACAGGACATACTCTAATAGTACCTAAAAAACACTATCAAGATTTTTTTGATATAGATGAAGAAGTATTACATCATATTTTAAAGATAGCAAAACAAATATCAAAATTATTAAAAGAAAGATTAAATTATGATGGAATATCACTATGTGAAAATAATGGTTTAGGACAAGAAGTAAAACACTTTCACTTACACTTAATACCAAAATATCATAATGAAGAAAAATTATCACTAGAAGAAGTATATAACAAATTAAAGTAGGAATAGACCTACTTTTTATAATAGAAAAAAACTATCCGAAGATAGTTTCTCTGAACTAAGATATTTTAATAAAAGAAAGCAGAACCTAGTATAATAGCAAGTAGAATATATAAAACAATAACGATTAAAAAACCATTACTCCCTTTACATGAACTATTTCCAGACATATTAATGCACCTCCTTTATTATATCCAAGCTCCAAGTATTATTATTAATAGGATAAATAATACTAATACAATAGCAGCACTAGATCCGCCACATGTTCCACAATTACACATAATACATTCCTCCTTTTTTTCTATTCATAGTATTTTATGGAAAAACATTAAAAGTGTGCTGGGCTAGTTACATTTTAAAATAATATAAATTAAAATTAATAAATAAAAATATGTTATTTTCCCCATATTTAAAAAATGATATTGTAATTTTTTACTATTTTTGATATTATATTAATGTAACTTTGAAAGGAGATAACAAAATGGCAAACAAAAAAGAAGTACAAAAAAAGAGTACTAAAAAGAATACTATCAAAAAGGAAGAAATCAAGAAAGAAAAACCAAAAGTAACAGAAAATGAAGAAAAGAATATTAATGAGGTAAAGAAAGAAGTTAAAAAGAAATCTACTAAAAAAGAGTATGATAGATTATTTAAATTTTATGACTTTATAGATAAATATAGATTAGCTATATATGGAGTAATAGGTGGAGTACTTGCTACTATATTAGTAGTTATTCTAATATGGCCTGATAGAATAGCAAAATTAGAAAATGGACTAGAACCAGTAGCAGAGATAGATGGTTTAACTATAACAGCAGAAGATTTATATGAAGACATGAAAGAAATATATTCAATAAGTTCACTATTAGATAAAATAGATAATAAAGTTCTTGAAGAAAAATATCCTGAAAATGATGAAATGAATGATGAATTACAAGAAGAAGCAGAAAATTATTACAATATGTATAATCAATATTATGGAATAAGTAAAGAAGAATTTCTAGCTAAAAATGGTTTTGGAAGTGAAAGAGCATTTATTGAATATTTAAGATTACAATATAGAAGATCAAAATATACTGATGATTATGTAAAAGGACTAATTACTGATAAAGAAATTAATAACTATTATGAAGATAAAGTATATGGGGATATTAATACTAAACATATTTTAGTAAAAGTAGATAGTAATGCAACTGATGAAGATAAGAAAAATGCAGAAAATTTAGCTAAAGAAATAATATCTAAATTAAATGAAGGAAAGACATTTGATGAAGTAAAAGAAGAATATAAAGATCAAATTACTTATGAAGAATTAGGATACAAAGCATATAATGCTAGTCTAGAAAGTGCATACATGGAAGCAATGCAAAAACTAGAAAACAATTCTTATAGTAAAGAGCCAGTAAAAACTTCATATGGATATCACGTTATATATAGAATAGATCAAAAAGAAAAACCAGCTCTTGAAGATGTTAAAGAAGAAATAATTACTTCATTAGTAGAAGAAAAAAAATCTGAAGACACTTATATTCAATATAAAGCATTAGAAAAGATGCGTGAAGATGTAAATCTTAAGTTTAGTGATACAGTATTAGAAAAAAAATATGAAACATATAAATCTCAATATAACTAACAAATAAAGGAAGATACTAAAAAAATACACAATTTATTATGTGAGAGTGTAAAAAACCTATGTCAAGAGAAGAAGTGTGGTGAAAAAATGAAAAAATATATAAATTTTTTGAATCTAATTGAAGTGACCTTATTTCTTATAATTCTTATGATAGTTACCAATCTTAATGTTAATGATGATATCTTTTCATACTTTTTAGCAGGTTATTGGATAATTATTTTATTATTTAATATGTTCTATTACACATATAATTTGATAAAAAAGAATAAAACACCAAAAATATCTGTGTATTCTCCAACGACATTAGTTGCTTACTTTATATCATGGGGTGGCATAGCTTTTGTTAGTATTAAGAATCTTTCTTATAGAGAATTTGTAAAAAGTGCAAATGATTATCAAAATATGAATAAGAGTCAAAGAATAAAATCATATTTATATTATTGGATTTTGTGGGTTGTTATTGCATTGTTCTTATTATTTCTTTATTTTGATGATATGGGGGTTAAACAAATCAGTGCAATAGTGTTGTTATTTGAATTGTTAATATTAGTATATAGAATATTTATGCTTTATGATTTTGCTGATAGGAAGGATGGTAAAAATAATGGATAATACTAGACAAGTTTTAAGACTTAAATTAAATTGTTCTGCTGAAGAAGCTAATAATTTAATAAATAATTATTTAAATGTAAACAAGTTTATTCAAACTGATTATAATGGAGAAAAAGTTTTAAAGTTAAATAACTTATGGGCTAAACAAAGTTTTTATAAAACTTATATAAAAATATTTTTAACAACTGATGAGTTAATTGTTGTTGGATGGATAAATTATAAGGAAAAAGAATATGGTTTTGATGATATATTAGATTTTGAAGATACGACTAAACAAGGAAACTGGGAACCTATTAGACAATTATATTCTATATTCTATTCTTTAGCATATAATTTTAAAATTGATAATAATGTTTACTGTAAAAAAATATTGGTTAATGATATTAATATTCCTGAAGTGCAAAACTTATTTGTACCTACCATAAATATGGGGGAAGATAAGACTTATTTTAGTGCTAAAGCTGGAAAAATTATATTAATTGTAGGATTATCTGTAATTGGTTTTTGCGTTCTTATGGCTGTAATGGCTTTAGCCATGGGATTATAATAATTAATATTAATTTATTATATAGATGAATCAAAAACGAAAATCCAAAAGAAATTACATAACTAATGGATTTTCGCTTTTTAAAACTAAAATGACATTTTAGTAACCCACTACGCTATTGGCAGAGCCAATAACAGTGTGCAAAGGAATTTTACCCCCCTTTTGAAACCTAATTTAAGCAACATACCACAAACTAATCTTAATTGCTAATCTAACGAAACGGATTCTTTGTTAAATAGTGTGGGTAAATAAAAATTCACTATGATAAAGTAACTATTTTAAGAGGTTGAAGATATATTCTTCCCTTAATTTTTTATTTTCTTAAATATTTTAACAGTCTCATAAAACTTATCTAATTTACTATTCCAATTATGTTTAATTTCTTTAATTAAAGAACTTTTAATATTACCAATATCATTAACTTCTTTTTCAAAATAATCATAATATAAATACTTTAAATTAGTAATATTATTCTCTTTATTAATATAATTAATAAGAAAATCTTTCTTTTCTTTTTGACTTCTATTAATAAAAGATACTTTATTTTTAGAAGACTTAACTATTTCTATATTAAAGATATTACTATCATTTATTTCATTTAATACTTCTTCTTCTTCATCTAATAAAAGACTACTTCTTTTAATTAAATTACCCTTATCATTAAAAAGAACTCCAATTACTTCTTTGCCATTAGTTACTAAAGCAGTATTACCCAGTTTTACTCTAGAATACGTATAAGTTTTATCTTTAATCAAATTAATGAAAGAATTACATACAGTAACATTATCATATTTAAACATTTTAAAAGTATCATTATTAATAAGAAATAATGGTATTTTTTTTACATTAACAATATTATCTTTTTTATTCCATTCAAAAAAATTATAATAATCTTTATTAAAATTAAGTACTATATCATAAATATAATTCATTTTCTATATTCCCCTTTCAAAGTAATAGATAAAATCATAATTATAAAACCAATAATACTAAAATAACATTCTATTCTTCTTATAATAAAATTAACATATTCTAAAAAATTATACCCGATAGTAGTTAAATTTAGATATAATATGATAAAACTACATCCTATTACCATAAGACCAAATCCAAGTAAAAAGAAAAAAACTCTTATCATAATATCCCTCATTTAAATTTATTCAAATAATAAGATATTATTAAGAGTTTTTATTATTCTATTTCATTTTTATCATGAATTTCAACTTTACTAATAGAATCAAATCTTTTACTAATTTTATCTGTAGTAACATGAATATTCTCTATATCTTTATTAACAGTTTCAATACTTCTAGATAACTTATCCCATCTATCTTTATATCTACTAAATTCTACTCCAAGTTTATTTAATTCATCATGAATAATACTAGCATATTTATCCCTTTCCATATTTTTAAGAAGTACTTCAATAATTGTAAATGTAGATATCAAAGTAGTAGGAGAACATATCCATACTCTTTTTTTATGAGCATATTCAATTAAATCACTATGATAAGCATTAATCTCTGCAAATAAAGCTTCAGCAGGTAAAAACATTATAGCCTGATCAGAAGTAACGCCAGGTATAATATACTTATTAGCAATAGCATCAATATGTTTTTTAACATCAATTTTAAATTCTTTTTCAGCCATATTTCTATCTACTTGAGAAAGATTTTTATCTACCATTTTTTGATAATGTTCTAAAGGAAATTTAGAATCAATAGCCACAGTTCCTAAAGGTTCAGGAGCAAATATAACAGCATCTGCTATTGTAGTATTTGGAAAAGTATATTGAAGTCTATATACTTTGTCATTTTTCTCACCAAATATACTAACTAAAATATGTTTAAGATTAATTTCTCCAAATATACCTCTACTCTTTTTATCAGTTAAAATACTTTGTAGTGAAACAATATCAGTAGAAAGAGTATCAATTTTCTTTTGAGCTTCATCTATCTTAGACAATCTTTCTAATATATTAGTAAATGTTCTATTAGTCTTAGCAAAATTATCATCTAGTCTCTCATTAACTTTATCATTAATTTGTGTTAACTTTTTCTCCATTCTATCATTTAAACCATTAAAATTATCATTCATCGTCTTCATAATATCAATCTGAAAACTAGATAATTCTTTAACAGTATTAGTTTCTAGTGTACCAAGCCTCTCAGTAATCTTTCCTTCATTAACATTCTTACTAATAGCTATAATAATCAAAATAATAACTATTACCAAAAGCCCTATAATAATATAATCTAACATTTTAATACCTCCATATTTACATATAAAAGTATAACATATCCAAAATAAATAGTAAATATTAAAATTAAAAAAAACAAACATTTGTATACCAAAAAATAGTACCTCAGTACTATTTTAATAATTTTTCAAAATATTTAGATATCTCTTTTACTTTATGTTTTAATATAAAAGCATCAACTATATCAAATATAGCATATACTAAAGTTACAATTCCAATCATTGTAGTAATCATAATTGCAGATATACTAGGATTAATAATTAAAATTATTCCACATATTATAGTCAAAATTGAAGCAATAAAAGATAAAATAAAGTAATTACCAATATCTTTAATAATAAATGACATTCTAGTTTTAAAAATACCATTAATAATAAAGAATATACCTAAAGCAATTGGAATTAAGTTTTTAAATATATTTGGATTTAAAAATATAACTATACCAAGTATTATAGAAATAGCACCACTAGCCATTTTCATAAAGAAAAATATTGGATTAATAGTAAAACTATCAATAAAGTTAAAAGTACCATAAACTAGTAAGAAAGATGCCAACATATAAGCAATAGTATTAATTGAAGATTCTGGTGAAACTACAAGAATAATACCTAATATAACAAAAAGTATAGACATAACTATAGATAAATTAAGATATTTATTAATTTCCTTACTCATTATTTTACTCCTTTCATTATTATTATACCAAAATAAGGGAAATAATACCATATAGTTAAATTATTTCCCTTAATTTCACATATTTTAATTATTAACACCATGTCTTACTATTGGGGTATCACTAGTAATAGCTTTAAAAGTATAACCATTATTTTTACCATATTTAATAATATCTCTAAGAGCATTAACAGTACCAGTGTGGCTATTAGAATCATGCATAAGGACTATATTAGTTTTACTATGAGATAAACCATTTATTACATTATTATAAATTTTATTACTATTATACCCATCTCCTCCAGCATCATTAGAATCAACATTCCAGTCATAGTAGGTATATCCCCTATTTATTACTTCTTTAGTAAGTCTAGACATAATACCAGAACTATAGTGTCTACTTACTGTATTAGAAGAACCACCTGGAAATCTAATAATCTTAGGATAAATACCAATAGTATTATATACACTATTACTAACATTATTTAAGTCAACAAAATAATTTTCTACACTAGAATATAAATAACTATAATCATGTGTATAAGTATGAAGTGCTATAGTATGTCCACTATTATATGCCCTTCTTACATAATTGCCACCGTGTGTAACAAAGAATGTTGCCTTAACTCCTTCCTCATCTAAAATATCAAGTACTCTTCCTGTTATATCACTAGGTCCATCATCAAAAGTTAAATATATAGCACCATTACCATAATAGCTTGGTTTATTTACAACATGTATAGTTCTTATTACTTCTGTTTTGTTACCAGCAGTATCGTTTACTTCATATTTAATAGTATAAGCACCAATATTATTACTATTTACATTACCAGTAACTACAACTTTATTAGTAATATCACCATCACAATTATCACTAGCAGTATAACCATATTCAGTATAATCATTACCTAAATAGATAGTAATCTCATTACCACCATCTAAGTTTATTATTGGCTTTTCTTCATCAGTAAAATTAATTTTTCTTTCGATTTCAGTCCTATTATTACTACTATCAACTACAGAGTAAAAAACACTATTATCAAACTTCTTTATAGTAACTTTATTAGTAATATCACCATCATAATTATCACTGGCAGTATATCCTTCATCTATATAATCCGTATTAGGACATACATTAACTATCATATTACCATTTAAAGTAATAATAGGACTAATAGTATCGATAACGTTAACTTTAAATTCTTTCTTTACATGATAAAATAAATAATTGGCCCTAGCGGTAACTACATATTCTCCAACCCTATTTATATCAATGTTGTCTTGAATTACTACCTTATCAGATAAATTAGTAAACAAATTATAAGCTTTATATTTAATAATATAATTACTGTTTAATTCAATATTATTAGTACTTATTTCTATATTAGGAAACATAACACTGTATACTAACATAAAAGATGTAATAATAATTAAAATTAAAAATAACTTCTTTAAATACTTCATAACATCACTACTCTAAAGATAATTATACATCATATAAAAAAATAAAACTATTCTAAAATAGTATTTTTATCTGGCTTTACATTTTTTCTGTATACAGTAATTTTATCATAGTTGTCACAAGTAGCTAATAAAATATCATCATAGTTTTTATAACCTAAGTTTTTTAGTTCATGATCTAACCACTCTTTATCTTTTCCCATTGAGGCCATATTATTTTCCATATATTTAGAATCAATGATAACATTCGCTACCATACCATCTTTTTTAAGTTTGGCATTAACGTCACTCTTACTAGAGGGTTTATCTTTTTCTTTAGGCAAAAAACTAATACTACCATTAATTTCCATAATTGAGTATGAAATTTCATTTAAATCAAAATATCCTTGTGTTCTTGCTTCTGCTAAAAAATCATTTACATCAATTTTAGACTTCTTTAATCCAGACTCAATAATTTTACCATTTTCCATTAAAATAGTTGGTACACCAGTAAAAAATCTGCGAAGAATAATACTCTTCATCGTAACTTTAGCAATTATATAAGCAATAATTCCATAAAGGAGCAAAGAAACAACACCTGCGATTAAATCTTTTTCTAAATCAAGTGAAATATCAGCAGCTATTGATCCAATAGTAATACCTACAATATAATCAAAAAGATTGAGCTGAGATACTTGTTTTTTGCCAAGCATTTTTGCAATAAAAAATAAAATCATTAATACTAAAATAGTTCTAAAACAAATATGTAATATATTATTCATATAAAAAACACCTCATAATTATTATGAGATGTTTAAAATTAATTATACATTAATCTTTTAATGGAACACCATTAGCATCAGTATTAATTGAACCAGATAGAATCATAATTCCTTCAACTAGTCCCCATATACCAGCAGCAGCAACCATAAATATTCCAATAATAAATATTGCTAAAATATACCCAAAAATAGTAAGTAATAGTTGAGCAACAGCTTTACCAGTATATCCTAGATAGAAGTTATGTACTCCAAATTGACCTAAAAATATACCAAGTAGTCCAGCAGCCATCTTTGATTTAGCATTAGGATTACTATCTACTTTATTATTAGTGTTTTTAACTCTAACCCCACATTTTAAACAAATATCTTGTTCTTCATTAAGTTCTGCTCCGCAGTTAGAACAAAATTTAGCCATAATATCTTTCTCCTTTCTTATTTATTCCATTCAGAAACTACAAGACCATTATTATCTTTAAATGATCCACATAGTATCACTATCCAGTCAACAAATGAGCCAATTCCAAAGCATCCTAATGTCAATAGCCATAAAACACCAGTACCTGCTTTGCCAACATAGAATCTATGAATACCAAGTCCACCAAGAAAAGTACAAAGTAAGAAAGCTACTAATCTAGATTTTGGAGAAACTCCACTAGCATTATTATTAATTGTAACATTAACAGATTGATTATTAGCTTTATTTTCTAAAGAACAGCCACAATTAACACAAATAACAGCATTCTCATTTACTTCTTTTCCACAATTAGAACAAAATTTAGCCATAAAACATACTCCTTTCACTACTATAAAATAATTTTATCATATAATAATTATTTTGTAAATTTATTAAGTAAATTATTTAGCAATTCTTTTTCTTTTCTTAAATCTTCTTTTTCTTTTTCTACTATATTTGAAGGTGCTTTATTTATATAATTCTCATTACTAAGTAGTTTTTCTCTTCTTTCAATAGACTTTTCTAGTAACTCTTTTTCTTTAATTAGTTTTTCTTCTTGTTCTTTAAGATTTTTACTATTATCAAAATAAATTTCTATTTCTAATCCATTATATTCTACTTTTTCATTATAATTATCTTTCTTATCAATAATTTTATCATTAAGTTTTAACATATTAATAATAATTTTCTTATCTTCTTCATTGTTGATATTTATATATACATTATAATTACTACCTATTCCAAGTTCAGCTTTTTTATTCCTAAACATAGTGATAAATTCAAGAATAATATCAATATTAGTTTTAAATACCATATCTTTACTATATTCTGGGTAACTACTTATCATAATAGATTTAGTTTCTTTTATAGGAAGCATTGAGTATATTTCTTCAGTAACATAAGGCATAAAAGGATGTAACATTTTTAGTATATCAGTAAGTACTTTTAGTAATACACTCTTTGTAGTATTATCTTCATAGAATTTAGATAACTCAATATATTTGTCACAGAAGCAACTCCAAGCAAAATCATATATTGAAGATCCTGCTAGATTAAAGTCATATTTATCCATATACTTAGTAACATCTTTAACAGTAGTATTAAGTTTATCTAGTATCCATTTGTCTTCTTCTTTTAAATTATCTAGAGTATAATCACTACTATTAAATCCTTCTAACTTCATTAATACAAATCTAGAAGCATTCCATACTTTATTAATAAAGTTCCAAGTAGATTTAACTTTTTCTTCATCATATCTTAAATCCATACCAGAAGCAGTACTAGTAGTTAAGAAGAATCTTAGTGAATCTGCACCATATTCTTCAATAACATCCATTGGATCTATACCATTACCTAGACTTTTACTCATTTTTCTTCCTTGTTTATCCCTAATAAGTCCATGTATTAAACAATCCTTAAATGGTCTTTTACCAAGAAATTCAAGACCTTGGAAAGTCATTCTATTTACCCAAAATGGAATAATATCATATCCAGTAACTAATACATTATTAGGATAATATCTCTTAAGAAGATCAGTATCATCAGGCCATCCTAGAGTACTAAAAGGCCATAACGCAGATGAAAACCATGTATCAAGAACATCAGGATCTTGTACCCAACCATCACCACTAGGCTCCTCCATACCAACATATACCTCTTCACCTCTATACCAAGCAGGTATTCTATGACCCCACCATAATTGTCTAGATATACACCAGTCATAAGTGATTTCCATCCAGTGATTCATAATTTTTTCATATCTTTCAGGTACAAAGTTAACTTTAGTATCTTTATTCTTTTGGTTAGCAAGAACATTATCCGCTAGTGGTCTCATCTTAACAAACCACTGTTTTGATAAATAAGGTTCAATCATAACATCAGTTCTCTCAGAAAAACCAACATTATGATTAATAGGTTGGATACTAATTAATAATCCTTCTCTTTCTAAGTCTTTGACAAGTTTTTCTCTGCATTCAAATCTATCCATACCAGCGTATATACCAGCATTTTCATTCATTGTGGCATCCTTATTCATGACAACAATTCTCTCTAAGTTATGTCTATTACCAACCTCAAAGTCATTAGGATCATGAGCAGGAGTTATTTTAACAACACCAGTACCAAATTCCATATCAGCATGATTGTCTCCTATTACAGGTATCTTTTTATTAACGATAGGTAGTATAACATTCTTACCAATATATTTTTTATATCTTTCATCTTCAGGATTAACAGCAACAGCAGTATCACCAAATAAAGTTTCTGGTCTAGTAGTAGCTACTTCTAAGTATTCATCACTATCTTCAAGAAAATACTTAATATGATAGAAGGCTCCCTCTACATCTTTATAAATAACTTCTTCTGTACTTAAAGCAGTCATAGCTACTGGATCCCAGTTAATAATCCTCTCTCCTCTATAAATTAAACCCTTATTATATAGAGTAACAAATACTTTTCTAACTGCTTTAGATAAACCATCATCTAAAGTAAACCTCTCTTTAGTATAATCAAGAGCAAGTCCAAGTTTAGCCCACTGATTATGAATATTTTCTGCATATTCATCTTTCCAAGCCCAAGCAACCTTAAGCCATTCTTCTCTATCCATACTTCTTGGATCAATACCCTCACTCTTAAGTTTTTTATCAATCTTAGCTTGAGTAGCAATACCAGCATGGTCCATTCCAGGTATCCATACCGCATCAAAACCTTTCATTTTTTTATATCTAATAAGAATATCTTGAATAGAAGTATCCCAAGCATGACCTAAATGTAATTTACCTGTTACATTAGGAGGTGGAATAACAATACAAAAAGGTTCTTTACTTAAATCACCACCAGTAAAGTAACCATTTTCTTTCCACATTTCATATTTATCTTTTTCTACCATTAAATGGTCATATTTTTTATCAAGCATTATAAACACCAATCCTTTTATTAATATAGTTATTAAGTACTATAAATATCTTTTTATAAAAATCTTCAATTTCCTTATTATCAAAAGTAAGACTATCAAATAATTTACTAATATAATTATTTTGCTTTAATAAATAGTAGGAATACTTATAATTAAAAATATACATCTTTGATAATACCATAAGAACAGTATCTGAAGAATTATCAGCAACCCTAGGACTAATATTTTTAAACTTCTTAAAGTCTTCGTATACTAAATTATTAGGATAACTATTAATTCTTGTATCTACATAAGGATAATTAACAAATAATCTAAAAGAATCTAAGTTATGAGCATCTTTTATAATAGCACATATATGTTTAGTCTTCTCATCAATATTATCTGGAAATCCAATTTTATCATAAGCATATAAAGCAAGTTTAATAACATTATCATAAGTTTTATCTTTACTTATCTCTCTAATTAAACCTTTATTAAATAATACTTCAATAGCCTTATTACTTGAGTCTTCATTATCTTCATCTATATGATAGTTAGGAGTACTAGAAAAATTACCGATTTCATGAAATAAACCAATAAGTTCACAGACTGCTATTTCTTCATCAGTAAATATACCAAGTTCTGTAGCAAGATCTTTAGCTATTTCCATAACTTTTAAAGAATGAAAATATCTAGCTTTAATATTAATATTATTCATATCATATTTTCTAACATATTGTTCAAATATCTTCATTATTCTACTGCTTTTCATTATATTCCTCCCACCTCAATAAGTTAATATAAGTATATACTAAAATACTACATTTTTCAAGTAAATTATATTATTTATTTCATCTCGCACTAAAGTTGCTCGCTGTTTTTTTAAGCCTATAGTCTTAAAAAAATACTTTAGAGCCATTAAGTCTCTAAAGTAAGAGTTATTTATTTTGATATTCAATGATTTTTATAAAGAAAAAATTAATTGCAATATATTCCTTCTTTACTTTGAAGAATTAACTTATTAGTTTCTAGTGAATAAACATATCTAAATTCTATTTTTTTGATTGCTAGGAGACACACTACAAATCTCTTTATATTCAAGTATATTTTCTTTATCAATTTCAATATCAGAATACTCTATGCATCATCACTAGTTACATTATTATTGATAAATTCATAAGTGTCAATCTTCCAAAAATTATTTTCTTTTACTAAAACAATATTTATTTTATTATTTACTGCAAGTCCCATATCAATTGTTTCTTTATCATATGTATTAGTAATTGTACCACTTATACTAGTGTTATCATATTTAATAAGCTCGTATGTTGTTTTTGGTGAAATATGACCTGCACCTAATCTACCACAATATAGTTTATTATTCTTTTCCAAATATAAATTTTGATTTAATGTATTAGATTGAATTTTTTCAATTAAATCGTTTGATATATTTTTCATAACATAATTTTTTAAATCACTATATGTATAAAATTCACTTGAAATAGCCCAATATAATATATCATTATATTCTTCATCAGAAACAGGCCATTCATTATCATCGGAATATATAATTTTGGCACTTTTTCCACAATATGGTTGAGGACTAATAATTTCTTTATAAAATTCATCTTTTTCTTTTAATAGTAATTCAGCTTCTTTAGCCGTTAAACTTAAATCATTCTTACTGATATAAAATGATATAATAAATATCACAATCAACAAAGTAGCACAAATTATTGTAATTAGCAATATTTTATTTTTTTTGTTTTCAATTAGTTTACACTCTTTCTTATTTTTTTTCTTAGTATTTTCTACTTTCAATCTTATTCACTCCTATTCTCAAATATATTCTAGCATCTTTTTACTTATTTTTCAATATTAATAAAATAACTACCATTTTTTTCTTTCTTTATAATATTAATTATTTCTTCTACTGATTTATCCACAGTGTTGTTGATAACTACATAATCATATTTATTACTATTTTTAATTTCTTCCATAATTTTCTAAATTAACTAGTCCGAACATTTTTTGTATTAAAGTTCTAGAAAAACCTTGTAAAAAAATATACTCACTTTCATTATCAATAATAAAATCAACTAAGTAAAAAAATCTCCAAGCGGTTTATTGTCATAGACCATAATGCTGTTAACAATTTTACTAGATACAATATCAGGATGTATCATAGAGCCATATTTTGTAATAATAAAGTAGTTATTTAAAGTTTGGGTTATCTTCACATCAGAAATCTCAAAAAGTTTTTTATCTTTTATTAAAAAACAAGGTGAAAAAATTATTTTTTTCATAAAAAATCCCATACCATATAAGAGTATTATAATATAAAATCAAAAATTACTAAAATTATCAAATTAATTTATTAGTAAAAAAGTAGAGATTATAACTCTACTTTAATTAAATACTTATTAATATCACCATTTAATGCACCATTAAAATATGGAATAGCAAATATATTTAATACACCATCATTATTAGCAAAAAACAATATACTTTTGTCATTAATAGAATCCTCTAACATTTTATTAGCTATATCATAACAATTCATATTATTTCCCTCTACAACACAATCAGTAGATAAATCAATGTTTTTCCATAATTCATCCATTTTATTTTTCAAAAGCGTTTCTTGACTCTGTAATAAAGTATCTTTATTATATCCAAGCATTGATATCATATCATTATATGTAATTTCACTACCAGTAGTTAAATCAAAATTATAAGTATTATAAGATAATATCCAATTAGAAGTTACTTGCATGCCATAAATGACTACAACAGATAGAATATCACGATAATTATAAGTTCTATATGTTAGTATTTCAGTACAACCCACAGAATACTTCGCCATATCATCAGCACAAACATCAAAATTCTTTGCATATTCAATATATAGATTTTCTAATTCATTATTAACAGTACTAGCATAACTAGAATTAATATTAATATAAGGAACTGTTAAATCACTAACATATTGCCTTACTGTTCTAAAATCAACAGGAATTCCAAAATTACTAATAGTTATTATCTTATCATCATCACCCCAAATTGTTCTTGAATACTCGGTATATTTATTTTCATAAGAATAACTTGCATTATAAACATAATCCAAATCATCATTTATTTTAATGCTAGTTACATTATCATCATGAGGAATATTTTTATCTTCACTATCATTCCTTAATACTTTATCATAAGTAATAAAGATACTTAAACCAACCACTAAAATAATAAGTATAATATTCAAAACAATTAGCCATTTCATTCTTTTTTCCATAATTATTTCACCCAAAAAAATCATATCACAAAAAAATAAATAAAGCAATAAAACTATATTAAATATCAAATGAAAATTTTAATCTTAAATTTATAAAAAGTGCTTTTAATTGTGCATTTTAGATTAATTCAATGAAAAATATATACTAAATATCCATATTCTTTTCTTTCTTTATAATATTAGTTATTTCCTCTACTGATTTATCCACAGTGTTGTTGATAACTACATAATCATATTTATTACTATTTTTAATTTCTTCCTTAGCAATTTTTAATCTTTGTCTAATAACATCTTCAGAGTCAGTACCTCTTTCTCTAATTCTTCTTTCTAACTCTTCGAATGTTGGAGGCATAATAAATATACTAATAGCGGAAGGATATATTTTTTCTATATTTAGAGCGCCTTTTATATCTAGTACTGCAAGTACATCAATACCTTTATTAATATTATTAAAAACAAAATCTCTTGGAGTACCATAATAATTGCCATTAAAGAAAGTATACTCTAAAATATTATCATTTTTAATATTATCTTCAAAAGTATCTTTATCTACAAAGAAGTAATCTTTACCATTTACTTCGTTACTTCTAATTTTTCTTGTAGTCATAGACACAGAGTATATAATATTAGTTCTTTTTACTAATTCTTTAGCTATAGTATCTTTTCCTACTCCTCCAGGACCAGATATAACAATAAATTTACCTTTCATAAATAACCTCCTATTCTAATATTTTAATTTCATTAACAATAACTTGATATTTATCAAATCTTCTTTCTACTCTTCCAAATACTTTAATAATATTACCTTCACTAATACTATTAAATTTTTTATATATAGTAGGAAATATTGTTAAAGCTATTTCACCATACTCATCTTCACCAGTAATAAAAGCCATAACATCATTATTCTTTGTAGTAGTTTCTCTTAGTTTTTTAATTAGAATTACTATATTAATATTTTTATCAAAATAATTGTTAATATTAAGAGAACTAATACTATTATTTTCTCTGTATTTAGCAGTTGGATGTTCAGTTAAATAAAAACCAATAGTTTTAAGTTCATTTTCCATAATTTCTTTTTTTGAGTACTCTTCATATTCTTCAATAAATGGCTTTTCAACTTCGATCATTCCAGAATCTTTAGCTATTTCAGCATAGTTTAAAACACTATCTAAGTTTTCTAATAGGGTTCTTCTATTAAATCCTAAGTTTATAGCTCCAGCATTAATCAAATTAGTAATAACTCTCTTATTAATAGAAGTATTACTCATTCTAAGTACAAAATCACTAAAATCAGTAAATAAACCATTATCTCTTTCTTTAATTATATCATTGCTACTTACTGTACCAACATTCTTTATAACTGATAAAGGACATCTAATACTATTTCCATCAACATAATATTTATTAGTACTCAAATTAATATCAGGAGGCAATATCTTAATACCAGCTTTTCTTGCTCTATTAATATAAGTATCAGTTTTAGTATCATTACCAATAGAATTAGTAAGAATAGCACTGACAAAATATTTAAGAAAATAAGCTTTAATAAAGGCCATTCTATAAGATGTAAGAGCATAAGCAACAGAATGTGATTTATTAAATCCATAATTAGCAAATTTAAGTATTAAATCATATACCTCATTAGCGGTCTTTTCATCATATCCATTATCTAAACATCCATTTATAAATTTAGGCTTTTCTTTTAATATAATATCTTCTTTTTTCTTAGACATAGCTCTTCTTAAAATATCAGCTTCTCCAAAAGAATAACCTGCCATTAGTCTAACTATTTGCATAATCTGCTCTTGATATACAATAATACCATAGGTACTATTTAAAATAGGTTCTAAATCAGGATGAATATAAGTAATATTTTCACTACCATTTCTTCTTCTAATAAAAGTATCTATATTATCCATAGGACCAGGTCTATATAAAGCAAGAGCAAGCACTATATCATCAAAAGAAGTAACTTTTAATTTTTCTAAGAATCTTTTCATACCAGGTGATTCAAATTGAAATATACCATCAGTATCAACATTATAAAATATATCTAGAGCTTTTTTATCATTATCAGGTATTCTTTCAAAAGTAATATTAATTTTTTCTTTTTCTCTAATTTCTTCAATAACATTACTAATTAAAGTTAAATTATCAATACCCAAGAAATCCATTTTTAATAAACCTAATGGTTCTAAATAATCTTTTGAATAAGCTGTGGTATATATACCAATAGAATTTTTATATAAAGGAATAATTTCATCTATAGGTTTTCTACTCATTACAATACCAGCAGCATGAATAGATATGTGTCTAGGAAGTCCCTCTAAATGCTTTCCTATTTCGTATAACATTTTAAATTCTCTCTTAGAGTTAATTAATCTATAAAATTTACTGCCCTCTATATAAGAACCAGTTAAATCTTTACTAGTAATAGATTTACATATATCATCAGTAATAGGAAGACTTATACTCATACATCTAGCTAAATCTCTAATTACTTGTTTAGCACCAAAAGTATTAAAAGTAATAATTCCAATAGCATGTTTTTCACCATATCTATTAATAACATAATCAGTAACCAGGATTCTCTTCTCACTATCAAAATCAACATCAATATCAGGCATAGTAACTCTTTCAGGATTTAAAAATCTCTCAAACAACAAATCATATTTTATAGGATCAATATCAGTAATACCAATAGCATAAGATACAAGACTACCAGCAGCACTACCTCTACCAGGTCCCACTAAAATATTATTAAATTTAGCATATTTAACATAATCCCATACTACTAAAAAGTAATCACTAAATCCCATTTTATCAATAATATCAAGTTCATAGTCTAATCTTTGGGTATATTCAGGACTAACATTATCATTAAGTCTTCTTTTAATACCCTTGTAAGAAAGATTTCTAAGAAATTCACTAGCATTAATACTTTCATCATATATAGGAAGTAATCCAGGAGTATACTCTAAAGTAACATTACAAGAATCGACTATATAATTCATATTATCTCTTACTTCACTATCAGTAATAAGATTAAATTCATCATTATTAAGTAAATACTTATCTTTAAAAGTATTAAGTTCAAACTCCCCTAGTTTTTTATCTTCCCTAATCATAATAAGATAATCTAAATATTTATAATCATTTTTTTCTAAATAACTAACATCATTTATAAATACTGCTTTTTCTTTAATATTATTTTTTTCTTCTATATTTGAGTAGCCAACAAAATAATCATCATATATAGATACAATATCTTCGTTATAACTATTCCAAGGCATAATTAATATTAAATTATTAGAATACTTAACTAAAGTATCATTATCAATAATACCTTCAGATATAATAGTGGCAATTTTGATTAAATTTTTATAACCATCGTTATTCTTAGCTAGTAATATAAATTTATCACTATTATTTTCTATTTTAATACCAATAATAGGTTTAATATCATTCTTTTTACATGATAAATAAAACTCATAAGTGCCAAACATATTATTAGAATCAGTTATAGCTAAAGAAAAATAGCCAAGCTCTTTGGCCTTTTCTGTTAATTTATCTGTCCTAACTAAACTGCTTAAAATAGAATAACTAGTTTTAACATCTAAAGCACAAAGCATGACTATCCCTCCCAATTATAATTAATATTTAAGCGCTATAAAAGCAATAATTAATCCAGCTACCGCTATAATAGCGGCAAGTCCTATAACACTAGCAAATCCCTTATTACCAGGACTAACCACATCAGGACCTAGCCTATCATTAGTAGTAACTGGTTTATTTAATACTTTAACTAGTTTCTTAGTACTAGCTTTCTTATTAGGATTATTTGCAGTAACATAGTTCTTGTCTGGAGACATATTAAGGTCTCCACCATCACTTTCTATGCTTAACTTACTACCATTATCAAAGCTTTTTTCAACCTTATTTGGATCAAATTTAAATCCATAATTACCATTTTCCATACTAGTCCTCACTTTCTTCTATTTTCCGCTATCATTATTATTTCATCAGTTAAATATTTTATTCTCTCAATTATTCTTCTTGATTTAACTTTACCTTCATTATCATTTCCAATTAAATGTTCTTCGAGTTCTTTAATAGTATTATTTGAAGTAAAGAATGTTGGTAATCCTTCTTGCATTCTATATTGAAGAAGACTACCAAGAATTTCATCTCTATTCCAATTAGTAACAGTTTCTGCTCCAATATCATCTAAAAGAAGTAAAGGAGCTCTTCTTACCTTATTAAATATTTCATTGTAATCATCACTAAACCTACCTTTTAATTCTCTTAAAAATTCAGGATAATAAACAATTACTGATTTTACTCCTTTTTTAGCAAGTTCATTAAACATTGCACTAACTAAATAAGTTTTACCACATCCAAAATTACCTGCTAAATATAACCCTTTACATTTTTCATTATTTTCATATTTTTTAATAAATGTAGTAAGCCACTTAATTGCTTCTAATCTATTCTTATCATCAGTATAAATATTTTTCATTGAAGCATCAAGAATTCCTCTAGGCATATCAAACAAAATAATATTATTCTGGTATTCAGTATCTTTATCAAGTTTTTTCTTATATTTACAAGGAACATAAGAGAATACTAAATTATTTTCTTCTGCACTAGGATAATAAACATATCCCATAACTGAGTTCTTACATTCCATAATATTTTTACAATTAGCACAGTTTTTAAGTTCTAAAGCAGAATCTTTAATTAGAGAAGTATATTTAACAAGTTCATCTTTAGGAAGTTTAATCTTACTGACGATTTTTTTAAAAGTATCATCTTCTATTTCTTTATCAAAGTTTCTTTCTAAATCAATATTATTAAACTTAAAATTATCTTTGATAACATCATTTATTTTCTTCATTATTTATACTCCTTTAATAATTCTTCTAATTGATTTTTTTCATCATCAGAAACATTATTTTTATTAATTTCCTTATCAAACCAATCAGGAGTTCTACTATTTCTATTATCTTCTCTATCAATTTTTTTAGAATTTTTCTTATGTACTTTTTCACAAGTATTCATAGCATCTTCAACAGTTTCAATACCTTTTCTCTGCCATTCTCCTGCGATGGTCTCTACAAAACCTCTAGTAAGTTTTTTATTATTAACATTAATTGCATAGTCTAAAAGAACATTAACTACTCCAGGCTTCAATTTGTAGTCAATAAGCAAATCCTCAATTAATTTAAGATCTCTTCTCGTAGGCTCATTTCCATTATTCTTGCTAATAAGAAGTTCTCTTGGAGATATAGTTTCAAATGTATAAATCATTTTAGCTCTTTTAGATGTATCACCAATAGGTTTTCTTAAATATTCTGGTTGACTATTATCTACAATAGTAGGAAGTAGACCACCATTATCAAATTGATAATAATTTCTCGCATTTTTTCTTAAATTCTCACGATTAATAGTACCATTATCATTTAAAGATACCTTAATAATATTAGACATCTTAATTGCATCTATATCATATATAAATGAAAGATTAATGATAAGTTCTTTTATATCTTTGGTAAACATTCTATTAGTATCAATATTCTTAGGCATCGAACTAATAAGAAAATTAAAATCAAAATTGCTATTAATATTAAGTTTAAGCTTATTATATTTTCTAATATCCTCAAGAGATAAATCATATGAAGTCATACTAGTACTTTCAAAGACATCATTAAAACATTTAGTAATTTCCTTATAATTAGAAGTATTTAATCTTGGTATTTTAAATGATTTAACCAAATTATCATATTCTCTTTTACCAACATTACTATATAGAGTAATATTAAGTATTGGATGAGATAAAAACTCACTCGCGCTAACAGGACTAAATATTTCATATATATAATTATTAACATTACCTTCTTTAATAAAAGCTTTAATAAGACCAATAGCTTCAAGTTTATCAAAAGCTGTCTTTAATTCATTAATTGTTATTCTAAGAGAAGATACTAATTTCTGATGTGAATATTCACTACTTATAATTTCTGCATTATCTAAATCAGACCATAAAGTAAAGTATAACATAACAGCATCAGTACCAATAATAGGAAGATATAAACTTGTTATAATCTTTCTATCCTCATTATGAAGAATAGTTTTATTTACTACCACATAAGTATCCGCAGGCATTAAATTATACTTATCCATAAAACCAATCCTTCCTTACCAATATTGTATAATAAAAAGCCATAAAAGTAAAGAAAAAATAATTATCTTTTATAAGACAATTCTAACATAATAAATGATAAAAAATTAATCACATAAGATTAAAAAACTCCATTTAAAATAATGAAGTTTAAAGTAAACTGATAATATGATATACATAATAAATTAATCTTTACCTTCTCTAATAATAGTTACACTAAGTACAATTAAAAATATTCCAATTATTAAAATATAAGGATTAAAAATATTTAATACATTAACAAATATATTTGCAGACATATGAATAACAATAGGTACTAAAATATTTTTCTTTTTAATATATAAATAAGAATTAACAAGACCAATAATAAAAGCATATATAATAGTAGTTATACCAGTATGACAAATAGCAAAAACTATTGAAGAAATAATAATAGACATTTTAGTATTATTAAATTTCTTTAAATAATTAATAAAACTATATCTAAATAAAGTTTCTTCAAATATAGGACCAACTATTCCAGAACATATAATATTAAAAACAATATTAATGTTAGTATTCACTTCATTACCCAAATTCATTGCAAATAAAATCATATTATAAGTAGTAGTAATACCAATACCTAGTAATATATAAGGAAAAAGATTATATTGCTCTACTTTGATTTTTTTTCCTTTATACTTAAAAATAACATATATAATTTCTATGATACAGATAAATATACTACCAATTATAATAGATTTATCCATACCAAAAATAAATAAACAAAAGGTAAGAATAGCATACTGTAAAATAAATAGTAAAAAGATTTCTTTAAAAGATAAAATAAGATTTTTTAAATATTTCATAGATACCTCACAATATAAAAAAATAAGATAGCCATTAAGTACTTCTAAGCTGTCTTATATATAAAATTTATGCCTTAACATTAGTAACTGCTAAAACATTTATTGCCTGTAATCCTTTAGCAGTTTCGATAAGATCAAATTCAACTAATTGTCCCTCAGATAATGTCTTGTAACCATCTTGTTTAATTGCGGAATAATGAACAAAAATATCTTCACTATTTGGATAATCAATAAATCCATAACCTTTATCGTTGTTGAACCACTTAACTCTTCCTTGCACAATACCACCTTACCTTTCTGTTCTTTCTTACAAGAATATTATAATATACTGCCGAGTGATTTTGCAAACAATTTAGTAAGACAAAATTCGATAAAAATTCTTCCAAGTTGAACTTACTGCAAGCAAGATAATCATATCATTTATAAGTGACTATAACATATAAAAAATGAATTTTAATAAAAAGTTATTTCGAACAACAAGCTAGTTAACTAGAAGTAACCAAAAATAAAAAAGTAGATTTCTCTACTTTATTTCAATATTCATAATTTCTAAAATTCTATTTAAATCATTAACATTTTCAAAATAAATGTTAATCTTTTTATTATCTACTTTAACTTTAGTACCAAGGATATCTCTAAGCTCATTTTCAATATTAGTATAATCAGTATCTTTATTTCTTCTAGTAATAGGTACTCTTTTTTTAATCTCTTCATTTTTACTAATATTTTCTATTTCATGAACACTAAGTCCCTCATTAATAATTTTTTTAGCCAAATCAGTAATTTTACTTTCATCTTCCATTTTAGACAAAACTCTAGCATGACCCATAGAAAGTTCACCATTTAAAATCATTTTTTGAACTTCTTCAGGTAAATTAAGTAATCCTAAAGTATTAGTTATATGACTTCTACTTTTACCAATTTTCAAAGCAAGATCTTCTTGCCTTATATCCAAATTGTCAATAATTCCTTTATATGCCCAAGCAAGTTCAATAGCAGTAAGATTTTCTCTTTGAATATTTTCTAAAAGGGCAATTTCTCTCATTTCATCATCAGAAAAATCTTTTACAATAGCGGGTATTTTATCTAATCCTGCCATTTTACTAGCTCTAAGTCTTCGCTCACCGGCAATTAAATCATAACCTCTAATTCCCTTTTTAACAATAATAGGCTGAAATACACCATGATTCTTAATAGATTCAGATAATTCTCTAAGTGCATCCTCATTAAAGGTTTTTCTTGGTTGATATGGATTTGGTCTAATTTCATTAACAGGGATATCTTGAATCTCATTAGATTTAGCATTTTCCATTATATTACTTTCAAAAGTATCAAAATCAAGAACTTCTGTTGAAAAAAGTTCTTCAAGCCCCCTACCCAATGCTTTCTTCTTTTGTTCCATTTCTATCTATAACCTCCTTAGCTAAATTTAGATATGCTATAGTACCTTTATTTCTTGGTTCATATTCAAGTATTGGTTTACCATGACTAGGAGCCTCTGCTAGCCTTACTAGTCTTGGAATAATTGTATCATAAACTCTTTCTTTAAAAAATCCTTTTATACTTTCAATAACTTCTATTCCTAGGTTAGTGTTAGAAAACATTGTAAGAAGTACTCCCTCAATATCCAAGTTAGGATTAACTTTTCTCTGTGCAAGCATTATAGTATTTATAAGCTGCATAATTCCTTCAAGGGCAAAATATTCACATTGTACTGGAATTAAAACTGAATCAGCAGCAGCTAGTGCATTAGTAGTAAGAATACCAAGAGATGGAGGACAATCAATAAATATAAAATCATAATTATTTTTTACTTTTGATAGTTCATCTTTGAGTCTTGTTACCCTATTAAAACTTGTTCCTGTTTCTTTAGCTTTTCTTTCTAATTCAATAAGTTCCATATCTACACCCGCTAAATTAAGATAAGCTGGAAGTAGAGATAGATTTTTACTTTTTGTTTTAATAATAGAATCAAATATTGATTTTTTCATAGTTAGAACTTCATAAATACTACTAGAAATATCACCTTTATTTATACCAACTCCAGTAGTAGCATTTCCTTGCGGATCTAAATCAACAAGTAATACTTTTTTATTTAAAACACCCAAAGAAGCAGCTAAATTAATACTAGTAGTAGTCTTTCCAACGCCACCCTTTTGGTTAACTATTGCAATAATCTTTCCCATATAATGTCACCCTATTTTCCTCAAATATAATTGTATCAAAAAATATCAAAAAAAGGAAGTGGTTTTTTTTATTTATTTTACTTCATATCTAATACTATCAGAATTTTCTTATGCCTAGAGTTTTAAAAAATAATTTTTATTAGGAAAATTCTTGACATAAACAAAATAAAACTATATAATAAAATAGCATTTGACTTGGAGGTGTTATATATAATGAAAAGAACTTATCAACCTAATAACAGAAAAAAAGCTAAAAAACATGGTTTCTTTGCTAGAATTAAAGGTAATGTTTTAAAAAGTAGAAGAAATAAAAAAAGAAAAAAATTATGTGCATAATTTTGTTTTCTTTTTTATTTTTTTATATCTAAATAAATATGAAAAAGTTAGAAATAATTAAATTATCAAGAGAATACACCGAAATAATAAATACTAATAAATGTAAAAGAAATAAATACTTTAGTGTTTATTATCGTAAGAATAATGATAAAAATAAATACGGTATTACTGTTCCTAAAAAAACAGGAACAGCAGTAATAAGAAATAAAATCAAGAGAAGGGTAAAAAACATTATTGATAATAATAAAAATATAGTGCAAAAAAACTATGACTATGTTATAATTGTTAAGAAAGGCATAATAGATTTAACATATCAAGAAATGGAAAAAGAATTGTTAAAACTATTAAGTATAGGTGATTAAATTGAAACAAGGAAAAAAAGCATTTAAAATAGTACTAATCATACTAAGTTTAGTTATATTAACAGGATGTACTAAAACGTTAACAGGAGAGGATAAAAAGGCTGTAAAATATGAAGAAACAGGAAAGGCACTAACTGAAAACGTTTTGTGTAGGCCGACAAATGAAGAAGTAATAGAACTATACAAAGAAAATAAAGTTGATGTTGATAAACTACCTAGTTGTGAGAATTTTAAACCTTTTTCTAAATATGAAGGATTATGGACTACAATATTTGTAAAACCATTAGCATGGGTAATTATAAACATTGGTGTGCTACTTGGTAAGATTGGACTAAGTAAGGGAGTAGCAAATGGATTTGCTATTATAATATCTTGTCTAATAATAAGATTAATATTATATCCATTAACAAGAAAAACCGCTATGCAATCAGAGAAGATGAAAGAAGTTCAACCCCAATTAGAAAAATTAGAAAAGAAATATAAAGATAAAACAAGTGAAGAAGATCAAAAGAGAAAAGCACAAGAAATGATGGTAATTTATCAAAAAAATAAGATTAATCCAATGTCAAGTTGTCTTCTGTCATTTATTCAAATACCATTATTATTTGCCTACCTTGAAGCAATTAATAGAACTCCAGTAATATTTGAAAATAAATTCTTTAAGTTAGATATGGGAACTACAATATCACATGGAATAACATCAAATAGTTGGTATCTATATGTTTTACTATTTGTCATAATTCTTGGAACATCATACTTATCATTTAGAAAAACATTAAAAGATCAAACTGGAATGGCAAAACAAATGAAGAGTACAATATATATTATGCTTGCTATGATAGTAATTGCTTCATTTAGTTTACCAGTTGCCCTTGGATTATATTGGATAGCATCATCATTATTCACAGTAGTTCAAAATCTAATTGTTGAAAGAAAGAAGGCAAAGAAGTAATGAATAAGTATTATTTTGAAGGAAAAACAGAAGAGCAAGCCATAAACACTGCCCTAGAAGAACTAAAACTATCTAAAGAAGATTTAATAGTTAATAGTATTGAAGATAAAAGTAGTTTATTAAAAAAGAATGTTAAGATTGAAGTATTAAATATGAATGAAATAATAACATTCATTAAAGATACACTAAATCAAATAACAGATTTAATGGGAGCTAAATCAAATCTAGAAGTAAGAAGAAGAGATAACAATATATCAGTTACAATATTTTCTGAAAACAATTCTATACTTATCGGCAAAAATGGTAAGAATGTTGCAGCTCTTCAATTAATAATAAGACAAATGGTTAACTCAAAATTAAAAGAACCTTTATCAATCATTATTGACGTTGGTAATTATAAAGAAAAGAGAGCTAGAAGCATAGAATATTTAGCTAAAAGATTAGCAAGAGAGGCTTACAAAACTAAAACTGAAGTAACTATGGATAGCATGAATTCATATGAAAGAAGAATAGTTCATGAAGCTCTTGCGGATGATAAATATGTTTATACAGAATCTATTGGGGAAGAACCTAATAGAAAAGTAGTAATTAAATTAAAAGAAAGTAAATAATAATAAATACTTTCTTTTTTTCTTTTATATTTTTTAAAATTATGATAATATTAAATTGGAGATGATGTATTATCAACGAAGAATTATTTGAATTTGCAAATATGCACAATATAGATTTAGATAAAATAGGAAAACTAAGTGATAGTAAAATACAGTCTACAGAAGATATAAATGTAATAGTTTATACAAATGGTCTATATAGTAAAAAAGAAGATACATATATATCAGTTGGAGATATACTAGGTTATGACTACAAGTGGAGAATATCTTCAAGCCAATCACCCAATATATTATCATGCTTTAGCAATTATTTTGATAGAAAAGGTATGAGTTATCAAACTAGAAGTATTGGAATGTTAGATTATTCGAGCGAAGAAGTAATAACTGCTCTTATGCAAAGTTTTAAAAGAGAACCAATTGTATTATCTGAAGCAGATGAAGGAAAATATGTAGTAAGCAGTAATGGTCTACATAGATATACAATTCTTAGATTACATTACTTAAATGAAATATCCAAAGCTAGTAGTGAAGAAGAAAAATTAGCAATAAAAGAAAAATATAAAATACCAGTAAAAGTTGAAAAAATAGACTATATAAAAACATACTGTAACTATTTATTAGACTATTTCTTTGATATAAAAATAAGAATGGAATATGATGATAATAATAATTACACTGGAAATGTAGTATTTAGTGAACAAAAAACTAAAAGAATAATGAATGATATAGGATTATTAGAATTTACTAGTTCTTGTTTTCAAAGATTAAATCCCAGTTTTATAGAAACTATAAGGCGTATAATCGATGCAAAGTGTAGAGCATATCCAAGCTTCCAAAAATTTATTCAAGATAACTTTAGTGAAATATTTGAAAGTAAGAAAGGAAGAAATATATAATGTTTGAGTTATTAAAAATAAATAATTATGAGTTAAAAGAACTAAATGTAAACAATGAAGATGAAGTATATGCATTAAAAAAAGATAATCAAATATTAGGATATGGTATTATAAATGATACTAAAGAAAATAAAGTAGAATTCTCTATTCTAGAAAAATATCGAAGTAATGGCTATGGAAAAATAATATTCAAATTATTAAAAGATAAGTTAAAAGACAAAGGATATAAAGAGATAACTATAACAATATCAAAAGAAAATATACCCGCACGAAATATAATTGAAAGCCAAAATGGACTACTAATATCTAATAATAAAGACAACATGAAATACGTTATAAATCTTAAAGAAAGTAAATAATAACAAATACTTTCTTTTTTCTTTTATATTTTACTAAAATGTGATAAAATACTACCAGAGAAAGAAGGAGTATTATGGAAGATACAATCACAGCTATATCAACAACTACAGGAGTAGGAGCCATATCAATAATAAGATTAAGTGGTATTGATGCTATAAAAATAGTAAACAAAGTATTTACAAAAGATTTAACTAATGCAGAATCACACACTATTCATTATGGATATATAAAAGATAAAGAAGAAAAAATAGATGAAGTCTTAGTAAGCATTATGAGAGCACCTAAAACATTTACAAGAGAAGATATTGTTGAAATAAATTGCCATGGGGGAATAGCTACAACTAATAAAGTATTAGAGTTATTATTAGAAAATGGTGCCAGACTTGCAGAGCCAGGAGAATTTACAAAAAGAGCCTTTCTAAATGGAAGAATAGATCTCCTTGAAGCAGAAGCTACTATGGACCTAATATCATCAAAATCTGAAACAGCAAGAAAAATATCTATAAACACATTAACTGGAGAAACATCAAATTTAATAAAAAGCCTTCGTAGTGATTTAATTCAAATAATAAGTAATATTGAAGTAAATATAGATTATCCAGAATATGAAGATGTTGAAGAAATGACAAATGATAAAGTACTTCCAAATATTCAAAAGTTTAGAACTAGACTAGTAGACATAATAAAAAAATCTGAAGATAGTAAAGTAATAAAAGAAGGAATAAAAGTAGGCATAATTGGGAAACCCAATGTAGGTAAAAGTAGTCTCTTAAATTCTTTAATAGAAGAAGAAAAAGCAATAGTTACAAATATTCCTGGAACTACAAGAGACATTGTTGAAGGAACTTTAATACTTGGAGGAATCACATTAAACATAACAGATACTGCAGGTATTAGAGAAAGTAAAGACATAGTAGAAATGCTAGGAGTAGAAAAAAGTTTAAAAATAATAGACTCTTCAGATTTAGTTATATTCATTCTTAATAACAACGAAGAACTATCAAATGAAGAAAAAGAGTTATTAGATAAATTAAAAAATAAAAAGAAAATAATTGTAATAAATAAAATAGATTTAGAAAGTAAATTAGATAAAAGTATGTTAGATGACTATATCGAAATATCAGTAAAAGAAAATATTGGCATTGATAAAGTAAAAAATAAAATAAGAGACTTATTTAACATAGGAGAGATTAAATCTAATGACCTAACATATTTATCTAATGCGAGAACAATATCATTACTAAAAAAATCTCTTAATATAATAGATAATACAATCAAAGAAATAAATAGTAATAGTCCAATTGACATTGTAGAACTAGGCCTTAAAGACGCGTGGAACACACTAGGAGAAGTAATTGGAGCAACGTATAAAGAAGAATTGCTAGATGAATTGTTCTCTAGATTCTGTTTAGGAAAGTAGGGTGATAATATGAATTATGAAGTAATAGTAGTAGGAGGAGGGCATGCCGGATGTGAAGCAGCCTTAGCTTCCTCTAGAAAAGGACATAAAACTCTTTTAGTAACAGGAAGTATTAGTAATATTGCTACTATGCCATGTAATCCCTCTATTGGAGGATCCGCTAAAGGAATAATAGTAAGGGAAATCGATGCTCTAGGAGGCGCAATGGGTGAAGTAGCAGATGCAACACTTATACAAATGAAGATGTTAAACTATGCCAAAGGCCCAGCAGTAAAATCACTTCGTGCCCAAGCAGATAAAATAACATATCCTAGAGAAATGTTAAAAGTATTAAGAAATGAAAAAGATTTATCAATAAAAGAAGGAATGGTCGAGGACTTAATAGTAAAAGATAATACTGTCTATGGAGTAGTATTAGATACTGGTGAAAACATAACTTCTAATATTGTAATTTTAACTACAGGAACATATTTAAAGTCAGATATTTTAATAGGAGATACAAGAACAAGAAGTGGCCCACATAATGAAAAACCATCTATGCACCTATCTGACAATCTAAAAAAATATGGATTTAACATTCTAAGATTAAAAACAGGCACACCACCTCGTATAGAAAGAAGTAGTATTGATTTTACAAAAACACAAAGAGAAGATGGTGATAAACAGCAGTACACTTTTTCTCATACTAAAGAGCCAGTATATGACGTAAATAATCAAGAACCATGTTATTTGATTTATACAACTGACAAAACAAAAAAAATAATTCTAGACAATTTAAATAAATCAAGTATGTATGGAGGATTAGATGATATAACAGGAGTAGGTCCTAGATACTGTCCATCAATTGAAGATAAAATAGTAAGATTTAGTGATAAAGAAAAACATCAGTTATTCCTAGAACCAGAAAGCAAGTACTACGATGATATATATATTCAAGGTTTCTCTACAAGTATGCCAAGAACTATCCAAGAAGAAATGGTTCATTCATTACCAGGACTAGAACATGCTAAAATATTAAGATATGCATATGCTATCGAGTATGATGCTATATATCCAACACAAATAAAACCAAGTCTAGAGACTAAAATATTAAATAATCTTTTTACTGCAGGACAAATCAATGGTACCAGTGGTTATGAAGAGGCTGCTTGTCAAGGATTAATCGCAGGTATTAATGCAGCATTAAAATTAGAAAAAAAAGAACCATTAATTCTAAAAAGAAATGAAGCGTACATTGGAGTATTAATAGATGATTTAGTAACAAAAGGAACAAAAGAACCATATCGAATGCTAACCTCACGAGCAGAATATCGTCTTTTATTAAGACACGATAATAGTGATTTAAGATTAACAGAATATGGCCATAAAGTAGGACTAGTAAAAGGTATTAAATATGAAAAATTTATTGAAAAGAAAAACAACATTTTAGAACTTACTGAAAAATTGAAAGAAATAAAGATAACTGTTGATAATGAAAAAAACAGAGTAACTACTACTATATATGATTATTTAAAAAATCCTTCAGCCAAATTAGAAGAAATAATTAAAAACTTTAAATTAGATTTAAACTATTCAAAAGAAGTAATTGAAGAAGTAGAAATTCAAATAAAGTATGAAGGATATATAAAAAAAGTAGAAAGAGAAGCAGAAAAAATGTTAAAAAATGAAGAAAAACAAATACCAGTAAATATAGATTATGATAAAGTACCAAATTTAGCTAGTGAAGCAAGACAAAAATTAAAAGAAGTAAGACCATTAAATATAGGACAAGCTATAAGAATAAGTGGAGTAAATCCATCAGATATATCAATATTACTAGTATATTTAAGGAAGTTTTATAATGTTTAAAGAAGAATTTTTAATTAAAACAAAAGAGTTAGGAATAGCTATAACAGAAGAAATGCTAAATAAATTAGATACATATTATCATATATTAAAAGAAGAAAACAATAAATATAACTTAACTAGAATAATTGAAGAAGATGCAGTTTACTTAAAACATTTTTATGATAGTTTAACAATTACTAAAGTAATAGATATAAATAATCAGATCATATGTGATATAGGCTCAGGAGCAGGATTTCCTGGATTAGTACTAGCAATATGTTTTCCAAACACTAAGTTAACATTAATAGAATCTAATGGTAAAAAATGTAATTTTCTAAATATTGTCAAAGATAAATTAAATTTAACAAATGTAACTATACTAAATGCTAGAGCAGAGGAATTTTCTAAAAATAATAGAGAAGTATTTGATATAGTGACAGCAAGAGCAGTAGCTCCTTTAAAACATTTATTAGAGTATGGTATACCATTATTAAAAATAGGTGGATACTTTATAACTATGAAAGCAAATGTTGAAAATGAAGAAGTAAATATAACTAATTACTATAATAAATTAAACATAAAAGAAGTTACTAGAGAAGTATTTAATTTACCTAAAGAAGATAGTATTAGAACAATTATTAAGTATCAAAAACTAAAAGAAACAGATTCTAAATATCCAAGAAGATATTCTGAAATAATAAAGAGAGATATATAATATTCTTTCTTCTTTTTAATACCTCTTAAGCCTAAGTATAGTCTTAAGAGGTTTGATAGAGCCTTGGGTCTCTATCAAAAAAATAGTAATGTAAATATACTAAAAAGAATTAGATAAATATTAATTATGATAAATGTTTATTGTAATCATATTAACAAAATAGAAAGAGAGGAAAAGAAAATGAAAGAATACAAACAATTAGGAGCTTATGGTCTAGTGATATCTGAAGGTAAAATTTTACTTATTAAAAAGTCAGGAGGACCTTACGATGGAAAACTTGATTTACCTGGAGGAACAATAGAATTTTGCGAAAGACCTGTAATTGCATTAAAAAGGGAACTAATGGAGGAAGTTGGAATAGAAGTAGTTAATTATGAACTATTTGATGCGGATTCAGTTGCTTTTGAATGGCAATTTAAAGAAGATGTTTTAGTAAAAGTACATCATACTGGAATTTTCTACAAAGTATTGGATTATAAAAATGATATAAAGAAAGAAATAGAAGTTGATGAGGTTAATGATGATTCATTAGGTGCAGATTTTTATGAAATTAATAAATTATCTAAAGATGAATTATCTGCTATTGCAATTTTAGAATTAGAAAAATCAGGTTACAAAGTAACCTAATTTTTCTATATAGTGGAAAATAATGAAAAGTTATTAATATATGGCAACTAAAATATTTAGGAAGACGGAGATGGTTTCAAAAAAGAATATCAATGCAATATCATGGAAAAACATCTTGAAAGAATATTTAGGTAGTAAATATTTGATACATTAATAAGACCTAGCTGGATACTAGCAGATAATTAAGAAGTAAGAACAACATACAAAAATAGAGATAATACTTTCCTAACTATGTATCATTCATTAGTACTAATAGATATTTTTATAATTGCACTTAGTTCTAATTACTTAATAAAACTTTATAAAAAAATATATGATAAGATAATTGAAGACTTATTAAGTTATGCAAAAATAGTCAATGAACAATTTTGGGATTTAAAATATAGAAAAAAATATTTTGATTCAGTAATGTCAAAAATAATTTATATCCCATCACCTACCTTTGACTATGTAATTAGGACGAAGAATAAATTTTCATATGCATCAGAAAGAAATAGGTAAGTGATTCTTAAATATTTTTAAATATGAATATATTATTTACAATGAAGCTAAATTATTTGAAGATAGTATACACTTAAATTTAAATGATAATAAAAATATGGCTGAACTAATTAAAAAGAAAAAAGAAAATGCTTGAAAAATAAAGAACTTTATGATAAACTAATGCTGATTTGGAGGAAATAATTATGATAGAAGAAAATAAAAATCTAGAAACAGAGGATATAGAAAGAAACCTATATCTTAGAACATTACTAACAGGAGAAAGATTAGGACCTTTAACAGGAAAACCAAGTATAGATAGACCTTGGCTTATTAATTATAGTAATGAAGAAATTGCCAGTACAATTCCTAAAAGAAGACTTTATACAGATTTAGTGGAATCAAGTAAAGACTTTAGAAGCAGTATTGCTATTGAATACTATAAGAATAAAATAACATATGATGAATTAATAAAAAATATAGATAAAGCCGCTATTGCTTTTAGTGGTCGAGGAATAAAAAAAGGTGATGTTGTTTCCATTTGTATGCCATATGTACCAGAAACAGTATATGCTATTTATGCTTTAAATAAAATAGGAGCAGTAATAAATGTTATAGATCCTAGAATAAATAAAGAATTAATTAAAGAATATATGCTAGATACAAGATCAAGTTTTGCAATAGTTATAGATAAAGCAGAAAAGAAAATTGCTTCAATTGTTAAAGACACAAAAGTAAAGAATGTCATTACAGTACCAGCAACTAATTCAGTAAAAAATACTATTCTAAAAAAAGTTGGCAACAAAAAAACAAGTTTATATAAAAAGTGGGATAACTTTATAAAAGAAGCAGATGGTAAAGAAGATGTTGCAGTAGCAGAGTTTACTCCAGATGAACTAGCAGTAATAGAATACACAAGTGGAACTTCAGGAAAACCAAAAGGAGTAAAACTAGCAAATGAATCATTTAATGCTTTATCATATTTTCAAAAACAATCATTAAAAAATGAGATTGGTGATAAGTTTCTACTAATAATGCCACCATTTATTGCCTATGGATTAGTAATAGGTATGCACGATATGCTATGTCAAGGACAACACTTATTAATGATACCTAAGTTTACATTGGATGAAGCCCCTAAATTATTAGGAAAATTAGTTGATAAACATCATCCTAATTACATTATGGGCGTTCCTAATTTTCTATTAATATTAATGAATTATAAAAAAGATTTATCATTCTTAAAAGGAATAATAATAGGTGGAGATCATCTTGATAAAGAAATAGAAAAGAAAGCTATAGAATATTTGAAAGAACATGGAAGTTCTGCTAAAGTACTAAAAGGCTGGGGAATGACTGAAATAGCTTCTTGTGGTAGTTTTACAAAAACAGATATTAAAAATAAACTAGGTAGTGTTGGAATACCAATTTCAAAAAATATCATTAAAATATTACCAAGGCAGGGTGATTTTGAAAAGAGGTATAATATTGATTCTGAAGAATTATATTATAATGAAGAAGGGACTATGTTTATATCATCACCATCAAAAACTTTAGGATACTATAAAAATGAAGAAGCTACTAGTAAAATATTCTACGTTGACAAAGATGGCCGAAAATGGATAAACACAGGTGATATATTTAAAATGGATGAAGATGGACATCTATTCTTTATGGGAAGAGAAAAAAGAGTAGTAGTAAGACCAGATGGTCATAACATTCCAAGTAATCAAATAGAATCAATTGCAGCATCATTTGAAGACATTGAATTACCAGTAGTTATAGGTTCACCAAGCAGATTATATGCTCATGGTAGTATAGCATGTCTATGTATGACATTAAAAAATAAGAATATATCAAATGAAGAAAAAGAAGAAATTCTTAAACAAATAGAAAAAAAATGTAAAGAATTATTACAACCAAGAGATAGAGCAAAATACTATATTATTCTAAATAATATTCCATATACAATGAATGGAAAAGTGGATTATGTAGGTCTTACAAATTATATTAATGAAATAATAAAAGAAAGAAATATTTCTGATGAAAATAAAGAATCAACATTTATAATAGAGAAAAACGACGCAAAAGTTAAAAAGAGAAAAAAATAATTCTCTTTTTTTAATATTTATGATATACTTGAATAAAGATAGGTGATTATATGGCTAATAATTTTTTTACATTATGCAGTTTTTTCTATAGTTTAATGTTAACGATAATATATTTCAAAAGAAAAAATATAAAAACAATAGAAACAAAGATATATTCATCATTAGTAGTTACTAATATCCTAAACGTTTCATTTGCAATTATGTGCTATTTTACTATTTTATATAAAGACAAAATACCATTTATTAATGATTTTGTATCAAAAACATTACTTCTATTATTTATTACATGGGAATTATTTTTTACAGCTTATGTCATTATCATAACAAGAAAAAATAATAAAAAAGACTATAAAATTGAATTAAAAAAATGTAAATTGCTACTAGCAACACTATATATCATAATTACATTTATAATATATTTGTTACCACTATACTATCATAATGAAAATAAGATTGTCTATTCATATGGACCATCAGCTAACTTTATATATGTATTAACAGCAATTTTAATAATTACTTGGCTAATTCTAATTATTAAAAATTATAGAATACTAAAAAGTAGAAAATGTATACCAGTAATACTATTTATATTTTTAACAATAATAGTAGTAATAATTCAAAAACAAAATCCAGGACTATTACTAATTACTGCTGCTGAGACATTCATAACAATTATTATGTATTTCACTATTGAAAATCCTGACATGAAAATGTTAGATGAAGTACACAAAGCCAAAGTAATAAGCGACAATGCTAATGAAGAAAAAACATTATTTTTATATAATATGACTAATGAAATAAGAGGAATAACTAAAGACATTGATAAAGAAGCCGATAATATCCTAGATGAAACCGATAATAAAAAAGTAGACATTGAAGTAATAAGTGATTCTGCTAGAGAGATAAAAGGAAGCACTGCAAGATTTACTTCAATGACTAATGAAATATTAGATATATCTAGTGTAGATAGTGCTAGTGTTAAAATATATAATGAAAAATATAATATAAAAATATTATTAAAAGAATTAGTCCAAATATATAAAAAACAAGCCACAGATAAAGGATTAGACTTCAGAGTAAGCATAGCAAGTGATATGCCAGAATATCTATATGGCGATAATATAAGCTTAAAAAAAGCATTAACAATAATACTAGATAATAGTATAAAATATACTAACTCCGGATATGTTGAGTTTAATGTAAACACCATAATAAAAAATGAAATAGCGAGACTAATTATATCAGTTGAAGATTCTGGAATAGGCATGAAAGCGGAAGACATAAACAAAATATTTGTTAAAAAACAAGAAAAAGAAGAAAACTACAATCTAAATAACAATTTATATAATGCAAAAAGACTAATAACTTTAATGAATGGAACAATAGTACCAACTAGTAGTTATGGAAGTGGAACAACAATAAAAGTAATACTTGATCAAAAATACGAAGACAATAATACGAGTCTAAATAAATATGATAACATATATGATAAAAAGAAAATCTTACTAATAGATGATAGCCCATCCAGTGAAAAATTACTAAATAAAGTATTAAGTGGAACAAATATCGAAGTAGATAGTGTAAAATCAGGTAAAGAAGGTTTAGAAAAAATAAGAAGTAAAGAAAAATATGATTTAATATTATTAGAAGAAGAACTAGAACCACAAGATGGACATATAATTATGAAAAAACTATTAATGATAAGAAACTTCAATACTAAAGTAATATTATTAACTAGAGATAACAAATATGAATATGATGATGAATATTTACGTGAAGGATTTAGTGACTATATAATAAAATCATCTAGCAAAGAAGAAATACTAAATAAAATAAATAAGTACTTAAAATAAAATATAAAAAATCACTTGTAAAAAAGTGATTTTTATTGTATTATTATATTAGAGTAGAAGAAGTGAAAAGAGGGTAATAGTATGAAAATGAATAAAGAAGTAGTAATGGTACGTTTATCAGATATAATTCCAAATAGATTTCAGCCAAGACTTACTTTTGATGAAGAAGCCTTAAATGAGTTAGCAAATTCAATAAAAGAACATGGAATAATACAGCCCCTAATATTAAGAGATTTAGGTAGTAAATATGAAATAATAGCAGGAGAACGCAGGTATAAAGCAGCAACCCTTGCAGGACTTACCGAAGTACCCGCAATTGTTGGATCAATGGATGATCAGACTAGTGCTGAACTAGCATTAATAGAGAATATTCAAAGAAAAGACTTATCTGCAATTGAAGAAGCTAAATCTTATAAAAAAATATTAGATATGGGTAATTTTACACAAGAAGAACTTGCTAAAAGAATGGGAAAGAGTCAGTCCACGATAGCTAATAAAATGAGATTACTTGCTCTAACAAATGAAGTACAAGTAGCACTAATGAACAATTTAATATCTGAGCGTCACGCAAGATGTTTATTGCAGATAAAAGATGAAGATAAGCAAAAAGAAGTATTAAATAAAATAATAACTGAAAGAATGAATGTTCGTGATACTGATGAATACATTAAAAATATACTTGGTATAAATAATATTCCAAATAAAGAAGAGATAGAAACAAATCAATCAGTAGTACCACCAGTAGTACCAATTATGCAAGAAATGGCTAAACCAATTATAAACGAAAATAAAATGCCAGAGGTATTAGAACCACAAAAAATAGAAGTGAAAGATGAAAACCCTAATGTATATGCACAAAACAAGAATGATTTTATTGATATAAATAAACTAACTGAAACAAAAACTCCAGTAGCATCAGCTTTAGAAGGTTTAAACGTTGTTGAAAACAAATCAGACATTTTTGAAGGAAATACAATAGAAATAGAAGATAAGAAGGAAAAAACTATGAATGAAACACCTACTATTCAAGTACCAGAACATAAATCAGATAATATGAGTAAAGTAAAATTGGCTACTGCGATTAGATTAGCTAAAGACACAGTAGAAGACATTAAAACAGCAGGTTATAACGTAACCTTGGAAGAAGTAGATGGACTAGAAGAATATCAAATAATAATAAAAGTACAGAAATAAGAATAAAAAATAAAAATATCACTCATAATGAAAATGAAAGGGTGATATTTTTTATATGAAAAAAATAATACTTATATTAACACTATTAATAACTGTATTTATATATAAAGAAGTAAAAAATACTGATATTATTATACCAAATGATGCTATTAGATTAAGAGTAATACCTAATAGTAATAGCATATTAGATCAAAATATGAAAAATAAAGTAAAAACATATCTAGAAAATAATACTTATAACCTAATAAAAGATGAAGACAATAAAGAAATAGCAAAAGAAAAAATTAAAAATAACATTCCAATTATCGAAGAAAATATAAAAGAAATATTTGAAGAAAACAATTATAACATGAATTTCAATGTAAATTATGGATATAATTACTTTCCAGAAAAAGAATATCGTGGATTAAAATATTCAGAAGGATATTATGAATCAATTGTAATAAGCATTGGAAAGGCAGAAGGAGACAATTGGTGGTGTGTATTGTTTCCTAACCTTTGTATCGTAGATTTAGAGGCAAAAGATAATTTAGAATATAAATCATGGATAATAGAAAAGATAAATAAAATATTTTAATACAAGAAGCATACATTTAAATAGGTGATGATACTTGAAAATAATAACAATAATTTTAATTGCAGTAAGCCTATCAATGGATGCTTTTTCTTTGGCATTAATATATGGTACTCAAGATATAACAAAAAAAGGAAAAATTTTACTTTCTACAATTGTAGGAATTTATCATTTTATAATGCCATTAATAGGATTAACCCTAGGACTATATGTAACCAGTAAAATAATAATAAATACAAACATTCTAGTAGGTATAATTCTCTCTCTAATTGCAATAGAAATGATTATATCAAGTTTTAAAAATAAAGAAGAAAAATTTTTACTAAGTATTCCAGGCTATTTACTATTTGGACTATCAGTAAGTATTGATAGTTTAACTACAGGAATAGGATTACCCGCTATTACAGATAAATATATATTATCTGCAAGTGTGTTTTCAGTAACAAGTCTATTATTTACTTTTCTAGGACTAAATCTAGGAAATATTTTAAATAAAAAATATGGAAAAATATCTACTATAATAGGAGGAATAATACTTTTAGTAATAGGATTACTATACATATTTAAATAGTGTAAAAAAATGTAAATAAAAAGATAAGTAATTGACTAAAAACAAAATAGATATTAAAATGAAATTAGAGAGGAGTATCTATGAGCAAAATAAAAATAGAAGGTGGTCACAAATTAACTGGTGAAATAGAAATAAGTGGTGCCAAAAATAGTGCTGTAGCTCTAGTGCCAGCAGCCATTTTATGTGATGAAGAAGTAAAAATAAGTAATGTACCTAATATTTCAGATATTGATTCACTAGAAGAAATATTAAACTATTTAAATGCTAAAGTAATAAGAGAAAATGGAGTATTAACAATAGATTCCTCCAATATTGTAAATAAAGAAATACCAGAAGAAATGTCACAAAAATTAAGAGCATCATATTACTTTATGTCATCGCTATTAGGAAAATATAAACACGTAGAAATGTATTTTCCAGGTGGATGTACAATCGGTGAAAGACCAATAGATCAAACACTAAAAGCGTATAGATCTTTAGGAGCAGTAGTAACTGAAGAAGGAAATAGGTATATAGTAGATGCTGAAGAATTAAGAGGAGCAAAAATATATTTAGATATGCCTAGTGTAGGTGCTACAATAAATGCTATGCTTGCTGCAGTAAAAGCAAAAGGAAAAACTATAATAGAAAATGTAGCAAAAGAACCAGAAATAGTAAATGTAGCAACATTTTTAAATAATATGGGAGCAAAAATAAAAGGAGCAGGCACTAACATTATAACAATAACAGGAGTAGATTATTTACATAAATCATTCCACGAAGTTATACCAGATCGTATCGAAGCAGGAACATATCTAATAATAGGAGCCTTACTTGGAGAAAATCTAACTATAAAGAATCTAATCCCATCACACATTGAATCATTAACTTCAAAATTAATTGAGGCAGGAGTTGAGATGGATATAAAAGAAGATTCAATAACAATAGAAAAAACAGGAAAATACAAAGCAGTAAGTATAAAAACATTACCATATCCTGGTTTTCCAACCGATCTCCAACAGCCTCTAATACCATTTTTAACCCAATGCCATGGAATAAGTACTGTTGAAGAAACAATATGGGAAAATAGATTTCAAAATATATATGATACCAATCGTATGGGAGCAAATATAATAGTGAAAGATAATCGAATAGCAAAAATAAAAGGATTAACAAAATTAACTGGTAAAAATGTAACTGCTACTGATCTTAGAGGAGGAGCATCCATGCTAATATGTGGTTTAATAGCAGAAGGTACAACGACAATAGATAACATAAAATATATATTAAGAGGATATGATGATATCTGTGGAAAACTAACTAAAGTAGGTGCTAAAATAGAGCTAATATAAATATACTTTAATAGGTGGACTATGAAAAAAGTATTTTTAATATTAACTCTTTTTCTATCATGTTATTTTATATATACTAAAACAGAAGGTAATAAAAAAAACTATTTAGTAATTGGAGATTCATTATCAAAGGGAATAAATGAATATGGAGTTGCTTCATATGGTTATAGTGATTTTATAAAAGATTATTTAGAAAATAAAAAAATTCTTAAGAATTATAATAAAACATACACTGATGTAAATTACAAAGTATCCGATATAGTCAAAATTTTAGAATACAATGAAAGCAAAAATAACATAAGTCTAAATAGATTAATAAAAGAAGCAGATATAATAACAATATCATTAGGAATAGATGAAATATATTATAAAATAAATAAAAATAACCAAAATATTTATACATATATAGATAATATGATAAGCAATTATAATAAAATACTAAATTATATAAGTAAATTCCATCATGATAAAGTGTATATATTAGGTTACTATAATACCACAAAAAACAATATTGATATTTTTAATTATGCAAATTATAAACTAGAAGTACTGACAAAAAAATATAATTACACATATATTGACTTGTCAAAAATATTAGATAATAATCCTACATATATAAGTCAAATAAATAATAATTATATGCCAAATATTAGAGGTTATCAAAAAATTTCACAAATAATAGTTGAAAATTTAAAAAATAACTGATATAATATACCATGTAATTTTATTACTATGACTTTTTGTCATGGCGGAAGGAGAGAAAATAATGAAAAAGAATATTCATCCAAATTATGTAAAAGCTACTGTTACTTGTGCATGTGGAAACACTTTTGAAGTAGAATCAACAAAAGAAAATATTCAAGTTGAAGTATGTTCAAAATGTCATCCATTTTATACAGGAAAACAAAGTACAGCATCTAAAAAAGGACAAGTTGAGAAATTCAACAAGAAATTTGGTTTTAATAATGAAAAATAATGTGATTAATTCACATTTTTTTAATTATTAAATATTAACTACAAGTTAACAAGTAAAATTTTAAGAAGTGAAACAAAGTTATAATGGAATGATAAAATAAATTTGAAAAAAATAAAAAATAACCCCAATATTTTATTTAAAATAATAGTTGCAACAAACCTCTACAATATGATATAATACCCTTGAAGTGGTGACAATGATGTTGAAAATAAATAAAAAGAGAATAAAAGAAAATATAGAAAAAATAAAAAGTAAATATTTAATGGTTCTATCTTTCATCATAGCTAATTTAATAAATGGCATCTTATTAAGAGGAGTAACTGTTGGAGAACCTTTTAGAATACAACCATTATTTATAGATTTGGGATTATTAATACTTATTTCACTATTGTCATTATTTTTTAAAAGAAAAAATAGACCAAAATATTTTTTTATAATATCAATAGTCTTAACATTAATTTGCCTAATAAATAGCATTTATTATCATTATTATAGTTCTTTCGCTTCAATATCATTATTATCTAATCTAGTATATGCAAAAGATGTAGGAAATGCAATTTTTGAAAATGTATTAAAAGTAACCGATTTAATATATTTATGGTGCCCAATATTTATTTACTTAGTATATCATTTTCTTAATAAGAAAAAATATTTTACTAAAGAGATTAAAGCTAATAAAAAATTGATAATGTCATCAATTATTACCACATTATCATTTTGGGTAATTGCAGTAATTATAATGCCACTAAGTGCATGGGGAAGTTTCTACAAACTTTGGAATAGAGAATCAGTAGTAATAAACTATGGCATATATATATATCAAATCGATGACATAATACAGAGCATATCACCCAAAATAAATTCAGCTTTTGGACATGATACAGCATTAAAAGAAGTAAAAGAATACTTTGAAGAAAATAATTATAAAGAAATAAAAAACGAATATACCAATATCTTCAAAGGAAAAAATATTATAGTAATTCATGCTGAAAGTATACAAAAATTTGTAATGGACTTAGAATTCAATAATGAAGAAGTAACCCCTAATTTAAATAAGCTAAGTAAAGAAGGAATATTCTTTAGTAATTTCTATTCACAAGTGGGAGTTGGTACAAGTTCAGATTCAGAATTTACTTTTAATACATCACTTATGCCATCCACTAAAGGTACCGTATTTGTAAATTACTTTGATAGAGAATATGTTTCAATACCAAAACTATTAAAAGAAAAAGGATATTATACTTATAGTATGCACGCTAATACTGGAGAATTCTGGAATAGAAATCTTATGCATGAAAACTTAGGATATAATAAATTTTATAGCAAAGATTCATATGTAATTGATGAAACAATAGGACTTGGATTATCTGATAAATCATTCTTTAGTCAATCAGTTGATATAATGAAAAAAGAAAAAGAAGAAAATGGTTCTCCATTCTACAGTGTTTTAATAATGTTATCAAATCACACACCATTTAGTGATTTGGAATTAATGCCAGAATATAAAACAACTATAGATGTAGAAATAGATAATCAAACAATAACCAGAGAATATATGAATAATACTAAATTAGGTGATTATATAAAATCAGTTCATTATGCAGATGAAGCTATTGGAGAATTTATAGAAAAACTTGATAAAGAAGGATTATTAGATAATACAGTATTATTAATATATGGAGATCATGATGCAAGATTAGATAAAGATGAATTTAATCTATTATATAATTATGATCCAATTAATGATAAAATAAAAACAGAATCAGATGAAGGTTACATATCATTTAATGATTATGATTATGAATTAAATAGAAAAGTACCATTTATAATTTGGACTAAAGATACAAAATTTAATAAAGAAGTAAATATTCCTATGGGAATGATTGATGTTCTTCCAACAATTGGAAATATGCTTGGAATACATAGTGATTACCAATTAGGAAATGACGTTTTTAATCTAGAAGATAATATTGTAACATTTATTGATGGATCATATTTAACTTCAAGTATTTATTACAGCGCGCCAAAGGAAGAAATATACCCAATAAATAATGATCCAATTACTGAGGAGTATATTCAAAAAGGAATAAAACATTCATCAAATTTAATAGATATATCTAATGATATAATTTCTTATGACCTAATAAAAGAATTAAAAGAGGATAAAAATAACTAGAAAGAAGTGAAAGAAATGATTAAATTTGTAATTTGTGAAGATAGTAATGAAGCTTTAGAAACAGCCAGCAAATATGTAGTAAAAACAATGATGAAGTATGATATAGAGTATAAAATATTAAAATTTAATAAATATGATAAAGAATTTAAAAAAGTAATGAATGATGATAATGATATAAAAATATACATTTTAGATATAGAGTTACCAATAGTAAGTGGATTAGAAATAGCATCAGAAATAAGAGAAAATGATGATGACAGTATAATAATATTTGTTACAGCCCATTCTGAATGTAAAAATGACATATTTTATTCAAGATTAGGAGCTATAGATTTTATATCAAAATATAACAGATATGAAGAAAGACTTGCAGATACAATTGAGTATGTAATAGATAAATTATACAAAAATAAGGTATTAAGTTTTACATATAATTATGTATATACTAAACTTAGATATAAAGAAATAAATTATATTGAAAAAGCACCATCACAAAATAAATGTATAATTCATGAAGTAAATGGTGAGCAAAAATTCATAACAACATCTATAGTAAGACTAAGAAGTAAATTAAAACCAACATTTTTTCAAACACATAAATCATGTCTAGTAAATTTAGATAATATTAGACAAATAGATTATGCTAATTATACAATATATTTTAAAAATGGAGATAAAACAACACTAGTAGCTCCTTCTGCTAGAAAGGAGTTGAAGAAAATTGTTGGAGATTTTTAAACTACTATTAAGTAGTACGTTACTAATTTTAACATTATATATATTTGGAAGAATAGTAATAGTTGATAGAAAACAAAAAAATACATTAATAGAAGTATTAATACTTATAGGTTTCATAATCATAAATATCTTAGTATTTAAATATACCAAAGGTACACTAAAAACAATAACTACTTGTTTACTATATGCATCATTATTATATCTTATTTTTGATATTAAATTTAGCAAGGCAATATTTACATCAATAGTTTATGTTATAATATCTGTTATACCAGATTTAATAACTTTAGGTGGAGCAATTTATATATTTGGTGTAAGTAAAGAGACAATATATACGACCTTTGCAGGAAGTGTATTAGGAAACATATTTATATGCGTAGTAATGATATTAATGGCAACTATAATAAAAAAGCCATTAAAGAAATTAATAAATTATAATATATCAACAAATAAGAAAATTATAACAATGTCAGCGTTGACATTAGTTATGTTAGCAATATTATTTTATAATTTAATTAAAACATTCCAATTTAATAATAATATAATAGCATATTTAGCAATTATTGCGATGTTAATTTGTATATTAATATATTTATTTAGACAAAAAATAGAAAATGAAAAAATTTCTAAAAAGTATGATGAGCTTCTAGATGTAATGAAAAGCTATGAGAATGATATTGAAGAACAAAGAACATTAAGGCATGAGACTAAAAATGAATTTGCAACGATTAAATGCAAGATTCAAGATAAAGAAGATGAAGAGTCTATTATTAAATACATAGATAGTGTCATTGGTGATAAAGGAAGTAGTAATACAACTAAATATTCAAAGTTTAAATATTTACCATCAAATGGTTTAAAAGGATTCTTTTATTACAAATTTATTGAAGCAGAGAAAAAAGGAATAAATGTATCAGTAAATATTTCAAAACAAATTGAAAATTCATTTCTTAAAGATATAGATACTAAAAATTTTAAAAATTTAGTTAGAATCATTGGTGTATACCTAGATAATGCAATTGAAGCTAGTTATACTTCACTAGATAAAAAATTAGGTATAGAAATATATTTAATTAAAGATAAAATAGAAATCATTATTACTAATACATTTAATAATGATGTTAACTTAGATAAAATTGGAAAAGAGTCATTTAGTACTAAAGGTAAAGATAGAGGTCATGGATTATTACTTGTTAGTAAAATATTAGGTGAAAATAAAATATTTGAAGCTAAAAATGAAATAAAAGGTAATATCTATATTCAAAGTTTAAAAATAAAAAATAATAGTAAATAAAAGAGGCTACTTATTAAAAGTAGTCTTTAATGTTAAAAAATTATTTAATTAAAGATTTAGGCATTTTAGGTTCATCAATAAACCATATCCAGCAAGCTTTAGAACCAGTTGAAGCTGCTAAAGAGCCAACCCAAGATAAAAATGAAGCAAACATAGTACTATACCTCCTTTTCCTACTTTTCCATATTAATTATAAGACTCATTGTAAGTTTTATAATTATTATATGGTAAATGAAACATCCTATAAGTTAGCGGATGGATCATCAACATAGAATCCAAAAGCCCCAAACTTAGTGCAGTACTAATATTGCTTTTCCTTAAAACAAATATTAATACTAAATATATGCTACTATTAATCATCGTAATAATTTTATAAATTTTTCTTTTTCTAGCATTTACCAGAGGTCTCTTATAAGTATCCGCAGGTGCATAGATAACTAAAAATATATAAGAAATAGCACCTATAGCAAATTTAACATAAAAATTAATATCAATATATTTAAAAAGAAGTGCTCCACCTATAAAAAGTATAATTGATATTACATAACATTGCCAACTTTCTTTAGCATGCATACCAAATGCTGTAGTTCTAATAATGTTATATAGTACAAGAATTATTAACATTTCCTTAAATACTCCTACCAATAAAGCTAATAAAGAAATGACAAGAGTTTTAGTAAACATTATATATAAAGATTCAAGACCATAAGCGATAATTTCAAGTTTATCATTATTATACTTAGGATATTTTTTTTTAATAGAATCCATAGTAATATTTAAAAACTTCTTTCTCATACCTTATCACGATTTAATTATAACATTCGACTAAAAAAAACAAATTGCACAGGTATATACACCATTTTAAATACAAAAAGTAGGCACATTTGTTAACAATTAATTAACAAAAATAATATAATATGATAATAAAATTTAATTAGATTAAAGAAGAATAATACTTGTTATAAATAAAAAAAAATAGTATAATATACTAGAGGTGGAAAGATAAATGGAATTATACCAATATATAATAATTGTAGTAGTTTTATTAATAATAGCATTTGCCATAATAAAAATGAATAAAAAAGATGTTAAACTAGAATTTAATAAACTAGTAGAATTACTTGGAGGAAAAGATAATATTTTAGATACTGAAGTTGATATGTCTAGATTTAAAGTTACATTAAAAGACATAACTAAAGCAAATAAAGAAGGAATTATTAAACTAGGAGCTAAAGGCGTTGTAGAGATAGATGACCAATTAAAAATAATTTTAGGAAATGATGCCAAAAAAATAAAGAAATATATTGATGAATTAAGATAAAAAAGAGCAAAAAATTACAAAAAGCTCTTTTTTTTGACATTATTCGACAAAATTCGACAAAAATAAAATATATAATATCTTTAAGAGAAAGAAGGATATTATGAATATAGAAATTTTCGAAAATATAATTTTAAACACATTATTAATAGTTTTTCCAATACTAGTATATTTAGTATTAGTATGTTACAATAATAATATAAGTAAGAATTATAATAATTTATTACTAAGTATATCTCTAATAACATCGCTATATTTATGCCTAAAATTTGGAATTGTAGACGGAAATAGTAAAATATTATTATTCTGTAATATACCAATAGTAATAGCACTGATGAAAAAGAAAACAATACTAGGAATATTTCTTGCGCTAATAAACATTTGTTATTGCTTCTTTATATATAAGAATATATATTTAATAGTTACAATAAAATATTTAACGTATTTTATACTATATGTTTGTGCAAGAAAAAGAAAATTAAGTACTGAAAGTTTTATTCTTTCAATAGCAGTTCTTCAAGGTTTCTTTTTATCATTTGAATATTTCTTTAAAGATTTAGATTTGACATTACATAGTTTCCTTGAATTAATAATTTTAGTTTTTATTTATTATTTTATTTCATTTACAATATTATACATATTCAAAATAATAGAAAAAGTAAGAGAATTAAATAAATCAATAGAATTACTAGAAAAAGATAAAATAATAAAAGAATCATTATTCAAATTAACTCATGAAATAAAAAATCCACTAGCAGTAATAAAAGGATATTTAGATATGTTTAATATTGATAATAAGGAAAAATCATTAAAATATCTAAGTATTATGAGGGAAGAAGCAAATCGTAGTTTAAATATCATTACTGACTTTTTAGAATTCAATAAAATAAAAATAGTGAAAACAGAAATAGATTTAAATCTCTTACTAGAAGATGTTTATGATTCATTTAAAATTATTCTAAACACAAAAAATATTAAACTAATATATAATGATAGAGAAGATGAAGAAATATATTTTTTGGGAGATTATGAAAGATTAAAGCAAGTTTTAATAAATATATTAAAAAATAGTGTAGAATCAATTGAAGAAAAAGGAAAAATAGAAATATCAAGCAATATTTATAAAAAATATATTGATATAATAGTAGAAGATGATGGTATAGGAATGAATGAAGAGACACTAAATCGAGTAAAAGAAATGTTTTATACAACTAAAAAAGATGGTAGTGGATTAGGAGTGGCATTATCAAACGAAATAATAAAAGCACATGATGGTGAACTTTTATATTCATCTAAAGAAGGAGTAGGAACAAAAGTAACAATAAGATTACCAAAAGAGTAATCTTTTTACTTTAATAAATAAATAATATTTGGTATAATATATATCTAAAGGAGAAAAGTATGGAAGATATATTTTTAAAAAAACTACCATTTATTGATCTACATGGCTATGACATAGAAACTGCTAGAGTAGCAACAAATGACTTTATTAATGATAATATAATATTAAAAAACAAAAAAATATTAATAATACATGGAAAAGGAAAAGGACTAGTAAAGTTATCAGTTCATGAAACACTATCAAAAAGAAAAGAAGTAGAAAAATATTATACTGATGGATTAAATGATGGCTGTACAATAGTACATTTAAATATTGACAACTAACTAGTCGTATGCTATAATAATAGGCAATTTTAGGGAAGTTATTGTATGCTCTCAAATAAGATTATTAAATTAGTAAAAGAAATAAACACATTAACAAGACAAATAATACTTATAATTATTCTTATAATAATATTTTTAATTATATTATTCATTGAAGCAATATAATTCCAAGATGGAGGTTTTAGATTATGGAAGATGAAAGAAAAATAAATTGGTTAAGTTTATTTATAAAAATAGTAATAGCATTTGCATTTATATTAATAATTGTGTGGCTTGTATCAAAATTAATAAATAGAAATAAATTATCAGATACATTCAAAAATAATATTAACAACATGGAAACTGTAGCAATTAAATATTTTAAAAGTGTAGACTTACCTACAGAAAAAGGAAAAAGCATTAAAATAACACTTGGAGAAATGATAGAAAAAGAGTTAATAATATCAGTATCAAGTAAAGATGGAGAAAAATGTAATACTAAAAATAGTTATTCAAAAATTATAAGAAAAAAAGATAACTATGAAGTAGAAACATATTTAGAATGTGGAAAAGAAAAAAATACAATTACTAGAAAATTTGATTTAAAAGATTGTAAAAATTGCAATATTAATAATAACAATCAAAACAAAGATAATAGTGAAAATGTTAATAAAGATAATAATAATAACAGTGATAATATAAGTACAGGTGTTACTTATTATGAGTATGTTAAAGAAACAACTACTTATACAAAGTGGATGAAAGGTAATAAAACAGGTGAAAATATAGAAAATAAATATGAATATTATGGTACTAATGAAATGACATATTATTCACTTGGATTAATAAATAAAAAAGATATAAAAAATAATATTGTAGAATACACATTAAAATTAAATAAAGTACCAAATAGTAGTTATTATTTTACTACAATTAAAGATTCTACATATTATAATGGTGAAGAAGAATTTATAAATGATAAGAATATATCAATGAATAAAAATAATAGTATAGATATAGAAAATATTTCCAAATATGCATTAACAGAAAATAATTTTACTTATAAACTATCACCATATTATTATAAAGGTAATTTCTATATAAATGTAAAACTAAATATTAAGTCATTAGATAATATTAAATCTAATAAAGATACATATTTAGTACCAATAAAAATTACTGTTAAATTTGATTCTGGTAAAATATTAACTACCAAACCCGAAGGAAATTATGAAACAATTACTTATTATAGATATGTTCAAAAAAATAGAGATATAATTTGGTCTACTGAAACATCTGTAGATGGATACACTAGAACAGGAAATACAAAAGTACAATAAAAAGCTAGCATCAACTAGCTTTTTTTAATATTTTATCAACAATTCCATAATTAAGAGCTTCATTACTATCCATAAAATAATCTCGTTCAGTATCATTATCAATAGTATCAATATCTTTGCCTGTGTTATCAGATAATATTTTATTAAGTTTCTTCTTCAATTTTAATATTCTTTCAGCGGCAATTTTAATTTCTGTTGCTTGTCCTTGTGCTCCACCAAGAGGCTGATGAATCATTACTTCGGCATTAGGTAAAATATATCTCTTACCTTTTTCCCCAGAAGACAATATAAAAGCCGCCATTGATGCTGCCATTCCAACACATATTGTGGATACATTGCTTTTCACAAAGTTCATAGTATCATATATAGCCATTCCCGCGGTAATACTACCACCAGGAGAATTAATATACAAACTAATATCATCATTACTTATACTATCCAAATATAAAAGTTCTGCTACAACGGTATTAGAACTATTATCAGTAATTTCACCATTAAGTATAATAATTCTATCTTTAAGTAGCCTAGAATATATATCATAAGCTCTCTCTCCCATTTCATTTTTTTCAATTATAGTTGGTATTAGATTCATTTTATCACCTACAAATAGTATAATATATAATGAAGTTTAATATACCAAAAAAAGTATGACAAAAAATTCACATTATATGGTATAATTAAATTATAAAGTAGAGGAGGAAGTACATGCAAACTATAATAGTAACTTTAAATAATGGAAAAAAGACAGAATATGTAAAAGGTATAAAAATAAAAGAAGTATTAAATAACTTACAGCCAGAGGAAAAAGAAGACATTATACTCATGAAATACAACAACAAGAAAGTTGATTTAGAAACAGAATTAAAAAAAAGTGGTACATTATCAATTTATGATATTAATACCCCTGAAGGAAATAAAATATATGAAAGAGGATTATTATACTTATTTGAATATGCTGTCAATATTGTATTAGGAAGAGATACTAAAGTAATTATAAAGCATTCCATAGATAAAGGAATTTTTTGTAAAATAGATAAACCACTAGAAGATAAAAACATATTAGAAATAAAAAAGAAAATGAAAGAATTAGTTTCTCAAAATATACCATTTATTAAAATAGACACTACTAAATATGATGCAATTGAATATTTTAAAAGTATAAAAAGAACAGACAAAGTAAAGACATTATTTTATGATACTTCAAACTATGTATCATTATATAAATTAGAAGATAACTACAATTATATAATAGGAACTCTTCCAGATACAACGGGAGTACTTAAATATTTTGATTTATCACTAATAAAAGGTAAAGGTATAGTAGTACGTTATCCTTCAATTTATGACAATAAAAAAGTAAAAAAATATACCCATCATACCAATTATTTTAATACCCTTGAAGAGTATTCTTATTGGGGAAATAATTTAAATGTAAACAACCTAGGAGAACTAAATGATTTTATAACAAACAATAAACCAGAAGATATAATACAATTATCCGAAATTATGCAAGATTATAAGTTACTTAATATTGCTGAAGAAATAGTTTTAAATAAAGAAAACTATAAAATAATATTATTATCAGGACCTTCTAGTTCAGGTAAAACTACTAGCGCTATGAAATTATCATTATACTTAAAAAGCTTAGGACTTAATCCAACCCACTTATCATTAGATGACTATTTTCATGAAAGAAAAGAAACACCATTAGGAGAAGATGGAAAGCCAGATTTTGAGTCAATTACAGCAATAGATATAAAATTATTTGATAATCAAATAAGTAAATTACTAAAAGGAGTAAAAGTAACAGTACCAACATTTAATTTTATAGATGGTAAGAAGGAATATAAAAGAACAGTTGAACTAAAAGAAAATGATATTTTAGTAATAGAAGGACTTCATGCATTAAATGAAGAATTATTAACAAACATACCAAAGAAAAACAAATTCAAAATATATGTAAGCCCACTAACATACTTAAATATAGATAATGATAACAGAATAAGCATGACTGACTTGAGATTACTTAGAAGAATGGTAAGAGATAATAGGAATAGAGGATATTCTCCGTCAGTAACATTAGGTACATGGATGAAAGTAAGAAGTGGTGAAGAAAAACATGTTTTTCCATATCAAGACAATGCTGATGCCTTATTTAATACAAGCCTTGCTTATGAATTGTCAGTATTAAAAACATATGCAGAACCGCTACTATTTACAATAAAAGAAGATGATCCAGAATATCAAACAGCACAAAGATTAATTGAATTATTGAGATTTGTTTTGCCAATACCAAGTGAATCAGTACCAAAAACATCAATACTAAGAGAATTCATAGGAGGAAGTTATTTTGAATAAAGAAAAGCATATATATTAATAGGTGAAATATGAATAAATATAAACTATTAATATTAATATGCTTTTTTCTTATAACAATAACTCTCCCTAAAGTAACAGCAACTGTTAATAATCTAAATTTATTAGGCAAGGTAATAATTTTAGATTCCGGTCATGGAGGAGTTGATGCAGGAGCCACTAGCGGTAAAATAATAGAAAAAGATTTAAATCTTATCTTAGCCAAAAAATTAGAAAAACAATTAGTATCTCGTGGGGCCACAGTTTACTTAACTAGAGAAGACGATAAAGATTTATCAACAACTACTGTTAATAGAAAAAGAAGTGATTTATATAATAGAGCTAAATATATAAATGATATATCTCCTGATATGTATATATCCATTCATTTAAATTCAGTAACAAATCAAACATGGAAAGGACTTCAAGTATTCTATACTACAAAGAACAAAGAAAATAAATTAATCGCAGAAACTATTACCAATCACCTAAAAGAAAATATGAGCAATGTTAGAGAAATAAAGAAAGATAATACTTATTATATGTATAAATATATAAAATCACCAGGAGTTCTTATTGAAGCAGGTTTTATTTCAAATCCAAATGAAAATTATCTCTTAAGAAAAGAAGAATACCAAAATAAATTAGTAACATTAATAGAAGAAGGAGTAGAAATTTATTTTAAAAATAGATAAAAAATACTTCCAAAAAAAATAAAAATAGTATATACTCATAATAGGTGATAGTATGCAAAAGATATATCTAAAATATGATGAATATACACCTCCTGTTGAATGTGATTTTGGATTCATAAAAGAAATGATATATTTAGGATTTCTATATCCATTAAAAAAGAAAAATTATAAAATGTATTATATTATGTTATTAACTGAAGTATCTGTGTCAGCTCTAATTATGGCATTTATACCATTTAAAATAGGCATAATCACAACTATAGCAATGTTGTTTTTAATAAACACCTTATTTGCAGCTAACTACAACATGATTGTTATTGAAGACTTATTAAAAAAAGGATATGTTCCCTTAGACTATAATTCTTCAAATATATTAATAAAAAAAGGAATATATTTCAAACTACAATAGTAATATATTCCTTTTAATATTTAAAATATTTATATTCATGCTTTAAATTACAATCCATACCAGTTCCATAATCTAAATTACCAAATAATTTTTCTAATTTATTATTATCTATTTCTTTATTTTCTAACATTTTATCAACTTCATTAATAATTTTTATAGTCTTGGCAATAGCCATATCATATAAATCAAAGAATGAATAACTAAATTCTTCTCCAGTACAAGGATGTTTCCAAGTACTATTATCTAAATTTAAATATTCTAAATGACTATTTGGATTAACATGAAAAGATAATTCTTTTTTCTTTACCATTTTATTTTTACATACTAGATCCATAATTGAATAGATAATTTTTTTTATACCTATTCTATCATAATTAAATACATGGTAGAATTTTTTCATATCCTTTAAACTTTTATAGTAGACATCACTAACATTATCAAATCCATATACATCTTTAACAACAGTATCAATTGTATCAATAAGTTCATTATTAAACTTATCAAATTTAAATATTTTTTTATAAACTTTATACTTACTAGGTAATATATTTTCTCTATGATAAATTAAATAAATATCAGTATAATATTCCATTTCTTCATGTTTACCATTATATTTAAAAGTATTATTATCCTTTTCATCATACATACCAGAATTATAAATAGTAAAAGGATGAATTGTACTATCCAAAACAAAGTGACATATCTGTCCATATAAATAAGATAATACTATACTATTAGAATTATAATTACTTTTATTAATATAATTAATTAGTGAAATAAAATGCTTATTAACATTAGTATGTTGCATTAAATGGTTTATTTGATGTACATATTTAGACTTTTTAGAAAGATGAAAATCATAAAAGAAGTAAGGGTCAGGTCCTTGACCAAATACTTTCAAATAATTTAAATCTACTTTGCTCTTAATTTTACTCTTATTATATATATCTTCAGCAAAATAACTATGCGTTACAGAACTTGGCATTATCATACCTCCAAAATAATTATATCATTTTTTTATTAAAAAAATATATTATTTTTTTAAAATCTATGATATACTTTATTACAGAATAATGGGGATGAGTACAGATGGAAAAAATATTTAAGACAATTAATGAACAGATAGATATCTTAAAAGATAAAAACCTCATAATTGAAGATGAGGAGCAAGCTAAAGAAATATTACTTAGAGAAAATTATTTCTTTTTAATGGGATATCGTCATGTATTTATGAATTCTGCTAAAGAAAAAAAATTCATTCCTGGTACAACATTTTCTGAAGTATACTCATTATTCACATTTGATAGGAATTTTAGAAATATAATATTTAAAAATGTTTTAGTTATCGAAAATCAATTAAAATCCGTTCTATCTTATCAGTTATCTAAGAAATATGGTTATAGGGAAAAGGACTATTTAAATCCCAAAAATTTTACTAGTGATCATAATAAATCTAGAAGAGTAAGGGATTTAATAGATAAGATGAAAAGGCAAATAAGAATCAATGCTACATCGCACAATGCTACCATGCATTATATGAATAATTATGGATATATACCGATGTGGGTATTAGTAAAAGTATTATCTTTTGGTATTGTATGTGAACTATATACTGTTTTAAAAACAGAAGATAAAATTGAAATAGCAGAAGTATTCAATACCACCCCTTCAGTACTTGAAGATACTCTGGTAATATTATCTAATTATCGTAATTTATGTGCACATGAAGACATAGTGTTTGAGCATCGTACTGAAAGAATAATTCCAGATACAGAATATCACGAATATATGAATATTCCAAAGATGGATGGAGAATATATTTATGGAAAGAATGATTTATTTGCGGTGATAATAATATTTAAAATACTTCTAAATGATAGTAATTTTAGATTAATGATGAAAGAAATAGAATACGAAATAGAATTACTAGATGGAAGAATAGATACCATATCAATAAATAAAATACTTGATAGAATGGGATTCCCAAAAGATTATATGGAAATAATAGGAAGGTGATAATAAATGAAAAAAAATAAAATATTAATACCATTACTAGTATTTGTTGCTTTCATAGGAGGAGCATTATGGTCATATCTTGTAATAAAACAGTTAGATCATGGAACTATATTAACATCAAGTAGTGGAGGAAGTTATACTATAAATGAAAATAGCATATCAGCAGCAGTTGATAAAGTATATGATGCCACTGTAGTAGTAGCAAGTTATAAAGGCGAAACAGCAGTATCAACAGGAACAGGATTTGTTTATAAAGCAGATGACTCAACATCATATATTATGACTAACAATCATGTTGTATCAAGCGGTGATAGTGCTAAAGTAATATTTAGTGATGGTACATCAGCAGATACTAAAATACTAGGAGGAGATACATATGCAGATATAGCAGTATTAACAGTATCAACAAGTAGTATAAAGCAAGTAGCAACATTAGGAAACACAGAAAGTATGAAATTAGGAGACACAGTCTTTGCAGTAGGTGCCCCACTAGGAGATACTTATAGTGGCACAGTAACTAAAGGTATATTATCTGGAAAAGATAGACTAGTAGAAGTTAGCTTAAGTGGAACAACATCTGATTACTATATGAAGGTTTTACAAACAGATACAGCATTAAATCCTGGTAATAGTGGTGGACCACTATGTAATGTTAATGGTGAGGTAATAGGAGTTAATTCTTTAAAATTAACTCAAGAAACAAGTGGAACATCTAGTTATAGTGTTGAAGGAATGGGCTTTGCCATACCAATTGAAGATGCACTATATTATGCTGAAACAATAGAAAAAGGAGAAAGTGTAAAAAGACCATATATAGGTATTAGTATGTTAGACTTAACAAACAGTTATTATCTATGGCAGGCTAAAATAACAGTACCTGATGGAGTAAAATCTGGAGTAGCAGTAATTGAAGTAGTATCAGGTTCACCAGCAGATAAAGCTGGAATACAAAAAGGTGACATTATTACTAAGATAGAAAAAGATGAAATTTCATCAGTAGCAAAACTAAGATATGAACTATATAAACATTCTCCTGGAGATAAAATAACAATTACATATAATAGAAATGGTAAAGAATTAAAAACAGAAGTAACACTCGAAGAAAGTAAATAGTTACTTCTTTTCTTATCCTCTTAAGTCTAAGGTCTTAAGAGGTTTGATAGAGCCTAGAGTCTCTATCAAAAATATCATATTTCTTCTTATTGCATAAAAAATAAATTTATGCTAGTATATATCACGAAGGAGAAGTAATAATGAGATATTGTGGAAATTGTGAATGGTGTATAAAGCCAGAACAAGAAGACGAAATGAAGAAAGAACAAGAATACGAAGATACAGATTTGAATATACCCCTAGCGGGAGATTGCTCTATTGGAATGACACATAATAATAATTATTATTGTAAAGAACATACTTATATTGAAAGTCTAAGTAAAGTATATGTTCTATACGATGAAAAATATTTAGGACCAGGATATTTCATAATTATGGAGTATAATGAAGAACCAGTAATATTCATAAAAATGTACGAAACAAATAATATAGGTTTTCCTTATTTCAAAATACGTGCTTATGAAAAAGATAATAATAATCCATCAAATAAAGAATTCAAGAATATAGAATTAACTATATATAGAAATAATAATCCAAAGCTTTATGAAGCAATAAAAATTTTATTACAATCATTACCAACTAATAAAATTAACAATTCAGATTATAATGAAGGTAAAAATAATATAAGTATAAAAGTAGATGATAATAGTGCAATTATAATAGTATCAAGAGATATATATAATAATCAAGAATCAAATCCAAACTATATAGATATTACACTAGGAGATCCATATACTTGTAAATATTATATTCAATTAGGAAGTTTTTATAGTAGACTATCAACAATTAGTGATGAAAAAATAAAAGAAGATAACATCAAAAGAATGTTAAAATTAAAATAAAAATATTTATTAGCATAAATAAAAAAAACTATTGTAATTTACTCTAGGTATTTGATATAATTAAATAGACAAAAGAAAGGTGATAATAAATGGAAGAATACAAAATAATAGCACATGATGAAAAAGATACAATAGCAGTATCACAAAATATTGAATCAGAAAAGTTTCCTAATATGGTAATATGTCTAAATGGAGAACTTGGTAGTGGTAAAACATTATTTACCAAAGGATTTGCTCATGCCATGGGAATAGATGAAATAACTTCTCCTACATTTACTATTATCAAAGAATATAATGGCGAATTACCTTTATATCATATGGACGTGTATAGATTAGAAGATTCAAAAGAAGATATAGGAATAGAAGAATATTTTGATAAAGGGGGAGTAACAATTATTGAATGGGCTGATATGATTGAAGACATCTTACCTCCTGAAAGATTAGATATTAAAATAAAAATAACTGGAGAAAATACTAGAGTATTAATTTTAAATCCACACGGAGAAAAATATATTAATATTTGTGAGGCTATAATATGATAAGCTTATTTATAGATACATCATTATCCGATGTATCTATTGCCTTAGTAAAAGATAATATTATTTTATCAAATATAAAAAATACTAGTCCAAAAGAACATTCAATATACACAACTAAATTTATTGAAGATATTTTAAAAGAAAATAATCTAGAACCAAGTGATGTAAATGAAATAATTGTAGTTAATGGTCCAGGCTCATTTACTGGAATTAGAATAGGTGTAACAATAGCCAAGATGTATGCTTACTTATTAAAAAAAGATATTAAAGAAATAACTTCATTAAAAATAAGAGTGTTAGGTTTTAAAGGAAAATATTTTTTATCAACAATTGATGCTAAACATGACAATTACTATATTGGTTTGTATGATGAAGACTATAATACTATATTTGAAGAGTTTAATAACGTAGATAGAATTGATGAATTAAAAGAAAAATATAATCCAGTAATAGTAACTGAAAAGGATGATTACAATATTGAAGAAATAATAAAATATGCAAAGCATCTTCCAAGTATTAATCCACATTCTGTAAATCCAGTATATTTAAAATTACCAGAGGCAATGGAAAAAAATGATAAAAGAAGTAATTAATAACAATAATCCATTTTCTAAAGAAGCACAATATATTGATAATAATGAAATGTTAGGTACTATAAATTATTCCATAATATATGAAAGAATGGAAGTAGATAATATCTTTGTCAAAGAAAATTATCGAGGTAAAGGAATAGGAACTAAACTAATGAGTTATCTAGTATCCGAAGCAATTCACAATAAAGTAGTTAATATAACTCTTGAGGTAAGAGTAAGTAATACTATAGCAATAAATCTATATAAAAAGTTTGGCTTTCGTGAAGTAGCCATAAGAAAATACTATTATGGTGATGAAGATGCAATATTAATGGAAAAGCAGGTGATGTAAATGAAAGACACATATATACTCGGTATAGAATCAAGTTGTGACGAAACAAGTATGAGTATAGTAAAAAATGGAAGCGAAGAGATAGCTACTGTTGTATTAAGTCAAATTGATATTCATAAAAATTATGGAGGAGTCGTCCCTGAGATAGCAAGTAGAAATCATATTGAAAATATAACCATTGTTCTTGAAGAACTTCTAACAAAAAGTAAAATGAATATTAATGACATAACTGCAATTGCAGTAACTTATGGTCCAGGATTAATAGGCAGTCTATTAATAGGAGTACAGGCTGCTAAAACAATATCTTTAGTCACTGGTAAACCATTAATACCAGTACATCATATAGCAGGACACATCTATGCTAATAATCTTGAAAAGAAGTTAGAATTCCCTCTAATTGCTTTAGTAGTAAGTGGTGGACATACTGAACTTATCTATATGAAAGAAGACTATTCTTTTACCAAAATAGGAGGCACACTAGATGATGCGGTTGGTGAATGTTACGACAAAGTAGCCAAAGTAATAGGATTAGAATATCCTGGTGGTCCAAAGGTAGATAAATTAGCACATATTGGAACACCTAGTTATGATTTACCATTACCATTAAATGATAAAACTTATAATTTTAGTTTTAGTGGTATTAAATCAGCAGTTATTAACTTAGTTCATAATGAAGAACAAAGAAATAACAAAATAAATAAAGAAAATTTATGTGCAACATTTCAAAACAATGTTGTTCAAGTAATAGTAAAGAAAACAATGCACGCTCTAAAAGAATACAATGTAAACAATCTTATAGTAGCAGGAGGAGTATCTGCTAATACTGGATTAAGAGAGAGATTAGAAAAAGAATGTCAAAATAATAATATAAATTTATCCATACCAAGAATAAATTATTGTACAGATAATGCAGCTATGATAGCAGCAGCTGGTTACTTTGCCTATAAGAAAAATATTTTTGCAGATCAAAAATTAAATGCAGTAGCAACAGATAGCCTATATAAATATAATAGTTAATATAAAAGAATTATAAAAGTAGCAAGAATTGTTACTTTTTTACTTTATAAAAAATTACCATATAAATATTTAAAAGTTATGATTATATTTTATGAACATTTTAACTAGTCACTAAGCATTAGTTTATGTAAGTAATTTATTAGTTATTATAATTGAAAAAGTCAATTTAAGACTTGCTTAAAAGATTAAAATATGTTATATTTAAATAAAATATAGGAGGATAAAAAATGAAAAATAAAATAATATTATTTCTTGTAGCGGTTATAACTTTTACATTTTTCAATGCTGATGTTAAAGCAGAAAAAATATGTAAGATATATAAGGACTATGACTTATTTTCAGAAGTAACATCTATAGACAAATATAATGAAGCAATGAATACCAATAGTAAATATAACATTTATACTCAAACACAGACTCCAGCAGGATTATCAAAAGAAGCAGAACTTATAAAAGAATATCAAGTAAATATAATTAGAACTGGAACAGTTCAAGATAAAGAATGGACTCTCAAAGATTATTACAACAATTTAAAAAATATAAAAGAGAAAGGTGAAAGGGAAACTTTAAAAACATCAACTGGCGACACTACAATACTTGTATATAGTATTGATGAAAATGAAACAGAAAATGGAGAACCAGTAGTAATAAGATATATAAAGCATGGAAAATGGAATGCTGAAGGCAAAGAAGAAACAGAAAATGTTTTCACCTTAGAATCATTATTTAAATCATCAATAGATGAATTAGTTAGTGCTAGTGTTATACCTACTGGAGATTTGGAAAAATTAGAAGGAACAGGTACAAAAATAATTTCAACCAAAAATGAAAATGGAGAATTTTATGAAATTCAAATAGAAAGAACAACTGTACCAGAAGATATAGTAGGATTAAAAAAAGATTTGAAAGCTGCACTTACTAATGGTGAAGAACAAAAAGTACTAATTGCACCTGCTGTATATTATAGAGAATATGAATATTGCAAAGAAACATATAAAGCACAAATTGATTATGTATATATCGATGGAAGTGAAGCAGCACCATCACATAATGAAGATGAGTTAGAAGCTGGTTATACACATGAAGTAACATCACCAACTATAGAAAATTGCACTCCAGATAAAGAAGAAGTAACTATTTCTATTGATAAGGATAATCCTAAAGATTTTTATGAAAAAGTAATCTACACATGTCAAACTGAAAATAAAGAAGAAAATCCCAAAACAGGTAGTGCTTTAATATTTGTAGCTTGGATAATTGGCGTTGCCGCTATTGGATATTCAGTATATTATTTTACAACATTAAAAAAATCACAAATTAAATAACTATTTAAATTAGTATTTAAAGAGATTGTAATTAAAAAAATTACAATCTTTTTTTGGACCAACATTATTATGATAAAAAAAAGCACCTCATATAATAAAATGATTATGAATAGAGGTGAGATAAATGCAATTTTTAACTAATAATACAGAATTAATGGTAACATTATTAACTATGGTACTAACATGGATATTGGGATTTTTATCAAAAAGATGCCCATATATTAATAATAATTTAATAATAATACAAAATATTGTCATAGGACTATGTGTATCAATATTTTACTTCATAATAACTAAAGATTTCAATTTAGCTATAACATTAAGTGGTTTATTTGCCGAAACTGGATATAATCTTATTCATAATATAGAAAAATTAATAAAGGAGGGTAAAAATGGTTAATATTATAAAAAAAATAGTACCAGAAAATAGATATTATCTAAAATGCCCTTATGAGATGACTCCTACTAGAATAGTAGTTCATAATACCGCGAACGATGCTACAGCTAGAAACGAAATAAGTTATATGACAAATAATGATTACGAGACGTCATTTCACTATGCAGTAGATGATAAAGAAATAGTTCAAGGATTACCTGAAAATAGAAATGGATGGCATGCTTCTGATGGAAATGGTAAAGGTAATAGAGAAGGAATTGCAATAGAAATATGCTATTCTAAATCAGGTGGAGAAAAATTTTTAAAGGCAGAACAAAATGCAGTAGATCTAATCGTAGATATATTAAATAGATATAACTGGGATATAGATAAAGTAACAAAACATCAAGATTATACTAATAAATACTGTCCACATAGAACTTTAGATTTAGGATGGGACAGATTCCTAAATATGATCAAAAGTAAACTATCAGAAACAAGACCTAGACCATTTATTGTAGGTGAAGTAATATATAACAAAGAAGACTTATACTTACACGAAACTGCAGGATATGGTGGTAAATTAATGCTATTAAATAAAAATACAAAATCAGTAGTAAAAAAATATCATTATAATAAAGGACTTTATATGGCGCTAGGAGATACTAATACTTATTATGATGCCGCTTGGACAGATGAATATAGTAAGTTTACTACAGAAGAGTCATTAGTACCAGATAATAATCCTATTACTACCCCTGAAGAAGAAATAAATAAAAGTGAAGATGACGATAACAAAAATATTGATAATAAACCGAGTGGAGAAAACAAAGAAATAGAAGATAATAAAAATAAAGATACAATAGATGAAGAAAATATTCCATGTCAAAATAAAGAAAATCCATTATTATGGCTATTAGATAAAATAATAAAATTCATAGTTAAATTATTCAGGAGAAAGAAATAAAATACTTTCTCTTTTTGTTATGTAAAATAAAAAAAATAAATACACTAATTCCTTTACTAAAGTTAACATTAATGATACAATGAAATAAAGAAAGATGAGGTTAAGCATGATGAAGACATTAGAATTAAATCCTAATCAGCAGAAAGCTGTTAACCATATAAAAGGACCTATGTTAGTACTTGCAGGAGCAGGTTCAGGAAAAACAAAAGTTCTTACTAATAGAATAGCAAATTTAATAGAAAATGGAGTAAGTCCATATAATATTTTAGCTATAACATTTACAAATAAAGCTGCTAAAGAAATGAAAGATAGAGTAGTAAATTTAATAGGAGACTCTGCCAATAATATTCAAATATCAACATTTCATTCTTTAGGAGTCAAAATATTAAAAGAAAATTATGCTCTCTTAGGATATGAAAGAAACTTCACTATAATAGATAGTGATGATGCTCTTACTATTATAAAAAAAATAATGAAAGATCTAAATATGAATAAAGAAAATTATAATCCAAGAGAAATAAGAAATAAGATAAGTTCTGCTAAAAATGAAATGATGGATATAGATAAATTTTCTAAAATAGAGTTTGATCATAAAATAGTAGAAGTATATAAAATATATCAAAAAAAATTAAAACAAGGAAATTCTGTTGACTTTGATGATTTATTAATATTACCAATAAAACTATTTAAAAATTATCCCAATATTTTAAATGATTATCAAGAAAGATACAAATATATTTTAATAGATGAATATCAAGATACCAATGAAGCCCAATACACTTTCAGTAGATTATTATCTTCAAAGTATCGGAATATATTTGTAGTAGGAGATAATGATCAAGCAATATATGCTTTCCGAGGAGCAAATTATAAAAATATTTTAAATTTTGAGAAAGATTATCCAGAATGTGAAACAATTTTACTTGAAGAAAATTATCGTTCTACTAAAAATATATTAAATGCCGCTAATAGTGTTATAAAAAATAACCATGAAAGAAAAGATAAAAACCTTTGGAGTAATAATGAAGAAGGAGATAAAATAAAATATAAAAAAGTATCTAACGAAAAAGAAGAAGCATCTTTTGTAGTAGAAGAAATTAAAACATTACTATCAAAAGGAGTAAAAGAAGAAGATATAGCAGTCTTATATCGAACCAATGCACAGTCAAGAACAATAGAAGAAGAAATGTTAAAGAAAAACATCAAGTATCGAGTGGTAGGTAGTTTCTACTTCTATAATAGAAAAGAAATAAAAGATTTATTATGTTATTTAAGACTAATAAGTAATCATAAAGACGATGTAAGTTTACTCAGAATAATAAATACACCTAAAAGAGGAATTGGTGAAAAAACCATTGAAAATTTAATTAATACTGCCGAATCATCTAATACTTCCATCTATGAAGCAATAACCTCAGGTAAAGAATTAGCATTTAAAAATTTAATTGAAGAATTAACACAAGATAGTCAGTCTCTTTCACTTACTGAGTTAGTAGATACAATTCTAGAAAAGAGTGGTATCAAGAAAGAACTTACTAATTCAAAACTACTTGAAGATGAAATAAGATTAGAAAACTTAAATGAATTCAAAGGTGTTACTAAGAATTATGAAGAAGAGTATGGTACAGCAAATCTTGAAGAATTTCTTGAAGAAATATCTTTAGTCAGCGACATAACAGAACATCAAGATAGTTCCAGTAGAGTAAGTTTAATGACTGTTCACTCAGTAAAAGGACTTGAGTTTGACTATGTATTCATAATTGGTATGGAAGAAGGAATATTTCCACATTATAATGCAATCAATGATGGAAGTAATTCTGCTATTGAAGAAGAAAGAAGACTATGCTATGTAGCCATTACAAGAGCTAAGAAAAAACTATATATAACATCAGCAGATACACGTATGTTATTTGGAAATACTAGTAGAAATCTTCCAAGTAGATTTATAAATGAAATAGATAAAGAATATATTGAAATAGATGGAAATAAACTACTTAATAAAATAGGTATCAATATAAAGAAAAAAATTGATAAAAATATTGAATATTCAGTAGGAGAACATATTATGCATACCGATTTTGGTGAAGGAGTAATAATAAGTGTAGATAAATCAATCTTAACAGTAGCATTTCCTCATCCAACAGGTATTAGAAAATTAATGAAAGGGCATCCAAGTATAAATAAATTATAAAAAGGAGTTATTATGAAAAAAATACTAATAGTTTTCTTCTCAATTTTAATAATTATAGAGATAGTAATATTACATACTGATAATAAAACATTAATACTATCAAATAATAAAATAGAGGAAGAATTAAGACAAAATAATTTAATTGTGGATAATAAAGTATCTTTAGATAGTATATACAAAGAGAAAGAAGAAACTAATGAAAAAGTTCAAGAATTATTTTCAGAAACTGCTTTCAAAGTAGATGATATTAAACAAATGATATTAGATGAAGAAGAAACTGGTAAGACATTAAAAGAAGATATATCATCTCTTGAAGAAGAAATAGTAGGCCTTGAAAATAATATAACCACTCTTGAAAGCGAATATAAAAGATTAGCCAAAGAATACGAAGAAAAGAATTCAACTTATATATCAGGTGTTCCCACAATTAATCAATATCCCGATTATCCAACAGGATGTGAATCAGTAGCATTAACCATACTACTTAAATATTATGGAGTATCAGTATCTACTGATGATATCATAAATAAATTAGATAAAGGAAGTACACCTTATACTAAAGATGATGTTATTTATGGAGGCAATCCAGAATTAGAGTTTATTGGAGACCCAAGAAGTCAAAATTCATTTGGAGTATATGAAAAACCAATTGCAAAAGTAGCAAATATATATAAACCAGGAATAAAGATTGCCACAGGAACATCTTTTGATGATATTCTAAAAATAGTTAAGTCAGGTAGACCAGTAATGGTATGGACTTCAATGAATTTATCAGTACCATATATATCTAGATCGTGGATATATGAACCAACTGGAGAGAGGGTATACTGGAAAGCTGGAGAACACGCAGTTGTAGTAATAGGATACACTCCTGATAAAGTAATAATATCTGACCCAATTGGAGGTAAAGTAAAATATCAATCACTATCAGTATTTAGAGAAAGATATAATTATTTTGGAAAGAAGGCTTTGTATTACTAATGAAAAAAAATAAGAAAAAAACAAATAAAATATTAAAAGTAATATCTATTATCTCTTTTCTAGGAGCATTTATAATATTAATAATAACTTTATATAATAATATAACTCTAAATAATAAAAATAAAGAATTACAAGGATACTTAAATGAATATAAAGAACTTAGAGAAGAAATAGATAAATTAAATAATTTAAAAGAAAATTATGATATTGTTAAACTAAATAATAATAACTTAACCAATCAAAAAAAAGAATTAGAAACTAGAATAAATGAATTAAATAATGAAATAAAAAATTTAAATAAAAAAATAGATAAATTAAAATAGTATTCTATTCTTTTTTTATTGCATATATTATAGTGGAGGTACTTATGGATTATAGTATTTTAGTAAATAAAGATAATCCCATACCGAGAGCACATATACCTAATAATTTAGTAGATGCAGAAAGCAAATATAAAGATGGAATATTAATAGATAAGGAAGTAAAGTTAGCTTTTGATAGAATGAAAAAAGATGCTCTAAAATATGGATATCATATTGATATAGAAAGTGGATATAGAGATTATGATTATCAAGAGAAAATATATAATAACTTACTTGAAGAGAAAGGCTTTACTTATGCGATAACAAGAATAGCAGAGCCAGGAAAATCAGAACATCAAACATCTTTAGCAATAGATTTCTGTGTATATAGAAATGAAAAATGTCATATTGAACATGAAATAGAAGAATTAGTGGAAACAAAATGGGTTCATCAAAACTGTTATAGATATGGTTTTATATTAAGATATCCAGAAGGTAAAGAAGATATAACAAAGTATAATTATGAACCATGGCATATTAGATATGTAGGTAGCATTGCTAATTATATATATAATAATAATCTAACATTAGAAGAATATAAAGAAAGAAAGTTTACTTAGACTTTCTTTTAGTTTCGCCTCACACTTTGTTGCTCGTCGTTTTCTAGAGCTTAAAATCTCTAGAAAATATTTTTGAGCCTAAGTCTCAAAAATTAAATATACTAATTGCAATAATAGAATAAATAATATATACTTATATTTAAGTAGGAGGAATATAAATGGAAACAATAATAGGAATAATATTTATATCATTAATAGGAACATTATTACATTTTATGTATGAATGGACTAATCATAACAAGGTTGTATCACTTTTTGCAGCAGTTAATGAAAGCACATGGGAACATATTAAGATAGCTCTAACTCCAATATTTATTTGGACATTATATGATGGAGCAGTATATGGATTAAATCCTAATTACTTTGTGGCAAAGATGGTAAGTATATTAGTAATAATATTATTAATACCAATATTATTTTATGGATATAAAATCTTTACAAAAAAATCAATTTTAGTAATAGATATAACAATATTTTACTTAGCTATAATAATTAGTTGTTTAGTATTTAAATATATAATAAATATAAAACCATTACCATTTTTCTATATATATTTATCAGCAGTACTATTATTTATAATATTTGGTTTTTATATGGTACTAACATTACAACCAATAAAAAATTTCTTATTCAAAGATCCAATTACAAAAAAATATGGTTTAAAAGGACATTCACATCATCAAGAAGATAAATAAAATTTAAAAATAATGAAAACATGTTTTAATAGCATGTTTTTTTTGATATAATAATAATGGAAAGTTAGAAGTGAAAATATGAGAAATATATATGATTTAACATTAAAAGAATTAGAAGAATATTTTATAAGTATAAATGAAAAACCATTTCGAGCAGTGCAAGTATATGAAGGATTATATAAGAAAAGATATACTTCATTTGATGAAATGACCAATATTAGTAAAGAATTAAGAGAAAAACTAAAAAATAATTTTTCTATGTATAAAATAAAAATGGTAATTAAACAAGAAAGTGAAGAAGTAAATAAATATTTATTTGAATTAGAAGATCATAACAAAATAGAATCAGTATTAATGTTTCACGATTATGGAATAAGTATTTGTGTTTCATCACAAGTTGGATGCAATATGTCTTGTGCATTTTGTGAAAGTGGAAGATTAAAGAAGGTAAGAGATTTATTAGCTTACGAAATAGTACAGCAGATACTTCTTATTGAAGAAGATATTAAGAAAAGAATATCACATGTTGTTGTTATGGGAATAGGAGAACCATTTGATAACTATGATAATGTTATGAGATTTGTTAAAATAATAAATTGTGGTAAAGGAATAGACATAGGATCTAGACATATAACTATTTCAACATGCGGTGTAATTCCTGGTATTAAAAAGTTTATGAAAGAAGAAGGACAAGTAAATTTAGCTATTAGTTTGCATGCTCCTAATGACGAATTAAGAAATAAAATAATGAAAATAAATAAAGCATATCCTATAAAAGAACTATTAGATACAATTAAAGAATACATATTACTTACTAATAGAAGGGTAACTTTTGAATATATTATGTTAGAAGATATAAATGATGGAGAAAAAGAGGCTAAAGAATTAGCAAAACTCTTAAAAGGAATAAACTGCTATGTAAATTTAATACCATATAATGAAACAGAAAATATTGGTTTTAAAAGGACAAAACAGTGGAAAATTTTACAGTTTTATGATATACTTAAGAAAAATAATATAAATGTAACTATAAGAAAAGAGTTTGGCACAAATGTTGATGCTGCCTGTGGACAGTTAAGAGCTAAAATAAAAGAGGAGTGAAGTTATGCAGACATTTTATATGACCGACGCTGGTAAAGTAAGGACACATAATGAAGATAATGTAATTATATTAAATAATAAAAAGAATGAGTTTATTCTTGCAGTAGCAGATGGAATGGGAGGCCACAAAGCTGGAGAAGTAGCTTCTAATATAGCAATTGAATATATTAGAGAAAGCTTTGAAAAATTAGAAACATTAGGAAAAAAAGAAGATGCAATAGATTATCTTCGTCATATAGTAAAAGAAATTAATAATAAAATATTTGATTATACAAAAAATCATCCAGAAAGCAAAGGAATGGGAACAACATTAGTAATAGCAGTTAAAACTGATGACTATATACTTTATGGAAATATAGGTGATTCATCAGGATATGTAATGAAAAATGGATTATTACATAAAATTACTAAAGATCATACACTAGTAAATTTACTTGTATCAACTGGAGAATTAACACCAGAGCAGGCAAAATTCCACCCTAGAAAAAATTTACTTACAAGAGCACTAGGAGCAAATGATCCAATAGAAATAGATATATTTGATGTTGATACAGCAGTATCTGGATTATTTCTATGTAGTGATGGATTAACAAATATGGTTGCTGATGATCAAATAGAAAAAGTATTAAATAATAAAAGTTCTATTGAAGAACAAGTAGAGAAACTAATTAAAAAAAGTAATATGCGTGGAGGTACAGATAATATATCAATTGCTTATCTAAAAAAGGAAAGTGGTGATTTATAATGCTATCAAAAGGTCAAAAAATTAATGATAGATATGAAATTATTAAAACAATTGGCGAAGGTGGTATGGCTAATGTTTATTTAGCAAACGATACTATTTTAGATAGAAAAGTAGCAATAAAAGTATTACGAGGAGATCTTTCTAATGATGAAAAATTTATAAGACGTTTCAAAAGAGAAGCACTATCAGTATCAAACTTATCACATCCAAATATTGTTGAAGTTTATGATGTTGGAGAAGAAGAAGGTAATTACTACATAGTAATGGAATATATTGAAGGAAAAACACTAAAACAATTACTTCAAAAAAGGGGAGCACTTACTCTAAATGAAGTAATAGATATAATGCTTCAGTTAACTGATGGCCTTGCACATGCTCATGATGCTTATATTATACACAGAGACATTAAACCACAAAATATAATGATCGAAGATAACGGATTAATAAAAATAACTGACTTTGGAATAGCAATGGCATTAAATTCAACTCAGTTAACTCAAACAAATTCAGTAATGGGGTCAGTACATTATCTTCCACCAGAGCAGGCTAATGGAAAAGGATCTACCGTTAAGAGTGATATTTATTCATTAGGAATATTAATGTATGAACTTCTAACAGGATCAGTACCATTTAAAGGTGATACTGCTGTTGAAATAGCATTAAAACATATGAAAGAAAAAATACCTAGTATTAGAAAACAAAATCCAACAATACCACAGTCTGTTGAAAATATAGTATTAAAAGCAACTGCTAAAAATCCTAAAAACAGATATGATAATGTTAGAGATATGTATAAAGACTTACAAACAGCATTACAAAGAGATAATGAAAAAAGATTGGTATATGAATATCCTGAAAATGATTTAGAGGAGACTAAAGTTATACCACAAATAACTAAAGAAACAAAATCAGTAGTAGATAAGCCTTTAGAAAAAGAAGAAGAATCTAATGATAATTCAGTACTAAACGAAAAGAATGAAAAAAATAAATTACCAATTATTCTAGCAGTAGTTCTTTTAGGAACTTTAATAGTACTAGCAGGAGTATATCTTTTAATAACAAGTAAAGATGTAAAAGAAGTAAAAGTTCCTGATGTAGTTGGATTAACTACAGAAGAAGCAATAAAGAAAATAAAAGAAACAGGATTAGAATATACTACTAAAACTGAAGAAAGTACTACTGTTGAAGAAGGTAAAGTTATAAGAACTGAACCTAAAGCAGGTTCTACAAGAACAAAGAAAAGTACTATAACAATAGTGGAATCTAGTGGTAAAGAATATATAATACTTGAAGATTATACAGGTCAAAATTATTATGAAGTAAAAGGTAAACTAGAAGCAAAAGGCGTTAAAGTAGAAATGAAAACCAAATCAGTAGAAAATGCTTCAGAATATAAAGATAAAGAAGATCTAATAATAAGCCAAGAACCAGCATTCAATAGCGAAGAAGAAACAAAACTATATAATAATGATACCGTAGTATTATACATACCTGAAGTTGATGTATATCCAGATATGGTTAAAGAAAAATGGACATTAACTCAAGTAGAAGACTTTGCTAAAGAATACAACCTAACACTAGATAAATCATTTAAAGAAACAGAAGAAGTTGAAGAAAATATAGTATTATCACAAAATAGAGCAGTAGGAGATCCAATATATGAAGGATACACACTAAAAGTAACAATATCAAAGAAACCAGAGAAAAAAGAAGACAATGATAAAGAAAATAATCCAACTGATCCTCTACTACCTAGTGATGATAAAACAAATGGGTAAGGAGTATAAATGGAAGGAATAATAATAAAAAATCAGAGTAATGATTACACAGTAAGAACACAAAATGGAATATATATATGCAAGCCAAGAGGGAAATTTAGAAATGAAAAGATTATTCCCTTAGTAGGAGATACAGTAGTAATTGATGATATAAATAAATACTTATTAGAAATAAAACCAAGAAAAAACTCTCTTATTAGACCTCCCATTGCCAATATTGATATAGCCCTAATTGCAGTATCAGTAAAAGAACCAAACTTTGATAGTAATCTATTAGATAAACTATTAACAATAATATCATTTAATAATATAAAGCCAATAATTTGTTTAACAAAGTTAGATTTATTAAATGAAGAAGAGACAAAAGAAATAAAAAAAATAATGACTTATTATAAGGATATTGGTTATACAGTAGTAGAAAATACCAATGTCAAAGAAATAAAAAAAATAATAAAGAACAAAAAAGTAGTAATTGCAGGCCAGTCAGGAGCAGGAAAATCATCTCTATTAAATAGACTAGATAAAAACTTATCTTTAGAAACAAATGAAATATCTAAAGCTTTAGGTAGAGGAAAACATACTACAAGGTGTACAACATTATATGATGTAGATGGTGCCCTAATCGCGGATACTCCAGGATTTTCATCAATAGACTTTAGAGAAATGACTAAGATGGATATAAGAGATAATATGAAAGAAATGTTTGATAATTTAGAATATTGTAAATATAGAGATTGTATGCATATTAAAGAAGATGCCTGCTACGTCAAAAAATTACTTGAAGAAGGAAAGATACTTCCTTCTAGATATAATAACTACAAATCCTTTATCGGAGGTAAATAGCATGAAATTATCAGTATCAATACTAAATTCAAAAGACAGAAAAGAAATGATAGATAAACTAAATAATACAAATATTTCATATATTCATATGGATGTAATGGACGGAAAATTTGTTTCTCAAAATACATTATCATATCAAGAATTAAGAGAATTATCTTCATTTTCAAATAAAAAGTTAGATGTCCACTTAATGATGGATAATCCTGAAGAATACATAAATAATATTAAAGATTTAAATAATATTGAAAATATAACTATACACTTAGAAATAGATAAAGATATAAAAAAAATATTATCCATGATAAAATCTTTAGGTATAAAAAGAGGAATTTCTATAAAACCAAATACTGATATAAATAAGTTATTACCATACTTAAATGATATAGATTTAATTCTAGTGATGACTGTAGAACCAGGACTAGGAGGTCAACCATTTATAGAGACAAGTATTACTAGATTAAAAGAAATAAAAAAATTAATCAAAGATAAAGATATCCTTATTGAAGTAGATGGTGGTATAAATAGTAATACAATAAATCTAGTAAAAGATGCTGATATAGTAGTAGTAGGATCTTATATAACATGTAGTGATGATCCTATATCAAAAATAAATAGCTTATTAGTATAAAACTAACTTCTTTCTTTATAATAAATAAAGAAAGGAGTTTTAATTATGAAAGAAAATAAATCAACAGAAGATGAAATACTAGAGGAAGAATACATGCTAGGTAAAGAATATTATAAAAAAATATTAGAAAAAGCAAGTGAATCTAAAAAAGAGTATGACTAGAAATAGTCGTATTTTTCTTGAAAAAATAAATAAATAGTATTATAATTACCATAGGATGTGATAATATGAAAGAAAAAAATAAAAATATTTTAATAGGAGTTTTAATAGTAATTATAATTACACTACTAGGAATAATAACATTGGTATTAACAGGTACAATTAAATTAAAAAATGAAAATAATATAGAAAATGAAGACAATAATATTATTGAAAACAATAGCGAAACAAATAACGAAATAAGTTGGACAGATTATTTATTAACACAGCATATTCTAGATGCAAAAATGACAAGAATTCGAAGTAAAGATCTAGGAGATACAGAAGACATAAACAAAACAATAACTATAGATCCTAATGATTTAAAAATAATATTATCTAAAATGAAGGATAATAAATTAATAAAAACATATTCACTAGGAGTAGGTGGACCAGAAAGAGATTTTTTACAAATATCTTATGAAAAAAACGATAATAAATATGAATTTCAAATGATCAATGGTCGTATAATTTTAGATAAAGCAGATAGAGAATTAGTTGACTTCTTTGATAACAAAAATTATGAAGAAAAAAATATTGAATATAAAGATAAAGATGGAAGCTTTTACTACTATAATATAAATGGATATGATGAAAACATCTTTAATGAATATATTAAATAGTATGACTAAAAATAGTCGTATTTTTCTTTTATCAACAAAACTTGTGGACAAATAAAAAAGATAGAATATTCTATCTTAAATTATGCTAATTCATTATTCTTTTTCATAGTTCTAGCTTCTCTAACACTAGTCTTAACTTTACTACCATCTTTTAAAGTAACAGTAGTCATATTTACTTTTTGAGTACCTTTAGTTATTTTTAAACAATTAGGTCTATTATTAACAGATCTAGTTTTTTTATTTGATATATTCTCCATAGTATTACCTCCTCATCAGTTCGTTATTAACTTTATCATAAAAATATCATTTAGTCAAGTAATTATTAAGAATTTTCTTTGGGACCTTTGTCATTTTTAATAAATTCTCTTAAGATTTTAGTAATAGCTCTCTTTTCTATTCTAGATACATAACTCCTAGAAATACCTAATTCTTTAGCAATTTCTTTTTGCGTAATTTCATCATTGTTATCTAAACCATATCTTTTAGTTAGAACATCTCTCTCCCTCTTAGTTAAAATATTTAAATATTTTCTAAGTAATTTAATGTTATCATTCTTATATATCTCTTCAGCATAGTCAGGATTCTCAGTTTTAAGAACATCTAAAATAGTAATTTCATTACCTTCCTTATCAAAACTTATGCCATCATAAATACTAACATTTTTTGAATTCTTCTTATCTGACCTAAAATGCATAAGAATTTCATTTTCTGAACATTTTGCTATATAAGTAGCTAGTTTAATATTTTTATCAGGAGAAAAACTATCTATACCCTTAATTAATCCAACAGTACCTATACCAATTAAATCATCTATATCATTAGTGTTAGATTCAAATTTCTTAACAATATGAGCTACTAATCTAAGATTATGTTCAATTAATTTAGCTCTAGCCTCTTTATCGCCTTTTAACATCCTATCAATATATATATCTTCTTCTTCTTTTGATAAAGGATCAGGAAAAACATTATTAGAATATGCTCCAGTAAAAAAAGTAAGATTATCAACAATAAAATTAAATAAACTATAAAGCATAAAAACCTCCTAGTAAAGTTTATGCTTATTTGTTTTCTTATACCACTTAAGCCTAAGGTCTTAAGTGGAACACTAGAGCCTAGGTCTCTAGTGTTAAGTATTCATTTAAAAAAAAGAATTATAAGACAAATAACTTTATTTTTAAATAAAAATAAAGTATAATTATATCGAGGTGAAAAAAATGAATTACTTTTATCCTGATGCTTATCAAAAAAGTATACATACTATTAACTATGATAAATTAAAAGAAAATGGTATAAAATGTCTATTATTTGATTTAGATAATACATGTGTACCTTATACTGATAGAGTACCTAATAAAAAATTAAAAGATTTATTTAACAAATTAGACAGTATGGGATTTAAAGTAATAATATTTTCAAATTCACCAAAAAACAGGTTAGAACCATTTAAAAAAGAATTAAAAGTAGATTGCTGTGCAAAAGCAGGAAAACCAAGAAAAAAAAGTTTTATTAAAGTATTAAATTTATACAAATATGATTTATCAGAAGTAACTATCATTGGAGATCAATTAGTGACAGATATATATGGCGGTAACAAAGTTGGAATAATGACAATACTAGTAAATCCAATGTCTAATATAGATATGCCATTTACCAAAATACATAGATATATAGAAAGAAAAAAAATAAATAAGATGACTAAACAAGGAATATTTAAAATAGGAGAATATTATGACTAAGAAATGCCTAGGATGCGGAGTAATTCTTCAAGATAGTAATAATAATAAAGAAGGTTATGTAGATAATTTAGATAAAGATATTTGTGAAAGATGCTTTAAATTAAAGTACTATGGAGAATATAAAGAGGTATCATTAACAAATAAAGAATATCAATCTATACTAAGTAGTATACCAAAAGATTCACTAGTGGTATATCTTACCTCTCTACTTAGTTTAAATCTAAATATTATAAATGATTTTGATAATGTAATAATAGTCTTAACAAAAAAAGATTTATTACCTAAGTCAGTAAAAGATTATAAACTAATAGATTATGTATCAAAAAAAGTAGATAAATATTTAGATATTGAAGTAATTAGTTCAATTAAAAATTATAATTTAGATAATTTAATAAATAAAATAAAGAAATATAGTAATAATAAAGAAGTATACTTTGTTGGAAATACTAATTCTGGTAAATCAACATTAATAAATAAATTAATAAAAAATTATTCAGAAAAAGATATCGAAATAACTACAAGTATTTATCCATCAACAACATTAAATAAAATAGAAATAGATTTAAATGGTATTAAAATAATAGATACTCCTGGTTTAATATCTGAAGGAAGTATAATAAATTACTTAGATTTAAAAGAAATAAAAAAAATAACACCTAAAAAAGAAATAAAACCAAGAAGTTATCAGTTAAAAGGAAAAGGATCCTTAATAATAGATAATAAAGTAAGAATTGATTATTTTAATGATAACAATATTACTATATACTTAGCTAATAACCTAAATATTGTAAAAACAGGACTAAATAATCCTAAATTAAAAGATAGTAATAAAAAAGAATTTAAACTAGCTAAATATAAAGATATAGTTATTGAAGATTTATGTTTTATTAAATTTACTAATGATTCAAATATAGATATTTATAGTCTATATAATATAAATATTTATGATCGAGATAATTTAATATAAAAAAGTAAAATTGTATTTACTTTTTTTCTTTTTTATATTATAATCTATTTAGAATAGAGGAGGGGTACCTATATGAAGTATCTAAGTAAAGAAGAACTAGAGGATATAGCTAAAGAGTTAGTCAATAATCCAACTAGAGAAACCCTAAAAATATTAAATGATAAATATAATAAGGTAGAAAGTAAAAATTTTGAAGCACCAAGTATGAGTAGTCAGGAACCATTAAAAGATGGTGTTCAGAATACAAATACTCCAGTATTTAATATACCTGGAAGTGCTCCTACTACTGAATTACCAAAAGAAGAACCTAGTATACCACTATCAGAAAGTACAATACCAATAAAAAGTATGCCAGTAACACCAAGTATGAATGTAAACATAAATGATACAATACCATCACTTGAAATACCAAAAGAGAGTGCACCAGTACAAAATAATACAGCAGTAAACTTCAGTGGTAATCTTTGGGAGCCACAAATGCCTAGTATAGGAAATATGATGGAGACTACAGATAATTTTAATACAGTGCAAAATACAGTACCAAACATGAATCCTAATAATCAAAATATTCCATTTTTTGGACCTAGAGTTCAAGAAGTAAATAACCCAATACCAGTTAATGGTGCACCAAAAGAAGCACCATCAATGTTTGGACAAATACAACAAAATTATAATGGAGGAGCTTAATGCTCTTTTTCTTTTTAACCAATTGACATTGTAGATTAAATAATATATAATAACAACAGAATTGAGGTCGTTATGAATACAAAGTTAATTAATATTCAAGTATTAGCTTTACTTGGAGATGCTGTATATTCACTTTATATAAGAGAAGAGTTGATAAAACAAGGTATCAATAATATAGAAAAATTACAAAAGAAGCAAGTAGAATATGTATCCGCTAAAGGAGAAACAAAGATACTGAAATATCTAATAGATAATAATATATTGACAGAAGAAGAATTAGATATTGTAAAAAGAGGAAGAAACTATAAAAATAATAGTCATCCTAAAAATACTGATATTATAACATATAAATTATCTACTGGATTTGAATCATTACTTGGAGATTTATATATAAGTAATAAAAATAGATTAGAAGAAATATTAAATTTAATTGAGGTGAAATAATAATGAAAGTATATGGAAAAAATGTAGCCATTGAAACATTAAAAGATAATAAAAAAATATATAAAATATATCTAAGTAATAAATTTAAAGATGAAGAAATACTATCACTAATAGATAAAAGAAAAATAAATACTAAAATATTAGATAATAAAGAATTAGATAGAATGTGTAAAGGATTACATCAGGGAATAATACTTGAAGTAGAAGATATTAAAGTATACTCTTTTGATGAAGTGATACTGGGTATTACTAAAGACTATCCACTAGTGGTAATTCTAGATCATCTTGAAGATCCACATAATCTTGGAGCAATTATTCGTTCTAGTGAAGCTTTTGGAGTAGATGCTATAATATTACCTAACGATAGATCAGTAGGTATAACAAGTACAGTAGTTAAGACATCAGTAGGAACAATAGAAAAAGTAAAAATAATAAATGTACCAAATATAAACAATACCATAAGAAAACTAAAAGATTTAGGATACTGGATAGTAGGAACTGATATGGAAGGAACTAATTATACGGAAATAGACTACAAAACAAAGATAGGACTAGTAATAGGAAACGAAGGAAAAGGTATGAGTAAAGTAACAAGAGAAAATTGTGACTATATAGCAAAAATACCAATGAAAGGAACAGTAAATAGTTTAAATGCTTCAGTAGCATGTGGAATATTTTTATCAGAAATAAATAGATCTAGGGGGAATTAATATGTATAATGATTATGAACTTTTATACTTAGCCAAAGAAAATAATGAAGATGCTATAAACATATTAAGAAAAAAATATAATAGTCTGTTATATAAAAAAGCAGCTAAATATAGTAAAAGATCATCACTAAGTATAAAAGAGTTAGTAAGTGAAGCAGAAATATATTTCTATAAAGCAATAGATACATATATAGATAATAATACTTTTAGTACATATTTAAATAAAGTATTAGATAACAATCTAACTAACTACATATCAAGATACAATAATATAAAAAATAAAGTATTAAATGAGTCAGTATCTTATGAAGATAATGATGAAATATTACTAAGACTAAGCAGTAATAAATATAATCCAGAAATAAATTTATTTAATGATTATGATTATTTTACTCTAAGAGAAAAAATAATAAATAACTTAACATGGAAAGAAGAACTAATATTTGTTTTAAAAGAACAAGACTATACTATTAGAGAAATATCCGAAATAACTGATAATAATTTAAGAACAGTATATAATATAATTAAGAGAATTAAAGATAAAACTATCAAATTAATGTCAAATTAATTACAAACATACAAAAAATATTTACTTTTACTAAAAATTACTATATACTATATTTGTCAAAGGAGGGAATACTATGGCTAATGATAGAGAATTAAGCGATGCAGAAAGAGTTTGGTTAATAACTAAAGTAATAAATGCAAAAGGTTTATATGGATTACTTGATGAAATAGCTACTGAATTTAAGACTACAGAGATACCTGGATTTGCTAGACCTTTAAATGATAGTAAAGATTCACCAAAACCAATATCTATAAATAATCCAGAAGAAAAAGTTGCACCAATGTCAGTACCTAGTGAAGCAAGCATTTATAGAGAAAGTGCTAAAGATTTAGTAGAACTAGATAGAAGAGATTATCCAGTAGTACCAGAAGAAACAAAAGAAACAACAATAACACCTCCAGTTACAGATAATTTAGAAGAAAAACCTAAAGTATTAGAAAGAAAACCAAATAATAATCCTTGGACAGGTATTGAAACAGTATCTCCTGGACAATTAAAATTATAATAACTATCAAATGCTTTAATTAGCATTTTTTTCTTGTTTATAAATTAAAAAAATTATGATATAATACCAAAGAAGAGGCGATGTATATGGACAAAATAATAATAAAAGGCGCTAGAGAAAATAACCTTAAAAATATAAATATAGAAATACCAAAAAATAAATTAGTAGTAATGACAGGAGTATCCGGTAGTGGTAAATCATCTCTTGCTTTTGATACTATTTACGCTGAAGGACAAAGAAGATATGTAGAAAGTTTGTCTGCTTATGCAAGACAATTTATAGGTAGTACAGGTAAACCAGATGTCGATACCATTGAGGGATTATCTCCAAGTATATCAATAGATCAAAAAACCACTAATAAAAATCCACGTAGTACTGTTGGTACAGTAACCGAAATATATGACTATTTAAGATTATTATTTGCTCGTATTGGAGTACCATATTGTCCTAATCATCATATACCAATAACATCACAGTCAATTGAAGAAATGACAAATAAAATATTATCACTTGAAGAAAATACTAAAATAATGGTTATGTCTCCAGTAGTAAAAGGAGAAAAAGGAACGCAGAAAGATTTATTTGAAAGTCTAAGAAAAGAAGGATATATTAGAGTAAAAATAGATGATGAACTAAAAGATTTATCATTAGATTTAGAACTAGATAAAAATAAAAAACACAATGTATCAGTAGTAATAGATAGATTAGTAATAAAAGAAGGTATAAGAAGTAGACTATATTCATCTTTAGAAACTGCTACTAAGTTAAGTAAAGGCAAAGTAATAATAGATATAGTAGATGGTGAAGAAATCTTAATGAGTGAAGATTATGCTTGTCCATATTGTGATTATTCACTTGAAGAATTAGAACCAAGAATATTTTCCTTTAATGCACCTTATGGATCTTGTCCAGATTGTAAGGGACTAGGAGTAAAATATAAAATAGATGTTGATTTAGTTATTCCAGATAAGAAAATATCAATTCTTGATGGAGCTATTAAACCAATAAATCTAGATGAAGAATCAAGTATAATGTATACTGAATTAACCACAGTAGCTAAATACTATAATATTGACCTATCAAAACCAGTAAAAGACTTAACTAAAGAAGAGTTAGATATAATACTATATGGTGCTAAAGATGCAATAACATTTAATTATCAAGCTAAAAATGGAAATACTAGAAAGACTACTAGTTACTATGAAGGAATAATAACCAATTTAGAAAGAAGATATATTGAAACAAAAAGTACTTGGATAAGGGAATGGATAGAAGGATACATGACTGAATTAGAGTGTCCTACTTGTCATGGCTCAAGACTAAAACCATCAGTATTAAATGTTTTAATAAATAAAAAAAATATCTATGAAGTAACATGTATGTCAATTGAAGAATTAAATAATTTTATTTCTAATCTAAAATTAACTAAAGAGCAATCTGAAATATCCGAAATAGTAGTAAAAGAAATAAAATCAAGATTAAACTTTTTGATGAATGTTGGATTATCTTACTTAACATTAGCAAGAGAAGCAGGAACATTGTCTGGTGGAGAAAGTCAGAGAATAAGATTAGCTACTCAAATAGGATCTAGATTAACTGGAGTACTATATGTACTAGATGAACCTAGTATTGGACTTCACCAAAGAGATAATCAAAAACTAATAAATTCTCTATTAGAAATGCGTGATTTAGGTAATTCCTTAATAGTAGTAGAACACGATACTGATACTATGCTTTCAGCGGACTACCTAATAGATATAGGTCCAGGAGCAGGAGAACATGGTGGATATGTAGTTGCAGAAGGTACTCCAGAAGAAGTAATGAATAATCCTAATAGTTTAACTGGAAGATATTTAAAAGGAACAGAAAAGATAGAAATACCAGAAAAAAGAAGAAAAGGAAATAAAAAGTATTTAGAAATAAAAGGAGCTAAAGAAAACAATTTAAAAAATATAAACGTAAAGATTCCACTTGGAACAATGACATTAGTAACAGGAGTATCAGGAAGTGGTAAATCAAGTTTAATAAATGAAATTTTATATAAGACACTAGCGGCCACTATATATTCATCAAAAGAAAAACCAGGTAAATGTAAATGCATATTAGGACTTGAAAATATTGATAAAGTAATTCAAATATCTCAAGCCCCAATAGGAAGAACACCAAGAAGTAATCCTGCTACATATACAGGAGTATTTGATGATATTAGAGATATTTTTTCAGAAACTAAAGAAGCTAAAATAAGAGGATATGATAAAGGTAGATTTAGTTTTAATGTTAAAGGTGGAAGATGTGAAGCCTGTTGGGGTGATGGAGTAAAGAAGATAGAAATGCACTTCTTACCAGATGTTTATGTACCATGTGAAGTATGTAATGGAACAAGATATAATAGAGAAACATTAGAAATAAAATACAAAGAAAAAAATATCTATGATGTACTAAATATGCGAGTAGATGAAGCTATAGATTTCTTTGAAAATCATCCTAAAGTACTAAATAAATTAAAAGTATTACATGATGTAGGACTAGGTTATATAAAATTAGGACAGAGTGCTCCAACATTATCTGGAGGAGAAGCTGCTAGAGTAAAACTAGCTAAAGAATTACAAAAGAAACCTACTGGTAAAAGTATCTTTATTCTAGATGAACCAACTACAGGATTACATCAAGATGATATAAAGAAACTACTAGTAATACTAGAAAGAATAGTAGATAATGGAGATACAGTAATTATAATTGAACATAATCTAGATGTTATCAAAGTAGCGGACTATATAATTGATTTAGGACCTGAAGGAGGCAGTGGTGGCGGTGAAGTAGTAGCTACCGGTACTCCAGAAGAAGTAGCAAATAATCCTAATTCTTATACAGGACAGTTTCTAAAACAAGTATTATAATATTTATATATATACCTCATTAACCTAAAGTTTAATGAGGTTTTTTGAAGCCTGTAGTCTTCAAAAAATAATTTTAAAGCCAAAATTGTCTTTAAAATAAGACTTGTTTCATTTATAAAAAAAGCAAACAAATGTACGAAAATATATTGACATTAAAATACATGTATGATATATTGAAATAGATTTAAGGAGGATATAGATTATGGAAGAAAATAAAATGCATTTAATAATGAAAATATTCAATAACGAAACAATTAGAACAGTATGGGACAAAGAAAGCGAAAAGTACTATATTAGTGTAGTAGATGTAGTAGGAGTTCTATCAGAAAGTAGTAATCCACAAACATATTGGAGAGTAATGAAAAAAAGACTTAAAGACGAAGGAAATGAAACTGTTACAAATTGTAACGCTTTGAAATTAAAAGCCAAAGATGGAAAATATCGTATGACAGATGTTGTTGATATTGAAGGGATGTTTAGAATTATAGAGTCAATACCTAGTAAGAATGCTGAACCTATTAAACAATGGTTAGCAAAATTAGGTAGTGAAAGAATAGATGAAGCATTTGACCCATCGTTAACAGTACAAAGAGCGATTGATACTTATAGAGCAAAAGGGTATGATGAAAAATGGATTGCTAAAAGAATAAAAGGCATTCAAGATCGAAAAGAACTAACTGATGTTTGGAAAGAAAATGGAATAACAGAAGGAAAAGAATATGCTATTCTTACAAACGAAATATATAAAGAATGGTCAGGTATGACCGCTAAAGAATATAAAGAATATAAAGGTTTAAGAAAAGAAAGTTTAAGAGATAATATGGATAGTCTTGAAGTAATACTTACAGATTTATCTGAAGAAACAACAAAAAGACTCGCTGAAAAACATAGACCCCAAGGATTAAGTCAAAATAAAAAAGTAGCTAGAATGGGTGGTCATGTTGCCAAAGTAGCTAGAGAAGACATAGAAAAAAATCTAGGAGAGTCTGTAGTAACAAAAGATAATTATTTAAACTATGAGTATATAGAGGAAAAACAAGTAGAAATGAAATAAAACTTGTTTTTTCAAAAAATTCTGTTATAATATAGCGCAGGGAGATTTATATGGATGAAATAATTAATAATGAACAGTCAGCAAATTCATTTTTAAAAGAATTTTATGATGAAAATTATAATGAAAATATATTACTATTTGACAATATGCAAAATATATATAATTTAATAGCTTTTCTATATTACAATATGCAAGAACTTGACATAGAATATCCAGACTTAAGAGAAGGTCAAAGAACAAGTATTGTTGAAATAGAAAAATTAATAGATGATTTCTATAAAAGAATAGGAATTGATTTTAAATTTAATGAAATAATTAAAGATGGAACATTTAATATAATAAAAACAACTTATCCGAAAAAAGCAAATATCTGTGAACTAACACACGGAAATAATAATTATATACGTGTTATAGTAGATGATGGAAAAAGAAAAGAAGTAACAGAATATAAAGCAATAAATGTTTATAATAATACTTTAATAACAGATTCTATAATATGGGTACATGAAATATCACATTACCGAAATCAACCTCCACTATTTAGGGGAGAAGTAAATGATATTCTAACTGAACTACTTGCTTTTACTTATGAACTTATTTATACAGACTATTTAGAACAAATAGGATACGAAGAAGAAGGAAAATCATTTAAAATTGAAGAATATAAAAATCTTCACACGTTTATTAAAAAAGGTTATTATATAGTTAGAATATTTTTGTTATACTTTTTACTTGGAGAAGTATCGCAAGAAAATTATAAATTTTTATACAAAGAAGATAAAGATTATGAATATGCCTTAAAAAGTTTTGATATAGAAATAATAAGAAGAAAAGATAAAAACTTTATTTTTACAATATTATTTTATTCAGTAGGAATAATTTCCATATATAATTATGTAGAGTATAAGAAAAATCCTAAATTCCTAGAGAAAATAGAAAAACTTAATCAAGAACTAATGAATAATAAAATATCACTAGAAGATGCACTAAAAATAATAGATATAAAATTTGAACAAGAATCATTAGACAAAGTATTAGAAGATATAAATATATTTAGAGAAGATTTAACAAAAAAGAATAAAACAAGAAAAAAATGATTAATTTTTAAAGCTATAATTATTTAAAGTATTTTAGAATAAAATTAATTGAGGTGATAATTATAAATACACAATTACTAGCGGTAATTCTATTTGTTATAACATATATATTAATGCTAACCATTCCAAAATATAAATCATATATAGCACTAGGAACTGCATTAATTTTTATTATAATTGGAATATTACCCATAGATAAAGTATTAAAAGAAATAGATTTCAATATCTTATTAATGATAATTGGTACTATGGGAACAGTATCATTATTTATTGAATCAAAAATGCCAGCACTACTTTCAGATATCATAATAAATAAGGTACCAAATGCCAAATGGATGATAGTGGCACTCTCAGTTTTTGCGGGAATAATATCTGCCTTCGTAGATAATGTTGCAACAGTATTAATGGTAGCTCCAATAACTATGTTAGTAGCTAAAAAAATGAAGATCTCTCCAATACCAATCGTTATATGTGTAGCAATATTTTCAAATATTGAAGGAGCAGCCACTTTAGTTGGAGATACAACATCCATCCTTCTAGCGGGACAAACAAAAATGACTTTTTTAGATTTCTTTGTCCATAATGGTAAAATGGGTTTATTTTTTATTACTCAATTTGGAATGATATCATCGGCATTAACACTACTATTCATATTTAGAAAAAATAATAAAAAAATAGAAAAAACAGAAAAAACTAAAGTAAACAGTTACTATCCAACCATTATTCTGGTAGGAACAATCATAACTTTAATAACTGCATCTTTCATACCAAACAAACACGAATTAACAAATGGATTAATATGTATTTCATATTTTATAATTGGATTAATAATTAAAGTTATAAAAGATAAAAATATAAAATCATCATTAAAATATATAAAAGAAATAGATTATCACACCATAATTCTACTAGCTAGTTTATTCATAATTATTGGTGGAATCAAAGAAACGGGAATAATAAATAAAATTAGCAATACCATAATAAATATTGGTGGAAATAATCAGGTGCTAATATATGTTATGATATTTACAATATCAATAATTGTGTCAGCCTTTATTGATAATATTCCTTATGTAGCCACTATGTTGCCAGTTATATCTACTTTAGCAACTACTACTAACATTAATCCATATCTTCTTTATTACGCCTTAATAATAGCTTCAACACTAGGAGGTAACTTTACCCCAATAGGAGCATCAGCAAATATAGCAGCCCTAGGAATATTAAAAAAGAATGGCTATGAAGTAAAATTAAAAGAATACTTAAAATATAGTATTCCTATAACTTTATCAGCCTCACTAGTAGGTTTTATAACAACTTTTATAGTCCAAAAGTAAAATTTTTAATTAAACTTAAATAAGATTAAAATAAAAAAGTATTAAATTAGAGACTATAAGGCTCTAATTTACTTCTTAAGACTATAGGCTTAAGAAGAATAAAATAAAGATAATTCCAAACAAAGAATTATCTTTTAATATTACATATTAATTATTATGAATATACCAAGTTTTATTAATATCACAGCTTTGACTAAGAGGCTCTGGATTAGGTTTATCTAGTATTGCAATTGTAGGAAGTTTAAAGGCTGTACCAAACATAATACAAGTACCAGGATGTAAAGTTTTAATTTTGTTTGTAACCGTAACATCAGCACTAGAAATAATATCCTTAATAAATTGCAGATCCTTAGGATGAAACATTTTAAATACTAAAAAGTTACTACACTGAGATATCGTAGTTTCAGATAGTTCTGATGGTCTTTGTGATACAATACCAAGAAGTAATCCATATTTTCTACCTTCTTTAGTAATTCTCTCAAATATATTATATCCTAAAATTTCTACATCACTATCATTTTGAACATATCTATGTGCTTCTTCAAGTACAATATGAAATGGCATTGAAGCTCTTTGATTTAAAGAAACAATATAGTCAAATAATAACTTTGAATATATTTTAACAAGATTCTTAGCAAATCTATCATCTACATAATTAATATTAAAGTTAACAATTTGAGCTTTTCTACTATTATTACAAGTAAGAAGTAAATTAATATACCCTTCTCTATTAACATAACCATTATAATCAAAATATCTAGAATAATCACTATTCATAAGATTATTAAATCTAACTTTAAGAGCATTAGCTAGTTCAAAAGTAGTATCACTATTTAATGCACCTTCAGATATTAAAGCAAATTCTAAAGCAATAGAGAAGTCTTTCATAGAATACATGTATTCTCCATTAGGAAGTGATAGTTCAAAGTTATCTAAGCATAAACTTTCTAAATACTCAATAACTAGTTCAACATCAGCAAATTCTCCGCCTTGTTCAACAAATAAACACTGTCTAATAGTTCTAGACCAACCACCTTTTTCAAGTTTAACTTCCAAATTAAGATTTGCAGTATTAAATTTAGTAAGAATAGATACAACCTTATTTCTAATCATACTTGGAGCCTTACCAGAAAATAAAACATCAAGTAAACATCTAGCTATAATATCATTCTTTTGATTAATAACTTCATCTTCTTTTCTTGAAAAGTAACTAACTAACTTAAGAGCCTTTTCAACTATTGGAATTTGTTCTTTTGAAGTAACTCCCATAAGAAGACACAAATCATCTACCCCTAGAAGCCAAAAAGGATAAGTAAGAATTTCAAACTCTGTACTATTTAAATCAGTAGTATATACTTTATAATTAATATTTTCATTAACTTCGTGTATTCTAGAAAAAGCCCTTTGATATTCACCATAAGCATCAAATAAGAATATATTTGAATAAAAAGGAAGACTTTTACATTGATAAAAGACACTTTGTAATATTTTAGCAACCGAATAAGATTTACCACTACCAGAATTACCAAGTATAGCAAAATGATTTGAAAAGAAATTACCTACATCAAGTTTAATATCATAGTCAGGATAAATATAAGATTTACCAAGTTTAATAGTATTAGATGCATCGCTATTTAGAACAATATTTAAAGTAGCATTATCAATTAAATAACATATAGCCTTAAATGAAGGTTTAGAAATATCCCCATATAAAAACTTATTATCTCTAATTTCTCCTACTAAAATAGCCTGCATAATACCATTACCAATCGCAGTAACTTCACCTATACTAGTAATATTTTCATCTTTAAAAGTAACATTTTTACCTATTAAGCCATCATAGTCATATACATTAACTTCTAACTTAACAGAAACAATATTCTCATTAATAGCAATAATCTTCCCTAACATATTCTTTTTCTCCTATCATAATTTTATCACATAAGTAGAAAAAAGTATATAATAAAATTGCAAAAAATAAACAGTTGTGATAATATAAAATAAAGATAAGGAAGTGAATAATATGGTATGTTTAGAATGTGGAAGAATGATAGAATTAGGAACAAAGTTTTGCCCTCACTGTGGAAAAGAAACGCCACTAAATAACGAAAATAATGTTGGAACAATAACAGTAGTAAGAGAAAAGAAGATGTTTGGATGGGCTATACCATTTGATGTATATATTGATGATACAAAGCTAGGAACATTAAAAAATGGAACAACACTAACTACTAAAGCAATATTATGTCCTCATGAAATAAAACTAACAAGTACCGAAAAAGATGTAATTCAAAGTATCGAACTTACAGAAAATAAAAAAGAAGTAGTAATATCTATAATACCAAAGATGGGTTTAATAGCGGCAAAACCATATATTAAAGATATAAAATATAATTAATTTAAGTGCTCCTCTTAAGCCTGTAGTCTTAAGAGGCTTTTTAAAGCCTAAAGTCTTTAAAAAAATAATATTCAAATTACTTGAATAAATATAGATATATTTTATAATAATTATAAAAATTAGAAAATATTTGACAGTATTGTAATGTTATAATATAATACTACCATATTTAAAGCAAATAATACTATTTAATAGAGAGGTAATTTTATGGAGAATATCTTTGTTGAAATGATTGAATTAACACATGGTTTTTCTTTAAAAAAATTAGCAATTAATTATCAAAATATATTAATAAATTATAAAGAACTAGCTAGGGAATTAAAAGTTAATTCCTCACTTGAACTTTCACATCTATTTTATCAATTATTATGGAATGGATATTTTTCTGTTACAAAAGAGAATATTTACAGTAAAGAAAATAGAATGTTTTTAGATTTGCCTCTTGAAATAATGAGGGGACATGGAGCATGTTTAGAATTTTCTATGCTATTAAAAGATTACCTAAAAGCATGTAATAAAAATGCAGCATTACTACACTGTATTCTTCCAAGTAATATAATGAGTACCATTTTAGAACAATTGAAAATTAATATAGTAAATCATGCAGTAACATTGGAGGAAGATAATGATAGATTATTTATATATGATCCAACAAATTTATATGTTTTAAATGTAAAAAATGACAAAGTGGCAAATATTATAAATGGGGCAGGAAAAATTTATCTTAAGTATAAAAATAATCCTGAAATAAATAGTAATAGTATAATTTTAAATAAACTATATACTGGAAGAATAGAACCTGCTTTTACTAAAGAAGAAGTAATATATAGTCTTGAAAAAATAGTAGAACTATTAAATACCAGTAAGTGCCTTCTTGATGACGCCTATGATAATATTTATAGTGATTTAGAAATAATTAAAAATGACACTGATAAATTTAGCACTAGAAAAAGAAATTTAAGAAAAAAATAATATTCAAACTACTTGAATAAACAAAAATAATGATATATAATATAGATATATTTTATCAAGAATGAGGGAGAGAATTAGCTCTGTGAACTCATACCAACCTGCATAATGTAAGGTGGTACAGCTAATAACGATGAAAGAGAATAATGCTAGCTATAAACTCTTTCAAAGAGTTTTTTCTTTTTGATAAAATAAATGAAGGAGTTGATATAATGAAAAAAATTTTATTTACTAGTGAATCAGTAACTGAAGGACATCCAGATAAAATATGTGATAAAATAAGTGACTACATATTAGATGAAGCTTTAAGACAAGATAAAACTAGTAAAATGGCTGTTGAAGCTACAATTAAAGATGATTTAATATTAATCTATGGAGAAGCTAATACCAAAGCTAAATTAGACTATGAAGCTTTAGCTAAAGAAGTACTAAAAGATATAGGTTATACTGAAGAATATCATGTCATAGTAAAAGTAAGTAGTCAGTCTAAAGAAATAAATAGTGCCGTAGCGAAAGACAAACTGATGGCAGGAGATCAGGGTATAATGTTTGGCTATGCTACTAATGAAACTAAGGAACTAATGCCATTACCAATAATGTTATCCAATAAGTTAGCATATAGATTAACTAAAGTAAGAAAAGAAGATAAAAATAGCATGCTACTTCCTGATGGTAAAGTACAGGTAACAGTAGAATATAATAATGATATACCAAAAAGAATAGATACTATTATAATTGCTTCACAACATAAAAAAGAAGTAAAAGAAAAAGAATTAAGGAATTACATAATAGAAAATGTAATAAATAAAGTAATACCAAAAGAATTATTAGATACTAAAACCAATATCTTAATAAACACCAGCGGTTCCTTTACTATTGGAGGTTCGTTTGGAGATAGTGGTACTACTGGTAGAAAGATAGTATGTGATACCTATGGAGGAATGGGCAAAGTAGGAGGAGGATGTTTTAGTAGTAAAGATCCTACCAAAGTAGATCGAAGTGCGGCCTACTATGCTAGATATGTAGCTAAAAATATCGTAGCAAATAAGTATGCAACAAAATGTGAAATAGAATTAAGTTATGCTATAGGTAAAGAATATCCTATCTCAATATATATAAATACTTTTAATACCAATACCATATCAGAAGAAGAAATATATGACTATGTAAATAATAATTTCGATTTTAGTGTAGATAGCATAATAAAAGAATTAGATCTTCAAAGACCAATTTACTATCCACTCGCAGCTTATGGTCATTTCGGAAGAACAGATATAGAATGTTCTTGGGAAAAAGCAAACAAATAATTATCATACTATGATATAATAAATATGGAAGTGGTAGATTGAAAAAGAAAAATACATTTTATAAAAAGTTTAATATAAAAGAAGGAGAAATAATAAAAGAATATTTTAATAATCTAAATAATAATATATCTCTAACAAAAAAAGAGACTATTAAACTAAATGAAGATTTTGAAAAAGCAATAGACTATTACCTAAAACAAGGAAAAAATCTTAAAGAAACATTAAAGATACTATCTATAGATAATCTAGGAGATACCTATCAAAAAGAACCAGAAAATTGGTATCCACTCGATAATGCTGCTAAAATATATCCATTATCAATGAGAGAAAATTGGATGAGTGTATATAGAGTATCATGTTATCTAAAAGAAGATATAGTACCAGAAATATTTCAAATAGCTCTTCTTTTTACTATGAAAAGATTTCCTACTTTTAGAACATCAATAAGAAAAGGATTCTTTTGGCATTATATTGATGGTATCAAGAAAAGATTCCATGTCTATGAAGATAAAAAACTACCATGTTCATATATAAATGTATCTAATATAGGTAAACAGTCATTTAAAGCAGTATATTATAAAAATAGAATAAGTATTGAATACTTCCATATTCTAGCGGACGGAACAAGTGCTACTATCTTTCTTTCCACACTAGTGGCTACTTATCTAAAACTATTAGGAAAAGAAATAAATACTAACGATACTGTTTTAGATATAAATGAAAAACCAAAAGAAGCAGAATCAAAAGATGAATTTAAAGATAAAACACCAAATGTAAAATCGCAGAGTCTTATTGAAGGTAAGGCAGTTCAAATAGATGGAAAAAGATCTAATGTAAGACCATGTCAAATATTACATTTTGATATTGATTTAAAAGATATAAAAGAATTGTCTAAAAATAAAAATACCACTATTACAGAAATAATATTAAGTCTATTATTTATATCTATATCATATTCAACTTCTAAAGAAGGACCAATTAAAATTCAAGTACCAGTAAATATGCGAAAGTACTATCCATCTAAAACATTAAGAAACTTCTCATTATATGTAACAATAAATATACCAAGAGAAGAAATAACGGATTTAGATAGTGTATTAATCGAAGTAAAAAGACAGTTACATGAAAAGAATAATATCGATAATTTAAATGGAATATTAGAATATACAAATAAATTAATAAAGTATCTAAGATTTATTCCACTATTCATAAAGAAACCAGTAGCAAAAATAATCTATGGATATGCTGGAGATAAATCATTTACTACAGTATTATCTAATCTTGGTAATGTAAATCTTCCAGATAATATGCAAAAAGAAGTAGAAAAGATGGACTTTGTTTTAGGAACTACTATTACAAATAAATTACTATTTTCTATTATAACATGTAATAACATATTAACATTATCAATAAGTAAATATACTTTAAATACATCAGTAGAAAATAATCTATATAATCTATTAGTACAAAATAATATAGAAGTAAAAGTATATGGAAGTGAGAACTATGACAATAAAAAACAATTATCCTAAAATAAAAAAAGAAGTAAATAAATTCCTTATCTTTAGAAGAATAATGTTAATAATATTTCTAATATCAATTATTACTTGTACAATAGTAAATCTATCAGTCGGAGGTAAAAAATGGATGTTCTATGTTATTGGAGGAGAAATAATATTCTATTTTGCTTTCTTAAATAAACCATTAATAGATAATACCCTAATAAGAAGAATAACCATTGTAGTAATGATAATATGTGCTTATCTATACATGATAGATATAATAGAAAAAACTAGTTTTTCATATTTTATTATAAATATAATTCTCTTTAGTATAATAATATTTCAGTTAGTATTATTCTTATCAGAATTTAAATTACAAAGAAAAAAATTTATACCATTATTTTTTACTGCTATTGGGGCTATAATATTCTGCATATTAGCTTTAACTAAAGTAGTAAAATTAAACTGGCCTATTATAGTATTAGGAGGAGTAGGATTACTAAGCTTAATAATACTCTTAATATTCTACCATAAAAGAGTATTTAAAGACTTAGCTAAATATTTTAGTATAAATTAGTATTCCCTTCGAACCCTTCGGTTTCTCTGGGTTTTTGAAGCCTAAGGTCTTCAAAAAGAATTTTAAAGCCTGTAGTCTTTAAAATTAAAGTATAAGCTATAGATAATATCTATAGTCAGACTGTTGACAAAGTCGTAAGATTTTGAAAATAGTCTTTTTATTTTTTGAAA
>JBJEEB010000020.1:0-39746 GCA_051872655.1 Bacilli bacterium | reverse complement strand
AGAACATTATAGATTGAAAGAGATAGATGAGAGAAATACTGCATTACAAGAAGGCCGAGAAGAAGGATTTAAATTAGGACATGAAGAAGGACTAGAACAAGGTATTGAAGATAACAAAAAAGAAGTTATTATTAATATGTTAAAGAAAGAAATGGATTATAATGTTATATCAGAAATAACAGGCAAGACAATAGATGAAATTAATGAAATTAAGAAAAAGGAAAGTATTTAACTTTCCTTTTGACTTTTAATATGTAATTATTATATAATATATAATCAGAGGAAGAAAAATGTATAAATATAATAAAGAAGAAGTATTAAATGATTTTGATAAATTATTATCTTTATATTTAAATAGTAACAATGATACTGAAAAAAATTCTCTATATAGTCAAATGTTATTTATTTATAATATTGATAGTAGTTTAGCTAGAAGTAATAAATTATTTAGTTATAAACCTAAGAATTATAGTAAAAATTTAAAAGAAGAAGAAATAAAAAAAAGAAATAGATATTTAGATTTAGATAATTTAACTAGAACATTATGTTTTAATTTGAATTTAGAACTAGATAAATTTTATCCTTTATGGTCTTCAATTATTATTAATAATAGGTATGAATATAATGATTTTTTAAATTTAATAGAAGAATTTTTAAGTAAATTATTTCCTTATTCTTTAGAATTATTTAATAATGATATTAAAAATGGTGATATTCTTATTAGAAGAGATTCATTTTTTTCTAGTGCCAATATATTTTATTTAGAATCAATAAAAAAATATTATATTATGATTGATTACTATAAGAAATTAAATGCTTTTAATATGGCAAGTATTATACATGAATATGGACATGCATCTACTTTTATTAATAACGAATCTTATGAAAGTAAAGATTATATATTAAATGAAGTTATTTCATATTTATATGAATTGGTGTTTTTAGATTATTATTTGAGAAAATATGGAGATGAAAAAAATTATAAAGAAATTATTAGAGTATTTAATTTTTCATGTATAATTAAATTGAAAAATCATTTGTCTAAAAATTATAAATATAATCATAATACTATTTCTATGATGGAGTCTTTATATGGACAGGTAATAGGAACTTCTATATATATTAAATATAGAGATATTGATATATTAGAAAAAATTAAATTTCTACAAGAAAATTATTCTAAAGTAGATGGTTTTGAATTATTAAAAAGTATAGATATAAGTGAAGAGGATTTAATTGATACTTCTAGTGATATTAGTAAATTAGTTTTAAGAAGATAATTTAGTATTATCTTTTTCTATACTAAATTGACTAATTTATTATTTAAGTATATAATTTATATGAAATGAGGAATATATATGGAAATATTAAATAGAAAAGCAAGATATGATTATGTAATTGAAGATACTTATGAGGCAGGTATTGTACTTACTGGTACTGAAATTAAATCTGTAAGACAAGGTAAAGTTAATATTAAAGATAGTTATGCTATTATTAGAAATGATGAAATATATCTTTTAAATACTCATATTTCTATTTATGAAGAGGGTAATAGATTTAATCATGAAGAAGATAGAACTAGAAAATTATTACTACATAAAAGAGAAATATTGAAATTAAAAAATAAATTAGAACTTGAAGGATATACTTTAATACCACTTAGATTTTATTTTGTAAAAAATAAATGTAAGGTTGAAATTGGAGTATGTAAGGGTAAGAAAAATTATGATAAGAAAGAATCTATTAAAGAGAGAGATATCCAAAGAGAATTAGAAAAGGATTTTAAATATAGATAATGGATAATGTTATAGATAAAACTAAAAAATTAATAGATTCTTTTGAAAATAGTGATTTAATTAAAAATTTAGATTATTATAAAAGAAAAGTTGTTAGTAATAAAGAATTGTTAGATTTGATACATGAATATAATAAAAGTACTGATGACTATGAAAAATTATATATAAAAGAGAAAATATATAAGTATCCTGAATATAGAGAATATATGAAGTATTATAATGAGTTATTTTATTATATTATGGATATTAATAAAAGATTTAAAGAATATACAAATATAAGAGGTTGTCATATATGAAAGTGATAAGTGGTTATTTAAAAGGCAGAGAATTATTTGGATATAATGTAGAAACTACTAGACCTACGATGAGCAGAGTTAAGGAATCTATGTTTGCTAGTATTCAAAATTATACTAGTGATTCTATAGTTTTAGATTTATTTTGTGGTACTGGTAGTCTTGGTATTGAAGCTATATCTATGGGGGCAAATAAATGTTATTTTGTAGATAATAATAGAGATATAATTAAATATTTGAATAAAAATATTAATAATCTTAATATTAATAATAAAAGTACTATAATAAATAAAGATTATAGAGATAGTTTATTATATTTTAAAAATAATAATATTAAGTTTAATATTATATTAGTTGATGCTCCATATAAGATGGAAGTCATGGAAGAAGTAATAAATTTAATTATTAAATATGATTTATTATTAAATAATGGTATATTAGTACTTGAATATAGTTTTGATAAATTAAAAGATAATTATAGTAATATAAAACTATTAAAAAGTAAAAAATATGGTGACAAATATGTAAATATTTATTGTAAAGTAATTGACTAAGAATATATTTTGTGATAATATTTATTTGTAAGATATATGAAGGGAGAATGATTACAATGAAAAAATTAAATAGAAAAGGATTTACACTAATAGAGTTATTAGCAGTTATAGTAGTACTAGCTATAGTACTTGTAGTTACTATACCTAGTGTTATTAGTTCAATGAATAGTGCTAGACAGAAATCTTTAGATAATGTTGTTGCTACAATTGAAGAATACGTTACCAAACAATATGAATTATGTAAAGTAGGAACAGAACTTATGGGAACCGATACTACTACTTATCAAACTACTTGGTTTGATGCAAATTGTGCTTTAACTGCTGACGCTTCAAGTGATGCAATTATAGTAGCTGCTGGATATACTACTACTGATATTCCTAGTATTACAGGTTCTATAACTAATAATAAATATGTTATTACTAATGTTAATAGTGGTAATGCTATGACTGCTGGTCAATTTAAAGGTGCAAAATATCCAGCTTAATGAAGAAAATGGGTAGAGCGAAATTATTCGCTTTTTTCTTTTCCCTAAATTGACTATGTATTTATTTTATGATAAGATTAAATTGTAATGAATAAAAGGATGATTTATATGAATAGAAAAGGATTTACTTTGATAGAGTTACTTGCAGTTATTGTGGTACTTGGATTAGTACTTGTAGTTACTATACCTAGTGTTATTGGTAATATTAATAATAATAGAATTAGTAGTTTGCATACTTTATCAAAAGAAGTTGCTAAATGGTATGATAGAAAAATTGTTGAGGATAAATTGTCTACTGTTAAAGATGCAGAATTAGAAAAAATTAACGATAATAATTGGCATTGTCTTGGTATTAATAATTCATATGGACTAAGTAGTAAGAATGTTAAATTAGATGGTGATGCTACGATGAATATTAATAGTGATGGTACTATTAGTAATGTTGCTGATATTGGTAATATGTGTTCTGCAATAAAATTAGTGGATGGTAAAGCAGAAGTATTACTTATTGCTAAAGAAGGTGGGAAATTTGATACTAATAGTAGTGATGGTACTTATGCTTTGAGTAGTGCTTCAGAAGGATATAATAAATAAATAATAGAAAGAAGTGGTAAATATGAAACTTATTATTGGGAGTCATGTATCATATAAGAATGATAGTCAGTTATTAGGAAGTGTAAAAGAGGCTATTAGTTATGGGGCTAATACTTTTATGTTTTATACTGGGGCACCGCAAAATACTAATAGGGGTATTATTAATAATGTTTTAACTAATGAAGCTATTAAGATGATGAGGGATAATGATATTGATATATGTAATGTTATTGTTCATGCTCCTTATATTGTTAATTTGGCTAATATGAATAATTTTGATTTTTCTGTAGAATTTTTAAAGGGAGAACTAGAGAGATGTTCTATTTTAGGTATTAAGAAAATGGTGTTACATCCTGGATCTGCGGTTAATTGTTCTAGAGAAGAAGCTATTATTAATATAAGTGATGGCTTAAATTTGATACTAGATAATAATTATGATGTTACTATTTTACTTGAGACTATGGCAGGTAAAGGTAATGAGATTGGAAGATCTTTTGAGGAATTGAAATCTATTATAGATAGGGTTAAATTTAAAGATAAAATTGGAGTGTGTTTGGATACTTGTCACTTAAATGATGCTGGTTATGATATGAGTAAATTTGATGAGGTATTGAATTTATTTGATAAAATTATAGGTATTGATAAAATAGGATGTATTCATATTAATGATAGTAAAAATATTATATCTAGTCATAAAGATAGACATGAAAATATTGGATTTGGTACGATTGGTTTTGATAATTTAATGAATATTATTTATAATGATAAATTGATTAATGTTCCTAAAATACTTGAGACTCCATATGTTACTCGTGATGATAATTCTAAAGAGAGAGAATATCCTCCATATAAATATGAGATAGAAATGATAAAAAATAAAGTATTTGATGATGATTTAATCAATAAAATAAGAAATAAAGATTAAAATATTGATTATTAATATAAAAAATGATAAAATTATTTTGTAAGATAGATGAAGGAATGGTGATTTATTATGAAAAAATTAAATAGAAAAGGATTTACATTAATAGAATTACTTGCTGTTATAGTAGTACTTGCTATAGTACTTGTAGTTACTATACCTAGTGTTATTAGTTCAATGAATAGTGCTAAAAAGAAGCAACTACAAAATGCTGCAGATGTTTCAGCAGAATGGTTTACAAAACAATATGAAATTGATAATTATGATTTAGAGGGAAATGATATAGCTTATACTAATTTTGTTTCTGATTTTGATGATTTGTGGCCTGTAAAAGAAAAAGATAAATATGATTTTCAAAGAGGTGTGATTGATGAACTTGGTGTTGCTGTTTTAGAAGCTTCAGGTATTTCGAATGCTAGTAAAAATATAGATACTGCTAGTTCCTTTATTTGGGTGGATGGCAATAATAGAGTTTGTATTATATTAACTGCCAAAGAAGGTGGAACCTTTTATATTAATGATCATGATGCTCAAAATTTTGTTATTAGTAAAGGCTGTGAATAGAAAATAGAGAAAGAATTAACTTTCTCTTATATTTTTTGTAAATATATCTATTTTATCTTTGAATTTTATATATAGATTTTCTATTTTGTTATAAGTAAGTGGTTTAACTTTACTTTTTATTTCTAGTAAAATATCCTTTGGATTTCCATATATAATAGTTTTGTAGTTTGATTTGATATAATTATAGATTATATCTAATTCTTCTTTATCTAGTATTATTCCTTGTTTTAATGCAAAATTATTAACATCTTCTTTTTTCATTTTATTTACGTATTCTTCAATTAAATAAATATTCATTATTTTTCACCTAATTAACTATATGTATAATTATTATTTTTATGATATAATAAATACTGGAAGGTGCTTATATGAAAAAAATTAACTCAAATATAAAAAATAAGGTTATTGATAAGAAGAAAAAAAATATGTTTGAAGTTAAGAAAAGTAGTAAGCCTATTAATAAGAAAAAGAAGACTAATAATAAAAAATTATTTGAAATAATGGAAATGAGGTTTAATATTATTAGTATTATTTTATGTATATTGTTTTTTATAATACTTGGTAGGGTATTTTATCTTCAGATATTAGAAAAGGATTATTATGATGAAAAGTTATCTTATTCTACTGAAAAGAAGATAGAGAGTAGTAGTGCTCCTAGAGGAAGAATATATGATAGGAATTATAATTTACTTGTTGATAATGAAGCAGTTAAAACTATTTATTATAAGAAGAAAACTGGTATTAAAACTGAAGAGGAAATAGAACTAGCATATATTATTGCTAATAATATTGATATTGATTACAGTAATGTGAATGATGTTAAAATAAAGAACTTTTATTATAAGTCACATTATGATGAATGCAGAAAAAAGATTACTGATGAAGAATGGGATTTGTATAGTAAGAGAAAACTTGATGATAATGATATCATTGATTTAATATATGAAAGAATTAATGATGAGATAGCAGAATATGGTGAGATAGATAAAAAGGCTGCTTATATTTATTATCTTATGAATAAAGGGTATTCTTATGCTGAAAAGATTATTAAAAATAAGAATGTTACTGAGGAAGAGTATGCTTATATTAGTGAAAATATTGATAATTTGAAGGGATTTAATACTAAGTTAGATTGGGAAAGAGTATATTTATATGGTGATACTTTTAAGACTATTTTAGGTAGTGTATCTTCAAATAGTCAGGGTATACCATCAGAGCTTGCGGATATTTATTTAAAAAAAGGGTATTCTCTTGATGATAGAGTTGGTATATCTTATTTAGAATATCAATATGAAGATTATTTGAAAGGTACGAAGGCTACTTATAGATTATTATCTGATAATAGTTATGAACTAGTTAGTGAAGGTAGAAGAGGTAATGATATTGTTCTTACTATTGATATTAATCTTCAGTCTTATTTAGATGAAATGCTTTCGAATGAGGTTTATAATGCTAAGGGAGAAGTTGGTACTAATTATTATAATAGATCTTTTGTAGTTATATCTGATCCTAATACTGGTGAGATACTTGCTATGAGTGGTAAACAGGTTTTAAATAGAGATAATGGTGAAAAATATGTTGTTGATTATACTCCAGGTATTGTAACGCTTCCTATTACTCCAGGTTCAGTAGTTAAGGGTGCTTCGATGATGGTGGGATATAAGTATGGAGCGATTAATATAGGTAGTGTAATTAATGATGAATGTATTAAAATAAAAGATACTCCAGAAAAATGTTCATGGAGAACTATGGGTAATATTGATGATATATATGCCTTGCAATATTCTTCTAATGTATATCAATATAAGATAGCTATTAATGTTGGTGGTGGTACCTACGAATATAATAAGGGATTATCTTTAGATGCTGATGCTTTTAAAAAATATCGTGATATGTATGCTGAATTTGGACTTGGACTTAAAACTGGTATTGATCTTCCAGTAGAAAGTTTAGGATATATGGGTACTAGTAAACTTCCAGGACATTTACTTGATTTTTCTATAGGACAGTATGATACTTATACTCCGATTCAGTTATCTCAATATATTAATACAATAGCAAATGGTGGTAAAAGACTTAAACCTTATTTACTTAAAGAGGTTTATACTCCTAGTGATAATGGGGATAAGTTTGGATCTTTAATTTATAAGGATAGTACTACTGTGCAGGGTACTTTGTCTGTAGATAAAAAATATATTGATAGAGTTAGGGAAGGATTTAATGCAGTAGTATCAAGAGGATTAGGTTATGGATATATGGGATATTATACTGACTCTTCTGGAAAAACGGGTACCAGTCAAAGTTTTATTGACACTGATGATGATGGTAAAGTTGATACTGAAACTATTACTTCTTCATTTGTAGGATATTCTCCAAGTGAAAATCCTAGAATGAGTATAGTGGTTGTTTCTCCAGATATTAGTATTCCTAATAGTTCACAATCTATGGTTACAAAAAGAATATCTGCAAATATAGTAAATAAATATTTTGAATTAAATGGTTAATTATTATGTCCACTAAGAGCCTATATAAATATAGTTTATTTAGTGTTCATTTAAGCCAAATTATTGTCTTAAATGAATAGCTATTATTATAAGTCATAATCTTATATATAGAGAATTATTAGTATTTTAAATAAATAATTAAAAGGTATTTACAAACATTAATATTATAGCTATAATATATATTGCTTGGAGGTTATTATGAGAAAAAAGAAACATATTTTAATGGAAAGATACTTATATTTAGAAGAATGGCTTAAAGATAATTATCCTAGTGATATGACTGATGGTGAAGTACTTTCTTATTTTATGAATAATTTTACTAATGAACATGATATATTATATTTAATTGAAGCATATTGCTTACCAATAGAAGATTTTTCAATAGAAATTAAAAAAAGTGTGAGTGGTGGTATACTTAGTTTTAGTTTAAGTACACTTTTAGCTACATTGAGTAATAAGTATAGTATATCTCAAACTAAAGCATTTAATAGAGTTAAACAAATACTTGATATAGTTAAAGTGAAATCTGAAAAATCAAAAGTAAATGGAGTAAGGAAAAAATTAACAAAGTGTAAAAAATAAAGTTAAAAAATAAAAAATAGTTGTATAAATTCAAAAAAATATGATATAATTAAGTGGACGTTTTAGGAGGAGGAGTTATTATGGCTAAGAAAAACGAAAATAGAGTACTAGTTTCTTTAATGTGTGAAGAATGTAAAAATATTAATTATACTGAAGAAAAAAATAAGAAGAACACTCCAGAGAAATTAGAATTAAATAAATATTGTAAATTCTGTCGTAAGACAACAAAGCACAAAGAAACTAAGAAATAGGAGGTAGTTAAATGATAAATGTTAATGACTTTAAAACTGGCCAAACTATAAATTACGATGGTAATTTATATGTAGTACTTGAATTTAATCATGTTAAACCTGGAAAGGGTGCTGCTATTGTAAAGGCTAAACTTAAAAATTTAAGAACTGGTTCAATTGCTGAATATACATTTAATGCTGGTATTAAGGTACCTACTGCACATGTAGAAAAGCAAAAAATGCAATTCTTATATTCTGATGGAGATAATTATTCTTTTATGAATATGGAAACTTATGAACAAGTTGAATTAAATAAGAAACAAATTGAAAATGAGGTTAAATATTTAAAAGAAGGATTAGAAGTAATTATTATCTTTTTTGAAGGGGAAATGCTTGGTATAGATTTACCTGAAAAAATTGATTATAAGATAGCTAAAACTGAACCTGCAATTAAAGGTAATACTGCTACTAATGCTACTAAAGATGCAATATTGGAAACAGGAATGCTTGTTAAAGTACCTTTATTTATTGAAGAGGGAGAAGAAATTATTGTATCTACTAAAGATGGAAAATATGTATCTAGAAAATAGATACTTTTTCTTTTGTCAATTTTATGTAAATTTTGTTTACTATATATGAGTGAAATGATATAATTATTATGAGGTAGCAAAGTATATATGAAATATATTGAAAAATATTTAGAGTATTTGAGAGTAGTAAAGAAATATAGTGAAAAAACAATAATTTCTTATTATGATGATTTAATTCTTTATAATGAATTTTTGGGTAATAAATTTATTAATATATTGGATATTAATTATGATACTGTTAAAGAATATATGAAATATTTATATTCTCTTAATATAGGAAAAAGTTCTATATCAAGGAAATTAAGTAGTATAAGAGGATTATATAATTATTTATTAAGAGAAGATTTAGTTAAAGATAATTGTTTTAATAAAATTAGTAATCCTAAAAAAGATAATTATTTACCTAAATTTTTGAAAGATGATGAATTAAATAAGTTATTTTCTGTATGTAAGTATGATAATGCTATTAATCAAAGAAATAGTGTTATTATTGAACTATTATATGCTACTGGTATTAGAGTTAGTGAACTTGTTAATATTAAGTTATCTGATATAGATTTAAATGAGAGAGTAATTAAAGTATTAGGCAAGGGTAGTAAAGAGAGAATAGTTATATTTAATAATCATACTAAGAAGGCTATTGATATTTATTTAAATGATGGATACCATGTATTTAATAAAGTTAATAGTGGTTATTTAATTCTTAATAAGGATGGTAATAAATTATCTGAAAGATATGTTAGAAATATTATCAATAAACTAGTTATTAATGCGGGACTTGATATTAAGATAAGTCCACATACATTTAGGCATACATTTGCTACTGATATGCTAGAGGATGGATCTGATTTGATGACTGTTAAAGAATTACTTGGTCATGAATCTCTTAATACTACTAGTATATATACTCATGTTACTAATGAGCAAATAAGAAAGGTATATGATATGGCTCATCCAAGAGCTAAGAAGTGAAGGGAAGTAAAATTATGGCAAAATTATATTTTAAATTTGGAGCAATGAAATGTGGAAAGACTACTGATATTATTAAAACTTATTATAATTATAAAGAGAAGGGTATGAATGTTCTTATTATGAAACCTGGTGATGATAAAAAAGCAGGAAGTAAAATTCAAAGTAGATCAGGAGCAGAGCTTGATACTGATTATGTAGTAAATTCAGATGTTGATGTATATAATTTAATAGCATACCATCTTATTAATAATAATTTAGATTGTATTATTGTCGATGAAGCACAGTTTTTGACTTCTAAACAAGTAGATGAATTATCTAATGTTGTAGATACTTTTAATATACCAGTATTATGTTATGGTTTAAGAGCAGATGCTTTTACTAATTTGTTTCCTGGTAGTAAGAGGTTATTTGAAGTAGCAGATGTTATGGAGGAATTAAAAGCTATTTGTAAATGTGGTAGCAAGGCTACATATAATTTAAGATTAAATAGAATAGATGGAAAATTAGTTCCTGTATTTGAAGGCGAACAAATTTCTATTGATGGAATTGATGCTGAATATGATTCTGTATGTAGACCTTGTTATAAGAAACTAAGGAGAGAATATGGCAAAAAAGAAGAAAATAAATAAAAAGAAATTACTTATTATAATAGGTATTTGTATATTGCTTGTTATAGTGGGTATAATGATTTATTTATTTACTGATAAAAGAAGTATTAAAGATATATTTAAATATAAAGATAAGATTACTATTGAAGTAGGAGATAGTCTTCCAGTAGTTAATGATTATTTATATAAAGATATTAATTCTGATATTGAGATTGAGTGGAAGGATATTGATACCGAGGATAATAAAATATATAAAGCTGGTATTTACTATGGTAGTTTTATATATGATAATGATAAAAAGAATATTACTTTAGTAGTAGAGGATAATACTCCACCAGTTATTGATGGTGTAAAAGACTATGAAATGCTTGCTTATGAGACGGTGCCTGACTTTCTTGATGGTGTAACTGTAAGTGATAATAGTATGGAAGATATAGTAGTTACTATAGATGGTAAATATGATAGTGAGAAGTCTGGTACTTATGTGATGTATTATAAGGCTAGTGATTCTAGCAACAATACTACTAGTAAGGAATTTAAATTGGTAGTAAAAGAGAATAGTAATGTTAAAATTAGTAAGACTAAGAATGGAAATACTATAAAGAATTATTATGGTGTAACTTATATTGATAATGTTATTATAGCTAATAAGACTTATTCTTTACCTAGTAATTTTGTTCCTAATAATTTAGTTACTATTAATGGTTATATTAAAGTGGTAGACTATGTTAAAGATGCTTATAATGAGTTAAAAAGTGATAGTTCAGTACTTGGTTTAAATATATATGCGTCTTCAGGTTATAGATCATATGGTGATCAAAAATATATTTATGATAATTATGTACGTATGGATGGTATGGTGAAAGCTGATACATATTCAGCAAGAGCAGGATATTCTGAACATCAGACTGGTTTAGCTATTGATTTAAATACTGTAAATATGTCTTTTGATGGTACTAGTGAAAGTAATTGGCTAAAGGATAATTGCTGGAAATATGGTTTTATTATTAGATATCCTAAAGATAAAGAAAATATTACTGGATATATGTATGAACCTTGGCATATTAGATATGTTGGCAAGGAGTTAGCTAGAGTACTATATAATAATGGTAATTGGTTATCTCTTGAAGAATACTATGGTATAGATAGTAAATATAGTGATTAGAATAAAAGCAAGTTAGATTTACTTGCTTTTTAGTTTATTATTAATTTTTTTACTTTCTTGCTATCTTTTCCACATTCATCCCATAAGTCTTTTTGTTCAAATAGTGTTTCTTCTGGTTCAAAGTAAACAATATTTCCTTTATTATCTGAATATATATCTAGAAAGTATCCACCAACTATATTAGATAATCCTTGCTTTTGTTGAAACTGGGTTTTACTACATAGAGCAGGAACTTCTATACATCTTACATTTCTATAAACAAAGAAGTAACTTTTATGATAGTGTCCTATTAGGAGTACTTTAGGTTTATGACCTGATTCTAATATTTCGATTCTTTTTTGTGGTTTATATGATAATGATTGTGAAGAACCTCCTCCAGGATGATCCATAACGAATTTTATTCCATTTATATTAGTTACTGCAGTATCTTGTCCAAGAAATATCATATCTTTTCGACATCTAGATATCCATTCGTTTATTGTGGCCATTCCATTTTTATAATGTGTTTCATCATGGCTACCTAGGATATAGTAGGTAGTTATGTCTTTTACTTTGGGATACATATCTACTACATAGCTTGCTTGTTCATCAAAACCATGTAAAAATTGTTGTCTTGGTTGTTCGGGTCTATTAGTATAATTTCCATCTACCATGTCTCCACAATGTAGTATTGTATTAATACCACGATTATATGCTTCTTCATAAAAATAATTTGTTAAGTGTAACTGCTGATGAATATTTCCAAAGTGAGTATCTGATATTACTCCTATTTCTGTATGAATTAGTTCTTCACTATTTATATCTGTTTTAGTATTATTTAATATTCTTGGAATATTTTTTTTAAATACTAGATTATTATTCTTATTTTCGATAGTTATTTCTTTTCCATATATTCTACATAATTCTATTAAACCAGTTAATTCAGTGAAACTAAGATGAAATTTTTCCATAAATAGTTCAATTGGCATATCATTTTTCATATATCGGTACATTTTATTTGTAAAGTTATAATCGGTATTATTCATTTTATTTATCTCCCTTGGTTAATTTTAATATTTTTGGTTTTTGATAATCATTTTTATTTGTTACATAATATACTGATTCCATGGCTCTTACTGATTCTAGATATCCTTTATTATTGTTTTTTATTGTTATATACCAGGCGCCTATTGTATTAGAGTATCTTTTATCTAGCATTTCTTTAGTAGTTGCACAAACACTAGGTACTGAAATACAATGGACTTCACGATATTTGAATTTTTCCATTTGAAGAAGACCTCCATAAAGTAAAATATTTGGTTTATCTTCACTTCGGAAAGAATCCACTTGTTGTTGTGGTCTATATGATACAGTATATGTTTTATTTAATTTGGAATTAAATAATAATACTTTTGTTTTATCGATATTTATAGTACATGAGTTGTTTCCTAAATATATCATATCTTCTCTTAACTCACTAATTCTTTTACCTATATTTATTTTGTTAGTTTTTAAATGTCTTTCATCACGTGCTCCAGTAATAAAATATGTTTTCATTCCATCTATTTTAGGATAATATTTGGTTATATAGTCGATTTGTCTTATTGAGTCATCTAAGAAGTAAGTATCAGCATAAATATTTGTAATAGGGTATATTCCTGCGGATATATTACCACAGTGAAATATATTGTTATATCCCATATTTATACCTTTTAAACAAATATCATTTAAAATTGATAATTGTTGATATTTTGAACCAAAATAAGTATCTGATATAGCAATAAATTTAAATTCATTATTGCTATCAGTATTTAAATTACAAGTATAATTTTCAGATAATTCTCTTTCTCCATTGTTGAACATATAAATATCATCATCAAAAACTTTAGTAACAATATTTATACCATATGTTCTTAATTCGTTTATAAGAGATAATGCTTCATATGGTTTAAGTTCTAATATTTTACATACTTCTGATAAACTAATTTCTTTAGAACATAAATCTTTAAATTTTTCTAATATTTCTTTGTTCATTGTTCCTCCTTCTAAATAAAAAAATAGGGCGCAAAAAATATGCACTCTATTTGTTAAATGTAGAAAGTGAATTTAAGTTTAGTTTATGTATAAAATTTATGTATTTCATATTTTCACTTCCTCTTATCATAATTTAATTATATCATAAATTTTGTTTATTACAAGTAAAATTTATTTAGATTGTCAATTAATATTTTTTACTAAATCAAAGGTATATCCTTCATTTTTCATTTTAATTATGAATTCATCTAAGGCTAGATAGTTTCCTTTACTAGTAGGGTGTAATAAAAATATGGCTCCATTATGAACTCTTTCTATCATTGATTTTAGTGCTTCTTCTTTAGTTAGACTATCATCCCAGTCTTTATAAGCTGAACTCCAAAAGTAAGTACTATATCCTAAATCTTTTATAATACTTAGACTACGAAGGCTGTATTCACCGCGGGGTTCTCTATATATTTTATCCATGTTTCTACCTGTTACTTCTTTAAAAGTTTCTTCTACTGATATTATTTCATCTAAGTATTTTTGAAAGTTTTCTTTGTTTGCTAGATTTGGCATTGACATGTGATTAGCAGTATGATTACCTATAGAATGTCCATTATTTATTAGTCTTTGTATTAATTCTTTGTTGGCCTTAATATAGTTTTTACATAAGAAGAAGGTTCCTTTGACATTATTTTTGTCTAAAATATCCACTATTTGGGGTAAATATGAACTAATACCGCCTTCATCAAATGTTAAATAAATTACTTTTTTATCTGGACCCATAGAATAAGCATTATATTTTCTTAGTTCTTCATTTGACATATCAGTATTTGGTCTATTTCCATCTTTTTTATTATTTGTTCCCCAACCATGAATTGTATTATCTATTTGATTATATTTTTCTTTATATTTTAGATTTCTTGTTAGCTTTACATTAATAAATCTTTTTAATTCAATGCTATTTCCTTTAGAGTTAGTTACTTTATATATTATTTCATATGTACCTGGGGTATTAATATCTATAATACCATTTATTTTTACTTTGTTTGTTATATCTTTATCTTTTTCATCATAGGCAGTATATCCTGGTTCAATATAGTTTTCACCAGTATTTATATTTATTATGCTATTTCCTATTAATTTTAGTTTAGGATAATTATCTTCTTTTTCTTTATTAGTGTTTTTATTTATGAAGTAAAAAATGGAAAAACTACATAATAATATAAAGAATATTATACAGAATAGTATTATATATTTTTTTGTTATTTTAATATTATCACTTCTTTCTACTTAAATATATTAAATATAATATATTGTTATTCAAAATTATAGATAATATAGATTATAAAAGAAAAAACTAACCAAATGGTTAGTTAGTTTGTTATATGGAGGACCCAGTCAGATTCGAACCAACGATCAGGGAGTTGCAGTCCCTTGCCTTAACCAGCTTGGCTATGGGTCCATAGAACATATTAATTATAGCAAAATTAGTTTGAATATTCAATATATTTTATACAAAAAGATAAAAAAGTTGCAAAATAGTTTGGTTTATGAGATAATGTACTAGTATTTTGTGAGAGAAAATGGGTGATATATATGGAAAGATTGCAAAAGAAAATAGCCAGTCTTGGTTATTGCTCTAGAAGAAAGGCTGAGGAACTTATTACTAAGGGTTTAGTTGAAGTAAATGGTGAAATTGTTACTAAACTTGGTACTACAGTTAAATCTGGAGATGTAATAGTAGTTGAAGGTAATATTTTAGATACTAATAAAAATTATGAATACTATTTATTAAATAAACCTAAAGGAGTTGTTACTACTACTAGTGATGACAAAGGAAGAACTACTGTAGTTGATTTAATTGATACTTCTACAAGAATATATCCAGTAGGAAGACTTGATTATGATACTACAGGTATACTTATACTTACTAATGATGGAGAACTTGCTAATTTACTTATGAGACCTAATTCGTTAGTAGATAAGACTTATATTGCTAAAGTTGAGGGAATGGTTACTGTTCCTAGTCTTCAGAAATTAAGAAATGGTATAGTTATAGATGGAGTTAAGACTGGTAAGGCAAAAGTTAAATTTAAGAGTTATGATAAGAAGAAAGATACTTCTGTGATAGAAATTACTATTCATGAAGGTAAAAATCATCAAGTTAAAAAGATGTTTGAGTCTGTTGGTAATAAGGTAATTAAGTTAAGAAGAGAAAAATATGCTAATTTAAATTTAAAAGGACTTATGCCAGGAGAATATAGACCTCTTACTATTAAAGAAGTTAAAGTATTATATAGTTTGTGTAAAAAATAGAAGAACTTGACAAATGCAAACAAATGTGCTAAAATACAAGCCATTCAAAGGGGGAATTGGATTATGAATATGGAAAAAATAAATGTTAATTCTATGGAATATAGAAAATTATCTAAGCAAGATAAATTAAAAGTAGTTAACTTTAAAATTAATGAGATTTTAAATGATAAAGATTCTCAAAAAGTATATGAATATTATTGTGGTAAAAAAGTGGGAGTACCTAAGAGTAAAGCTGGTATATTTAGAGATCTTTGTGAGAGAAAAAAATCTCTTGAGAAAGCTGTTTCTTACTCTAAAGTTCAACCAGTTAATGAAGTTATAGAAACTACTGTTAAAGAGGCTGAAATAGTAGATCCTATTGATGAAGAAATAGCTATTATTGATAAAAAAATTAAAACTATTAAACAGGCATTAAATAATATATTTGAAATGTATAAAATGGATAAATATAAATCAAATATAATTAGAATTAATTATAGGGGAGAATCTAAATTTATTCCTTATAGTAAATTAGGTGATTGTAAACAATTATATAGATATTTATTATCTCTTGAAAAGAAAAAAAGAGAATTAGAAGATAAGAGAAATATCGATAAATCAGAAGTTATTGAACATGTAGAAACTGCTGGTGAATCAAAATTAAATACTGTGGTTATTGAATCTGAAAATAAAAATACTGAAGATTCTAATTTAAGAAATAAAAATACTCAATTAGCAGTTGTAAGTCCTAGTGTTAAAGATTTGGCTGTTAAAGATACTGAGGATAACAAAAATAAAGAAGAAAATAATAATAAAAATAATAAAGAAAAGAAATTTAATAAATTCTTTGGAAAAATTGCTGCTATACCTTTTGTATATGGAATAGTTAAAGGTATTAAGAAATTTGGTAAAAAGATTGGTAATAAATGTAAGAACGTATGGAATGCTACTAAAAATAAAGTTAATAATATTAGTGAAATGCTTAGAAAAAATAAAGTTAAAACTGCTATTTGTGCTTTAATAGTGGCTGCTACTACAGTAGTTTGTAGTTTTTTACCTAGAAGTAATAGTAAAAAACATGATACTAGTAGTGTAGTTACTCCTACTTCTGTTAGTGAAACTACTAATGATGATAAAGAAACTATTATTGAAGAGTCTACAAAACCTACTGAAGTAGAAGATAAAGTAGTAGAAAATGAAGTTAGTCAAGATATTACCGATACTAAAGAATATGAACTTGGTGAAAATGTTACTTTAAGTGATAACTCTTATATTTATACTAATTCTTATGATGCTACTAGTGAAACTAATTCATATGTACCTTATTATGATAATTCATATGATAGAGAAGTAGTTGGTGTTACCTATGAACTTGATGGTCAACTTTATACTATCTATAAATATGATAATGATGCTATAAATAAAGTTAATGAATTAATTAATAAAGGTGCTAAGCAAACTGCTGTATTAGTAGTTAGAAGTGATCTTATTAATACTGGCGATTATGAAGGATATTATAATGTTGATTCTGTTAAAAGAGTTAAAACTAAATAGTATATAATATTGTTAATAGATGGATAATTTATATTCATCTATTTTTGTTGACTTTTTTTTCTTTATTTGTTATCATATATGCTAATTAAAGGGGAGATATAATGGTTTATAAATTAGTAGAAGGTGAAGAAACATATATTAAATCTTATTCTTCAAATGTCGATATAGTGGTTAATGATTTAAATGATGTTTTTACTGAAGAGGGAAAAAGAAAAATTATATATGAAAATTTAAAACAAAATAAATGTGTATCTTTATTAAATATTCCTAATAATTTGATTGATAAATTGTTTGAATGTATAATTGTTAATGCTAATAATAGTGATATTTTAAATATATTAAATCAGTATAATACTCCATTATTTTCAATTATATTGAACATTGTAAATCAATGTAAGAAAAATTATGCTAAATTAAATAGTATTTGTGAGGCTGATAATGTTTATTTTGAATGTGATAAGAATAATTTATTAAAGGTATTATCTTTATGTGAAAGTATGAAATGTCCTATAGTTATTGATGGTACAAAGATTTCTTTAGAAGAATATAAAGAATTATTGGATAAGTATGACTTTAATAAGCTATCTAATAGAAATATTAAGGTTTATTATCAAAAATATAATGAAGCTATTAATATTTTTGAATTGTATAGTATATCTTGTCAAATTGATTTTATTGCAAAGAAAATAAAGAAATATAATTTATCACCTTTTGAGCAATTGATTTTGGTATATGATATAGTAAAAAATAATGTTTATATAAAAGAAAATGATAATGATAGTCCATTTACTTCTAGAACATTAAATAATATACTAAATAATGATTATATAGTTTGTGCAGGATATGTTACTATGGCAAATGCTATACTTAAAAGTTTAGGTAATAATGTGACTTCTATTTTATGTGATAATGATACACATTGTAGGGGACTTATATATATTAATGACAAAAAGTATAATATAGATGGTGTTTATGTTTTTGATCCTACTTTTGATAGAAAGAGAGACAGTGATAATGAATATTTTATTGATAATTATAATTATTTTTCACTACCTTATTATATTGCAGAAAAATCATCACATACTGAATTATTTGATATATTTGAATTGACTATTGATGAATTACATGAAATTTTTTCTGGTGATGATCTTGATGATCAGGGTGTGCAGAATGTTAAGGATTTTGATTTTGAACAAAAATTAAAAAAGCAAGTGAATATTTATGATGATATTAAAACGATATTTTCTTTGATTGGCAGTGATAGATTTGATTTGTTTATGAATAAACTTAATGATTTTGATATACTTGATGCTGAGAATAGACATGAATTAGAAACTATATATGAAGATGTTATTTCTAAATATAAAGTAGATGATATAAATATAGATACTTTTATAAGCGCATTATATAATACTAGGAGAATTGAATATTATTTAAGTGAGGATAAATTACCAGATAGTTGTAGTTCAAAACTTTCTTATCCTGAATTAGATGATATTAGTATTTTTAATATTAAGGTAGCTATTTTAGAAAGATATAGTAAAATAAAATATTTAGGTAGTAGGAATAGGAATAATATTATTGGTATTATAGAAGTTTTTGATTATGAAAATGAAGTTGGTAGTTACATATCTCATAATATTGGTAGAATTTTATCTGCTACAAGTGGTGTAAATATTAAGAGAGATGTTCTTAATATGAAGTTATTAAAAATTTTAAAAAGAGAAAAAAATCAAAAAGAGATTGACAATAATTAATATTTTGAATATAATTAATGTATATTAAAACAAGTGAAAGAGACGATATAATAAAATAGTTATAGAGAGTTATCGTTTGGTGGAAGATAATACGATTTTTATTATGTAGATCACTCTTGATGTGTAGTTCTGAAATTAGTAGGAATAGCCGGGAATAACCCGTTATCAAAAAGAGAGCACTATTAGTGAAGCAAGGTGGTACCGCGAGTATTTCGTCCTTGTACTAGTGGTGTTTTTTATTTAGGAGGAGGAAATTATGAAATTTAATGAATTAAGTAAGGAAGATGTAAGTGTTGTAGAAAGTAAAATACTTGCTAAATGGAAAGAAGAAGATATATTAAATAAGACAATTGAAAATAGAAAGGATAATAAAACATGGGTATTTTATGATGGACCAATATATGCTAATGCTAAACCTGGTATTCATCATGTTTTAGCTAAGACTATTAAGGACTGCTTTTGTAAATATAAAACTATGCAAGGGTATAAGGTACTTAGAAAGATTGGTCTTGATACTCATGGACTTCCTATTGAAGTTAATGTTGAAAAGAAACTTGGTTTTAAGACAAAAGCGGATATTGAGAAGTTTGGTATTGAGAATTTCTGCAGAGAGTGTAATAATGCTACTGCTCTAAATATTGATGAGGTTAATTTACTTACTGATAATATGGGACAATTTATTGATAGTAAGAATCCTTATGTTACTTGTAGTAATGAATTTATTGAAAGCGAGTGGTGGTTATTTAAAGAGATAGATAAGAAGGGACTTGTCTACTATGGAAATAAGGTTCTTCCTTATTGTCCTAGATGTGGTACTGAACTATCTGCTAATGAGGTATCTCAGGGTTATCAAGAAGATTCTGTTAATACTGTTATAGTTCCATTTAAAGTTTTAGATAGTGATACTTACTTTTTAGTATGGACTACTACTCCTTGGACTTTAATGGCTAATGTTGCTCTTTGCGTTAATCCTGATTTGGATTATATTAAGGTATTATCTCAAGGTTATAAGTTTATTGTGGCTAAATCTTTAGCTGATAAAGTATTGGGAGATTCTTATGAGATTTTAGAAACTTATAAGGGTAGTGATTTGGTTGGAATTAAATATGAACAATTAATGCCTTTTGTAGATGTAGATGGTAAATGCTTTGAAGTTCTAGCGGATTCTTATGTAACTAGTGAAGATGGTACTGGTATAGTTCATATTGCTCCAGCTTATGGTGACGATGATAATAGAGTATGTAGAGAAAATAATATTGGATTTGTTAATCCAGTGGGTAAAGATGGATGTTATATTACTGGCCCTTGGATAGGAAGATTAGTAACTGATAGTGAACTTGAAATTGATATTATTAAATGGTTAAAAGAGAATGATAAGTTATTTAAGAAGATTAAACTTACTCACGACTATCCTCATTGTTGGAGATGTCACAGTCCACTTATTTATTATTCTAAACCTGCTTGGTATATTAAAACTACTGCTTATAAGGATAAAATTATTGAGGCTAATAAAAGTGTTAATTGGCATCCAGATTATGTTGGTACTAAAAGATTTAATAATTGGCTTGAAAATATGGTTGACTGGGGTATATCTAGGAATAGGTATTGGGGATGTCCAATGCCAATATGGATATGTAATGAATGTGGTGAGAAACATGTAATTGGTTCTTTAGAGGAATTACAGGAAATGGTAATTGAAAATGTTAATGTTAGAGATATTGAACTTCATAGACCATATATTGATGAAATTCATATTAAATGTCCTAAATGCTCTGGAAGTATGGAAAGAGTAAAAGATGTTATGGATGTATGGTTTGATTCTGGTGCTATGCCTTATGCACAGTTTCATTATCCGTTTGAAAATAAGGAATTATTTGAGAGTCAATTTCCAGCAGATTTTATTGCGGAAGGTGTAGATCAAACTAGAGGATGGTTTAATTCACTTATATGTATTTCTACAATTGTGTCTGGTGTATCTAGTTTTAAGAATGTTGTTGTAAATGATATGGTACTAGATTGTAATGGTAAGAAGATGAGTAAATCTACTGGTAATATTATTGATCCTATTAAAATTATGAAGGATTATGGAGCAGATACTGTTAGATGGTATATGTTATATGCTTCTCCAGTATGGACTCCTTTAAAATTTGATATTGAAGGATTAAAAGAAGTTCATTCTAAATTCTTTAATCCGCTTAAGAATAGTTATAATTTCTTTGCTATATATGCTAATGCTGATAAGATTACTGATATTAATACATGTAATGTTCATTATAAAGATAGAGAAGAAATAGATAGATGGTTACTTTCTAAGTATAATAAGTTAATTAAAGAAGTAACTTTAGGTTATGAAGATTATGATTTAAATAGAGTGGTTAAATTAATTACTGATTTTGTTTCAATTGATTTATCTAATTGGTATATTAGAAGAAATAGGGATAGATTCTGGGATAGTGAAATGAATACTTCAAAGAAGAGTGTATATATAACTACTTATGAGGTATTAGTGGGATTATCTAAATTGATTGCTCCAATAGCTAGTTTTACTGCTGAAGAGATATATACTAATTTAACTAATGGGGAGTCTGTACATTTAAGTGATTTTCCAGTATGCGATGAGAAATTAATTGATTTAAAATTAGAAGAAAAGATGGATTTAGTTAGAGACTTAATTAGTATAGGAAGAAATGTAAGAGAGGAATCTAAAATAAAAGTAAGACAGCCTATTAGTGAGATACTTCTTGATAAGAAGAAAGAAAATATTATTGGTGATTTAACTAGTTTGATTAAAGAAGAACTTAATGTTAAAGAAGTAATTTATACTAGTGATCTATCTACTTATATGGATTTTATGGTTAAACCTAATTTTAAGGAAGTAGGTAAGATATTTGGTAAAAATATTAAGGAATTTTCTGATAAGTTACTTAATCTTACTAATGAAGAAATTACTAAATTAGAAAATAATGATAGTATTAAGATGATTATTGATAATATAGAATATGATATTACTAAAGATATGGTTGATATTAGAATATCTAGTAAAGATGGATTTAAAGCTATGGTAGATGGTAATAATTTTGTTATATTAAATACTACTTTAACTAAAGAGTTAGAAAATGAGGGGTTAGCTAGAGAGACTATATCTAAAGTACAACAGCTTAGAAAAAATATGAATTTTGATATTACTGATAGGATTAATATGTATATTGATGCTAATGATGAATATAAAAATAATATTAAAGATTATTTAAATATGATAAAGGAAGAAACTTTAACTATTAATATTTATGATAAAAGTAATATTTCTGATAAGGTAAGTATTAATGATTATGAAGTTGGCTTTATATTAGAAAAAGTAAGTAGTAAATAAAACTGCTTACTTTTTGTCAAATTTATGTAAAATCTGTTGTAAATATTTTTATAGAGGTGTATTCTAATAATAGAGAGGGAGAGTGATAGTGTGATTTATCCATCTATTGATAAAATATTAAATATAGTTGATTCTAAATATGCTCTTGTTTATGTTGCTTCTGATAGAGCTAAACAAATGACTAAGACTGGTTATTATCAAAAACCTATTAAGGAGTATAAAAGTTCTAAAAATATTGGGAGAGCATTAGAAGAAGTATATGATGGACTAATACATATAGAGAAACATTAAAAAAGTTTCTCTTTTTTTCTTGATAATGAAAGATAATTATTGTATACTTATTTTAGGTGATTTTATGTATTTTTTATTAGATGCTTGTCAGCATCCTACTTTTCTTAGAGTTCTTTATTTTGGATATTTGTTTTGGGAAATACTTGCTGTAGTTATTCCGATTGGGTTAATTATTATGCTTATGATAGATTTTACAAAAGCTGTTGTTATAAGTAAGGAAGACGAACAAATTAAAAGTATGAAAATTGTTGGAAAAAGAATTATGTATGCTGTTTTTATTTTTGCTACGCCATGGTTAGTTAGTTTTATAATGACTATAATTGATAGTGTTGGTATTGATATTGGTGGAGATTATAATTTGTGTATTAATACAGTGAAAGCTATTAATGAAGGAACTGACAATATTGAAAAATATGATAAATTGTTAAAGGCTGAGGAAGAAAAAGAGAAATTAGAAAAATCTCTAACAAGTTCTAATGTTGATACCGGAACTGAAGAAGCAGTAGGTAATACTTATAAAGAAGCTGCTTTAGCTATGGTAAATTTGGCAAAAGGAGAATTGGGAGAAGTCGGAGGACAAAAATATGGCTGTGGAGGTCTTGCTTGGTGCGCTTGCTTTGTTAATTGGCTTACAAATAATACAACAGTAAGTAATGTAGGTACTGTAAATAGTATTATTACAAAAGAAGGACCTATTGGTGGCTGTGATGGTAGATGTGCTGGTGATATGATACAAAATTTTAGCAGTCATACTAATTTGAGTTTTTATAATTCTAAATTTTATGGTGGAGATTATACTCCAAAAGCTGGAGATATTATATTTTTTTGGAGTACAGGTACACATGGTGGCCGCTACTGGAATAAAACTCTAGATGATGCTTCCTATGCAAGTCATATTGGAATTGTAGAAAGTTATAGTAATGGGAAGGTAAATACTATCGAAGGAAATAGTTCCAATAAGGTTAAAAAAAATACTTATGATTTTTCTAGTGATTATATAATGGGATATGGGTCTTGGTATAAAGAAGGTAATGATAGTAGTAATCATACTTCTGGAAAATTTTAATAATTTTATTAAAGAAAGGATAAAAATTTTATGAAAAAGATATTTTTTGTTATTTCTTTATTTCTTCTTAGTGGCTGTACGATAAATTATAATTTGGAAATAGATGAAAATCAAATTAAGGAAAATATTAGTGGAGAAGTATCTAAAGAGGAAACTATTATCAAAGAAGAAGATACTGGTTTAAACATTTATTATGTTATGCTATATAATGATCAAAAGGCTTTATTAGATGGAGATGATTTATATAAAAAAGATATTAATGAAGAAAATAATAATATAAAATATAATTATTCTTATACTTATCAAAATAACTATGATAAATCTAGATTAATAAATACTTGTTTTAAGGATCCGATTATTAAGGAAACAGATGATTTATATTATATAAAATTAGAAGGACGCTTTTTCTGCATGTATTCTGATAAAGTTACTATTAATGTAACTAGTAATTATGCTGTGGTAGATAATAATGCACAAAAAGTGGAAGATAATACTTATACTTGGGTAATAGATGATAGTAATAATGTAAATATCTATTTAACTGTTTCTAAAACTATTAAAAATGAAAAGCCTTCTAAAACGAAATTTATTAGTACATTTCAATTAATTGGATTAATAGTTTTTGTGGTATTAACTGGTATTACATACTTTTTATATAGAAAGAAAAATAGTGGTAAAGTATAGCCACTTTTTTGTTATTATTTTATTATTTTATCATATATTTTAATGTAGAAGAAAGGAATGATAAAATAATTATGGAAACAATTAAGGTTTCATCTAAGTCTAATCCTAATTCAGTAGCAGGTGCTCTTGCTAATGTATTTAGAGAAAAGGGAATAGTAGAAGTTCAGGCAATAGGAGCTGGTGCTTTAAATCAAGCAATAAAGGGTGTAGCTATAGCGAGAGGTTTTGTTGCTCCTTCGGGTAAGAATTTGGTTTGTACGCCAGCATTTATTGATATATCCATTGATGGTGAAGAGAGAACAGCAATTAAGCTTATTGTAGAGGCTAAATAGTTAGCTTCTTTTTTGTTATCTTTCTTACTTTTAAACATAAAATATTTTAGAAAATTAAATAAAAGTATTGACTTTGAATATTAATAATATTATAATTGAATTACTTGTGAATTTGGGTTTTGTCTTGGACAAAACTTAAATTTATAGTAAAATTGAAACACCAGGGTGTGTGTAAGAAAGGAGTGAGATTATGCCTACAATTAATCAATTGACTAAGAAGCCAAGAACTAAAAAAACTAGAAAGAGTAAATCTCCAGTGTTATTAGTTGGTAAAAATAGTATTCAAAAGAAACAAACTGTACAAGTATCACCTCAAAAAAGAGGAGTATGTACTAGGGTTGGTACTATTACACCTAAGAAACCTAACTCTGCATTAAGAAAGTATGCGAGAGTAAGACTTTCTAATGGTATGGAAGTTACTTGCTATATTCCAGGAATTGGTCATAATTTACAAGAACATAGTGTTGTTTTGATAAGAGGTGGTAGAGTTAAAGACCTAATCGGTGTTAGATATCACATCATTAGAGGTACTTTAGATACTGCTGGTGTTCAAAATAGAAAACAAGGTAGAAGTAAATATGGCGCAAAAAGAGATAAAAAATAATAATTAATAATATTGGAAGGAGGATAATAGATTATGAGAAAAAGAAGAGCTACTAAAAGAGATGTTTTAGCAGATCCTATATATAATTCTAAAGTGATTACTAAGTTGGTTAATCACATTATGAAAGATGGTAAAAAGGGTACTGCTCAAAAAATTATATATGAAGCTTTTGATATAATCAATGAAAAAACTGGTGAAGATGCTATGGTAGTATTTAATAAAGCTATGGATAATATTAAACCTGCTCTTGAAGTTAAATCTAGAAGAGTTGGTGGAGCTAACTATCAAGTACCAGTAGAAGTTAAGCCTGCTAGAGCACAAGCTTTGGCGTTTCGTTGGCTTGCTCAATATGCAAGACTTAGAAATGGTCATTCTATGGCTGAGAATCTTGCAAATGAAATAATTGATGCATCTAATGGTACAGGTGCTTCAGTTAAGAAGAAAGATGATACACATAAAATGGCAGAGGCTAATAAAGCATTTGCTCATTATAGATGGTAATTACTAAATATTTATAGTTAAATATAAGTATAAGGTGAAATATTATGGAAAAAGATAATAATATAAGTCTCAATAAAAAAAAATATAAAGTTCAAAGTGATGTTGAAGTCGCTTTTGCAAGATTAATTGGACCACTTGCTATAATATCTGTGTTAGATTCATACAATGAAGATCATCAAGAAATAAAGAAACTATTAAAAATAGTGGTTGATTGGGGAGCAAATTTTCAAGAAAAAGGCAATTTGAATTTTATTAATTCTACTGAATTGTTAAATATTTATAATAGATTGGAAAGTATCAAAGATAAATATTTATACAATGATAAAATTGGAAATGAAAGTGAATTATCTGATGAAATTGTCATATGGATGTGGGAAATCATGAGATTAAGAAAAATTTTAATTGAATTTGAAGGTGAAAATTAATAATGTGCAAAGATAGTAAAAAAGAAATTAAAGTTACGCCATTTAGTAATGGTGATGGAGCAAAAATAGATATTTATAGTCCTAGTGCTAAAACTGATCCACATGATACTATTCATGTAAAAGTTAATACAAAAACTGGGAAATATGAAGCTGTTACTAAAATAGATGGCAAAAAGGAATCTTCAAGCGGTGGATGTTATTTAACTACAGCTTGTATGAAACATTATGCTGATACATTTAGTGATAGTTGTTATGAACTTAATGTACTTAGATGGTTTAGAGATAATTTTGTATCTGAAGATGATATTAAACATTACTATAATGTTGCTCCTTATATTGCTGAAGGAATTGAACAAGAAGAAAATAAGAATATCGTATATGATTATATATATGATAATATAGTAGATTATTGTGTAATTCAAATTGAAAATGGAAATTACGAAGAAGCGTATAAAAGATACAAGAGTAGTATTCTTAGTCTTGAAGAATTATATGCTAGAAGAGTATTAGGTAAAAGACTTATAAAAACTTTTAATAAATAATATAAATAAAATTAGAAAGGAAAAAGAATTATGGCTCGTGAAATAAGCTTAGATCATACAAGAAATATAGGAATCATGGCCCATATTGATGCAGGTAAAACTACTTGTACTGAGAGAATTTTATTCCATACTCATAAGATTCATAAAATTGGTGAAACTCACGATGGTGAATCTCAGATGGACTGGATGGAACAAGAACAAGAAAGAGGTATTACTATTACTAGTGCTGCTACTACTGCATTCTGGAAGGGCTATAGATTTAATATAATTGATACTCCAGGACATGTTGATTTTACTATTGAGGTACAAAGAAGTCTTAGAGTATTGGATGGTGCTGTTTTACTTATTGATGCTCAAGCTGGCGTTGAACCACAGAGTGAAACAGTATGGAGACAAGCAAATGAATATAATGTACCTAGAATTATATTTGCTAATAAGATGGATAAAATGGGAGCTGATTTCTATTTTAGTTTAGGTACTATTAAGGATAGATTAGGAGCAAATACTGCTGCTTTAGAACTTCCTATTGGTGCTGAATCTGATTTTAATGGTGTAATTGATTTGGTTACTATGAAAGCATATCATTTTGATGGTAAACAAGAGGAAAATTATACTGAAATTGAGATTCCAGAAGATATGAAAGATAAAGCACAAGAATATAGAAATATATTAATTGAAGCTGCTGCTGATTTTGATGAAGATTTAATGATGAAATATTTAGATGGTGAAGAAGTTGGAGTAGAAGAACTTAAGAAAGCTATCAGAAAGGGAGTACTTAAGGCAGAATTTTTCCCTGTTATGTGTGGAACAGCTTTAGGTAATATGGGAGTTAAGTTACTTCTTGATGCCATTGTTGATTATTTACCTGCTCCTACTGATATTGCGTCAATAGAATGTACTGATCCTAAGGGAAATGTTGTACTTAGACATCCTTCTGATTCTGAACCATTTACTGCATTAGCATTTAAGATTGCTACTGATCCATTTGTAGGAAGACTTACTTTCTTTAGAGTATATTCTGGTACTTTAAAGAGTGGATCTTATGTACTTAATTCTACTAAAGATGTTAAGGAAAGAATTGGTAGAATATTGTTAATGCATGCTAATCACAGAGAGGAAATTCCAGAAATTTATGCTGGTGAAATTGGAGCTGCTGTTGGTCTTAAGAATACAACTACTGCAGATACTTTATGTGATGAGAAGAAGCCTGTAATAATGAAAGGTATGGAATTTCCAGAACCAGTTATTACACAAGCTGTTGAACCTAAAACTAAAGCTGACCAAGAGAAGATGGCTATTGCTCTTCAGAAGTTAGCTGAAGAAGATCCAACATTTAGAATGCATACTGATCCTGAAACTGGTCAAACTACTATTTCTGGTATGGGTGAATTACATCTTGATATCATTGTAGATAGAATGAGAAGAGAGTTTAATGTTGAAGCTACTGTTGGTGCTCCAATGGTTGCATACAGAGAAACTATCACTCAAATGGGTGAATGTGAAGGTAAACATATTAAACAATCTGGTGGACGTGGACAATATGGACATGTTTGGGTTAGATTTGAACCAAATCCTGAAAAGGGATATGAATTTGTTGATAATATTGTTGGTGGAGTAGTTCCAAGAGAATATATTTCTGTTATTGATAAGGGATTACAAGAAGCTATGCAAACTGGTGTTCTTGCTGGATATCCAATGGTTGATGTTAAGGCTACATTATTTGATGGTTCATATCATGATGTTGACTCATCTGAAATGGCATTTAAAATAGCTGCTTCACTTGCAGTTAAGGAAATTAAAAATAAATGTAAACCTGTACTTCTTGAACCAATAATGAAAGTAGTTGTTACTGCACCTGACGAATATACTGGAGCAGTAATAGGTGATTTAACTGCTAGACGTGGTAAACCTCAAGGACAAGAATCTAGGGGAAATGCTATTGCATTTACTGCTATGGTACCACTTGCTGAAATGTTTGGTTATGCTACAAGTTTAAGAAGTTCTACCCAGGGTAGAGGAAACTATGTAATGGAACTTGATCATTACGAAGAAGTTCCTAAATCAATTGCTGATGAGATCATCAAAAAAAATGGTGGAAATTAGTAAAAATACTTGAAAAATAATAATAATATGATAAAATAGAATATGTAAATTAAGAAAGAGAGGAAATTATTATGGCAAAACAAAAATTTGATCGTTCAAAACCACATGTTAACATTGGTACAATTGGCCATGTTGACCATGGTAAAACAACATTAACAGCTGCTATTACTAAAGTATTATCAGCTAAAGGTGGAGCTGAATTCATGGATTATGCAAATATTGATAAAGCTCCAGAAGAAAGAGAAAGAGGTATTACAATTAATACTGCTCACGTTGAATACCAAACTGAAAAGAGACACTATGCACACGTTGACTGTCCAGGACATGCTGACTATGTAAAGAACATGATTACTGGTGCAGCTCAAATGGATGGAGCAATCTTAGTTATTGCTGCAACTGATGGACCAATGGCTCAAACTAGAGAGCACATCTTACTTGCTAGACAAGTTGGTGTACCTAGAATGGTTGTATTCTTAAACAAGTGTGACATGGTTGATGATGAGGAATTACTTGACTTAGTTGAAATGGAAGTAAGAGAATTACTTACTGAATATGGATTCGATGGAGATAATACTCCAATTATTAGAGGATCTGCCCTTAAAGCTCTTGAAGGAGATGCTAAATATGTTAAGGCTATTGAAGATCTTATGGATGCAGTTGATGAATGGATTCCAACTCCAGAGAGAGATAATGACAAACCATTCTTAATGTCAATTGAAGACGTATTTACTATTACTGGTAGAGGAACAGTTGTTACTGGTAGAGTTGAAAGAGGACAATTAAAACTTAATGATACAGTTGAAATTGTTGGTTTAAAAGATACTAAATCTACAGTTGTTACAGGTATTGAAATGTTTAGAAAACAACTTGACTATGCAGAAGCTGGAGATAATGCTGGTGTATTATTAAGAGGTATTGACAGAAGTGAAGTTGAAAGGGGACAAGTTCTTGCTAAACCTGGAACAGTTCATCCACATAAGAAATTTGAAGCACAAGTTTATGTACTTTCTAAAGAAGAAGGTGGAAGACATACTCCATTCTTTACAAATTACAGACCTCAATTCTATTTCAGAACTACTGATGTAACTGGTGTTGTTACATTACCTGAAGGAACTGAAATGGTTATGCCTGGTGACAATGTTACTATGACTGTTGAATTAATAGCTCCAATAGCAGTTGAAAATGGTACTAAGTTCTCTATCCGTGAAGGTGGACATACTGTTGGTGCTGGTTCAGTAACTAATATTATTGAATAATTAATTTATTAAAGATGCTCTATTTGAGTATCTTTTTTCTTATATCAATTTATGTAATTTAAAAATATTTACTATCTAACGAAATACTTATAAATTATTATAATTTGATTTGGTATTAAAATTAATTAAATATATTTTGTAGTTATCAAGTAGTTAGTAGAAGATAATAGTAAAAAAGAATGAGAACTAAATGATAAATTAAAATATGTAAAAGTACTGGAAATAAGTACTTTTTTATTGCAGAAACTTCTTCTTTATGATAAAATTATTTATAGAATAGAGAGTGATTTTATGAGTAAGAAAAGAATGATTATTGTTACATCAATAATTTTATCTGTAGTAGTAATTTCATTTGGAATAATTAAATTATATCAATCTTATGCTTTAGCTAATGATATTGTAGATACTAATAGTAGTCCTACTATTAATATAAATGTTACTGAAAATAATGCTATTAATGTACCTGCAAATGGGCATAGTAATGTTTTTTATATGGTTAATAATACTAGTCCTGGTACTGTTAATTATGGTATTGGATATAGTGGTACTGATGTTACTGCAAAAGTATTTAGTACTTCTAATGATCCTGCTAGTGGATTAATTGAGGAAAATGGTAGAAAATATGTTAAACTTAGATTAGAAAATTCTAGTAGTACAAGTCAATCAGTTGTATTATCTACTATACTTGGTTATTCTGGTGATAATGATTTAACTTCTATTACTCCTAGTGGAGTAACTTTAGTTACAGAAGTATATACTCCACCACCAACTTTAGTAAATACTATCACTAATTTATATACAAGTGCTTCAAAAACAACAGTAATAAATAATAGCATTACATATAATTATGCTAATATTTATGATACTGATGATGATAGTAGTACGAGTGGCGGACTTATGAATGATAGACTAGGAGGAACAACAACAGATTATGATGCCGGTAATATAAGATATTATGGGGCTAATCCAAATAACTATATCTATTTCAATTGTTCTGATTATTCTAATCAAACATCAGATACATGTGAACTATGGAGAATAATAGGAGTTTTCAATGGAAAAGTAAAGATAATGAGAGGAAGTACTATAGGGTCATACTCATGGGATAATAAAGATACTAGTACAGGAGCAGAATCAGCTTATGGAAAAAATGACTGGACAGATGCAAGACTAATGAAACTATTAAATCCAACTAATTATTATACTATAGATTCAAATGATAATGGTTTAGGACAAAGTTTATACTATAATTCAGGAAGTGGCTCATGTTATAGTGGTCAAAATAATGCTACGGTGTCATGTGATTTTACTAGTACTGGAATAAAGAATGACACAACAAGAAATATGATTGAAGAAATAGAATGGAATCTAGGGGAAGGGGGAAATTCTGGAGTTTATTCAGATCAAATATATGAATATGAAAGAGGAACAACTGTATATTCAGGAAGACCAACAACATGGATAGGAAAGATAGCATTACCATATCCAAGTGATTATGGCTATGCCGCAGACTTAGGAAGGTGTACTCAAACTTTAGACAACTACAGCGATTCAACTTGTACAAGTGTAAACTGGATGAAAAATATTATTACCAATAATGGTAATAGTAATGGCTGGCTATTAACTCCTTCTTCCAGCGATTCATACAGTGTGTGGATTGTCGTCTCATCAGGATACTCGTCTGTCGACATGTATGGCAGTTATTACGATACCTCCTATACGTATGGGGTCTCTCCAGTTCTTTATCTAAGTTCTGAACTAGGAATAGAGTCTGGCACAGGAACAAGTACAGATCCATATAGATTATCTGTTTAATTGATAATTGTAAATTAGATAGAGTATATTTTACAATTTATACAGAGCATAAAAAAGAAATATTATTATTATTAAAATAATGGTTATAGATGATATTAAATTAATTTTTGATATCATTTTTTTATATTTGACATATAATTTAATAGGTGATATGCATGGCAAAGATGGATGATTTTAAGTCTTTTGTTAAGAAGAATCCTAATTTAGTTAATTATGTTAGAAATGATACTATGTCATGGCAAAAATTTTATGAGTTATATGATTTATATGGTGAAGACGAAAATATTTGGGGAGAATATTTAGGTAGTAGAAATGCTTCTAGTAATAAAGTAGAAAAGAAATCTACAAGTAGATTTTCTGATATATTAGATATGGCTAAGAATATTGATGCTAATAAATTACAGGATAGTATTAGTTCGGTTCAGAAGGCTATTGGTTTAATTGGTGATATGTTTATTAAAGATAAGGGTACCGATACTAATTCTTATACTCCAAGACCTATATATAGGAAGTTTGATGATTGATGACTACTGATGTACAAATTAAAATTAGTTCTGATCCAAGATTAGTTTCTTTTATTAGACAGTATCCTATTTGGTATAAAAGATTGAATAGAAATCCTTTGCTATTTAGGGAATTTAATGAAGACATGAAAGATAAATTTAAAATTAGACCTAGTGATAAACTTAATAAGACTTTGGAGAATATTAGTATGATACAAGCTTTTTTAGATGTATTAAAATAAAAAACTTAAGATTTTAATTTTTAAATCTTAAGTTTTCATTTGATATATTAAATAGCATTCCTATTAATATCATATATGATAATAGTGAAGATCCTCCATAAGAAATAAATGGAAGGGTTATACCCATTATTGGTAATAATCCTATAGTCATACTAATATTGTGTATTTGCTGAAATAGTAGTACTGATATTATTCCTGCTACTAGAAGTTTATCATTATTATTGTATGATTTTCTTCCTAATTTAATTATATTTATATCGAAATATATTATTAATGCTAGTAAGGTTATTACTCCAATAAATCCAAAGTTTGAAGCAAATACTGCAAATATAAAGTCTGTTTGCATCTCTGGAAAATATATTGGGGTATTGTTAAAGCCATGTCCTAATAATCCACCTGATCCAATGGCGGTTAATCCATTAGTCAATTGTAATCCACTAGAATTAGACCAGTTAAGTATTCTATCCATACGATAGAAGAAACTTGTTCCAAATATTTTTATAAATAAATCTTGTTTTAAGAAATATATTCCTATGAATAATCCTCCGAGAAGTACTATTGTTCCTAAAGTAATTATAAACCATCTTGATTTAAATCCACCAATAAATAACATTACTAAGGTAATAATAAAGTATATTAATACTGCTCCAGTATCTGGTTCAATAAATGTTAATATAGATGGTATTCCTACTACTATAAGGACTTTTAGTAGAAATTTAAATTCTTCACTAATATCGTTATTTCTTCTTTCTTCATTGAAATCGTTTATCATATGAGATAATGTTATTATTAGGAATATTTTCATAAACTCTGATGGCTGAAAACTTCCAATATAGGGAATTATAAACCAGCATCTGGCATTATTTATTGGTTTACCAAAAAATAATACTAGTATTAGGAGAATAACTCCTACTATATAAAAAATATAAGCATTATTATATAGAAATTTATTTCCAAAAATCATCATTATATAAGCCATACCAAATCCTAATAAATACCAAAGTGCTTGTTTTAAGAATAGATTTTGATATTCACTTGATAATAAGCTTCTAGTAGAATATATGGTTATTATACTTATTATTGCAAATAGTATTATTGGTATTAATATACAATTTTCTACTTTAAATTTTGATTCTTTTTTCATTTAATCAACTCTCTCTTTAATATAATACCACAAAAAAATAAAATAATAAATATATATTATTATCATATAATTAATTAGAGGTGAAATGGTGAAAGAGTTACCAAAGATGTATCATAATAGAATTGAGAAGGATATTAGTAATAATGAAAAGGTTTTTTCTACTTTGTATGATAATATCAGCGATAAAAATGATAGTGGTTTTTTTATAGATAATAGGAACAATTATACTATAGAACAAAAAATACATAATATATTTAATTCTCCTAATTATATATATAAGATTGATGTTGTAATAGTTACTGATAAAGGAAAGGAAAATAAGAGAATAGTAGGTAAAACTAAAACTAATTTAATTACTATGGATAATGAATATATTCCTATTAATACTATTAGAGATATTTATATATTAAAATAATTGTCATTTTTTAAAGAATATTTGAATTATAATATTCTTTTATTTTGTTATATTTTGTGTTATTATTATATATGAAAAGGTGATAAATGTGGATAGGGTATTTTTAAGTTTAGGACCTATTACTATATATTGGTATTCTGTTTTAATAGTAATATCAGTGTGTATTGGTATATTTTTTTCTACTAAAATAGCTAAAAAGAATGGTCTTGGTAGAGATTTTATAATGGATTTAATTTTTTACTTAATACCAGTAGGTATTATAGGAGCAAGAATATATTATGTTATATTTAATTTTTCTGTATTTAAAGATAATTTACTTGATATATTTAAAGTATGGGAAGGTGGTCTTGCTATATATGGTGTAGTAATAGCCTCTATTATATTTATTATATTTTATTGCAAAAAGAAAAATAAGGATATATTACTTACTATTGATACTTTGATTCCATATTTGATATTAGGACAGGGTATAGGAAGATGGGGTAATTTTATTAATAAAGAAGCTCATGGTGCTATAACTACTTTTGAGTATTTAAAGAGTTTACATTTACCTAATTTTATAATTAATGGTATGTATATTAATGGTAATTATTATATTCCTACTTTTTTATATGAATCTTTATGGTGTATACTTGGTTTTATTATTCTACTTATTATTAGAAAGAAAGATAATTTTAATCATAAAGGTATACTTTTATTTAGTTATTTTATTTGGTATGGTATAGGTAGATTTTTTATTGAAGGACTTAGAACAGATAGTTTATATTTAGGGCCTTTTAGAGTTAGTCAAATTGTATCAATTATACTTATATTAGTTGGAATAATTGGAAATATATTTATTTTTAGGAGGAAAAAATGGAAAAATACAAAGTAGTAATTATTGGATCTGGAATAGCTGGTATGACTTCTTCTATATATTTAAAAAGAGGTGGTATAGAACCACTAATTATTGAAAATAGTGTACCTGGTGGTACTTTAAATATTATTCCTAGTATTGAAAATTATCCAGGGTATGAAAAAGTATCAGGACCTGATTTAGCGATTAATATGTATAATCAAGTTAATGATTTAAAGATACCAATATTATCTAGAAATATTAAAGAAATTGATTTAGAAAATAAAATTATTGATAATGAAATATCATTTGATTATTTAATTATTGCTACTGGTAGAAGACATAGACTTTTAAATTTAGAAGGAGAAAATAAATTACTTGGAAGAGGAATAAGTACTTGTGCTTTATGTGATGGCAATTTTTATAAAGATAAGGAAGTAGTTGTTATTGGAGGTGGAAATTCTGCTTTAACAGAAAGTTTATATTTATCTAATATATGTAAAAAGGTTACTATAATTTATCGTAAAGATAAATTTAATTGTGAAGATTATTTAATTAATAAGGTTCTTAATACTAAGAATATTAAAGTTATATATAATGCTAATGTCATTAGTTATAATACTAAAGATGGTGTACTAACTTCAGTATTATTAGATAATAAAAAGAAAGTAAAGACTAGCGGAGTTTTCTTATCTATTGGTAGTACTCCTAATAGTGAGATGTTTGATTTAGATAAAGATAATGGTTATATTATTACTTCAAATAATTATGAGACTAATATTTCTAATGTTTATGCTATTGGAGATGTCATAAAAAAAGATTATTATCAACTTATTAATGCTTCATATGAAGGTATGATAGTAGCGTTAGATATTATTAATAAAGAAAAAAATGATAAAAAATAGTTGTGAGTGAGACTTTAGGCTCATGAACCCACTTAAGACCTTAGACTTAAGTGGGTAAAAGATATAAAAATGATTTACATAAATAAAAATATATGATAAAATTTATTTATAGTATGAAAGGAGAATGAGTATGGAACTTAGTTCAATAATTATAATTATTATTGTTGGAGTATTATTATTGTTGGTCTTTTATGTAATTGGGGTTTATAATGGTCTAGTTAATGCTAGAAATAAGGTTAAAGATCAATTTGCTCAAATAGATGTTCAACTTAAAAGAAGAAGTGATATGATACCTAATTTAGTAGAGACTGTTAAAGGTTATGTTAAGCATGAAGAAAAGACTTTTAAAGAAGTGATTGAAGCTAGAAATAAGATGAATTCTGCTGGTAATATTAATGAAGAATTAGAAGCTTCTAATAATGTTACTGCAGCTTTAAATAAATTGTTTGCTTTATCTGAAGCTTATCCTGAACTTAAGGCTAATGAGAACTTTTTATCTTTACAAAAAGATTTAAAGGAAACTGAAGATAAACTTAGTTATGCTAGACAATTTTATAATGATACTGTCTTAAAGTATAATAATTTAAGAGAAAAATTTCCTTCTAATATTGTTGCTAATATATTTGGATTTAAGGAAATTAACTTCTTTAAAGCTGAAGATAAAGATAAAGAAGTACCAAATGTTAAATTTTAGGACTTATATAGTCCTTTTTTGATAGGAGAATATATGAAAAAAATTTATTTTATTTTACTTGGTATTATATTTATTATACCTAGTATTGTAATGGCTAATTCAATTGATAATATTAATATGGATATTTATATTAGTAATGATGGTACTGCTCATATTACTGAAGTATGGAAGGCTAATTTAGATAGTGGTACTGAGGGATATAAACCTTATTATAATTTAGGTAATAGTGTTATTTCTAATTTTAAAGTTAAACTTAATGATAAGGAATTTACTTTTATTGATAATTATAATATTAATGATTCATTTGAAAAAAAGAAATATACTAATGGTTTTAATTATATAAATAATGGTATTGAGTTATGCTTTGGCATTAGTGAATATGGTAAAAATACTTATTATTTGGAGTATGATATTAGTAATTTTGTTGTTAATACTAGTGATGGTTATCAAATGGTATATTGGACATTATTTCCTTATGATTATAATCCTAGTCCTGATAATGTATATATAAAAATACATAGTGATTTTAAATATAGTGATACTTTAGATGTATGGGGATATGGTAAGTATGGTGCTCCTTGTTATGTTTATGATGGCGTAATAGAGATGAGTTCAGAGGGAACAGTATATAACAGTGAGTATATGACTATTTTAGTTAAATTTCCTAGTGATACTTTTAATACTAATATTACTTTTGATAAAACTTTTGATGAATATTTAGATATGGCTAATGATGGAGCAGAGGTTTACAAAAATAATGATAACAACAATAGTTTTGATGTGTTTCTTAGTATTTTTTCTATTATTTTTTCTTTTGGACTTCCAATTATTATCATTATAATAACATATTTAATTATTAAAAAGAATGGTTATGGTTATAAGAATAATAAAGTAATAAATAAAAAGAATACTAATTTTTATAGAGAAATACCTTGTAATAAAGATATATATTATGCTAATACTTTAACTAATTTAAATAAGAATATTTTTAATTCTTATAAGGAAACTAATATATTTGGGGCTATTATTTTAAAATGGGTTAAAGAAGAAAAAATTAAATTTATTACAAGTACTAGTGGAATTTTTAATAAAGAAACTAGTAGTATAGATCTTACTTTAAATCCTTCTTTTGATAATCATTTGGAAAAAGAATTATTTGATATTATGTATACTGCTAGTAAAGATGGTATATTAGAGACTAAAGAACTAGAAAAGTGGTGTAAAAATAATTATACTAAGTTCTTTGATTTATTTAATAGAATTAATATTGTAGAAATAGAAAAATTAAAAAATAATAATCATATATATAAAAGAATTAATAAAGATGAATGTAAATATAAAAATGTAATGGATGATACTATATATGAAGATAGTTCTAAGTTATATGGGCTTAAACTTTATTTAGATGAATTTTCTAGTATTAATACTAAAGAGGTTATGGAAGTTCATTTATGGGATGAATATTTAATGTTTGCATATGTTTTTGGTATTGCTGATAAAGTGGCTAAACAACTTAAGAATTTATATCCTGAGGTTCTTGTTAATAATAATATTGATTTTGATACCTTACTTTATATTAATTATATATCTACGCGTAGTGTTAGTGCTGCGAGCACTGCTAAGTCTAGGGCAGAGTCTTATTCTTCTGGAGGAGGAGGATTCTCATCTGGAGGTGGCGGAGGTGGATCTTCCGGAGGCGGAGGTGGCGGAGGTGGTTTCCGCTAATGAATATATTTATAAAGATAAATCTTATGAAATTGAAATAATTAGAAAAAATAATAAGAATACTTATTTAAGGGTTAAAGATAATAAGATTATTGTTACTACAGGGTATTTTACTTCGGTAAGACAAATTAATAGTCTTATAGAGAATAATACTGGGTTTATTAATAAATTGCTTGATAAAAATATTAATAAACTTGAAGATGATACTTTTAAGTTGTTTGGTAAAAGTTATGATATTGTTTATGGACCTTTTGATACAGAAATTAATGATAATAAGATATATACTAAGGATGATAAATCTTTTAATAAATTTTTTACTAAATATATATTTAATATTTATAGTGAAAGACTAGATTATTGGTACAATAGATTTGAAGAGAATATTCCTTATCCTAATTTGAAAATAAGAAAGATGACTTCAAGATGGGGAGTGTGTAATATTAAAAATCATAATGTTACTTTGAATTTAGAATTATCTAAATATGATATGATGGCTTTAGATTATGTTATTATTCATGAATTATCACACTTTATTTATCCTAATCATTCAAAATATTTTTGGTCTTTAGTGTCTAAATATTATCCTAATTATAAGGAAGTAAGAAAAATGTTAAAAAATTAAGAATATAATTTTTATGTTATATTCTTTTTTTATTCTCCTTAAGCCTAGGTCTTAAGGAGTGTAAGAAAGCCTAATGTCTTTCTTACAAATTATCTTATAGTTAATATAATCTACTTATTTATACATACTTGGTAATAATATGATAATTTAGGAAAAATTTTTGAAATAATGGCAAAATTAGGTATTAAAAACTGTATATAACTAAT
>JBJEEB010000019.1:0-2892 GCA_051872655.1 Bacilli bacterium | reverse complement strand
AATTTCCTCCAATCATAATAAAAAATTACTATATATCGCTCTGTTTATGCTAAAGATATAACTGTAATAAATTGATTAAAATTATCACAATTAATCTTTCTCATTTTATCATTTATAATCTCTATTTCTTCGTTATTAAAACAAATTTGCTTTCTTTTTGTTTTTCCCTCATTTGAATAATTACTTAATTGCTCTTGATTTATTTCCTTATCATAAATACAACTTCTAATATACTCACTAAAACTCTCTACTCCGTAATCAACAATTTTTTGCTCTATTAAAGAATATTCTTCAGGACTAAACCTTAATTGCTTTCTATTTTGTCTTGTTCTGCTTTCTTCTCTAATTTGATTTTCTCTATAGTCATAAGGTCTATATCTGTATTGATATGGTCTTGAACTGTTACACATTATCTCCACTCCTTACTCTTTATAATAACGATAGTATATCATAATTCAAAAAAATTAACTAGAGAACATACTTTTATTTATTAAATTATTAAAAGTTGCAAGTATTCCAATCTCAAAATAAATATCTTTCAAATAACTCCTTACTGTGCTTTTAGAAACATATAATTCATCTGCAATAATATCTTCAGGAATATTACCAAAAAACTTATATTCAACTATTTTCAGTTTTGTTTTATCACATTTTCTAAAATCCTGAAGTATAGTATCAATTAATTCCTTCCACTTTTTATATTCATTTATTTTGCTATCTATACTAATATTTTTTATTACTTGCCCTTCAGTTGCTCTACTAATTTTATTTTTACTTCTTATTGAAGAATTTATGTCTCTTCCTTCAGTAGTGTCTTTTTCTAATTCTAACTCATTTATTAATCTATCATATATTGGGTATTCATATAATTTTTTTCTAATAATCTTTTTTACCTTTTTAGTAACCACTTTGTACCTCCTAAAATAAAAAAATCACAACTCTTTAGTTGTGTTACATATCTAAATCCATTTCATCTTCTTCAGTATTTGCTGAAGTAAAATTATTATTTTCATATAAACTATCTAAAAATTCTTTAGGATATTCTCTTTGTTCATAATTATTAAAGTTTTTATTTTTAGTAGCTTTTTTATCTTTTCTTGCCTCCAATTCTTCCACTCTTATAATTACCCATCTTTTTATTGTTGCATAATCGCTCTCATACTCTACTCCCTTTGATTTCTTATATAAAGATAATTCTTCAATACATTTTTTAGTTTTGTTTTCTCCGTATTCTTCTAGTAATTTTTTATATTCATAATCATAAAGAAATACATTTTCATTAAACTTTTCTTTGCTGACTGTGTGTGTATTTATATTATTATCTATTATATTATTATCTTTGACTTTTTCATCAATACCCTCTTGATTTTTTAGTATATAGGGGTATTGATTATTTAGTCTATAGGGTACATCATTTGGAAATATTCTCCTACAAATTATCTCTTTTTTCTCGTTTCTCATTATATCTACAAAAACATAATTATTCCTTCTTAAATCAGTTATCCATCTTGAAACTGTTACAGGATCTACTCCTAACTTTTCTCCTAAATATTTATTAGAAGCATAACAATATCCTTCTTTATTTGATAGTGCTGTTATAAGAGCATAAAGTAATTTTTCATTGGGTTTTAGTCGTTCATTAAATAGAACAGTAGCAGGTATTACTGCATAATATCCTATTCTTTGTATCTCTTCATCTTTCACAATGGCTATCACTTTCCTTTCCTGCAATTATACAAGCATATAATATCAAGCTTATATTTGCTCCTACTATTAGTCCTATAATTAATCCTATCCAAAACATTTTTATTACCTCCATATTTAAACCAAATTTCTCATTTTCGCATTTTTATACACGAACTCAATTAACTTGTCCTTTATTATTTTTTGTTTCTTAAAATCGAATTTAAGAGTTTTCTCAATCTCATCTTTAGATTGCTTTTGAAAATATTTTAGATTTATAAAATCATAATATTTCGGATATTTTTGCAACAAAAAAGCAAGTACCTTTTTTATCAGTACCTGCCATCTCTTAAATTCAAGTATTTTTTTATTTTCTATTATCTTAATAACTTGATTTTCTAAAGTGTTATTGCATACTGTTATTCCTTTTCTCCATGCACTCCCACTTACATTAACACTATTTATCAAGCCATCTTTTATCTCATCAATTAGTTTATCTATATTACTATAGTTATATAAATAATACTCTATCTTTTTGTAATCATTTTTATTCATACTGCCCTATTCCTCCTTCTAGTAATTTTTCTAGTTCAAGAAATAGGTAATCTTCATCTATCTCATACATATTATTTTCAATAAAATTCATTATTGTATCTTTTATGTAATTGTCATTATATAGCTCAAAGTCATTTATATAGTCTCCTAATTCTTTCTTATTATATGCTAATATAGAATTGCATATAGTATCAACTTTATCTTCAGCATTATAAATTGCAATTTCTATTTCTTCTAATATTTGTTCAAATAACTCTAGCATATTATTTAATTCTTCTATTTGTGTTATTCCATCTTGTGACATCCTAAGCCATTCCATAAAGTAATAATCCTCAATATACTCATCATATTCTTCATATATATTTTCTAATTTATATGATATTCTTTTTAATCTTGCAATTTTGTTTATTTCATTAATTAATTTATCAATTTTCCCTTTATACATATAAAACCTCCAAAAAAAATAATCCCAAATGCCTTGAGATTACTTAGTATATTTCACTTCACTTTAATATTATTTCTTTCCCTTTATTTTCCCTTTATGAAACAAATTTTAATGATTTTTAACGGTTTTTAATGTACTTAAATGGATTACTTCAAAATTTATAAAAGTCCCTATTTTTCAACGAAAATGGGACTTTTCAGTGGTTGCGG
>JBJEEB010000018.1:0-2930 GCA_051872655.1 Bacilli bacterium | reverse complement strand
CACTTTTTAGAAGTAAAAAAATCTCTTAAATTCCTTGTAAAAAAAGGGTTTAGGAGATTTTTAACTTTCAAAACTGTCAAATTCAGGATTTTATCAAACAAATGTTTCTTTGTCAAATTTTTATTCAAATTTTATTGTAATATTATAAATTTTAATGTATAATTACTTTAGAATAGATATAGGAGCGTTGGCATATGGACAATAATAAAGAAAATAAAAATTACTTTGGAGTTAGACATTATAACGTAAAAGTAGTAAAAGAAAAAATAAAACCATTTAAATTCATTTCCAGTGTTATATCATATGCTATATTTATATGGTTATTACTTATAGGATTAACATTACTTGTCTACATAGCAGATATCAAAATACGAGCAGCCAAAGGTGATAATACACCACCAAAATATAATGCTTATGTAGTATTAACTGGCTCAATGATTCCAGAAATAATGCCTAAAGACGTAGTAATAACTAAACAAAGAGATGCCAAAGAACTAGAGGTAAATGATATAATAACATTTGTATCCTCTGATCCAAGACTTTCAAATATAATCGTAACACATAGAATAAAAAATAAGTATTATGATTCGACAACTGGTAAATATACATTTCAGACTAAAGGAGATAATAATAACGTAGAAGACTTTAGCTTAGCCCAAGAACAAAATATAATAGGAGAAGTAATATATAAAATACCAAAATTAGGTTATATACAAGAATTACTAGCTACTAAAGGTGGATTAATTATAATTGTATTAATTCCATGTTTAACAATATTATCTTATGATATTGTTAAGTTATGTAAGAGAGCAGCTACCAAAAAGAAAAATAAAATGAATGTAGTAAGAAGGTGATAAAATATGCAAAAAACCAATAGGTTTCATACAAAAAAAATAGATAAACAAAATATCACCGTGGAAGAAGAAAGAAAACACCATTCACCATTTATATTATTTTTAATAAGAAATGGTAAACTAATACTTACAATATCTCTTCTTTTTTCACTATCAGTATTTATAATAGCCTTTTCACTTACTATGACAAATATCAAAGAATCTTCAATTGTAAAATATAAATCAAATGGAGTTATGGTAAAATTTGATTCCTCAGATGAAATGGTATTAAATGGTACTCCAATAACACTTGAATATGCTGATAAATTATTTGATAGCAGTGTCCAAAATAGTAATTATGAAGGAGTCATTATAAAAATAAAAGAAGCATCATGTAAATTTGGCAATATAGTATTTTATTCTGATAAAACTGCTTTAATAAAATATATTGATGGTACATATATGCGAATATATTCAGTTAATAATAATTATGGAGTAGATGAAGAAGGAATAATAAATTCAAAAGCAGTAACTAAAAAATTAACTGGAGAAATAAAGCAAAATAATTTAGGTATTAATATACTTTATTTATCAGACGGAAGTACAGAAATAACATATAAAGATAGTACTATATTTGTAAGAAATGGTGATATATCAAATCTAGAAGATAAGTTCTATACCAATTTAAGCCTAATATCTATTAAATTAAAAGAAGAAAATAATAAAATATACTATTCAAATAATATAATAAAAGAAAATAATCTTTTAAATGTAGATAACAAAACATACAAAATAACCTCTGAAAAAGTAGTAACAGAAAACATAAAAATAATTTACTATGAAAATGGTTATGCTGAAGTAATAAAAGATAAGTTAAGCATAATAGTAGAAAAGAGTGAACATATTAAATATGATAATAATATATTTGAAATAGTATCTCAAGATAAAGAAAAAGTAGATATTAAAGATTTAATGGATATTAAGAGTATAACTATTGACAATACAAATACAGAAACTATCAATTATATTGTTGTACTAGAAGAAACAAATAATTATCAAAAACACAATATAAATAAAAGATTAGCAAGTGAATATATAAGATTCAGTACATATATAAATGGAAATACATATAAAAATAATATTCTAAATAATAATTTAAGAGGAAAAGAAGGATATACATTTAATAATAATACATACCTACTATATGAAGGAAAATTAGATAAATTAAGCAGTATCAATATAAATATAGGTATGTGGATAGATTATGAAACAATAACAAATGAATATATGAATTCAGCCTTTATAGGAACAATGAAAGTATATGTAGAAACATCAAAATAATAATAAGAAAGGTGGTATATTATGAAAAACAAAAAAGTAATAATAAGTATTATAGTAGCTTCAATTGTACTAATAGCACTAGTAGTAATTAGTACTACACAAGCATATTTTAATAACGATATTTATGCAAATAACCCAACAGAATATCAATCAGGATTATTGTCAATTGAAGCAGTATCTAAATCAAATAATATATCACTAGATAATACATTACCAATGAGTGATGATGATGGTATTCAAACAACTCCATATGTATTCTCAATAAAGAATAATGGAAATGTTGATTATAAGTTTAATGTAAAATTATTGTCCACTAGTGAAAATACATTTTCACCAGAATATATAAAATTAAAAATAGATGATGATGAAGTAAGAACACTATCATCATTAACAGATAGTATTATAAAACAAGACGTAATATTACCCGCAGGTGAAACAATAGATATATCTATAAGAATATGGTTAAGTAGTGATACCAAAAATACTGAAATAGGAAAAACATTTAATTCTAAAATAGTAATAGATGGACAATCAGTATATACTAGTACTAATACAGATATAGTAACTCCTATTACTGAATTTACTTACTTTTTAGGAAGTGAATATTCCACAGTTGATACTATAGAGTATTATTATGAATATGATGGTCAGTATTATGATGTTCCAGTAGCACCAATAACATTAGAATCTAATGAAATATTATTAACTAAATATAATGGTAAATCAAAAAATGTAGTAGTACCAGATACATATACA
>JBJEEB010000017.1:0-2938 GCA_051872655.1 Bacilli bacterium | reverse complement strand
ATGACAAGCAGTATCCGTCTTTTATTAAAGGAGGTACACTATGTCCAAATATATAATATACATAAAACAATTTAATAAAGTATCCAAAGAGGAGTCAAAGGTATTAGTTTAAACTAGTGCTTTTGTCTCCTCTTTTTTGATAGAAAGAGAGGAAAATAAATGGATGAAAAAGTAAGAGTTGCAGGAATATATGCTCGTGTTTCTACTGAGGACCAAGCACGAGAAGGATTTTCTATGGGAGAACAAGAAGAAAGACTAATTGAATATTGTAAGTTTAAAAGATATGAAGTTTATAAAGTATATAAAGACCCAGGAATAAGTGCTAAAAATGATAAAAGACCTGCATATCAAGAAATGATGCAAGATATGAGAGATGGCAAAATAAATGTTATAGTTGCTTTTAAATTAGATAGATTAACACGTAGTGTTTATGATGTAGAAAAATTAATGAAACAAGTAAATGATTGTGAATGTGAAATTGATTGTATGGCAGATGAATCAAATACCGTTACATCTAACGGAAGAATGGTTATGAGAATTATTACATCAGTATCTCAAAATGAAATAGAAAAATGTTCTGAAAGAACTAAATTTGGTATGGTTGGAGCAATAGAAGCAGGACATATTCCAATTGGTAAATGTTTAGGTTTTAAAAGAGATAATAAAAAGTTAGTACCCGATCCACTAACTAAAGATGTAATTGTAAAAATATTTAATTTATATTTAGAGGGTAATTCACATCAAAAAATCGCAAACATTTTAAATGAAGAAAAGGTTTTAGGAAGAACTAACTGGCTAGATTCAACTATTCAAAAGATATTAAGTAATGAGCTTTATAAAGGAGATTTTGTTCATGGTAAGAGAACTAAAAATCCTAAATATTATGAAAATGTAGTTGAACCTATCGTATCAAAAGAAACATGGGAAAATTGTCAGTATCAGAAACTTAGGAATGCAAGACATTATGAAAGAACAGCAACCTATCTATTTACTAATAAATTAAAATGTTCTAAATGTGGTAGTTTTTTAGGTGGTGCTGCTAGTAAAAAGAAAAGTGGCAAAAAGTATTATTACTATAAATGTGAACATTGTAAAACATATTATAGTGAAGAAAAAATAGAAGATTTATTATTAGATGCTTGGATATTATTACAAAGACAAGAAGAACTATTAAATGATTACTATACACCATTTATAAAATCTAAATTAGAAAATCATGCAAAAGATTATACTAATGAATTAAAAGAATTAGATAAGCAAATGGATAGAATTAAAACTGCTTATATAAAAGGTGTAATGAAGTTAGAAGATTTTGATAAAGAAATAAAGCATATTGATTATAGAAAACTAGAATTAGAAAAAATGATAAAAGAACAAAAACAATATGAAAGTTTATCATTTACTGTAGATGATTTAATAATATTTGAAGATAAACAAAAAATAGATTTAATGACTAATCCAAGTAATTATTTAAACTTAATGTCTAATTGGTTTATGTTATCAAGGAAAGAAAAACAAAAGATAATATCTCGTTATATTGATAATATTGAACTAGAAAGAAATGGAGATAATTATATATTTAAAAATATTGATTTATCAAGTGCATATTTAAGTGATGAAGTTAAATATCATAAAAAATGTAAAACGCCATTATCACTTGCTTTATTTACAGACGATAAAGGAAATAATATAGTTATGAATAGTGAAGAAAGAACATCAGATAAAGCAAAGAAATATTTTGAAAAATTAAAGAATTATATGTGTGATTATACTGATTGTGAATTGAATTACTATGAAACATATTATGATGGAGAAAAAAATGATGCTTGTTTTAGAGCAGAAGAAACTGAAGAAATAATAAGACTTATTCTATTAAAAGATACAAAAGCATTAAAAGAAAATAAATTAAAACTAGGTGTAATAACAATCAATCTAGATAAAGTAAAAGAATACTATACCGAAGAATATGCGAAATTTATTATTGGGCTATCAATAGATTATAAAAAAGAACTTAAGGAAATGTTCAAAGAAACATTTGCTTAATAACAAACGTACACGTTTTGTTGAAATATAATTTCAATGAAAGTGGGAAAAGTTTGGTTAATAGATACAATAATAAATAGTATTTGTTATTGTATCAATATCTTACGAAATTTTTAACTATTACGAAGTTTTAGTTATTACTGAAGTAAGATAAACGGATTCTAAGGTGTCCTTAGCTCCCACATCTTGTTAGAATGACAAGATGTCTAGGGAGTTATACATCTTGTCTTAACTATCCAAGATACTATTTTAGGGGGTATATATGATCGAAGAACTATCTTATTCATTTCATGTTGGTAATGATAAAAATAAAACAAGTAAGGCAAAACAAATTGCTAAAGAAAGACCTACAAACTTTAATAATAATGCTATTCAGAATGGTATTCAGTTATCAAAAGTAAATCATCATAATTTGAGAATATACGAAAATAATCCTGAACTTATTTATACAATTAAAGGAAGTAATAATCTTGTTAATGATACGAAAAAATTATATTTAGAATTGTTTGAAGAATCAAGAATTAATTATAATAATAAACAAACAAGAGATGATAGAAAAATAAATAATTACTTTTCTAAAATAGCAAGTGATAATAAACACGATTTAGCAGTTGAGATTATTATTGAACTTGGTAATATGTATTATTGGTCTGATAAAACAATAGAAGAAAAATATAAAATGGTAAGTGTGTTTGAAAGACAAGTGATTGATTTAGAAAAACTTATTCCATCATTTAAAGTAGCAAATGCGACTATTCATTTTGATGAATCTTCTCCACATTTACATATTGTAGGTGTACCATTTAAAGAAAATTGTAAAACTGGTATGAATAGACAAGTTGGAAAGTCTGATGTATTTAATGTGGAATCATTAAAAGATATTCAAAAAGAATTA
>JBJEEB010000016.1:0-41233 GCA_051872655.1 Bacilli bacterium | reverse complement strand
CATAGTCAAAAAAAGACAAATAAGTAATTTTATTTACCTATTTGTCAACAGTCTGAGGACTTTTAGTTTACTAAAAGTCTTTTTTCTTATGCTTTTAAAGTATAAAAAACTATTTTTGTAGATTTGCATTATTTTTTATATTTGCTATCGTTTTAATGGAGGCACATATTATGAATTATTATAATGAAATTAAAACCAAACTAATAGATAATGAGGTCTATAAGAAAGTAAAAGATTATTCAAAAAATAGAAATGAACTTAATACTTATTATGAAGTAGGAAAGTTACTTATTGAAGCACAAGGAGGAGAGGATAGAGCAAGGTATGGAGACGGACTGATTAAAGAGTATTCTAAAAGATTAATAAATGAAGTAGGAAAAAAATATAATGAAAGAACATTAAGAAGAATAAGACAATTTTATTTAGTATTTAATAATGAGATTTGGTCACATTATTGTGAACTTTTATCATTAAAAGATATAAATGAAATTAATTATTATATAGAATATTCTAGTGATAGTAGAATATTAGTTAGAGAGTATTCATTAAGTTCTAAAGGCACAATATTATCACACTAATTAATGAGAAAAGTTATATAAAATTAACATAAAAAGGAGAATAAACTATGAAAGAAAATTATTATTATAATGAAATTAAAACCAAACTAATAGATAATGAAATCTATAAGAAAGTAAAAGATTATTCAAAGAATAAAAATGAACTTAATACTTATTATGAAGTAGGGAAGTTACTTATTGAAGCACAAGGAGGAGAAGATAGGGCAAGGTATGGAGACGGACTGATTAAAGAGTATTCTAAAAAATTGTCCATTGAAGTAAATAAAAAATATGGATATAGAAATTTATATAATATGAGAAAGTTTTATTTATTATTTAGTAAAAATGAAATTTTGCACGCACTGCGTGCAAAATTAACATGGACGCATTATAGAGAATTATTATCATTAAAAAATATAAATGAAATTAATTATTATATTGATATAGCAATCAATCAAAATCTTGCTTATAGAGAATTGAGTAAAAGAATTAAAAATAAGGAATACCAAAGATTAGATGATAAGACTAAATTAAAATTAACCAATAAAGAAGAAATCACAGTAAGTGATTTTATTAAGAATCCTATTGTTATTAAGAATAAAAATAATATCAATGAAGAAGAAATATCAGAAAAGATATTACAAAACTTAATACTTGAAGATATACCATCCTTTTTAAAAGAACTGGGTATCGGATTTAGCTTTATAGAAAATGAATATAAGATAAAAATAGGCAATACTTATAATTATATAGATTTATTACTTTTTAATTATATTTATAATTGTTTTGTAGTAATAGAACTTAAAGTAACAGAACTAAAGAAAGAACATATAGGTCAAATAGAAGTATATATGAATTATATAGATAAAAATATTAAGACAATTAATCAAGATAAAACTATAGGCATTATTATATGTAAAAGAGATAATCATTATTATATAGAATATTCTAGTGATAATAGAATATTAGCTAGGGAGTATTCATTAAGTTCTAAAGGCACAATATTATCACACTAATTAATGAGAAAAGTTATATAAAATTAACATAAAAAGGAGAATAAACTATGAAAGAAAGTTATTATTATAATGAAATAAAAATCAAACTAATAGATAATGAAGTGTATAAGAAAATAAAAGATTATTCAAAAAATAGAAATGAACTTAATACTTATTATGAAGTAGGAAAGTTACTTATTGAAGCACAAGGAGGAGAGAATAGAGCTAGATATGGAGACGGACTGATTAAAGAGTATTCTAAAAGACTAACTAATGAGTTAGGAAAAGGTTATTCTACTAGAAATTTAAAAAATATGAGAAAGTTTTATTTGTTCTGTGAAAAAGGGCAACCAGTGGTTGCCCAATTAAGTTGGAGTCATTATTGTATATTATTATCAATTAAAAATATTGATGAAATTAATTACTATATAAATGTAACAATACAACATAGTTTAAGTAAAAGGCAGTTGATAGAAAGAATTAAAAATAAAGAATATGAAAGACTTGATAATAATACTAAATTAAAATTAATTAATAAGGAAGAAATCTTAGTAAGTGACTTTATTAAGAATCCCATAATTATAAAAAACAAATATAAGATTAATACTGAAGAAATATCTGAAAAAATATTACAAAACTTAATACTCGAAGATATACGATCTTTTTTAAAAGAACTTGGTATCGGATTTAGTTTTATAGAAAATGAATATAAGATAAAAATAGGCAATACTTATAATTATATAGATTTATTACTTTTTAATTATATTTATAATTGTTTTGTAGTAATAGAACTTAAAGTAACAGAACTAAAGAAAGAACATATAGGTCAAATAGAAGTATATATGAATTATATAGATAAAAATATTAAGACAATTAATCAAGATAAAACTATAGGCATTATTATATGTAAAAGAGATAATCATTATTATATAGAGTATTCTAGTGATAGTAGAATAATTTCTAGAAATTATATACTAAATTAAAAAATGTAAATGTATAAGTATCTAATAAAATACTATTATGTTAAATAATGTAAAATAAATTAAATTAATTGACTAAAAAATATATTTAATATATAATTATAGTGAAAGATGTGAGATAAAATGAAGAAGAAAATATTTATACTATTAATGTTATTAATTATGATATTTATTCCTTTATATAAAGTAGAAGCTAAGACACTAGGAGATTTAAAAAAAGAGTTATCTAATTTAGAAGCCCAGTATGAAGAAAATACAAAAAATAAAAAACTAACTGATGAGCAAATAAGCTCATTAACTAGTGAAATAAATACACTTACTGGAAAAATAAATAGTATTAAAAGTGAAATAAAGAAAGCAGAAGAAGATATTTCAGATAATCAAAAGAAGATTGAAGAAAAAAAAGATGAAACTGATGAATTATTAAAATTTCTTCAAGTATCATCAGGAGAAAATGTTTATTTAGAATATATTTTTGAAGCAGAATCTTACACTGATTTTATATATAGATATTCTGTTGTTTCACAACTTACTGAGTATAATGATAATCTGATGAATGAATTAACAAAATTAGTAGAAGAATTAGAAAAGAAAAAAAGTGATTTATCCACTAAAAGAAGTAATCTTGAAACAGAAAGTAATAATCTAAATTCCAAATTAATTACTTTAAGATCAAATCTTGAAGGATATAAAGAACTTGGTACAACAATTGAACAAGATATTGAAGATATGAAATCAGAAATAAAAAGACTTACTAATAAAGGTTGCAAAGATAATGAAGATATAACTACTTGTGGTAAAACTTCTCAAGGTGGTATAACTCTTATCGATGCTACTGGATGGAGCTATCCACTTAGTTGGGGCTGTGTAACCAGTGAATATACAGGATATAATATCAGGCCAGATTGGTCAGGCGGTGGTGGTCATCATGGTATTGACTTAGATTGTGTTAATGAAGGAACAACAGTATATGCTGCCTCCTATGGAAGAGTAGCCAGAGTAGTAAATTATTCAAGTTGTGGAGGTAATATGGTATGGGTATATCATAGTATCAATGGAATACCTTATACTACCGTATATATGCATTTACTTAGAATATCAGTATCTCCTGATCAGGAAGTTACGCCTTATACTAAAATAGGAGAAGTAGGAGGAGGATCTACTGCTTCATATGATGGATGTACAGGAGGGGCACACTTACACTTTGGTATGGCTTATGGCCTTAATGCCTATAACTTCAATGCCAATTCGTTTAACCCAAGAAATATAATAAATTTCCCTGCTATATATTACAGCGGCGGAGGATATTTCAGTAGATAAAGAGCTGTAGAAGCTCTTTTTAACTAGGAGGAATTTATGGAAGGATTAACAAGACAAGAAGTTGAATACAGAAAAAATAATGGATTATCAAATGATGAAAAAGTAAAATATACAAGAACAGCCAAAGAAATAGTATTGTCTAATACAATTACACTATTTAATATATTAAATATTTCTCTAGTAATATTAGTATTAACTACAGGTTCTATTCAAAATATTACCTTTATTGGAACTGCTATATTTAATACTATAATAGCTATATATCAAGAATTAAAAGCAAAAAAAACACTAGACAATATTAGAGTAACAAATCAAGAAAAAGTAACTGTAGTAAGAGATGGTAAAAAAGAAGAAATATCAAAAGAAGAAATAGTTCTTGGAGATACTATATATTTATCATCGGGAGATAATATTCTCGTAGACCTTGAAGTATTAAAATCAAGTTCACTTGAAGTAGATGAGTCTATAATAACAGGTGAAAGTAATGCTATTCAAAAAAGAAAAGATGACAAAATATTATCTGGTTCAATAGTTACTAGCGGAACAGCGTATGCTAAAGTAATTAGTCTAAGTAAAGATAGTTATGCCAGTTCATTAGTAAAAGATGCAGCATCAGTAAAAGACAATACTTCATATCTACAAAATACAATAAACAAAATACTAAAAATAATAACTTTTCTAATAATTCCAGTAGGAATATTACTATTTATAAGTCAATATTTTTATAGTAAACAATCTTACAGTGGTGCAATTCTTTCAACAGTTGCAGGAATAATTGGTATGATACCAGAAGGATTAGTACTGCTTACTTCCATTGCTTTAACTGCAGGAGTAGTAAAGATGGCCAAAAAGAAAGTTCTTATTCAAAAATTACATGGTATAGAAATACTTTCTTGTACTGATGTGTTATGCTTAGACAAAACAGGTACTATAACTGATGGCACTATGGAAGTAATAGATACTGTTGTACTAAATAATAAAATAAATATAGATGATATTATAGCAAATATAAATACTGAAGAAGGAAATAATGCTACAGATATAGCTTTAAAAAAGAAATATGGTATTAAAAATAATTTAAATGTAACAGATAGAGCAGCTTTTTCTTCTAGCAAGAAATGTAGTATTACTCAAATAGATGATACTAAATACTACCTTGGAGCTCTAGAATATATTACTGATAAAAAATTAACTGATTACACAGAATTAACAAAATACATTTTAAAAGGATATAGAATTATTACCCTCGCTAGTGGTAATACTGATATTAAAGTAGATGCTTTTATAATACTAAAAGATAATGTTAGAGAAAATGCAAAAGATACATTAAACTACTTTAAACAGCAAGATGTAGAGATAAAAATAATATCTGGAGACAATCCTGTCACTGTATCAAACATATTAAGACAATTAGAATTTGATGGTTATGATAGATTTATTGAAGGAAAAGACTTACCAAAAGATTATAATGAGTTAGTCAAAGTAGTAAAAGAAATAACCATTTTTGGTAGAATGACTCCAAGTCAAAAACAAATAGTCATCAAAGCACTAAAAGAAAATAATACTGTAAGTATGATTGGTGACGGAGTAAATGACATTTTAGCTTTAAAAGAAGCAGACTGTGGAATAGCTCTTGGTAGTGGTGTACAAGCTGCTAAAAGTGTCAGTGAAGTAGTGCTAACAAATAATGACTTTAGTACATTACCAGGAATAGTTAATGAAGGAAGAAGAGTTGTAAACAATATAGAAAGAGTAGCTTCAATGTATTTAATTAAAACTACATATTCATTATTATTATCTCTAGTTTCAATAATTCTAGCATATGAATATCCATTTTATCCAATACAATTATCATTAATAAGTGCCATCTGTGTAGGAATACCATCATTCTTTTTAGCCTTGGAGCCAAACTATAATAAAGTAGGCAAAGATTTTATAATTAATGTCTTTAGAAATGCTCTACCTAATGGAATAATGGTAGTATTAAATATCTTTATTATAATTATGTTCTGTAGCATATTTGGTAAAGATTTTGATAATTATCGTTTAGTAATAGTATCACTAACAGGATTAATAACTTTAAGACTATTATATACAATATGTAAACCATTAAATTTATGGAGAAAAATATTATTAATATTTTGTAGTATATCATTTTTTGAACTATTAATTTTACTTCCAGACTTGTTTTTAGTTTCAAAATTTGGTATAGTAAATGTTATCTTTATTTTAGTGCTTGGATTTATTGATACCTATGTAATAGATTTTTTAAGAGATATTTATGATAAAATAATAAATAAAGTAAGGAAAGTTGTAAATGAAAGAAAAAAAAGAAAAGAAGAAAATAAATTATTTTAGAATAATTTGGGTAGCAGGTATATATATTATTCTCATAATAGTATTATATCTGGTAGTTACATTTAAAGTAAAATACGAAGGATAGTGATAACATGTTTGTAGATGAAGTAATAATGCAAGTAGAAGCAGGAACCGGAGGTAATGGGTGTATGGCTTTTCGAAGAGAAGCCTGCGTTCCAATGGGAGGACCATTCGGAGGTAATGGAGGAAAAGGATCAGATATAATTTTTAAGGCAGATGAAGGACTAAAAACACTAATAGACTTAAGATATCAAAAAAAGATTAAAGGAAAAAATGGTGAAAATGGTGAAGGCAAGAACAAATTTGGTAGTAATAGTGAAGATATAATTATCAAAGTGCCAGTTGGAACAACTGTTAAAGATAGTGATACTGGAGTAGTAATTGCTGATTTAACTTCTCATGGAGAAGAAGCAACTATAGCCTATGGTGGAAGAGGTGGAAGAGGTAATGTTAGTTTAGCTACCAGAAGCAATCCATGCCCATCATATGCCGAAAAAGGAGAACCAGGAGAAGTAAGAAATATTAAAGTAGAACTAAGAATGATCGCAGATGTTGGACTTGTCGGTATGCCATCTGTAGGTAAAAGTACTATCCTTTCTATGATATCAAATGCTAATCCTAAAATAGCAAGTTATCATTTTACAACACTATCACCTAATTTAGGAGTCGTAAAGACAAATGATAATACCTTTGTAGTAGCGGATCTTCCTGGATTAATTGAAGGTGCAAGTGAAGGAATAGGACTAGGTCATAAGTTTTTAAAACATGTTGAGAGAACTAAAATTATAGCCCATGTTATTGATATGGCAGGTACCGAAGGAAGAGAACCATATGAAGATTATATAGCTATCAGGAAAGAACTTGAAGAATTTAGCCCAAAATTACTTACAAAAAAAGAAATAATAATAGCTAATAAAATGGATGGCGAAGAAGCTAAAGAAAACTTAAAGAAGTTTAAAGAAAAAATTAAGAATGAAGATATATTTGAAGTAACTGCTTTAATAAATGAAGGACTAGACAAAGTAATAGATAGATTATCTAGTTTAGTAAAAGAGATAGATAGAGAACAATTATATTCAGATGAAGTTCAAGAAAGTCATGTCTTATACAAGTTTAAGAAAGAAAAACCATTTACTATAACCAAAGATAAAAATGTATATGTAGTACGTGGGGATGCTATTGAAAAACTATTTAAAATGACAAATTTCAATACCGAGGAGGCTTATGAAAGATTTTCTAATAAACTTAGAAAGATGGGACTTGACGAAGAACTTATTAAAAATGGTATAAAAGAAGGAGATACAGTTAGAATTCTTGATTTTGAATTTGAATGGACTAGATGATAAAATATTGAATTTTTCTAATTTTTTTAATATAATTAATACAGAAAAATAATATTTTAATAAATATTTACATATAAGAAAATAGGTGGTAAAGATGGTTTATATGTGGCTTATTATTGTTATTATTTTAGGAATATTTGAAATGTTAACTACTAATTTAGTCAGTATATGGTTCGTTATAAGTGGAATTGTTACAATGATCATATCGCTATTCTGTGATAATTTATATATACAGTTTGGAACTTTTGTTATTCTAGGAGTATTACTTATGCCTCTTAGTAAGAAAGTATATAAGAAAATAAAAAAAGATAAAGTAAAAACTAATATTGATAGAATAGTTGGAATGAAAGGAATCGTCACTGAAAATATTACAAAAGATAATATTGGTGAAGTAAAAGTAGATGGTAAGAAGTGGTCAGCTTATTCAGATACTGATATCTCAAAAGATGAAATTGTCAAAGTACTTTCTATCAGTAGTACAAAAATAAAAGTTGAAAAATGGGAGGAAAAATAATATGGAAATTTTTATTATAGTTTTAGTATTGGTACTTATATTTATTATTCCAAATATTAAAGTAGTACCACAAGCAAAATCTTACGTCATAGAACGTCTTGGTAGTTATTTTGCTACATGGAGTAATGGACTTCATTTTAAAATACCTTTTATTGATAGAGTATCTAATAAGGTAACTTTAAAGGAAATAGTAAAAGACTTTGCACCACAACCAGTTATCACTAAAGATAATGTTACAATGCAAATTGATACTGTTGTATATTTTCAAATAACGGATCCTAAGCTATACACTTATGGAATTGAAGATCCAATAAATGCTATTGAAAATTTAACAGCAACAACTCTTAGAAATATCATTGGAGAATTAGAACTTGACCAAACTCTAACTTCAAGAGATATTATTAATGCTAAGATGCGAAGCATACTAGACGAAGCAACAGATCCATGGGGAATCAAAGTAAATAGAGTAGAAGTAAAAAATATTTTACCACCAAGAGATATACAAGAAGCTATGGAAAAACAAATGCGTGCAGAAAGAGAAAGAAGAGAAAAAATTCTTCAAGCAGAAGGAGAAAAAAAATCTAGTATTTTAATAGCGGAAGGAGAAAAAGAATCTGCTATTCTAAAAGCTGAAGCACATAAAGAAGCTCAAATTAAAATGGCCGAAGGAGAAGCTGAAGCTATGCTTAAGTTAAAAAAGGCTGAAGCTGATGGAATAAAACTACTTAAAGAAGCAAAAGCAGATAGTTCTGTTCTTACACTTAAAAGCTATGAAGCTTTAGAAAAAGTAGCCAATGGACAATCAACAAAGATAATAGTACCATCTAATTTACAGAATGTGGCAACGATAGGAACTGTTATTGATGAAATGATAAATAAAAAAGAAAAGTAGAAGAAAAAATCTTCTATTTTTTTAATTATAAAATTAATTTGAAATTTATGTAAAAAATAATGTTAAAAAAATTAAAAGTGTGGTAAAATAATATTATAGGTAGGAAAGGTGGTAACAATATGGATAGTGTCCTTTTAATTACTATATCAGCTTTTATATTGGCAGTTATCCTTATAATTATTACTATTGTTATTATTAAAAACAATCAGAGTAAAAAATATAAAAAAGAAATAGAAGAATTAGATATTGAAAAGAATAGCCTACTAGGAGTTCCAGTACTTAGTGAAATAACCAAAGTAAAAGAACTAGTTAAGACTGATAATCTAAAAGAAAAAATGGATGATTGGGATAAAACTTTTAAATTAATTAGAGATGAGGCTATACCTAATATTACAGATTCAATATCTGATGCTGATTTTTTAATAGATAGAAAAGAATATAAACAGGCTATCAGAAAAATGGCTAATATTGAGATGGAACTTCGTGTATTAAAGAAAAAGACTGATAAATTACTTGAAGAAGTTCAACTAATTACTAAATCAGAAGAGAGAAATAGATCACTTATTACTAAATTAAAAATAGTATATCGTGAGCAGCAAAATAAATTTGAAAGAACAAAAAAAGAATTTGGTGAAATTACTGAACCAATGGAAGAAGAATTTAGTAAGATAGATAAATTATTTGCTGATTTCGAAAGAGCAATGGATAATAATGATTATGTATCTGTTGAAAAGAAAATAGTACTCTTAGATAATAAAATAAAGAAAATGGATAAGTTACTCGCAGATGTTCCAACTATTGTTTTAATGGCTACTGTAGTTATGCCAAATAAAATAGAAGATACTATTATATACTACAATAGAATGCGAAGAGATGGATATCCTCTAGATTATTTAAACGTTGAATATAACATTAAAGAAATTAAAGATAAGATAAATAAAATTATTGAAAACTTAAAAAAATTAGAAATGAATGATTCCATAATAGAATTAAAAACATTTATTGAATATTTTAATGGATTATTTAATGATTTTGATAAAGAAAAAGAATGCAAAGATTTATTTAAGCAAAATATCAAAGAATTAGGTTATAAGATAGATAATATTAATAAAATAGTTAGAGATATTTATCTTCAAATAGATGATATAAAATACAATTATAATTTATCAAATGAAGATATAAATAAATTTAGTATTTTAAATAAAAATTTAGAGAAAATAAATAAAGACTATAAGATATTAGTAGATCAAGGTAAAATGAAAACATTTGCCTATTCAAAACTAGTAGATGAATTAGATGGATTATCACTAAAACTATCAAGATTACAAGATGATTTAGATTATCAATTAAGGTCAATTACTAGTATGAAAGATGATGAAACAAGAGCAAGAGAACAATTAAATACAATTGAAGAATTACTTAAAAAGTCAAAATATCGTTTAAAGGATTATAAAATACCTGTAATTCCTAGTAGTTATTATATAGAACTTACTGAAGCACAAGATGCTATTAGAGAAATAGTAAAGGAATTAGACAAAAAGCCAATTGTAATTAAAATATTAAACATTAGAGTAGATACTGCAAGAGATTTAGTATTTAAAATATATAATAAAACAAATGATATGATTAAAGTTGTTGATATGGCTGAAAAAATGATAGTCTATGGTAATAGATATCGTAGTAGTTATGAAGAAATAGATATAGCATTAACTAAAGCAGAAGAATTGTTTAGAAGAGGAAAATACAAAGAATCATTAGATTTATCTACAAAAAGTATAAGCTTTATTGATAAAAGCATTATTGATGGCGATTAATTGTTGATTTTTGTAGATAATTATGTTATTCTTATATTAGAGTAAATAGGGAGGAAATATATATGCAAGCTATAGTAGATTTTTTATTAGAATATTATGTGTGGGTTTTGATAGTCTTAGTAATTTTATTAATTACAGTAGTAGGTTTTCTAGCAGACACTAAGAGAAAAAAGAAATTAAGGGAAAAGAAAGAAAATGAAAATCAAATTAATAATACTAATAGTGATTTTAATATGATGAGTAATCAAGATAATAATTTAAATAACAATTTTAACATGATGAATAGTCAGAACTTTAATCCAAATATGATGAATCAAAATGTAAATATGGGATTTAATGATATGAATAATATGAATAATATGATGTATACACAAGGCATGGACATTAATAATAACATGATGCAAAATATGAATACAGTAAATCCTAATATGGAACTTAATAATATGAATAATAATTTTATAGGAAATAATTCAAATATCAATAGCAATATAAACCTAAATCCTACACCAGAAGTTAATCAGAATATGACTAGTAGTGATTCATTCTTTATTCCAGCATCTGAACAAACACCTAGATTTGAACCAAGAGAAGTTTCAATACCAAAACCAGTAGAACCAGCACCAATAATAAATAATCAAGTAAATAGTATACCATCACCAGTAGTAGAGCCTGCTGAAGTGCATAGTATACCAAATATAAATATGAATCAAAATGTTGTACCACAAATGGTATCACCTACAGCAGAACCAGTAGTAGATACTCCTAATGTTGCACCAGTAATGCCTAATTCTGCGATGCAAACAGCTGTTCCAACAATGGCAGTACCTAATAGTGGTATTAATGTAGCACCAATACCAAATGCTACTCCAAATAATATTAATCCAGGAGTCATACCAAATGCTAATATGCAGTCTGTACCTGTTGCAGAACCAATGAATCAAATGAATAGTATGCAAAATGTAGTTCCAAATGTTAATCCATTACCACAAGAAACTGCTAATAATATGAATCAAAATAGTAATTATATACAAGGTGGATCTACATTTGTTATGAATGGTCAAGTACCTAATAATCAAAATAATAATAATTGGAATTTATAAGATTTAGAATATCTAAATCTTTTCTATAGTTAAGGAGGTATTTAAATGAACTTTGATAATAATAATGAAAAAGATAATGTTACTCCATATAGGGCTACAGGTAATTTAAATACCGCAATTAGTAATCCTAGTGTAAATATTAATGATACAATGAATGTTAATATCCAATCAGCAACGACTATGCCAGTAAATAATAATGGTAATATTAATGATAATACTAATATAAATAATGCATATATAAATAATACAAATTTGAATATTGTTAGAGAAAATACTAATACAACTAACAATAATGTAGTAAATAATCAAAATATTAATAATCAAAATGTTACAAAGACGTATGTTACAACTGATAATAAACCAAAAAAAAAGAAGATTAATTTAAATCTTACAAAAGAATTTAAAATAGCACTTCTCATTATTGTAATTTTATTTGTTTTTATATTAATATTAGATTTACTACCAAGTTTATTCTAAACATTTTTAGATAAAGAAATAATAATATCAAAGTTATCATCAGTAGCCATGATATTTTTATGAGATTTATGACACTTTTCACAGCTATAAATAATTTTATAGCTGTTTTTAAATTTTTCAATGCCAATAGGTTTCATTAGTCCCATACATGTATTCATTCTATCTCCAGGATTAATATCCAAATGTTTAGAATATAAGCAATATGGACAATGGTCTCTAGCAGTATATTCCAATTTATTAACATATTTACCACAATTTTCACATATAAAACTTTCATCAATCATATTAAACTTTTTCATAACATAATTATAGCAAATTATATTAAAATAAGCAATTAAAAAACACCAAATGGTGTTTTAATAATATACAGGATAAGGTGGATATACAGGATAAGGTCCATAAGGAACAGGATAAGGTCTAGGATAAAATGCTGGAGCAAGTAATCCACCTGTAATACCGCCTAAAATAAATGGCCCAAGAAATCCCCCGCCAAATCTATTACCACCCATATTGATCGGCCTCATCATTCTTCTATTATACATAAAAATGGTCTCCTTTCTCTATATTATATTAAAAAGATTCAATCCTGTGAAAAGACTTTATTTATTTTAAAAAATTTAGTATAATATATACGTGGAGGTTTACTATGGAAGAAATCGTATTAAAAAGTGATGACTTAGTTATAATGAATTTAATTAACTATTTTATTACTGAAGAAAATTATAAACCAATGATTATTCATGGATTAAATGATGAAATATGGTTAGAAAATTTAGATAATAATTACAAAATAGTAAGAATTGTATCACATCATATTCATAATAAAGAACAATTAGATTTTGATAAATTTAAACTAGATAGAATAGTAAAACAAGTAAAAAGAAAAACATTGTCATTTAAAGTAAAAGTACTTAGTATATATACAGATATTGAAGATGAGAAAATACTTAATAATGATGATGTCCTAATAACTAAAGAAAAAGATATAAATAATCCTAAATTAGTAAGCGCCTTTCCTAATATTGTTGAAAAAACAAATAGAAAAGAAGATGGATTAGAATATTTTATTAAAGTAACTGATAATATTAATAAAAAGAATGAAAAAAGAAATAAAGTTGCAGAAAAAATATTTTCATATAAGAAACCTATAGTTACATATATAATTATAGCCATATGTATATTATTATATATAATAATGGAAATATTTGGAAATGGCAGCACAAATAATATCACACTATTAAAGTTTGGAGCTAATTTAGATGTTTTAGTTAAAAATGGAGAATACTATCGCTTGTTCACATCAATATTTTTACATATAGGAATTATGCATCTATTATGTAATATGTATTCACTATATATAATAGGAAGAGAAGTAGAAAGTCTCTTTGGTAAAGTAAAATATATAATAATATTTATATTAAGTGGAATATTTGGAAGTATATTATCTATAGCGTTTTCACATAATGTCATATCTGCAGGCGCATCAGGAGCAATTTTCGGTTTACTAGGAGCATTACTATATTTTGGAATGCACTATCGTACATATCTTGGTGAAGCTTTAGTTCGTTCAATTATACCAATTTTAATCATAAATCTAATTATAGGATTTCTATCTCCAGGAATAGATATGGCTGCTCATATAGGAGGTTTTGTAGGAGGGATTCTAGTATCAATGATGGTAGGAATACCAGATAAATCAAAAACTAAAGATATAATAAATGGAACAATACTGACAATCATATATTTATTATTCATTTCATATCTAGCATTTTGGAGGTAATAAAATGGGTAAAATAGAAAAAGCATTAGAAAGATTTAATTTAAATTATAATTTTACAGAAAATGAACTAGAAAAAGCATACAATGAAAAATCAAAAGTAATAGAAGTAGATTTTATAAACAAGAAAAAAAATATACAATCAGAATTTGATTATCAAATACTTGTAATTTATAAGTATATAAGAGATATATTTAAAGATATCGATATTAATCAAAAAGGATTATTTAATATACCTATAGCGGTTAAGCAATTCTATCAAAAAGAACCAAATAGATCATCAGCCTCACAATTGTTTGATTTTTTAAAGAAGGATACTGATATTTTGGATGCTGACGTAGAAAATGCTAAAACAAAAGAAGAATTAGAAAAGAGTTTTAATGAGTTTATAAAAAGAAAAGATGAAAGTTGTATGATGTTTGTTAATGCTCTTTTAGAAGAACAATATAATAAAGAAAATATTAATATAATTCAAAAAATAATATTTTCAGATACAAAACCAATAAAAGAAATTATGATTGAAACATATAATTTTGCTACAAATGGTCATATATTAGTTACAGAAAGATTTAAAGCAATTCTTGAAGAAACCTATGAACATGACTCAGATGAATATAGAAAAGGTATAAAATATTATATACAAATGAAAATGGCAAAATCATATGAAGATGCCGAAAAAATCTATGATATAGCAGCATCAGAACTATTTAACTTAAATGCAAAATCAAATTTAAGATAGTAGAAATACTATCTTTTTCTATTATTTTGTGTTATTATATACTAGAGGAGAATAGAAATGAAAGTACATATTAATAGTGAAACCATATATAAAATAGAAAAATATATTAAACCTGAGTTAGTTTATATTCCACTTGAAAATAAAAATGGTATAAAGTACAAACATTTAGTAAAGTCTGGAGATTATATTCATAAAGGTGAAGTAATAGCGGTAAATGAAGAAATAAATTTTCCTATTCATAGTTCTGTATCAGGTTATGCTTTAATAGGTAGTACTAAAACCATAAATAATGGTGAAGAAATAAAATGTGTAGTAATAGAAAATGATTTTAAAGAAAAATATGAAAAAAGTAAAGTTATAACAAAAAAGAATTACACTAAAGAAGAATTTATTGATAGTTTAAGAGAAAATGGTATTACAGGACTAGGAGGTAGTGACTTTCCAACCTTTTTAAAATACAAAAACAATAATATAAAATACCTTATAGTAAATGGAGTAGAATGTGAACCATTTGTATCATGCGATAAAGCCTTAATGAAAGATAGTCCCGAAGAAATACTTGAAGCAGTAGATAAGATAATGGAAATATTTAATATAAAGAAAAGTTATATTGTCCTAAAAAAGAATAGTTTTAAAGCAATAACTGCTATTAATAAGTATATTGGAACTTATCCTAACATCAGTCTAACATTAACTGAAGATATTTATCCTAATGGTTGGGAAAGACTAGTAGTAAAAAATACTTTAGGTATAGAGTATGATAAATATCCTATTGAAAAAGGAATACTAGTAAATAATGTAAGTACAATATATGCTATATATGAAATGTTAAAATATAATAGACCATTAACTGAAAGAATAATAACAATAACAGGACCTGGAATTAAGAAAAAGACAAATGTTAAAGTAAAAATAGGTACTTTAGCTAGTGAAGTAATCTCATCATTAGATGGATATAAAAAAATAAAAAATCCTCTTTTTATAGCGGGAGGTCCAATGATGGGCAAAAGCGTGCCTACTGACGATTTAATAATTACAAAAGATTTGAATGCTATTTTAGTAATAGAAAATAATTTTGACAAATCACTTCCATGTATATCATGTGGTAAATGTCTTGAAGTATGTCCTGCTAAAATTTATCCAGCTTTAATTATGAAGAATATTAATAATACAAAAAAAATAGAGTGTTTAAAACCAGAAGAATGCATAGAATGTGGATTATGCTCATATATTTGTCCTTCAAAAATAGAAGTAAGAGAATTTGTAAAATCTGCTAAAGAAAGGGTGAATAATAATGAGAGAGTTTAAAGTAAAAAACGGAAATTATATAAAAGATAAAAATAATACTTCTACAATGATGTACACTATACTTATAATATTATCTTTCTTTATATTATTTTCTACCTATAAAAATGGTATATATCCTGTTATAAAAGGATATGGAAACTTATATTTAATATTCAAACCATTAATATTTGCCATAGTATCATCAGTAGTAGGAATAATTACTGAATATTTATATTATTTAATTAGAAGAAATAAAAAAAGTTTCTATAAACTATTTAATGAAGAATATGCTATTATTCCAGGAGTATTCCTAAGTTTAATTATATCGATAAATACACCAATATATTTATTAATATTAGGTAGTGTAATAGCAAGTTTATCTAAAGTATTAACAGGAGGCTTTGGAAAAAATAAATTAAATCCAGCTCTAGTAGGAAGTTTATTTATAACAATAATTTTTTCTTCATTAGTTGTAGGATATCTTAATCCTTATGAAGTTGACTCGTTAAGTAGTGCTACGCCATTATCAAATATGACTGCATCTAGTTATGTTATTACCTATGATAAACTAGTAGCACCATTTGGAAGTTTATTAAATTTCTTCTTTGGAAATATTCCAGGAAGTATAGGAGAAACTAGTGCATTATTATGTATAGTAAGTTTTATATATTTAACATATAAAAAAATAATAAAATGGAGAATACCAGTATGTTATGTTTTAACAGTAGTATTAATAAGTCTAATAATATGTTTAACTAAAGATATAGGATTATGGTTTATACTATTTAATATCTTGTCAGGTGGACTTCTTTTTGGAGCGGTATTTATGGCTACTGATCCAGTAACAACTCCAATTACTCATGTAGGAGAGGTACTTAGTGGTATACTACTAGGAGTCATAACAATGATAATTAGATACTTAACTCCATTACCAGAAGGAGTATTAATATCAATACTAATAGTTAATTTAATAACAATATTAATAAATTATCTAAGTATTAAATTATATAATAAAAAAATAATAAAAATATCAATATTAGTATTAAGTATAATATTAACAGTAATAATTAGTATTTTTATAAGTACTAAAGTATTAAATAAAGAACCAGATGATAACTTTAGTATTTTATCTAAGACAAAGAATGGTAATATAACTACATATGAAGTAATGGGTAGAGGATATGCTGGAAAGAATAGTTTAAAATTAAAAATAGTATTTAATAATAGTAATATTACTAATATAGAACTACTAAAAAGTAATGAAACATATACCAGTATAGTAAAAAATAACAAATATTTAGAAAAGATAATTAGTAATCAAGATAATTTAGATAACTTAGATACAATTAGTGGTTGTACATATACTACTGGGTATCTAAAAGAAATAGTATCTAAAACAATAGAAGACTATCAAAAATAGTTTTCTTTTATTTCTTATATTCACTCTAAGCTTGTAATCTTAGAGTGTTATTTTTAGCCTAATTTGAATAGTCTAAAAATAATATATCAGCCATATCTATAATATATAAGCCATAAATATATATTAAAATATTAATTATTAGTTATATTTATAAAGATGCTTGAATAGTTACAATTAATTGTAAAAAAAGTTACTAAAACTTTACTTTTAATATTGGTAATGTTATAATTGTTATAGATAGAAGGTTGAGAAAATGGCAAAGAAAAAAACAAAAAAAGATAGTGAAAAAAAGAAATTTGAATATACCAATGAAGTAGTAGGTATAATTTTAATATTAGCTTCAATTATCGGATTAGGAGCATATGGTCCTGCTGGTAATTTTATTAAATCATTTGCTGTCTTTCTAGTGGGAAATATATATATATTTCTATTAGTAGGAATATTAGTACTAGGAGGATATTTAATAGTAAAAAGAAAAACACCTAATTTACTTAGTTTAAGGTGGATAGGATTTTATATATTAGTAGTATCTTTCTTAGTATTACTTCATTTAAAATATATTGAAGTACATTCGCAAGAAGGAATAAAAATAATAACTGAAACATTTAATAATTTATTGAAAACATTTAGTACTACTGGAAGTGCTAACATAGTAGATAATATAAGTTATGCTATTTCCAATAGTGGTGGTGGTATGATTGGAGCTATTTTTTCTTGGGCTTTCTTTAGCTTATTCAAAAATGGTACCAAAATAGTAATAATTACTTTAATTGTAATTGGTACAATATTATTATTTAATACCAGTCTTATAGATTTATTTAAGAAAATTAAAGTACCAAAAATTAAGAAAAAAGAGCATAAAGATAACAAGGATGAAGATACTGATAGTAGAATAATTCTTCCTAATGTAGATAAAACTCTTGATAAAGAAGAAAAAGAAGTAGTAAGTGAACCTGATATTCCTATTAAAACAGCTACTGCAAGTACTATGATTAAAGAAGAAGAACTAGAAGAAGAAAAACCAGTTATAAATGTAAACTATAAATTACCACCTTTAACATTATTAAAATTAACTAAAAGTAATAATGATAAAGAAAATATTGAATCAGTAAAACAGAATATTACCACATTAGAAAAAGTATTAGCGGATTTTGAAATACCTGGAAAAATAAAAGAATGTCATATTGGTCCATCAGTTACCCAATATGAGTTAGAATTAAAGGCAGGTACTAAGGTTAATAAATTACTTTCAATACAAAAAGAGATAGCTCTTAATTTAGCTGCTAAAGATGTAAGAATACAAGCACCAATACCTGGTAAAAGTACTATTGGTATTGAACTTCCTAATAAAGTAAATAGTGCTGTTTCTTTTAGAGAAGTATTAAGTAAATTACCAGAACCAAATGAAAAAACATTACTAGCAGTTGGTTTAGGTAAAGATATTATGGGTGTAGTAAAGTGGGCTGAAATAAATTCTACACCACATCTATTAATAGCGGGTGCTACTGGTAGTGGTAAATCAGTATGTATAAACTGTATTATAGCTTCAATATTAATGAGAACAAAACCTGATGAAGTAAAATTAGTTATGGTAGACCCTAAAAAAGTAGAATTATCTATGTACAACGGTGTACCACACTTACTTACTCCAGTAGTAACAGATCCTAAAAAAGCTTCAATTGCATTAAAAAATATAGTAATTGAAATGGAAAGAAGATATCAAGTATTTGAAGATACAAAATGTAAAAATATTAGTTCATATAATAAAATGTGTGAAACAAATACTGATTATGTAAAAATGCCATATATTGTATTTATTATTGATGAGTTAGCTGATCTTATGTTAGTAGCTGCTAAAGATGTTGAAGATTCTATTATGAGAATTACTCAAATGGCAAGAGCAGCAGGAATTCACTTAATTGTTGCAACACAAAGACCATCTACCGATGTTATAACCGGTGTTGTAAAAGCTAATATACCATCAAGAATATCATTTGCTGTATCTTCATCAATAGACTCAAGAACAATACTAGATCAAACAGGAGCAGAAAAATTACTTGGTAAAGGTGATATGTTATTTAAACCAATGGGAGAAAATGTTCCAATAAGAATTCAAGGTGCTTATGTAAGTGATGAAGAACTACAAAAAATAGTAAATTATACAATATCTCAGCAGAAAGCCAACTATGATCATTCAATTACCGAAGAAAAAGTTGGAGAAGGAACTGATGCTGGAAAGTATGATGATGGATATGAGTCAAAAGAAGAATATGATGATCCATTATATAATGATATTGTAGAATTTGCTATGGAATTTGGCAAAATATCAGCTTCCTTAATTCAGAGAAAATATCGTATAGGATATAATAGGGCTGCTAGAATAGTAGATTTACTTGAAGAAAGAGGTATTATTGGACCACAAAATGGTTCTAAACCAAGAGAAGTATTAGTAAAAAGAGAAAATAATCCTGAAGAAGAATAACGTAGAAATAGAGAAATATCAAAAAAAGGTTGATATTTCTTTAAAAATATTATATAATTATTAGGCAGGTGAAATTTATGACAATTGATTTATTTAATCTTGTAGTAAATAACAAAACTATAAATATAGATAGTGATATTATAGTATCAAATGATTATTTAGAAAAAAGTGGTATTAGAAGATTAAATAATATTCATTTTAAAGGAAGTATTAAGAAACTAGTAGATGATACATATTCATTAGAAGGAGTACTAACAGGTACTATGATACTAGCGGATGATATAACTTTAGAAGACTATGAATATAATTTTACTAGTGAAATTGAAGAAAATATCGAGGAAACAAGTATAAATTTACAAAAAACTCTTGATATTACTGACATTTTATGGCAAAATATTCTTATCGAAGTTCCTTCAAAGGTAGTCAGTGATAAGAATAAGAATCTAAAACTTGAAGGTAATGGATGGAGACTAATTAGTGAGGATGATTTAAATAATAGTAATAATCCTCTTAGTGAACTCGAAGATTTATTAAGGAAGGAGTGAGACAGATGGCAGTTCCATTTAGAAAAGTAAGTAAGACAAGAAGAGATATGAGAAGAACTCATTATAAAGTTACCGCTAATGGATTAGTAGAATGTACTAACTGTGGTGCTAAGATTAGACCTCACAGAGCATGTCCAAAATGTGGTTTTTATAAAGGAGTAAGCACTGTAAAAGAAGAAGTTAAACCAGAAGTAAAGAAGACTACAAAGAAAACTGAAACTAAAGTAGCTGAAGAAAAGAAAGCTCCTAAAAAAGCTAAATCTTCAAAAAAGACAGAAGAATAATAATAGTAAGTACTTAAATGTAAGTACTTATTTTTCTTTACTTTTAAATATTTTAGAAAAAAAATATTTAAAAGTAAAGAAAATAGAATTTATTCTATTCTTATTATAGTAACATTTGTTGAATTATTATTAGAGATTATTTTAGACTTCGTTGGACCAATGTATCAAGAAATACCAAAGATAAGTTATTCAGTTGCTAAGATATATTGTGCATTCATAATTATGTGGAATTGTCTTCTTTGTGTGTATGTTTTTTTAGTGGCTTTAAAAATGAAAAATAAAGAAAGATATTGTAATATTATTAAGACCATGTTGATAACTTTTGGAATTGCTTTATCAATTGCTTCACTTTTACTACCTATACATTTCTTTTACTCTGGTAAAATTGCTTATACTTATGGACCAAGTGTTAATATTATATATTTTTCAGCAGTTTTATACTGTTTAATTGGAGTTTTTTGCTTACTTTGGAATATAAAAAATTGGAAAGATAAAAGATTTATTCCTGTAATTATTCTTGTTACTCTTGGTAGTTTATGTTCATATATTCAATATAAAAATCCTGGATTATTACTTGCTACTGCTGTTCATGCTTTTATTACTTTCCTAATGTATTTTACAATTGAAAATCCAGATGTAAAAATGATTGAAGAATATCATAAAGCTAAAGAAATTAGTGATAATGCTAATGAAGATAAAACAATGTTCTTATACAATATGACTAATGATATTAGATTAATAAATAAAGATATAAATATAAGTGCTGACTATGCTCTTGATGAACTAAGTAATAAAAAGATAGATAAAGAATATATAAGTGACTGTCTTAGAAAAATTAAAGAAGACACTGCTAGATTTACTACTATGACTAATGAAATATTAGATGTATCTAGTATTGATAGTGCAAGTATTAAAGTGTATGATGAAAAGTACAATATAAAATTACTACTAAAAAGATTAGTAACTTTATATAATGATAAATGTAAAGAAAAAAATCTAACTTTAAGAAGTAGTATAGATAGCACGTTGCCTGAATATCTATATGGAGATAGTTTAGGACTTAAAAATGTTTTAACAAGTATTCTAGATAATAGTGTTAAATATACCGAAAGTGGATATATTGAATTAAATGTAAGTACTATTATAAAAAATAATATAGCAAGATTAATTATCACAGTAGAAGATTCTGGATGTGGTATTTCACCCAATAAATTAGAAACCATATTTTATAAAAATAAAGAAGAAATAGTAGATAATAATATTAAAAGTAATTTATATACCGCTAAAAAGTTAATTACCTTAATGGGTGGTACAATTATTCCGAGTAGTAACTATGGTGAGGGTACTACAATGAAAATAATATTAGATCAGAGACTAGCAGAATCTGAAGATAAACTTAACAAGTATGAAAATACTTATGACAAAAAAAGAATTTTACTTATAGATGATAATATATCTACTAATAAGATTATAAGTAAACTAATTAAAGATACTAATATTGAACTTGATTATGTTAGTATTGGAAAAGAAGCATTAGATAAAATTAGAAATAAAGAAAAATATGATTTAATATTACTAGATGAAGTAATGGATCCACTAGATGGAAAGACTATTATGAAGAAGTTTAAAGATATAAGAAACTTTAATACTACAGTCATATTACTTACTAGAAATAATGAATACGAATATAATGAAGAATATTTAAAATATGGTTTTAGTGGTTATCTCCTTAAACCTATAAATAAAGATAAATTATTTGAAATAATAGATAAGTACTTGAAACATTAGTACTTATTTTACTATAATAATAATTAAAAATTTAGTTTTAAATAGATAAAGTAATCGGTAAAATATGAATAGATTTTATACTTAGTAACCTAAATAAACATTTGCTTTTCTTCTTATTATGTGTTACAATATCAAACATTAGAAAGAGAGAAAGACTATTATGAATTTTATAAGTAGAGAATATTTTAATACATATTTGAAAAAATTAAAATATTTAGGAGAGGGAAGTCAAGGAATATGTTATTTAAGAAAAGAAGATAATATAGTATTTAAAGTATTTCATGATTACTTCGATCATGATTACTTCGGTAATGAAAGTTCGGGATATACAAAAGAATTTCTATTAAGATTTAGTAATATTAAAAATAGTACGTTCATTTGGCCTACTGATATTATTACAGTAGAAAATGAAATAGTAGGTTATACTATGCCATATAAGAAAGCTAAGAATTTATATGAAATAAATCCATTACTAGTAAATTTAAATAGTCTAGAAACTGCTACTATAAAAGCTGAAGAAGATGTAAAATTATTAACAGATAACAAAGTTAAATTATTTGATGTTAGATATAATATTTTATATTCAAGTGGTATAATGAACGTTATCGATACGTTAGATTATAGCTGTAGAGAAGTAACGTATGAAGAAAATAGACAAGGTATTGATAAAGAATTGAAGCTATTCCTCGTAGATAACTACTTCGATAACTTTGTTAAATCTGATAAAATATTAAAAGAAATGTATATGGAGTTTCAAGTAAGAGGAGTAGATTTCCTAAGAGTATTTAGAAGAAAACTAAGCGAGTACATGGATAAAGATATAGTTAAACTAAATGAGGCAAAGAAACTAGTAAGAAGAAATAGCAATAATCCAGTATATATACGAGGAATAAATGTTAAATAGTAAAAATAATAAAAAGAATATGAGAAGTATCTTCTTTTAATACAAAAAAACTACCTATAAAACACTATTTCCAGTTAAAATATACTAAAAAGTCATCAATTTAGAGACTACTTTTAGGCTCTAAATTGCTAGGTAAGACCTTAGGCTTACCTAGAATAACAAATATAATGTAACAGAAAAAGGTTGACACACATAAAATAATATGATATATTTGACTTGAATTTAAAGAAAGGAGTGGAAAATATGAAGATTTTTATATTAAATTCAAAAGTTTTTAATAATGATAAGATAGTTTTTGATAGAAGTGGAGATCTATTATGTTTTTCACTTGCTTTATAAAGTAAAATTATAAAAAATAAAATATCATAAGACTACTTATTCATTTAATAGTAGTCTTTTTAATTGGAGGTAGAATATGAAAAATTTAAAAGAATTTAAACCCCTAATAAAATTTGTCAAAGAAGATATTAATAAATTAATACTTGCTAGTATAATAATATTTATCTCAGGTATTTGTGATATATTCACTGGATACCTAAATGGTAAAGTAGTAGAGTCAATAACACAATTAGAAGTAAAGAAAGCACTAATCTTTCTTGGAATATATTTTTTAATAGAATTAACTATGGATGGAATAGTATTACACAAAGCTAATTCAATACTATATAAAGAAGAAAGTAAATTAACAAGAAAACTAGGCTTTTATACATATAAGAAGGCACTTAATTTACCAGCAGTTGCCTACGAAAAAACATCATCAGGAGAAATAATCAATAGAATAACAAGTGATGCAGATACTTTAAGTTTTACTTTTGGTAGACTTCTTAATATGATATCATCACTAGTAGCAACTCTTATTATAATAGTATATATATTTATTAATTCTTGGATAGTAGGATTAGAAATAATAGTTATTGTATTCATATTATTTTTAATATTAAAGAAATATAATCCACTATTAAAAAATATCCATAAAGAAAGAAGAGATAAGCAAGATAAATTTACTTCTTTAACCACAGAATCTATTAGAGGTATAAGAGAAATAAAAACACTTGGAGTAAAAAATAATTTAATAAATAACATGATAGAATTAATTAAAGATATATATAAGAAGTCAGAACAAGAAATAGATATCCAAAAAAGTTTTAATATAAAAACAAATTTTATAAAAAGCATATTAGAATGTGGAGTCTTTGCTACTTGTGTAATACTTTTATATTATAATAAAATTAATTTAACATTCTTTATAGCTATGACATATTATGTATATCGTTATACTTGGCTTATTGAAAATATTAATGATTTAACTCAAACATATCAAAAAGTTAGTGTATCAATATCAAGAGTTAATGATATATTAGAAAATAGATTATACAAAGATGAAGAATTTGGTAATAAAAAAATAGATAATATTAAAGGTATAGTTGAATTCAAAAATGTTACTTTTTCTTATCCAGATGAAGATTGTATTTTAAAAGAATTTAATCTAAAAATAGAACCAAATAAAAAGATTGCCATAGTAGGTGCTTCAGGTCAAGGTAAAAGTACACTATTTAATTTAATAACTAGAATATTTGATCCCACTAGTGGAGAAATAACCTTAGATGGAATAAATATAAAAGATTTAACTGAAGATAATCTAAGAAAACATATATCTGTAATAAGACAGGAACCATTTGTCTTTAATAGAACTATCAAAGAAAATTTTGAATTAATAGATAATAATATAACGCTTTCAAAGATAAGAGAGTGTACAAAGATGGCCTATCTTGATGATTACATTATGTCCCTTCCTAATAAGTATGACACAGTACTAGGAGAAGGAGGAGTTAATTTATCAGGAGGTCAAAAACAAAGACTATCTATTGCTAGAACGCTATCTAAGGGTAGCAAAGTAATACTATTTGATGAAGCAACTTCAGCTTTAGACAATTCATCTCAAGACTATATCAAGAGAACAATTGATAATCTAGTAAAAGATCATACAATAGTAATAGTAGCTCATAGATTATCTACTATTATGGATGCAGATATCATATATGTAGTAGATAATGGTAAAATAGTATCATCTGGTACACATAAAGAATTATTAAAAACAAGTAATATTTATAAAAATTTATATGAAACAGAGTCTTTAAATTCATAATAATAAGAGGTACTATAGATTAGTACTTCTTTTATTTATTCCTCTTAAGCCTAAGGTCTTAAGAGGTAAAAGAGAGCCTTAACAAATAAGTCTCTCTTTTAAAAATTATGTATTGACATATATAAATATTTATACTACTATAGAGACTAAGAAAATGATAAAGGGAGGTATTTTTGGTGAATGATATAATAGTAAAAGATGATATCAAGATTGAAGATTTAATCTATGAAATAAGAGGAAGAGCAGTAATGTTAGATTCTGATTTAGCTAATATATACAAAGTAGAAACAAAAAGGATTAATGAAGCAGTAAAAAATAATATTGAAAAATTTCCTGAAAGATATTGCTTTCAATTGACTATTGATGAATTTAATATTTTGAAGTCGAAAATTTCGACCTCAAGTTTAAAGGAACATGGCGGAAGAAGGTACATACCAAGAGTTTTTACTGAACAGGGAATATATATGTTGGCTACAATATTAAAAAGTAAGACTGCAGTTAATGTAACTATTGCCATAATGGATGCATTTGTAGTAATGAGAAAATATATTAATACAAATAATTACGATAAAAGATTATCTAATATTGAAACAGAAGTTATTGAAAATAGAAGAAATATTAAACTTCTCCAGGACGCCTTTGATAAATTAAGTACTAAAGAGAAAATAAATCATATATTCTTTGATGGAGAAATATATGATGCCTATTCATTGCTTATAAAAATATTAGGTAAAGCTAAGAAAGAAATTATAATTATTGATAATTATGCTGGAAGATGAATTATTTGATATAACAAGAAATATTAAAGTAAATATTAAAATATATACTAAAAATATAGATAGTATAGCCAAGAAAAATATGAAGAAGAGTATAATAATCTAACTATCATAAATACATCTATATTTCATGATAGATTTATTATACGAGATAATACTACTTTATATAATCTAGGTAGTAGTCTAAAAGATATAGGTAAGAAGTGTACCAGTATAAATAAAATAGAAGATAAAGACATAGTAAATAATTTACTAAATAAATTAAAGAAGATACATAATAAGTAGATTAAAAAATATACATGTTTTAAATCAATGAAGAAGATAAATTATTTAATTTAAGATTTTAATTTGAAGTAAAATAAGAAATAATAGTCTAGTAAGTGTCAAATATAATAAATATTATTGTAGGTAAAACATTCTCTATGATATAATTAACATATAATAGAGAGGTATAAATATGAATAAAAAAAAGAACAGTAAAAAAGGATTTGATAATGAGAAATATGTAAAAATACAGATAGAGACAATAAAAGAGAGAATAAAAATATTTGATAATAAACTATATCTAGAATTTGGAGGTAAATTATTTGATGACTATCATGCCAAAAGAGTACTACCTGGATTTGAATTAGATTCAAAAATAAGATTACTAAAAGAACTAAAAGATGAAACAGAAATGATATTCTGTATTAATGCCAATGATATTGAAAGAAAAAAGATTCGTGCAGATTATGGAATAAGTTATGATGATGAAGTAATAAGACTTATTCATGTATTTAAAAATCTAAAATTAAATGTTAATAGCGTTGTAATAACTTTATATAATGGACAAGCTAGTGTTAGTAAATTTAGAAAAAAATTAGATAATATAGGAATAAGATCATATGTTCATACTTATACAAAAGGATACCCAACTGATGTCGAAGTAATAGTAAGTGAAGAGGGGTATGGGGCTAATCCTTACATTGAAACAACAAAACCATTAGTAGTGGTAACAGCTCCAGGACCTTGTAGTGGCAAACTAGCAACTTGTCTATCACAATTATATCATGAATATAAAAGGGGAATAAAAGCAGGATATGCTAAATTTGAAACATTTCCTGTTTGGAGTTTACCTCTAAAACATCCAGTAAATATGGCCTATGAAGCTGCAACTGCAGATCTGAAAGATAAAAATATGATTGATTCATTTCATCTTGAAGCTTATGGAATAAGCGCTGTAAACTATAATAGAGATTTAGAAGTATTCCCAGTACTGAAAGATATTTTACATAAAATAACTGGAGAAGATATATATAAATCACCAACTGATATGGGAGTCAATTCTATAGGAAAATGTATAATCGATGATGATATAATTAGTATGGCCGCTAAAAAAGAAATAATAAGAAGATATTATAAGTCACTAGTAGAAGTCAAAACAGATGATATTGATCCAGATATACCAAAGAGAATAAAATTATTAATGAATGAATTAAATGTTAGTGATAATCTAATTAAATCTATAAATAGAGCTAGAGAAAAAGGAGAAGAAACTGGTACTAAAGTAATAGCACTAGAAATAATACCTAATGTAATTATAACAGGAAGACAAACAGAACTATTAACTCCAGCAGCAAGTTTAATACTAAACTGCATAAAATACTTAACTGATATACCAGATGAGATAGATTTACTGGCTCCAAGTATATTAAAACCAATACTTGACTTGAAAAAGTATGTACTTTTAAATAATCCATTACTTAATCTAAATGATGTTTTAATAGCACTGTCAATATGCTCAGTAACTAATCCTATTGTCAGTAAAGCCTTAAAAAATCTAAATAAACTAAATAATTGTGATGCACATGCTACATATATAGTAGATAATCCTGATTTAGATTCATTAAGAAGTCTATGTATTAATCTAACTTGTGATCCAGTATTTAATAATGATAAATTAATTTAAATAGATCTCATAAGTTTTAATTATAATATTCCCTTGAAACAATTTCTTTGACAATATAAAATAAACTTGATATAATAAAAACAATTTTTGGGGGATTTATGAGATTATATACAGTAGATGGAAAAAGTCATAATTTTTCTTTTGATAGTTCTACAAAAGAAGGAACATATGGAAATATCCATTTAACTAAGAATAATAAATGTTTAAAAATATTTAAGACAGAAGTATCAAGAAAAGATAAGAAAGATTTTGATGAAGAAATTTATAATGAAATTAGAAAATTAAATCTAAAAAATTATTATGTATTATATGATTTATATTATAATCGGACATTAACTAAAATATTAGGTTATTTATCTGAATACTACCAAGCAGAAGATATAGATATTTTAACTATGCCAATTGATTATACATTAAATAACTTGTGTACTTTATATAGATCACTTTCTATTCTCGCAGAACATTATATTCGTACTGATGATCTGCATAAAGATAATATTATTACACAAAAAGATAGAATAATAGTTATTGATACTGATTTATATTATAAAGATAGTAAAAGTACTAAGGAAGAGATATTAAAACAAAATATTTATGATCTAGGAGATTTATTTATAGAAATATATTTAGCATCATTAAATAATCATCAAGGAAAAGAAAGATTTAGAATGGCTGAAAAAGTATTTGGATTATTTACTATAAATAGTACTTTTGGAGTAGAACCAGTAATTAAAAAATTAATAAAATACAAATATCCAATAGATTATTTAAGAAAAAAATGATATACTAAATATCGTAGTGTAGGTGATTGTATTGGAACTATTAAGAGTAGTAGATAAAAATGGTAATAATACTAATGAAATATTAGAAAGAGAAGAACTTCATAATAGAAATAAATTACATAATGAGGTAACTATCTATATAATAAATGATAAAGAAGAAGTACTATTACAAAGAAGAAGTAAAACTAGAAGATTCTGTCCCAATATGCTAGGAGTTATCGCTGGTCATGTTTCCTATAATGAGACTCCCATAGAATGTGCTATAAGGGAAGCTAAAGAAGAAGTAGGATTAAAAGTAAATAAAAATAATATTTATCCATTATATGATAGATACCTAGTAAAAGAAAAATTTAATAATCACTTTATGTATCCTTTTTATACAATATGTAATCTTAAAGAAGAAGAATTTAAAGTACAAAAAAAAGAATTATCATATGTAAAATGGTATAAAATAGAGGATATTATAAATATGATTGAAAATAACAATAAGGAAGTAGTATTTAAAAAAGAAGAGATAGATATTTTTGAAAAATTAAAAAATATTAAATAAAATATTGAAATATTAATCAAATATGTTATAATTTAGATATAAATGTTGATGAGGACATGATTTATATATTTAACTACATAGAGAATTACTGTTTGGTGAAAAGTAATTAGTTAAAGTGTAAGTTTCTACCTCGGAGTGAAATGTAAACATTTCCGGTTAGTAGCCGTTATCAAAATTAAGTAAAATAAAGGATGGTACCGTGCTATGCACTCCTTAAGAAGTACTATCCTTTTTATTTTAAAGGAGGATAATATGCGAAAAGAAGAAGTATTACCTAGTAGTAGGTGGAAACATTTTAAAGGCTCCACCATGGAAGTAATAGGTACTGCTAAAAACAGTGAAACACTTGAAGATATGATAATATATAAACATAACGAAGAGTTATGGGTAAGACCAATATCCTCGTTTCTAGATGATGAAGATATAAGTAAAAGAAAAGATAATGTAACAGGACAAAAATATAGATTTGAAAGGATTGATTAAAATGATAGATATTAATTTAATAAGAAATAATAAAGATTTAGTAAAAGAAAATATAAAAAAGAAGTTTCAAGATAAAAAACTTCCTCTAGTAGATGAAATTTATGATATGGATATAAAGTATCGTAAAATAAAAACAGAAGCTGATGAATTAAGAAGTAAAATAAATAATTTGAGTAAAGAAATAGGAGCTTTAATGAGAGATAAAAAAATCGAAGAAGCAAATAATATTAAAGAAGAAGTATCTAAAATAAAGAGTAGAATACCAGAGTTAGAGAAGGAAGAAGAATCTTTAGAAAAAGAAATAAGAGAAAAGATGATGAAAATACCAAATATCATAGATAGTTCAGTACCAATAGGTAAAGATGATAGTGAAAATGTCGAGTTAGAAAGATTTGGTGATCCTATAGTACTAGGATATGAAATTCCTTATCATGCCGATATAATGAATAAATTAAATGGATTAGATAAAGATTCTGCGGGTAGAACTAGTGGTAATGGTTTTTACTATTTAATGGGAGATATAGCTAGATTATCTAGTGCAATGTTATCTTATGCCAGAGATTATATGATAGATAAGAATTTTATCTATTGTATACCACCATTTATGATTAGAAGTGATGTTGTGAATGGAGTTATGTCTTTTGAGGAAATGGATGCTATGATGTACAAAATAGAAGGAGAAGACTTATTCTTAATAGGTACTAGTGAACACTCTATGATAGGTAAATTTAAAGGAGAAATATTAAAAGAAGAGTCTCTTCCAATTACTATGACTTCATACTCACCATGTTTTAGAAAAGAAGTAGGAGCTCATGGTATTGAAGAAAGAGGTATATATAGAGTACATCAGTTTGAAAAACAAGAAATGATAGTAATATGTAAACCAGAAGAATCAATGGATTGGTATAACAAGATGTGGCAATTTACTGTAGAAATATTTAGAAATATGAATATTCCAGTAAGAACGCTTGAGTGCTGTTCAGGTGATCTAGCAGATCTTAAAGTAAAATCTTGTGATATCGAAGCATGGAGTCCAAGACAACAAAAATACTTTGAGGTAGGTTCTTGTAGTACCCTAGGAGATGCACAAGCTAGAAGATTAGGAATTAGAGTCAAAGGAGAAGATGGTAACTATTATCCACATACGTTAAATAATACTGTACTTGCTAGTACAAGAGCATTAATAGCTCTAATAGAAAATAATTATAATGAAGATGGAAGTATAACAATACCAGAAGTATTAAAGCCTTATATGGGAAATAAAAGTAAAATAGAAATAAAGAGATAGTTAAATATGAATAATAAACTAAGAACATTTATGATAGGTAGATATGGAATAGATGAATTATATAAAGTACTATCTATAGTATATTTTATCTTGATACTAGTAAATATCTTTATAAGAAGTAAAATAATAACTATACTAGAAATATTACTTATAATCATAATATTCTATAGATTTTTATCTAAGAATATAAAGCAAAGAAGAAAAGAAAATGATTTATATCTAAAAATAAAAAATAAAGTAGTAAGTGTATTTAATTATAATAAAAAGAAATATAAAGATAGAAATACTCATATGTATAAGAAGTGTCCTAACTGTGGGCAAAAGATAAGACTACCTTTAAAAAAGGGCAGGCATACTGTTAAATGCCCTAAATGTAATTATAAATTTGAAGTAAAATGTCACAAGAATGAAAAAGTTAAAGTTGAAATAGTTAAATAATATATCCCCTTAAGCCTAAGGTCTTAAGGGGTAATTTTAAAAAGAATAATTAGAAAAATAAATGTCTAAAAATAGTATTATATTTTTCTATAGAAAAATATAATTGACTTTTTTGACCAAACGTAGTATAATGGAAATGGTGATTAAAAATGATAAAAAGAGAAAAATATTTGTCAAAAATAAGAGAATTTTATGATGCTGATTTAATAAAAGTAATTATGGGAATAAGAAGATGTGGAAAATCAGTATTATTAAAACAAATAATTGAAGAAATAAAAGAAAAAGGTATAGATGATAAACATATAATTTATATCAATTTTGAGGATTTGGAATATTCTAATATTTCTGATTACTTAGAATTAAATAAGTATATTAAAGAAAAAATAATAGATGATAAGAAATACTATTTGTTTTTTGATGAAATACAACTAGTAGAATCTTGGGAAAAAACTATCAATTCATTTAAAGCAACCTTAAATGTATCAATATTTATAACAGGATCTAATTCTAAATTATTATCATCAGAATTAGCTACGTTATTATCAGGTCGCTATATATCATTTAAAATTGCACCATTTACTTTTAGTGAAGTAGTTGAATTAAAAGGATTAAAAGAAAAGAGAGATATTGAAGATGCTTTCAATGAATATTTGCTTTGGGGAGGAATGCCTCAAAGATTTGAATTTCAAACACTAGATGGAGTAAAAGCATATTTGTCAGATGTTTTTGATGCAATTGTTTTAAAAGATATAGTTAAAAGAAATAGCATTAAGAACGTAACCTTATTTCAGAGGGTAATGGAATATTTAGTTACTAATCCAAGCCAAACATTTTCTCCAACTAATATGTTAAATGAATTTGTAAAAGAAGGAATACCTATATCATCTAGAACTATATATGAATGTTTAGATTATGCAGAAAGTTCGTTGCTTATGTCAAAAGTTTCTACTTATGATATAAGAGGTAAAAAAATACTATCTAGAAAGGATAAATATTATTTAGCAGATTTAGGATTAGGTCAAATACTAAATACCAAGAAAAGAACACAATATGGAGCATATCTTGAAAATATAGTATACAATGAATTAATTTTTAGAGGTTATAATGTTAGTGTTGGAAATAATAATGGTAGAGAAATAGATTTTATTGCCACTAAACATAATGTTAAAGAATATTATCAAGTAACTTTTGAACTTTCAAATAAAGAAACAGAAATAAGAGAGTTTAGTGCGTATGACAATATTGATGATAATTATCCAAAGTATGTTATTTCAATGGATAAATTAGATTATTCACAAAATGGAATCATTCACAAAAATATAATTGATTTTTTATTAGAAAATAAATAAAATTATACTGAAGATTACTAATCATAATCTTCTTTTTATTGACTTTTTTTGCTATATTTCTTATAATTAACTTGTAAGGTAGGTAATTAATATGAAACTAAATGAAAAAAGAATTATTAATGATATAAGATTATTAGCTCTTGATATGATAAATAATGCTGGTTCAGGACATCCTGGTATAGCTCTTGATTTAGCACCAACTATGTATACGCTTTTAGCATATCATTTAAAATTTGATTTAGAAAGAAAATCTTGGTGTAATAGAGATAGATTAGTAGTATCATCAGGACATGCTTCTGCACTTTTATATGCTAGTTTATTTTATTGCCTAGATGATTATAGTTTAGAAGACTTAAAAAATTTTAGGAAGATAGCATCTCCAACTACAGGTCATCCAGAATATAATCTAAATAACAGAATTGAATGCACTACTGGTCTTTTAGGACAAGGTTTTGCTACTTCAATTGGTATGGCAATAGGAGAAAAATATCTAGCAGCAAGTTTTAATAAAAAGAAGAACACTTTATTTGACTATAATATATATTGTATATGTTCTGATGGGGATTTAATGGAAGGAATATCCTATGAAGCAGCATCACTTGCAGGCACACTATCCCTAGATAATTTAATAGTATTATATGACTCTAATGAAGTAACAGCAGATGGCTCTACTGATAAAACATTTGATGAAGACGTTTTAGGTAGATTTAATAGTATGGGATGGAATACTATCGAAGTGAAAAATGGTGATTCAGTAGGAGATATATCTAGTGCTATTGAAAAAGCCAAGAAAAGTAATAAACCTACAATAATAAAAATAAATACTGTTTTAGGAAAATATTCCAAATACGAAGGAACAAACAAAATTCATTCCAATCTTGAATTAGAAGATTTAAATAATATTAGAACTAATCTTAAAGGTATTGGAGAGTTTACCTATGATGAAGAATCAAGAAATAATCTATTAAAATTCATTAAAGAAGGAACTGAAGATTATTATAGAGAGTGGTATAGTGAATATGAAATGTATATAGCAAATGCTACAGATAATGAAAAAGATAATCTTAACCTAATAATAGAAAATGAAAAGATAATTCTTGATATAGCAGCGGTCATTGATACAGGTAAAATATTTGAAGATAAAGCAATGAGAGATATTAATTATCAAATAATGAATGTTATTGCTTCATTTATCCCTAATTTCATGGGAGGGAGTGCTGATTTAGTATGTAGTACAAAAACATATCTAAAAGGAAAAAAAGAATTCTCGTATGATAATAATATAGGTAGAAATATAAACTTTGGAGTTCGTGAAGCTTTAATGGGAGCAATAATGAATGGACTTGCTCTTACTAATATAAGAAGTTTTGGTAGTACCTTTTTAACTTTTTCTGATTATATGATACCAGAAATAAGAATGTCTTCGATGATGAAGTTACCTGTAACTTATATCTTCACTCACGATAGTATTAGAGTAGGTGCCGATGGACCAACACATCAGCCAGTAGAACAGCTAGGTAACTTGAGAAATATCCCTGGACTAAATGTATTTAGACCTTGTGACTACAAAGAGTTAATAGGAGCATGGAACTATATTTTAAAAGAAGGAAAACCTAGTGCTTTAGTCTTACCAAGAGGTCATAATGAAACCATGAAACATACAAGTGCTGACAAAACATCTCGTGGTGGATATATTATAAGTGAAGTAAAAACGAGATTAGATTTAATACTAATAGCAACAGGATCTGAAGTAGAACTTGCTATGAGAATTAAGGATGAATTACTTAAAAACTATATTGAAGCAAGAGTAGTATCAATGCCTAATTTAAACTTATTCTTAGGGCAAGATAAAGATTATCAAGAACAAGTCTTACCACGAGGATATCGTAGAATGGTATTAGAATTATCTAATGATCCAAATTGGTATAGATTAGTATCCCAGGATGATTTTATAGGAGTAAATGACTTTGGCAAGAGTGGTAGTGAAGAAGAAGTACTTTCTTATTTTGAATTAAATATTAGTGATATTATAATAAAAATAAAGAATAGTTTATAATTCGACAAAATAAATAAATATAGTATGTTAATATTACCATGGTGATATTATGAGAACATACTATATTTTTAATGTTAATAGATACTATAGTTACATGTATAAAAATAAACCATTTAAAATGTATAAAATTTTTGAAGAAATATATTACTCTAAAAGTTATAATAGTTTAAATACATATCGAAATTTTGAAACAGTAGCAAATCCTTATAATAAAACTATGTTAAATGAATATATATATTATGAATTCAAACAAAAATATGGATATACTAGAAAAGATAACAAACACAATTTAAATACTAGTGAAAAAAGTACATTATTAATAAATAATTATAATATAAAATTAATTACTGAAAACAATTATTCCATTTTTTTTAGATATTTAAATAATTACAATAACAATTTATTTGTTTGTGACTTTGAAAATATGGATTATTTTTGGTTATGTAAATTATATAATAAAAATAGTAATAAAGAGTTAGAAATAGTAAAATGAACTTTACAAAAGCCTAATTTAATAGTAAAATTAATTTAAGGAGGAAGATAATATGAACTGGTTATGGGATGTATTATATGTATTAGGTGGTTTAGTAGTAGGAGCTATTATAGGCTTTCTAGTAGCTAGAAAATTAATGAAAAAAGAATTAAAGAAAAATCCACCAATAAATGAACAAATGATAAAAACAATGATGAGTCAAATGGGGAGAACTCCATCACAAAAACAAGTTAATCAAATGATGAAACAGATGAACAAATTCATGTAATTTATTCATCTTATTTAATATTTAGGAAAGATAAAAATGACTAAGAGATATACATTAAGTTAATATTATGAATAGGGAATACAATTTGAAATAAAAAAAGATTGCAATTACTTAAAAGATAATTAGAACTTCTAGTATCACAAATAATATAAAATATGGTACTCATTTAAACCATAAAATATCTAAATATGTCGAAAAACTTTACAAATAAAATAAGTACTGCTATAATGTAATTGTAAAATATAGGAGAAAGTTATGATTACACATACTATTGATATATCAAATGTAAAAAAGATACTTAAATGTTGTCCATATTACGATGATATAATAAATTCAGAAGTAGATTATGAAGATGAGTTATCGTTTGATTTAATTGATTGGTATAAAGACTTAATATTCTCTTGCAATGCAGATAATGAGGAAGAAACCAAAATAATTAAATTAATCGATCGAAGTATGTATTTATATGTAAACAATTACAAATATAAAATAGGATTAAAAAAAATTATAGATATTGATGATATTGATTTAAATAGTGATAAAAGTATAAAAAAATTAATCAAAAAGATTATTAACTATACTAGTAAATATGAAAATAATGAAATACTTAACTTTACTAATGGAAAATGGCTATAAAAAAATATAGTCATTTTTTATCCTCTAATTTTAAGTTTAAATACCAACATTAAAAATAGAAAAAAATAGTATGATAAAATAAATATATTATATGGATGTGGTAATATGTATATTAATGTTTTAACACAAATAGGAGCAAAAGCAGTAGACCAAAATTATATCTATTCAGTACCAAAAGAATTACAAGATAAAATAAAAGTAGGTATTAGAGTAAAAATAAGTTTTGGTAAAATGATTATAGAAGGATTCGTTACAGAGATAAATCCCAAAATATTATATGATAAAACTAAAATAAAAGATATTCTTGACGTAATAGATAATACTCCAGTACTAAATAAAGAAATGCTTCTTCTAGGAGAATATATGAGTAAAACCTTATTATGCTCCCAGGTATCAGCATATCAAGTAATGTTACCTAAAGCATTAAAAGCTGAAGTAAACACAAATATAAAAATAAAGTATAATAAATATTTACGAAGAATAAAAACTATTGAAGAAATAGATAAATATATTAAAAGTTGTAAATATGAAGGACAAATTAATTTACTATGCAAATTAAAAGAAGGAGATATCTTAATAACCAAAATGACTAGTAGTATTAATACCATTATAAAATATGGATTTGCCACTATTATTATGGAAGAAGAAAAAAGATATAATTATAAAGGACTACAAAATTATAAGAAAGTAACGCTAACACCTGAGCAAAATGATATTGTAAGTAAAGTTACTAATTCTTTTAATACTTCAAAAACATTCTTATTATATGGAGTAACAGGAAGTGGAAAAACCGAAGTATACATGAATATTATTGAAAATGCAATTAATAAAGGTAAAAATGCAATTATGCTTGTACCAGAGATAAGTCTTACTCCTCAAATAGTAGGAAAATTCATTTCTCGATTTGGTAATATAATTTCAGTATTACATTCAAAACTATCTGATACTGAAAGATATGATGAATACCGAAAAATAACTGAAGGTAAATCAAAGATAGTTATAGGAACCAGAAGTGCAGTTTTTGTACCTTTTACAAATATCGGAGTAATTATAATAGATGAAGAACATACATCTTCATATAAACAAGAAAATCATCCTAGATATAATGCCAAAAATATAGCTATATGGAGAAGTAATTATCATAAATGCCCAGTTTTATTAGGAAGTGCTACTCCAAGTCTAGAGAGTATGGCAAGAGCGGGAAATAAAGTATATGAATTACTTACTTTAACTAGTAGAGTAGGAACAAGTACCTTACCAAAAGTTCAAATAATAGATATGAAAGAAGAAATAAAAAAAGGTAATTTTATACTATCAAGTATATTAAAAGAAAAAATAAAAGAAAAATTATCTAAAAATGAACAAATAATTCTTTTACTTAATCGTAGAGGTTATTCATCAGTATTAAGTTGTAAAGCCTGTGGTTATACTATGAAATGTCCTAATTGTGACATTACCTATACATACCATAAAAGTAGTAATAATCTAAAATGTCATTACTGTGGTAAATCAGTACCACTTAATAATATATGTCCAAAATGTGGTGGTAATAATGTTAAAGATTATGGACTTGGTACAGAAAAATTAGAAGAAGAATTACATAAACTATTTGATGCCAAAATAGTAAGAATGGATGTAGATACAACCAGTAAAAAAGGACAACATGAAAAAATAATTGATGACTTTAGTAATCATAAATACGATATACTAATAGGTACTCAAATGATTGCTAAAGGATTAGACTTCCCATTGGTAACGTTAGTTGGAGTAATATCTGCTGATTCTTCACTTACTGTACCTGACTTTAGAGCGGGAGAAAATACTTTTCAGTTATTATCCCAAGTATCTGGTAGAGCAGGACGAAGTACAAATCCTGGTGAAGTAATAATTCAAACATATAATAGAGAACATTATAGCATTGAATTATCTTCAAAACATGATTACATATCTTTCTATAAAGAAGAAATGAAAATCAGAAAATTACTTAAATATTCACCATATTACTATATGGTATTGATAAGTATATCCACTAAAGATTATGATATAGGCAGTTTAGAGTCAAATAAGATAGGAAACTATTTAAAATACAAATTATCAAGTAGTAGTATAATTTTAGGACCAACTACTGCGAGTATGTTTAAAATAAATAATATATATCATTATCAAATAATAATAAAATATCAAAAAGAAGATAAACTATATGAAACTTTAAAATTTATCGATGAAATGTATAAAAAAAATAGCAAAGTTACAGTAGAGTTCGATTTTGATCCAATTAGAATATAAGTACTTGCTCTTTTTTTCTTTTTACTATATAATTTAATTATGGTAGGTGATATAAATAATGAATGGTACTTAAAAGGTAAGTATGAAGTATCATTCGAGGAAAATGACACATTAATTTTAAAATATACTTATGTGGAAGGTCAAGAGGATAAAATCTATTTTAAAAAAATAGAAAGTTAAAAAGTATGAATTTATTTCATACTTTTTATTTTTATTAATATATTTTATTAGAAAGAAGAGGAAAGAATATGATTAATAAGAAAAATTTATGGTTTTTAACATTATTTAGCTTAGTATTAGTATTATCAATATATTATGTAACTATGCCTAGTGAAGTATTTGACAAAAAACTATCAGAAGAAAATGTAGAAGAAACAAATACAGAAATACAAGAATCAACAGTAGTAGCATCATTAAAAGTAGAAGATGATGCAAATATGCAAGAAAAAATAAATAATCTAAAAGAAAAACTAACAGATACTAGTATTAGTACTGAAGATAAAAATAATTATTTTGAAGAGTTAAAACTACTAAATAAAAATTCATCTAAAGAAGAAACTTTAGAAACAAAAATAAAAGAATCATGTAGTTGTGATAATTTTGTCAAAATAGATGGAGATAATGTTCGAGTAGTACTTGACTCTGATGATTCTAATACCTCTAAAGCTAATGAAATAATGAGATTAGTTCAAAAAGAATTTGATAACAAAATGTATATATCAGTAAAATTTGATTAAATATAGGTAAAAATATCTCACTTTATTTAAATACAAGAATACAATAATATGAAAAGACATTAACCACCCTATATATAAGGGAAGTGAGGTATTTATGAGCAAAGGTATACTAACCAAAAGAGAAAAAGAAGTATTTTCATTACTAGTAGATAATAAAAGCACTAAAGAAATAGCGGATATTTTAAGCATTAGTGAAAAAACAGTAAGAAATCATATATCTAATACTATGCAAAAATTATCTGTCAAAGGAAGAGCACAAGCAGTAGTAGAATTAATTAAACTTGGAGAAATATCATTATAAGCACAATTAGTGCTTTTTTCTTTTATTATGTAATTAAATAACTATTATTACATATATTTTACTAGGTGATAGTTTATGTTAAAAAGAATGTCCATAAAAAAAATAATGGTATCTACTACTGCTGTATTAATACTATTAATAATTTATTTAATACCAGATAATCGAAAAGAAATAGAATTAAAAAATGATGATATTGAATATACTTATAATAATATCACTAGTGCAATATATTTAGTGGATAGAGATGATTATGTAGCAAGAACAAATATTGCTAGTTGCAATTGTAGTGATGTAGATAAAGCAAAAGATTTACTTGAAGGACTAATAATTGGAGGTAAAAAGTCAGGTATTATTCCAAATGGTTTTAGAAGTATCATACCACCAGACACAAGTATTTTAGATATAAATCTAGAAAATAAAATATTAACAATAAATTTTTCTAAAGAATTACTAGAAGTATCAGAACCAGAAGAAGAAAAAATGATAGAATCAATAATTTATACTTTAACAAGTATTAAAGGAATAGATAAAGTAATAATTAAAGTAGAAGGAAATATATTAACTAACCTTCCTCATAGTAGAAAAACATTACCATCAGTATTAGATAAAAGTTATGGAATAAATAAAAATTATGAATTAGTTACTATTAATAATATAGATTCTTATACAGTTTATTATGTAAATAAATACAATGATAATAAATACTATGTCCCAGTAACAAAATATGTAAATAAAGAAGAAAACGATCCTATTAAAGTAATTATAAAAGAATTAAGTAGTTCTCCAATATATGAAACAAATTTAATGAGTTATTTAAATGCCTCAACAACATTAAATGATTATGAATTAATAGGAGATAATTTAAAATTAAATTTTAATGAGTTACTATTAAGTGACCCAGATAGTAATAAAATACTTGAAGAAGTAATATATACAATAGGATTATCTATAAATGATGCATATGATAATTTAGAAACAGTATCCTTCTATGTCAATGATAACGAAATATATACTTTAACATTAAGTGAATTAAAATAGGATTTATTCGTTGAATCAATCTAAAGTGCACAATTAAGTGCAATTGAATGCTAAAAGTGTA
>JBJEEB010000015.1:0-12479 GCA_051872655.1 Bacilli bacterium | reverse complement strand
TAATAAAAAACGATGAAAGTAATTTTAGTTACCCACACCAAATATTATACAACCAGTATTTCTTTTTCTTAAACTAAAATAATATAAATTTATTGCATGAGTTTTTTATTTATGCTATACTAAATATAGAATAATAAGGATGTGAGATAATGAGTATTAATAAAAAAGAAATAAAACTATTGGATGCTTACTTTAGATGTGCCAATTATTTATCCGTAGGACAATTATATTTATTAGACAATCCACTTTTAAAAGAAGAATTAAAATGGAGCGATGTCAAAAAGAAAATAGTAGGTCATTGGGGAACTATACCAGGACAAAATTTTATTTATACTCATCTAAATAGAATAATAAAAAATAATAATTTAAATATGATATATATATCAGGCCCAGGACATGGTGGAAATGCACTAATCTCTAATGTTTATATTGAAGGAACATATTCAAATATATATAAAGATGTCACAGAAGACTACGAGGGATTAAAAAAATTATTTAAACAATTTTCTTTTCCAGGAGGGGTATCTTCCCATGTAGCACCAACAGTGCCAGGATCAATTAATGAAGGAGGAGAACTAGGATATAGTCTTTTACATGCTTTTGGAGCAGTATTTGATAATCCAGATTTAATTGCAGCTTGTGTAATAGGTGATGGAGAAGCAGAAACAGGACCACTTGCCACTAGCTGGCACTCAAATAAATTTCTAAATCCCAAAACAGATGGAGCAGTATTACCAATACTACACTTAAATGGTTATAAAATAAGTAATCCCACCATATTATCAAGAATTAGTGAAGATGAATTATCATCACTACTTTGGGGTTATGGATGGAAACCATACTTAGTAAGTGGAAAAACTACTGAAGAATTACACAAAAGCATGGCAAATACCTTAGATATCATTATAAAGGAAATAAAAAAAATTTGGTATAATGCCAGAGTTCATAATAAAGTAGAAAGAGTAAGATGGCCAATGATTGTTCTAAGAACACCTAAAGGATGGACAGGACCTAAAATTGTCCATAATCAGAAAGTAGAAGGAACATTTCGTAGCCATCAAGTACCTATAACTTTAGACACAGATGATGATTTAAAATCACTTGAAAACTGGTTAAAAAGTTATCATCCAGAAGAATTATTTAATGATGATGGAAGTATTAAAAAATATATTAAAGACTTAGTACCATATAATACTATGGGCAATAGTCCATATGCTAATGGTGGTATTCTACTTAAAGAATTAAAAGTTCCAAGTATAAATAAATATGCTGTAAAGGTATCTAAACCAGGATGCATAGAAAAAGAAGATATGCGAGTATTAGGAGAATTTATTCGTGATATAATAAAAGAAAATCCTAATAATTTTAGAATATTTGGTCCTGATGAAACAATGAGTAATAGATTATCTAAAGTCTTTGAAGTAACTAATAGAGAGTGGTATTTAAATAAAAAAGATACTGATGAATATCTAAGTATCGATGGAAGAGTTATGGATTCATATCTTAGCGAACATGCCTGTGAGGGATGGCTAGAAGGTTATCTTCTTACAGGAAGACATGGAATGTTTGCATCATATGAAGCATTTATCAGAATTGTAGATTCAATGGCTAGTCAACATGCAAAATGGCTAAAAGTAGCAAATGAATTACCATGGAGAAAAGATATAGCATCCTTAAACTATGTTTTAACTTCCAATGTATGGCAACAAGATCACAATGGATATACACATCAAGATCCAGGATTTATTGATCATCTAGCCAATAAAAAAGCCGATATAGTAAGAATATATCTGCCTCCTGATAGTAATTGTTTATTATCATGTTTTGATCATATAATTAAAACAAAAAATTATATTAATGTAATAGTAGCATCAAAACATATGAGACCACAGTGGTTAACAATGGAAGAGGCAAAAGAACATTGTGCTAAAGGAATTAGTAAATGGGACTTTGCTAGCAATGATAAAAAAAGTACTGACGTAGTACTAGTATCAATAGGAGATGCCCCAACATTAGAAAACATGGCCGCGGTCAAATTATTAAGAGAATATTTACCAGAAATAAAAGTAAGGTTTATTAATGTTGTAGACTTAATGAAACTACAGCCTAATACTAGACATCCTCATGGTTTAACAGATGCAGAATACAATAAACTATTCACTAAAGATAAACCAATAATATTTAATTATCATGGTTATCCAACGTTAATTCATGAATTTACTTATGAAAGGGAAAATAAAAATATTTCAGTTCATGGATATATAGAGGAAGGTACTATTACAACACCATTTGACATGCGCGTAAAAAATGAGATAGATAGATATCATATTGTAATAGATATAATTAAACATTTAGATATATATAAGACTAAAAAGGGTAAAGAAGTAATTAAAATAATAGAAGATAAATTAAAATACCATGATGAATACATAAAAGAATATGGTATTGAAACAGAAGAAATAAGAAACTTCAGATGGGAGTAATAAAATATGGATAATTTATTAGAAGAATTAATCGTATATGAAGATTTAATAAGAGTAAGAGAAAATTTAAATAAAGAATTATCTAGTTTATCAGGAAAAACAAGTCAAGATAGTATTGCTAGAATAAATGAAATAGGACATGAACTAAATGAAGTAAGCAGTAAAATTTCTAGTTATGATAAAGATAAATTAGATAAAATTAATAAATATTTTGCTACTGATAAAGAATTCAGAAGAATTAGTGGTGAACTTCAAACTATAGAAAAATTATCTAAAGACAATAAAGAAGAAAAAATAGAAGTAAAATCCGCTGAAGGTAGACCAAAACGTATCTATAAGTCTCTTGTAGAAGAATATAAACAACTAGTAGAACAAAAAAATAGTATGAGAAAAGAATTCTATAATGAATATAAAGATATTGAAAATATTACTACAACAGTAAATACTTCTGTTCAAATTAATGAAGAAACTAAGACAGATACTCAAAATAATGAATACGTTCTTCCTACATTCAAAGGTTATGAAGATTTAACTGATGAAGAAAAATTAAAATATCTAGAAGAACGATTACAAAGAATATTTGATAGTGTTAAACTTCCAAATATGGGTAAAAAGTCTCAAGTTATTTATAATGGTATAAGATACAATATACCAAAAGCATACGTTGGTAGATTTAATGAAACCATAAGAGCATTAAATACTATAAAGAATAAAATGGCTAGTAAAGAAGTTCCAGAAGAACCTAAAAAGGAAGATATAGTTATAACAGTAAAGACAGAAAATAAAGAAAGAGAGTTAACTCCTAAAGAAAAATTTGAAGCTAAGTTAGAAGAGATATATGGTAAAGATACAATAGTTTTACCTAAAAAAGAAGAAAATAAAGTAACTTCAGAACCAAAATTAGAAGAAGAAAATCCTTATATTTTTGGACATTATCAACCACAGTCAGTAGCTCAAACAAAGTCTACATCAAATGGTCCTACTTTACCAGATCTAATGGACCAATGTAAAAAGAATAAGATTGAATTACATCCAGTACCTACAACATTTAGAAGAAAGCATAAAGTTAATTTAAAGAAAGCTTTTGCTTGTGTTAAAAAGAAAATAAGCTTAGAAAATTTTAAAAAACTATTACCTAAAGTTTGGAATATAGATAAGTATACAGAACGTGCTTTTGCTCAAATGAATAATAAATTATATGATAAAAAGATAGTAATTAAAGGCAAAATAGTTAATTTTGCTGAAGAAACTATTCAAAAATATAATAGTGCAAAAACTTTTGTAACAAGTATCCCAAAAAGAACAAAAGATTATATTAGTGGTAAATATAAGGAATTTACGAAGTTTCTTAAAGATAAGAAGGAAATTGCTACTAAAAGAAAAGAAGAGGGTTATACTACTAAAACTGCTATGGAAGAAGTATATGGTGATAAAGCTGATAAACATTTAGATTATAGAATAGTAAATAGAACTACTAGATTTAAAGAAGACACTTGTCAGAGAATAAATAGTGCTACTGGAAAAATTGTTGACACAACTAAAAGTATAGCTGATAAAATAACTAAACCATTTAGATATTTAAGAGATAATATGAAAAATGATATTAAAAGACAAGAACTTCAGAGACAAATTGATGAAATTAGAGCAAGTTCAAAAGCTAAGAGTGAAGCACTTAAAAGAATTAGAATAAATAATAGTAGTGGTTATGTTGGAACAGTTGCTATAACCATAGTGGGTGTTATTGTCCTAGCGGGAATTATATTTATGGGAATAGGTAGTATAATTAATAGGTAGGCATAATATGGAATTTAATATAATAAATGAAAATAATGAATTTAAATTAGGTGAAATTATATCAATATTTAAATTACCAAATGATGAAAGAGAAATAGCACTATTTTCTATATCAGATTGGGATGGAGATGATTCTTCACTAAATGTTGCCTATTTAAAAACAGATGGGGAAGGTTATGACCATATAGAAGAAATAGAGGACGAAAAAGTGTTAAAAGAAGCCATGGAAGTAGTAAAAGATATGATGGGAGTGATAAATAATGGATGATAAATTTAAAGTAATAGATGAAAATAATATTGAGCATACTGCTGAAGTAATAACTGCCTTTTCATATAAAGAAAAAGAATATTTAGTATATTCGGTAGACAAAGATGAGGAAAATTCTAATATATTTGTATCAAGATTAGTTAAAGATAATGAAGGATATGATGTCATCGAGGACATTGAAGATGAGGCCGAAAGAACAGAAGTACAAAATGCAGTAAAAGAAATATTATCAAGTATTGAATAATAAAAATTGCCAATTATATATTGGCATTTTTATTTTATTAAACCATAAAATTCATTAGGAATATTACTAACAAAAATAAAATCATTCTTAGTAATAGGATCAGTAATTATAAGTTTGCTAGCATGTAGAGCAAGTCTATTAATAGGATTAGTTTTACTTTGATATCTATTATCCCCAACTATTGGATGATTAATATCGTACATATGACACCTAATTTGATTTCTTCTACCAGTAGAAATATTAATTTTTAGTAAAGAATATTTATTATTATTTGTAACTTTTTCATAATCAGTTATAGCAAAGTAACCATCATTATTTTTTGAAGAATATACAAGTAACGTTTTAGTTTGTCTAAGATAAGATTCAACATGTCCTTTATTATCAGTAATACCTTCAACAACAGCATAATATTCTCTTATTTTAGCTAAGTTATTCCAATTACCTTGATATAATTTTTGTACTTTTTCATTTTTAGCAAACATAATAACTCCAGAAGTATCAAAATCTAATCTATGTATAACAAATACTTTCTTTTTATCTTTTTTTAAATAATCAGACACCATTCGGTATAAAGTATTTTCTTTTTCATTCTTATTAGATATAGTAAGTAACTTACTAGGTTTATCCACAACAATAATATTGTTATCTTCATATATAATAGATAAGTTATTATCAATAAGTTTTTTATTTTTATTAATTTCAATTACATCTCCTTTAGAAAGGACATAATTATATTTAGTTATAACTTTGTTATTAACCATAACACATCCATTCTTAAGAAGCGATTTAATATTATTTTTAGATTTATTAGTAATAGTCTTCCTCAAATAATTATATAATTCATCATTTTCCACAGCAACATATTTCATAAATAACACCTTCAACTATATTATACAATATTTAAAATAATAAAAAAAGTATTAAATCATCTTTAATACTTTGGTAGGATGTCTTTTATTAGAATTGATTTCACTATTAAATTTATAAGCTTCTTCAATTTCTTGTTCATTATTTAATTTAATATATACAGAGAACTTTTCATTTTGTAGAGTTTGTGTATTATTTATTGCATAAACAGAAGAATAAACAATATAATGATTTTCTGCAAAATGATTCCTAATTTCATTTACAACATCTTTAGCTATATCACTAGGTAAATATCCTTTAATTTCTTTGCTTAGCAATAAATCTTTATTTATATTACCAACTTTATTTGTAGTTATCCTAATTAATAGCAAAGACAAACCATTACCACAAGGTTTATTTTCAATATCAATAGTATATTTATTATCGTTAGAACCATCAAAAGTTAGAATATATCTAATAGTATTAATATAATCATCTAGATAATAATTTTTTATTATTTCTTTTTCATTTTTATTTAGCATAATAACAATTCCTTTCTTTAATACCGGCAACAATTTAAAATTATACAATAAAATTTAAAATATTACAAGTATAAAATATAATTCCTTATAAATAAAGGTATTAACTATATAAATAAACTAATTGTTAATATCAAATTGTCACTAACCATATTATTATATTATGCTTAGTAAGCAAAAAAAGTCTAATTATATATTTAAATAAAAAAAATTTATATATAGTGTCAACAATACTAATAATTCTAGTTTTAATCAATGATTTACATCAGCTAGCTTTCAAATTTCCAAATGGATTAGAAGATTTTAATACATATAAACATAATATTATATATTTTATTGTATGCATATGGACATTTTCACTATTAACAAAAGGAATGATTAATTTAGCAATAGATAAAATAAAAGTAAAAAAGTTTGAAAGCATTTTTATCTTTAATAATAATCATCATGAATATTTTATACAGGATTATATGTAAGTAATCATAGTATTATAAGAAATAGTAATCTAGCAGTAATTACAAGTATTATAACATGTCTAGGTACAGAATTAATGTTTTATTTAAATTTAATACCTAATAATTCTAAAAATAAAAAAGGATAATTAATATATGATATAAAAAGAAATAAAGATAGTTATGTAATAATAAAAAAAGATATAACTAAATTAAATGAATTAAAAAAAAGATGGAAATAAAACAAAAAGAATTACTTAATCAGCAAAAAAAACCTTAAAAATGAAGAAGAGATAAGAAAAAAATTATCTTAAAATTAGAAGATAATCTTGAAAGTAGAAGAGAATAAGCCAAAAAATATCAAACAGAGTGTGTAAAAAAATCTGTATAAATAATATCTATCCATGATATTTTGAAAGCTTATATTAACTTCCTTTTACTTACCATAATAATAACATAAATTATTTTTGATACAAATATCAGTCAATATTAAATCAAACTTATATAAATAACATATTTTAATTAGTCCACTAGCATCATCACCAGTAGCTACTACATTATAAGTATTAGATATAGTATTTTTTAACATTTCATTTAAAATGATTTGATCTTCTACTATAACATTTTTTTACTGCAAGTCATCTAATCACCAATATTGTTTTACCAAAATACTGAAATAATGTCTATAAAATAATGACTTTTTTCTATACAATAACTTTATATATAAATCTTTTAGACATCACCATTTTCTTTTACTAAAGGATTAAAGTCTTTAATCGCGGACATTAATTTAGGATGTCTAATAACAAAGTGAATTATAGGATTTATATTTTTAGAAATAATTACATAAGAACAATCAGTAATAGTAATCGTAATATTAGTAAATATTTTACTTTCATTACAGTTTATTTGATAATTATTATTTTTATTTGCATATGCTTTAGTTTGTTCTAGGTGTCCCACATATTCATCATAAGTATAAAATATTTGCCCTCTATAAAACATATTATCTAAAAGTAGGCAAATAGGTTCATTCTCAAAATCACTTTTATTAATAGAATAAATATAATCAGATATTTTATTTTTTTTAAGTATATTTTCTACATATTTCTTTTCTCTATTCTTATATTTAATTATATTATCAATATCTTCTTTAGAAACATTATTTCTTTTAAGAATTTCTAAAAGAAGCTTATCATGAATAGTAAATAGAGGTAGAGAAGATAAAATCCTCTTGCGATTTTCTAATAGTTTTTCATCATCTTGTAAAAATAACTCATATTCCTTTTTATTATCTTCTCTATATATATCCATAAGAGAATTTGCTTTTTTCAATAATAAATTAGATTTTTCTCTATAATAATTAACTTCTTTTTCTTTATTGGTTAAATAGTACATTCCTTTATTATGAGAACCTTTAATACATTCACCAGTTAATGCTACAGTTCCAGAAACATAATTAAAATGATGATAAATATTATTATTGTTATTTTTAAAATAAAAAGGTGATACTTGTCCTGTCATATAAATTGGAATCCAACTCTCTAAACCTAACATCATCTCATTAAAAGGCCTATCTAAGTTATGTATTATATTTAGATGTAATCCTTTTTTTAAACACATAGCTATAGCAAACATCCATTTTTTTCCAAATTCAATATCTTTACCCATATCTTCCATTGGCATATCAGTACACATAAAAATATCTTCCATCGATTTTGATAGAACAGTAGCTTTAAAAAAATCTAACTCTCCTTGTTTCATTTCTTCAATTCCATAGTAGCATTTTGTTTTTGCTTTATAGAAAGGAATATTAGGTACTTTTAGTTCATCAAATTTAATTGCCTTAATATAATCATTTAAATTAAATTTATCAAGATTATTTAAAAATTCTACTACTTGATTAGATTCCTGTTTATTTTCACTTGTTAACCAATTAAATAAAGTGTCAAAAATATTTTCATTATTTAAACTATTTTCGTCACAATCTAAAATTTTAGAAAGATTTTTAATATCCTCATTACTTTTATATTTAGAACAAACAAAGTCACATATTTTCATAGAAAAGTGGATAGGATTAGAAGGCCTAGCTTTTTTATATCTAATTCTTGAAATATGTGAAGGATCAAAAACAATATATTTTGCCATTTCATTAGTATTAATATTTAATGAAGTAATTAGAGTATTAAGATTAGTACTTAAAACATCATAATTAAAAGAATTTTGATTATCAATAGCATTATTAAATTCATTTAAAATATTTTCTTTAGTATAAATATTAATTTCTTTCTTTTTACCTATATTAACAATAGCAGAACTAATTTTCCTAACTTGAACACTATCCTTTAATGGTGTTCTTTCACCTTTTCTATATCTACTTATAACTGTTTGTGATATTCCCGATTCAGTAGATAATGCTTTTTGAGTACACCCTAATTGTTCCAAATATTTATTTAAAATATCTTTAAATTTCATATATACCACCTAAATATATTATACAATATGTTTACTTAAATTAAAATAATTACCATTAAAAACATTGCTTTATGTGGTAATAATATTGTGCATTTTTAATGATATATTATAATTACTATAGAAAGGAGTATGATAATTTTGAAAAAAATAGAACCAAAATATAAAAAAATTATATTGATTATAGCAATAGGAGTTATTATAGCATTAGGAGGTTTTGGTATAGTAAAACTTTTAAATAATCCAGATTCCAAAGTTAAAATTGTAGAAAGTGAAGTATCTAAACTAAAACTTGAAGAATATTCAAGTGATGTTTTCTCAATGAAAAAACCAAAAGGATGGGTAGTAGATGCCTCTGGTACAGGGATGTATTATGTCATTAGAGTATACGATCCAAATAATACTAATAATCAAATATTCTTACAATTAAAGATGCAACCTTTGCTAAAGAGTGAGGCTGCTAAAGAATTTCATAAAAGTTATTATGGAAATTCTTATAATATTTTTACTGAAGCAGTAGTTTTATCAAATCCAACTACTGAAGGATTTTATCAAAAGTTTGATGAAATAGCAACTTATCAAAAAAACATGGTGGGATCGGAATTGGCTAATGCTAATTTCCCTACATTTAGTAACTTTACTAAAATTGAAGAAGCAGAATCTAATTCTTCGATGAAATCTTTGGCTTTAGATAGTAAGGTAATAAGAGGAACTTTTACTGGAGATAATGGTAAAGAAGGAGAAGGATTATTTCTCGCATCTATTGTTAATTTTGGTAATTTATATTATTTTAATATAGATTACTCATATTATATGGTTTATGATATAATGGCTATTACGGCTGATAAAGATAACTTTATAAATTATATGGATATTTTAAGTGAGTCAATTAATTCAATTGAATTTACTGATAGTTATGTTAAAAAGACAATTGATGATGGAAATGCCCAAACACAACAAGCATTATCAATAAATGCACAAATGCAACAAGCTTATGATTCATATAATAGTGCTTGGGAAAATAGACAAAAATTTTATGATATTATGAGCCAAAAACAAAGTGATGCAACATTAGGCTATGAAAGAGTATATGATACTGATACGGGAGAAATATATAAAGCATATAATGGATTTACGGATGATTATGACGGAACAAAATATCAACCTATAACAGATGAGATGTATACAGAAAGTATTTCTGGTACGATTGAAAAATAGGTGAGTTATGAAAAATAAAAAAATTATTATTTATATAATTGTAGCAATTATAACTCTATTAATATTAGGATTAATAATATATCTTATAACTAATAATTATTCAAATAAAACTAATCAAGAACCACAAAATTTATTGGAAGCTATACTTCAAAATAAAGGAAAAACTTTAGATGAAGTAAATTATAAAAAGTTTATCGGTGGGGAAGTTCTTAATGAAGATACTAATTTTATAGAATTTGCTTTCATAACAAATAATACTGCATATATTTTTAATCCAGAAAAGTTAAAAACAGAGGAACTTAGTTATAAAAAAGTATATGATATCCCTACGGATATAAACATAATAAATATAGGTAATCCTTATGGTTCAGATATTATTTTCTATAGTTCTGATGGAAAAAAATATGCTGTTGATGATACCAATACTGATAGTAAAATAGAAAATACTTACACAATGTTTGAAAACGCAATTTATAAATTAACTGATTATTCAAATGTTGTAGAACCATATATCATAGATAAACAAAAAGTAATTTATGATAATATAGCAAATCAGTTTTATGTAAAAGATAATATCCTATATAAAATAAACTATGGCTACTACAATTATCTAGAAAAAAGAAATGTACCAACAACATTTGATAAAATAAATGGTAATTATGAAGGAGAAAAAATATTACACATATATAATGACCGTATAGTAAAAACAGATAAAGGATTTTATGAAGTGGTAAATTATAGTGAAGACGCCAAAACTATACCTACAACAATGAAAATAAAATTACTATCAAAGTATTATGATGAAGTATTAACATTTACTTATGAGTATGTCATTTTAAAAGATTATACATTAATTCCAATAAATGATATATTTGTATCAAGACCAAAAGAATATCAAACATACTATTATATTGATAGGTTTGATGAAAAACCTCAAGAGTTTATAGAATAAAAAAATTAATACCTGAATTATTATATTTTTTCAGGTATTTTTCTTCCCTCATATATAAAAAACTTTAACATAACTTATTGAAAATTATATATATATAATAAGTACAATATTTTATATAAATTTATAAGATACTAGCAATTAGTATCTTTTTTAACTTAAGTTTGACATTTATAACTATTAATTATATTCAAAGTATAGTTTTTTCTTATTACTTAGAAGAACTTTTATTAGAATAAAAAGATATATTTTATAAAAAAATTAAGGAATTTCAATAGACTTAGTCGTAATAATTTGATACAATATATATAGAAAATAAAATACCAAAAGGTAGTGGGTGAAGACTATGTCTAAAAATATTGGCTTTAATAAATTTAAATCATCTGTAATTATTAGTTATGCAATTCTAATATTTGTGATATGCTTATCAATTGGATTTTCTGCATTTAGTGATCAATTAAATATTAAAGATATAATTGCATCAGTAAGAGTAAGTGCTGATATAAGAATAACTTCTGTTAATTTATCAGAAGCATATAGTGATGCTTATTCTACAAGTTTAGATTATAATAGGACCAATATAACTGGTACAGCCATTCTACCTAACGAAGATTCTTATATAGACTACGCGATTAAAATAACCAATTTAGGCAAAGTTGAAATGGGAATAAAAGAAATTACTTTAAGTAATGATAATTTGGATTATGAATTAATTGATTATAATTTAGAGGACAAATTATGCATTTTAGAAGAAGAAACTTCAAAGTGTACTTTAGGTATTGAAAAGCAAATTATTGTAAGACTTAAGTGGAAAGATGGAAGTTATGATTCAAATAGTACTGAAAATGATTTTATTTTAGATTTTAATTTTCAAAATTATCAAAAAGTTTATATTGAAGATACTGTTGCACAAAATATAACTGACTGTCCAAGTGAAGTAATCAATACTGGTGATTTAACATTTAAATATACTAGTGAAAAATTTGATATAAGAATTTATATGGGTAGTATAAGAATAAATAATTATACTTTTGAAAATGGATTAGTAACAATTAAAAATGTAACAGATCCCATTTATATAAAATATATTTCATATAACATTGAAAATGGCAGCTTCGAAACGCCAACTATAAATTCAAGTTATGCTTATACTGCTTCTGAAAAAGTTGTATCTTGGAATACTACTTCAATATCAAATCAAATAGAAGTCGCTA
>JBJEEB010000014.1:0-12491 GCA_051872655.1 Bacilli bacterium | reverse complement strand
AAGAAGAATTTATTAAAGATTATAAACTATCAAGATACATATGCTATTTGATAGTACAAAATGCTGATCCAAGTAAAGAAGTTGTTGCTTTAGGACAAACATATTTTGCTATTCAAACAAGAAAACAAGAAATAACTGAACAAGAATATGATTTGTTATCAGATGATGAAAAAAGATTTTATCAAAGAAAATTAACAAAGCAAGGTAACTATACACTTCAAAGAGTTGCTTCAGCTGCTGGTGTTAAAAACATGGCTGAATTTCATAATGCAGGATATAAAGGATTATATAACGGAGAAACTGCTGATGATATTTTTAAAAGAAAAAAATTACGCTATAGAGAAGATATTTTAGATAATATGAATGAAGATGAGTTAGTTGCTAATTTATTTAGGATAAATCAAACTAAACAAAAACTTTTAAAAGATAATGTACAAGGTGAAAAAGAAGCAAAAGACGTACATTATGAGGTTGGTAAAAAAGTGAGACGTGCAATTGCTGATATTGGTGGAATGATGCCTGAAGAGATGCCAACACCTAAAAAGAGTTTAAAGGAACTTGAAAGAGAGAAGAAACAATTAGAAACTAAAGAACAAAAGAAACTTGAAGGTATAAAATAATGGTGAAAGAGGTGATTAGTAATGCAAAAATATAAAGTTGCAGTATATATTAGATTATCTAAAGAAGATAAAATAAAAGATGAATCAAATAGTGTTACTAATCAAAAATCAATAATAGAATCTTATATTAAGAAGAATGAAGATTTGGAACTTATTGATTTTTATATAGATGATGGATATTCAGGTACAACATTTGATAGACCAGAATATAAAAGAATGTTTAAAGATATAATAGATGGACATGTAAATACAGTAATAGTGAATGACTTATCAAGATTTGGAAGGAATCATATAGAATCAGATAATTATTTAGAAAACATTCTTCCAGGTTATAATGTTAGATTTATTTCAATAATTGATGAAATAGATAGTTCAAAAAATCCTAAGTCTGTAAGTAGTATAGCAGTTCCATTAAAAACTTAATGAATGATCAATATGCTAGAGACATTTCTGAAAAAGTTAGGTCGACTTTAAAAATCAAACAATTAAATGGAGAGTTTATTAGAGTAACTGCACCTTATGGATATTTGAAAGATCCAAAAGATAAACATAAATTTATTATAGATAAAGAAGCATCTTATATCATAAAGAAAATATTCAATATGATACTTTTAGGTAAGAGTAGAAAAGAAATTGCAGAGCATTTAAATAATAAAAATGTTTTAACTCCAAGTTTATATAAAATAAGTAAGTAAAATCCAAATAATGAAGAATTAATACATTCTAAAAAATGGAATGCTGAAATAGTAAATAGAATATTAAGAAATGAAACATATACAGGAACATTCATTCAAAATGTTAAAACAAAACCGAATTATAGAACTGATAAATTAATTGATGTAAATAAAGATGAATGGATAATAACGAAAAATCATCATGAACCAATAATAAGTAAAGATAAATTTGATGAAACACAAAATATTTTGGATAAGCAAAAAGGTTCTAGAAATAGCGAAGATATTTTATTATCTTATTTACAGTGCGCTGATTGTGGAAGTTTATTATATTTGAAGAAAGGTAAAAACAAAAAGTACTATTATTGCAAGAATTATATAAAAAATACTGAGTGTACAAGCCATTCTGTAGAACAAGAAAAACTATATGATGAAGTGATACAAATAATCAATAATAATAAAGGCTTAAATATAACTAATAAAGAATTAAATTATAGTTTATTATATGGACTTATTGATGTTATATATATCAATGAAGATAAAAGTGTTAAAATAATATTTAAGTAAGATTTATTAAGAAGGGAATCGTGATATAATGGTAATTAATTATTCGGATCAAGAAGTTATAAAAAATAAAAAATCTATATTTATAGCTGGACCAACTCCAAGAGATGGGAATGTAAAATCTTGGAGAACTACTGCTTGCGAAAAATTAAATCAATTAGGATTTGATGGAGTAGTATATGTTCCAGAATATTCAACATGGAAACCTAAGACGGATTATGTTGATCAAGCAATGTGGGAAAGAGAAGCATTAACGGAAGCTACAGTTATTTTGTTTTGGATTCCTAGAAGTTTACCTGATATGCCTGCTTTTACTACAAATGTAGAATTTGGATATTGGTTACATTCAGGCAAAGTAATATATGGTCGACCAGATGATGCTACAAAAATAAAGTATCTTGATTGGTTATATAAAGAAGACTATAATAAAACTCCAATAAATGATTTAGATGAATTATTAAAAGAATCAATAATATTAGCAAATAATTTATATGATGAAAAAGATTCTGAAATATTACCATTAAACAAGAGAAAGATTTTAGAGAGGAAGTGATTTATATGTCAAAAGAACAAGAAGAAAAGGTGTTTCACAAAACTTCGATTAACTGGTATCCAGGACATATGGCCAAAACTAAAAGAGAAATTAAAGAAAAAATAGATTTAATTGATATTGTTTTTGAAGTTATTGATGCTAGAATACCTTATTCTTCAAAAAATAAAGATATTGATGATATTATTAAAGATAAACCTAGAGTAATTATTATGACTAAAGTTGATTTATGTGATATAAATAAAACTAATAAATGGATAAAATATTATGAAGATATGGGATATATAGTTATAACTATGGACTTAGTTAATAATCCTAATATGAAAATTATTTTTGATAAAATTAAGCCTATTATAGATGAAATAAATAATAAAAGAATTAATAAAGGATTAAAAACAAGGATAGCAAGAGTTTTAGTAGTAGGAGTTCCTAATGTAGGAAAATCAACATTAATAAATAGATTAGTAGGTAAAAAAAGTACTAACGTAGGCAATAAACCTGGAATCACCAAAAATTTAGAATGGATTAGAATCAATGATAAGCTAGAACTCTTAGATACACCTGGTATATTATGGCCTAGATTAGATAATAATAATATAGCCTATAATTTAGCTAGTATGACTGCAATTAAAGAAGAAGTATTAGATACTGAAGACTTAGCCATATATATAATAAAAAAAATGCTATCAGAATACAAAGATAACATTGTAAATAGATATAATATAACGAGTACAGAAGATGTTATAGAAGTTTTAGATCAAATAGGTAAAAAAATAGGAGCAGTTCATAATAATGAAACTGATTATGAAAGAGTATATAAAAAAGTAATCAAAGATCTTCAAGATGGTTATCTAGGAAAAGTAACATTTGATAATATAGAATAATAAAAAAGTATAAATTTTATACTTTTTTATCTTATAAGATTACCTAATATACCATACGATATAATACTCATAATAATACTAGCAAGAATTACTCCAAGAAAGATAACTAATGATGATTTTTTTCTATCTAACCTAAGTAATACAGCAAGACCAGCTCCCGTCCAAGCGCCAGTGCCTGGAAGAGGTATACCCACAAATAATAATAGGCCCCAATAACCATATTTTTCAATTTTTTCTTTTTTAGATAATATCTTATTTTCTAACTTAACAACAATTTTTTTTGTTGTTTTAAAATTTTTAAGCCAATTAAATATTTTATCCAAAAATAAAAGAACAAATGGAATAGGCAAGCAATTACCTAATATACTTATAATGTAAGCAGGTATAAAGTTTAAATTTAAAATAGAAGCTGCAAGAAGACCACCACGTAATTCTAAAATAGGTAGCATAGATATAATAAATACAACAATTTCTTTACCTATACCACTACCAAACAAATCAACAATTTTTTGTACTAAATTTTGCATTTAATCATTCCTCTCACTTATTCAATTATAACATTAATAAATTCACATGTAAATTAATTTATTACTATTTGACATTTCACTTAAAACTTATGTTGTATTTTATAATTTTATACTGTATAATCATTATGAGAGGTAAATATGAAAAATAAAATAAAAAAACAAATACCAAATATAATTACAATAAGCAGAATAGTAAGTACAATCATAGGTTTTATTTTATTTTGTCAAGGTAAGTTTATATTAGCATTAATTTTTTATATATATGGTGCAATATCAGACTTTTTAGATGGTTACTTTGCCAGAAAATTTAATGCATATAGTAAATTAGGTAAATACTTAGATGCAATAAGCGATAAACTATATTCATTTTCTGTAATGATATTATTAATAATATTTAGAAATATTTTAGTTATAATACCATTAATACTTGAAATAATAATATCATATATAAATTTCAAAATAATAAGAAAAAATAAAAAAGTATACACAGAAAGAGTAGGAAAGCATAAAATGAATATAGAATTCCTAATGATAATATCATCGCTTATTACTATTAAGATAAAATATTTCTGTGTAGTATTTTATATTCTCTTAGTATTAACAATATATTTTCAAATACAATCTATATTTGCTTATATTAATCAGTACAATAATAGAGCAAAAGAACAAATTATAAATTTAAAAGATAAAACATTAATAAAAAAAATATTATTTTTAATAGATGAATTTAAAACATATTTAATACATCCTATAAAGCTAATCAAATAAAGTATTTTTATATACTTTTTTATTTTTATGTAAAAAATAAAATTTAAATAATCAAAATAACTTGAAAAAATGACTATTTTATAGTACACTAAACTATAGAGTATGGAGAGTGTATTTGATGAATAAAATAAAAAAAACAATAAACAATAAATATTTTATCATAGGACTAATTACTTTATTTATAATAATAATAGGAATAACTGGTACTTATGCATGGTTAACTTGGTCAAGTCCAAATACAACTGAAATGACAATAACAATAGGTAATATTGCCGATGTAATATTTGATAATGGACAAGATATTTATACAACTAATCTATCACCAGTATTTTATCCTGAAGAAGGCGAAAAAAACAATTTTTCCATAGTAAAGAGAAGCACTGCTTCTAGTAGTAATATAGCATATACAGTCACTCTTGATATAACAACAATAGCAGAAGAGTTAAAAAATACTAGTTTTAAATATAAACTTATAAATAATACTTCCAGTTCTGAAGTAGCATCAGGTGATTTTTCTGGTACATCAAACGGAAGTACACTTACACTATATACTGGTATATTAGCAAACGAAAGAGCAGATTATACATTTATAATTTATATAGATAGTAATATCGAAAATAATACAAATATGATGAATAAAGAGTTTAGTGCTACTCTTAATGTTAGTGCTAGCAATACCCAGACTTTAGCAACTACTATTACTTATCTATATACCAATGCATCTAAAACAACAGTAACAAATAATAGCATTACATATAATTATGCTAATATTTATGATACTGATGATGATAGTAGTACGAGTGGCGGACTTATGAATGATAGACTAGGAGGAACAACAACAGATTATGATGCCGGTAATATAAGATATTATGGGGCTAATCCAAATAACTATATCTATTTCAATTGTTCTGATTATTCTAATCAAACATCAGATACATGTGAACTATGGAGAATAATAGGAGTCTTCGATGGTAAAGTAAAGATAATGAGAAATGAAATAATAGGAGCATATGCATGGGATAATAAAAATACTAGTACAGGAGCAGAAACAGCTTATGGTAAAAATGACTGGACAGATGCAAGATTAATGAAATTATTAAATCCAGGATATGAAAGTGAAACAACTGGAGGTAGTCTATACTATAATGCAGGAAGTGGTACTTGCTTTGCAGGTCTAAATAACGCTACTGTGTCATGTAATTTTACTTCTACTGGAATAAAGAATGATATAACAAAAAATCTAATATCCGATACACTATACTATCTAGGAGGATGGAATAGTTCTTCAGTTTATTCAGATCAGATTTATGGTTATGAAAGAGGAACAACCGTATATTCAGGAAGACCGACATCATGGACAGGAAAGATAGCCTTACCATATCCAAGTGATTATGGCTATGCAGCCGATTTAGGAAGTTGTACTGTGGCATTAGGAAGTTATAATAATTCAACATGTACAAGTGTAAACTGGATGAATAATCTTATTGCCAATAATGGTAATAGTGAAGGTTGGTTATTAACCCCTAGCTCGGGCAGTTCCAACGATGCGTGGCGTGTTATTTCGTCCGGCAATGTCCGCTACAGCAGCAACACCGGCGATGCGGATGGGGTCGCGCCAGTCCTTTATCTAGGTTCTGAACTAGAAATAGAGTCGGGAACAGGAACAAGTTCAGATCCATATAGGTTATCTGTGTAACGGATAACCGTAGAGCGGTAGGAAGTACTTGGCAGAATATCCCTCAATCAGGCGAAGTCTGATAGGGACCAGTGCGGTGAGCAAAAGGCGATTCGCACTGAGGCAACTTGTGGATATAAAAATTATATAAAGTAATCAATATAAATGTTGAATAATAAAATTAAAAGGAAGAAAAGAGGTAAATAAAATGAATGAACAAGAAATAATGATGAATGAAAAAATAAAGAAGAGGGAAAAATTAGATACTATATTAGCTTATATTTTATTAGTAATTATAATTGGTGCTATTGTATTTGTTTTGTATTTAAAATTTATAAGAAGAGAAGAGACTACAGTTAAACCAGAAGAACATACAAATAATTATATTACGTTAAATGAAATATCTAGTAAATTAAATACTTCAACACTTGCTAATAAATATAAAAATGATAATACTACATTTATTTCGAATGTAAATGGTAATTCATTAAATATTGATTACAAAAAAGATAATGAAATAATTAATTTAAATGTAAAAACTGTAGGTACAGAATTAGAATTTAATATTACTGAAGAGAACAAAGTAATAGCAGAAGAAATATATAAAGAAATTGCAAATATTATATGTGTATATTATAAAAATACTGAGGATTCTTGCAGAAGTACTTTAAGCAAAATTAATGAAAATAATGGTGTTGATGGTATAAGATATGTATCATCAGATAATAATAAATTTGTATATATAAATACTGCAAAAAGTATTGAAGTAGAAAATATTGATATATATACTACAGTCACTAACGTAGAGTTATCTAAAACAAACTATGAATTAAAACTAGATACTGAAGTAATAAATAATATAAAAGTAGAAAAAACAGATACAAATTTAGCATTTACTGGTAATATAACTACTACTAGTGAAAATAAGAATATTTCAGTATTAGTTACATTATATGATGAAAATAGTGCAAAATTAACAGAAGAAAAGTATGAATATAATGATACAAATCAAATAAGTGATAACTCAGAATTTAAAGTGGAATTTAATTTAAATGATACTCTAAAGTTAGAAAATATTAAATATTATAGCATTAATATACAAAAATAAGGAGACTAATATGAGTACACATATTGAAGCAAATAAAGAAGATATTTCTGAAACAGTTTTAATGCCAGGAGATCCTAAAAGATGTGAGTATATAGCTAGAAAATTTCTTGCCAATGCAAAACTTATCAATAATGTTAGAGGTATGACTGCATATACTGGATACTACAAAAGTAAAAAAATAACTATATTTCCCTCTGGAATGGGAATTCCAAGTATGGGAATATATTCATATGAATTATTTGAAGAATATAATGTTAATAATATAATCAGAATAGGAACAATGGGAGCTTATACAAATTTAAATTTAAAAGATATTGTCCTTGTAACTAATTCAATAACTAATTCTAATTATGGTAAATATCTATGTAACTACCCAAATATAAATATCAATGGAAGCATCGAATTAAATGATGCAATAGAAAAAGTATCTAATGAAATAAATATTAAAATAAATAAAGGAAATATCTATTCATCTGATGTTTTTTATGAACAAAATAATGATTATCAAGACAAAGTAAAAAAATATTCTGTACTTGGAGTAGAAATGGAATCATTTGCTCTCTTTGTTAATGCTAAACTATTAGGTAAAAGAGCCAGTACTATTTTAATGGTAAGCGATAGTTTTTTAAATAGCAATAAACTATCAAGTATTGAAAGAGAACAAGGACTTGATAATTTGATAACTTTAGCTTTAGAAACTTGTTTAAAAATATAAAAATAGGACATACTAAAGGGGAAGAGGTGAATTATGAATATAGAAACACATAATATGGGAGCGTATAATTTACATTTTATAAAAACAGATAAATTCAAAACAATAACAATAGATGTAAATTTTTATCGTAAAATAAAAGAAGATGAAGTCACTAAAAGAAATCTGTTAAAAATGATATTACTTGATTCAAATAATGACTATAAAACAGAAAGAGAACTAATAATAGAAAGTGAAAGACTATATGATATAAAAATTTCTTCAAGTATATCACGAATAGGAGAATTTAGTGATTTATCATTTCAGACTAAATTCTTAAATGAAAAGTTTACAGAAGAGGATATGAATAAAGAATCTATCATCTTTTTCTTAAACTTAATTTTTAATCCATATATTAAAGATAATAAATTTATAAATATAGATAAACAAAAAAATAAATTACTTCAGGAAATAATTAGTATTAAAGATAATAAAGTAAAATATTCTATACTAAAATTAATGGAAAAAATGAAAGATAAACCATATTCATATAATCCTTATGGTTCTACTGAAGAACTAGATCAAATTACTGGAAAAGATCTTTATGACTATTATAAAAAAGTACTAAACGAAGATCAAATAGATATTTTTGTACTAGGAGATTTTTCTTCTCAAAAAATGAAAGATATATTCAAAGAATATTTTAAAGTAACAACTTTCAAAAAAGAAAATAAAAAATTACTTGTAAAAGAATTAGTACCGAGAAAGAGAATAGTAAAATATCATGAATACAATAAAGTAAGTCAGTCACAATTAGTTTTATTATGTAGTCTAAATAATTTAACTGACTTTGAGAGAAAATACACTATAAAACTATATAGTGAAATATTAGGAGGTTCTTCTAATTCAATACTTTTTAGTAAAGTACGTGAAGAAAAAAGTTATTGTTACTATATAAATTCAGGTGTAAAAGCATATGATAATATATTAATTATTAATTCTGGTATGGAAAATAAAAATGTTGAACCTGCAATCAAATTAATAAGAAAATGCTTAAAAGATATAAATAATGGTAAAATATCTGACGATATATTAGAATCATCAAAAAATACAATAATATCTTCAATAAAGACATCATCAGATACACCAAGTGGCATTATAAATACAGCTTTATCTAGAGTATTAGTATCTTCTGATAGTACTACAGATAGAATAAATAATTTTAGTAAAATAACCAAAGAAGACATAATTAAAGTAAGTAAAAAAGTAAATCTTCATACTATCTTAACTCTAGAAAACAAGGAGGACGATCATGAAGAAGATTAAAATAAAAGGTATAGAAGAAGAAGTATATTATGAAAAATTAGGCAATGGTTTAGAAGTATATTTATACACAAAAGATAATGTTCATATGAATTATGTAACATTTACAACAAAATATGGTTCTATTTATAATGAATTTATCCCAATAAATAGTGATAAAATGACTACTTTTCCTAAAGGAATTGCTCATTTTTTAGAACACAAAGTATTTGCTCAAAAAGAAGATCCGCAACCAATGGAGTTCTTTGCTAAATCGGGTTCAGTATGTAATGCATATACAACATTTAAAAATACCACTTACTTGTTCTATGCTACAGAATCTTTAAACGAAAACATTGAATATTTACTAGATTATGTCCAAAACATTTATTTAACTGATGAATCAGTCGAAAGTGAAAAAGGCATAATATCTGAAGAAATTCATATGTATGATGATAGACCAAATAGTATTCTTGAAGAAAAAATAAGAAAAAATACACTAAAAACAAATCCATATAAAGATAGTATTATTGGAACAATAAAAGACATAAACAATATAACAAAAGAAGATTTAGAAACCTGCTATCACACATTTTATCATCCATCAAATATGTTTCTAGTAGTCACAGGTAACTTTAACCCTGAAGAAGTAATAGATGTTATTAAAAAAAATCAAGACAAAAAGAACTTCACGAAAGAAGATAAAATAAAAATAAAAGAGTTTAACGAAGAAGACAAAGTGGTAAAAGAAAAAGAAGTAATAAAAGTAGAAACAAATATACCAAAAGTAGCTTATACATTAAAAATACCTATTAAAAATTTAAAAATAACTAGGAGAAAACTACATTTATATTTATATATATTATTTACTATTCTTTTTGATGAAACATCCGAATTTGATGAAGAACTAAAAAAAGAAAACATCATAAGTAATACTACTTATGTCAATCTAATTAACTGTGATACACATATATTAATATCATTAATAAATGAAACAAACAAATATGAAGAATTTATAGAAAAAATAAAAGAAAGATTAAATAATTTAGAAATAAATGAAAAAGACTTTAATAGAAAGAAAAAAGTATTAATAAGTAATGAAATCTTTGCGTATGAAAATGTTGAAGCAGTAGGAGATATAATAGTAGATAACATTATATATAATAAAGAACTAGAAGATAATCCAATAGAAATAATTAATAATTTAAATATGAAAGAATTCTTAGAATTAATAAAGAAAATAAATATAAATAATACTTCTTTAGTAGTATTAAAAAAATAATAAATATGTAAAGAAGATAAAAATAGATTCAAAAAAAGATAAAAATATGCTATTATTATAATAGGGATGGGATAATATGAAGAAAATAATATCAAAATTAGATAAACCCTTATTAATAGTAACAATTATCTTTTTTATTTTTGGACTTATAATGATATTAAGTGCTTCTTCAATGGAATCATATATGAGATATAATTATAGTCCATATCATTATTTCTTTAGACAATTTATCTTTCTAGGAGTAGGATTAATAGCCTTTTTCTTTATAATAATATTTCCTACCAAAAACTATAAAAAATTAGATAAAGTATTATTAGGAATAATAATTTTATCATTAGTAGGATTAATATTTTATGGACATGTTGCTAATCAAGCAGTTAGTTGGTATAAAATAGGACCATTTGCTATTCAACCATCAGAATTTGCTAAAATAGTAATAATTATCTATTTGGCAGTATACTATTCAAAAAATAAAGATAAACTAGATAATCAGTGGAATATAATAAAGCCAATGATATTTATTATAATAATTGCTGTATTAGTAGCATTACAACCAGATATGGGAACTGCCGCTATAATAGGACTGATGGCTTTATTTATGTTTTATGCAGCTCCTATGGACAAAAAAAACAGAAAAATATTTAACAAAATATTTATTGGAGGAATTCTTCTTGTAATTTTAGTACTTGTAGTAGCAGGAGGTAAGTTTCTGCAATCATATCAATTAGATAGATTTAATTACTTTAATCCATGTGATAGGTATCAAGAAAAAACAGGATATCAGTTATGTAATAGTTTTATAGCATTTAAAAATGGTGGAATTAGTGGTCAAGGACTAGGTGGTTCCACTCAAAAATATTTATATTTACCAGAATCATATACAGATTTTATTTTTCCTATAGTAGTTGAAGAATGGGGATTAATTGTTGGTATAGCAATAATTCTAATATATATGTTTGTTTTATTTAGAATAATTCAAATAGCAAGGAGAGCAAATAATTTAAGAAATAGTCTCCTATGTTATGGAGTATTCATATACATATTACTTCATATCATGATAAATTTACTTGGAGTAATGGGAGTTATTCCTTTAACTGGAGTACCATTACCATTCCTATCATATGGAGGCTCTTACACAATATGCCTAATGATAGCATTAGGATTAGTCCAAAGAGTATCAATAGAAACTAATAATCATAAACAAAAAGAATTAAAGAAAATGATAAATTGAAAGGTGGTGAAATTTAAATGAAAAAAGATAAAAGAATTGTATTGTTATCTATTACAACAATTATATTTGGTTTAACTACTATATTTTTTACGATTTACAACTTATTGAACAAACCTAATCAAAACTTAAATGATAGTTCTGATTATGAAGAAGAAATAAAAATTGTAAAAGATTTATTTACAAATGAAGAGGTAAGGCTTTTTATAGATAAACCTTCTTTTGTATATTTTGCTTGTGGTTGTTCGGAAGAAGCATTTAATGCTGAAGAATTGGGTATAGATAATTCATTTGGTAGTAACCCATTTATTAAATGTACAAAATATAATAAATACAATGAATTTGTTGATAGTTACAAGAAATTATTAACAGAAGAATTTTATAATAGCGACCAGAATAGGCATGCTCGAAATCACCTTAACTATTCGTATAAAGATTCAAATGATATAATTTGGTACAATTATTATGAAAAAGATGGAATACTATATGCACTAACTAATGGAAATGGAACGAATATAGAAAAGGTGCATCTTTTAGATAAAACAAAATATACAATAATTGCAGCAAATAAATATAGCATAAGTGCATTAGTTGAGGCAAAATGGCTCGATGCTTTTA
>JBJEEB010000013.1:0-12725 GCA_051872655.1 Bacilli bacterium | reverse complement strand
ATAGAACAATATTATAGTTATTCTAAAAAGTTGCACTTGACTTTTTAATTATTAAATTAGATAACTCTTCTTACATCAATAATTGGCATTATATACATACTAGTTACTACTATTCCAACATTAGAATTAAGTGCATGCACTAGTTTACCATCGCCAATATATATTGATGCGTGACATACTACTCCATCATATCCAGATACTACAATATCTCCTGGCATAATATTTTCAAGATTTACATGTACTCCGGAATAGGCTTGTTCTGAAGCACTTCTTGGAAGATATACTCCATAACTGGCATATATTAATTTAGTAAACCCTGAGCAGTCAGTTCCATTTGTTAATGAATTACCTCCATAAACATATGGATATCCAACAAACTGAAGAGCATAATTAACAACTTGATTAGAAATAATTTCGTTATAGGGAATACTTTCTTCAACTACCGCTAAACTCATACTATAAGCTTTATTCTCTAAACTAATTAGTTCTTCATTGGCTTGTTCTATTTCTTCTTCTACTATATTTTTCTCTTGTTCTTTCTTTAACTCTTCACCTGGAATAGATAACATTTCCATGGTAATGTCTTCTTTATTCTTTATCTCACTCATTGTGAATAGTTCATTAGTAAGAACAATATTTTGTTCGCTCCCCTTTATATTGCTATCGTAAAATGCATAACATAGAACTCCTAAGATAAGAGTCAGTGCTGCAATTTCCATTTTATGCTTTTTCACTTTTTACACCTCATTATTTTTTTAGCGGACATTTTATATGCTACCATAAATGCAAATACTTGTCAAATACAAATTTATAAATCCTTATAAAATAAGGGAATAATAAGTGTTTATTATTTTATATATTGTTTACCTTTAGTTAATTTTACTTAAATTAATAAAAAGAGACTTCTAAGAGTTAATCATTAACTCTCATTAGTCCCTTTATCTACGTTTCTTGCTATTTCTTCTATCTCTTTGGTTGTTTTACCTGTTATCTTAGCAATAAATACATAATCAGTTCCTTCATTAATCATTTTCTTTACTGTTTCTACTTTTTCTTCTTTAATACCTTGCTCGATACCTTGTTCAATGCCCTTTTCTATGCCCTTTTCTATACCTTCCTTTAGACCTTCTTCTTTAGCATAGTTCATCTGCCCTTCATATTTTAGTCTAGCATTTTCTTCTAATATCCATTCTTGCATTACTGTTTTATCATCATTTACTTCTTCTATAGTCTTTAATAAACTTACTTTTTCTTCCATCGTCAAAAGATCATCTCCTAATATTTGGGATATTTTATCAATATCTTCTTCTAATAAAATTGCTCCCCATCTTACCGCATTTGGTAAATTACTTATATTTATATCATACACCAACTCACGACATTTGACAAGTGATATATTACAGAAACTAAATATTAAAGATACTACTTTATTAGTTTTTATATTACATAGTGCATAGTTTTCTATTGCCTCCCCTGTCTCATTATTAAAATTATTTAGGTTTAAACCTCTTATACGATAATCCTTTAGTTCTTCATCTTTAACACTCTTTTTAAGAATTTGATTATGTACTCTTGTCAAATGAATCATATTTCTATCAATGGCATTCTTATCTTTTCGATAATTCATTTCTATTAAAACATATGATTTATCAGATAATCTTACTGTTATATCTCCACGGTATGTCTTACCTGATTTTGTATTAGGAGTAGATTCTAAACCCGCTATTGTAAATGGTTCTGTCTCTTCTACTTCAAAAACATCCCTAATCATTTTAAGAAGTACATTTTGATGTCTACCAAACACTGCCTTAAACATAACATCACTAACAAGCAATTTTGTTTTACCTTTAGATGTTATATTTTTGGTTATTTCTTCTGTCATTTAATTACCTCTCTTCTATTTATTTTGTCCGGACAATTACACTATAGCATATCCTAAATAACTATGCAAATGCCTATAAAATAACTAAAAATATAGAAAGAGGTGCTTTATAGAGTTTAAAAAAATCTTTTAAGGCAAAAAAGAAACCTAAAAAAGATTTTTTATCTTGTATTTTTAGTAAAATAAATAAATTAAGTTTTTTCAAATTTGACACTTTTTAGTGTAAAGTAAGATATGTTTATTTTAATGTTTCATTACCATTATATATTATTAAGTTATGTTGTGCTCTAGTACAGGCTACATAGTATAAATATTTATCTTCTTTAGTATATTTATTATCTATATCATTGTAAATTATTACAGAGTCAAATTCTAATCCTTTAGCGGTATATGATGGTACTACTACTAAATCTCTTTTAATATGTCCATATCCTCCTAGTAACATAATATCAAAGTCATTTTTTAACATATCATATATTTTTTCTGCTTCTTCATCATCTTTAGTAATGATAGCAATACTTTTAGATATATCTTGCAAATAATTTATATCTTTAACAAAATCTTCTTTTTTAACATTATTTCTAAATATAATGTCATTAGATTTTTGATTTCTAATAGCTACTGCTAATTTAAGACCTAATATTTTATTGGTATAATCAATAATCTTATCAGTAGAACGATATGTCTTAGTAAGAGTTATATACTTAGAATCTTCAAAAATACTACTTAGTTCTTTTAATGAATCATATTTATAGTATGGATTAATAGTTTGATTAGAGTCTCCTAATATAGTATAATTAGCTGTTTTAAATGTCTTTTTGATAATTAAATATTGTAATTTATTATAGTCTTGTGCTTCATCTATTACTACCTGTTTTATAACATGATTAGTATTAAAACCTACCAGTAGACTTTTTAAATATAGGAATAGACAAGCATCTTCATAATTTAAGTAATTACCTTCTATTTTATCTTTATACTTAGAATAACTACTATCAAAAAAATTATTATATATATCTTTTAAATCTAATTTGATATTTAAACTTTCTTTTAATAATTTTTCGATACTTCTAGCATACTTAGTATTACCATTATAATTATTATATGCTATTTTATCCGCTATTTCTTTTATTCGTTCAAATAATGGAAAATTATTATATTTATATGTTAACATTTGATTTAATTCTTCAGTACTTACTTCAATAAAGCCATCATACTCTAATGGTTTAGTAAAACTAATGTTATTTAGTATATCTTTAATATAATTATCAATATCATTAATTATTTCATCTGATTGTTTATATTTTACTAAGTCATAATTACTTACTTCTTTTTTATAATATCTAGATATAAAGTCAGTAAAGTTTTCGATGTCTTTATATTCATTGATATTTTGACATAGTAAATCATAAAAAGTCATATCATAGGTATTATCTTCTCCTAGTTCTGGTAAAACATTAGATATATACTCAGAAAATACTTTATTAGGAGTAAATACTACAACATTAGAAGATGTTAAATTGGGTATTCTATATAGTAAGAAAGCTATACGATGCAAAGCAACACTTGTCTTTCCAGAACCTGCAATACCTTCAACTATTAGATTTTTATCTTCTGTATTTCTTATAACTTTGTTTTGTTCTTCTTGAATGGTATTAACAATATTCTTCATTTTGTCAGAAGACTCTTCTGCGAGAACTTCTTGAAGAAGACTATCACTAATATTTAAATCGTTATCAAAAATATGTTTTAATTCAGCATTTTCAATTATATATTGTCTTTTTCTAGTTATCTCACCTTTTATTATTCCACCTGGTGCTTTATAACTAGCAGGTCCTGTTTCATAATCATAAAACATACTACATATAGGGCTTCGCCAATCATGAACATAATAATCTAGCTTATCTTCAACATGGGTTATACCAATATAAATATCTTCTTCTTCATTATCTTCTTTAAACCTAATAGAACCAAAATAAGGTTTATCTTGCACTCTAAATAATCTTTGTAAATAATTACCTTTACTTTGCATAATTGATACTTGAAGATCTGATTCTGCCATCATAGTTCTCATTTCACTTGGATCCATTTCAGCATGTGAATCCCAAATAAACTTTTTAAATTCTAATACTTTTGAGTCATCATCATAAAGTTCTTGTCCTAATGTAGAAATTTTTTTTCTAATTAGACTTACTGTCTTATTAAGATAATTTTTTTCTTTTTCAAATTCTTCTCTTTCAATTTTCATAATATCTCCCTCCCTTACACGACAAAAAACTACATTTTCATTGTAGTTTATCTTAAGATGAAAATAGTTACTTCGCAAATGTCTATTTCATTGTATTATATTTTAAATTATTTGTCAATTAAAATTTGTTAAATATATTAAAAGGAAGACCATAAGGCTTCCTTTTACCTCTTAAGACTTATAGGCTTAAGAGGAATGATATGTATTAATGTCTAGGTTTAAATATTAATGCTAAGACAAATGATAAGAATAGGGCTACTGATATACCTGCTGATGTTAAATCAAAGATACCAAAAGCAAGTCCTAAAGGTCCAAGAGTAGTTGCAGTATCCATAGCTCCATGAATAAGTAAATGTCCAAAAGAAGTTATTGGGATAAGAGCACCTGCTCCTGCATATAAAACTATTTTATCATAAATTCCAAAAATATCTAAAGCTGCTCCTACTACAACAAATATACTAGTTACATGTCCTGGAGTAAGTTTTGTATTGTCTAATATTAACTGTGCTATCATACATACTATACCACAAAATAGAAAAGCATAAACATATGTCATCATTCTACTACCTCCAAACTTACACAATTTGCAATTGCGGGTATTGATTCTTTTTGAAAAGTAAATGTTGGTGAAAATATCGCTCCTGTTGGTACTATTAATACTCTTTTATATTTTCCTTTTAACATTTCTTTATATATATATCCAAAATTAACTAATGCAGAACATACTGGTCCAGATCCTCCTGCAAATACTGGTTGCTTTTCTATATCATAAATCATTGTACCACAATCATTATAATTATCACCTAGTTCAATATTGTATTTAGTTAACATATAATCTTTTAGTATTTTTTTACCATATACTCCTAAATCTCCTGTTAGTATTAGGTCATAGTAGGAAGTATTTCTCTTTGTATCTTTTAAGTGATTATATATTACATCTCCTGCTGCTGGTGCCATTACTGCTCCCATATGATTAGCATCAGCAGTTCCCATATCTACTACTTTACCTATTGTAGATGATTCTATTTTTACTTTATTTTTTTTATTAGTAAGAAGAACTGATACTGCTCCAGTTGTAGTAAATGTTGCTGTCTTTGGTTTTGGAGTTCCATATTCAGTAGGATTTCTAAATTGTTTTTCACTTACCATGTTATGACTTGAAGTAGATACTAGTACTCTTTTGCAAAATTTTCCTTCAATAAAATTACTTCCTATGATAAGTCCTTCACTACTAGTAGAACATGCTTCAAAAATACCAAGAAATGGTATATTAAAATCTCTAGCCATATAGTCAGAAGCTGCTATTTGATTTTGAAGATCCCCTGATATTAATAAATCAATATCTTCTTCTTTTAATTTATTCTTCTTTATAATATTTTCATTTGCTTCTTTTAATAAATGTACTTCTGCTTTTTCCCAAGATTTTTCTCCAAAATATAAATCTTTCTTATATTTTTTATCAAAATATTTTGATAATGGTCCATCATTTTCATAATTTCCACATATTGTATATGTATCTTCAATAAAAACATTATTATATTTTGTTGTCATTTTTATCCTCCCATAACTAATAATCTAATTAATCCAAAGAAGTATACTGATACTACTCCATATAATATTACTGTACCTGCTAGTTTGAATATATTTGCTCCTATTCCTAATACTAAGCCTTCATTTTTATATTCTAAGGCTGCTGATGACATTGAATGAGCAAATCCAGTAATAGGAATGATAAGTGCTGCTTTTACTTTACTTACTAGTACATCAAATACTCCGCATGCTGTAAGAATTGAAGCTACTGCTATTAAGGTAAGTATTACTAATACTCCAGACTCTTTTCTTGGTAAATCAAGCCATATCATATAACATCTAAGTAATAATTCTGATAGACTCCCTAGAAGGCCTCCTACTACAAAAGCTACTAAAGCATTCTTTAAAACACTCTCTTTAGGTGTGTTCTTGTCTACTAGTTCTTTATATCTTTTTTTATCCATAATATCACCAGTAATAGTATTGGTTTTTATTTACAAAATTATACAGAAAATAAATTCTTTAATTTATATTACTTATATTTAAGTTTTTTTATCATATATTTTATTATGAAAAATAAATTTATAAAGTCAACTATTATTTTAATAATTGGAGGGCTAATAACTAAAATACTTGGTATGATTATTAAAATAGTACTTACTAGAACTATTGGTACTGAAGGTATAAGTAAATATATGTTAGTATTACCTACTTTTAATTTATTTATTACTTTATGTAATCTTGGTGTACCTACCGCTATTACAAAGATGGTATCAGAAAGAAAGAAAAGTAGTAAGAAAATAGTTATTCCTACTATGTATTTAATTTTAGTATATAATATTTTACTTATTATTATTTTACTTATTATATCTCCTATTTTAGCTAAGTATTTATTACATTCTGAAGACTTATATTATCCTTTAATATCTATTGGGGTAACACTTCCTTTCATTGCTATATCTAGTATAATAAAGGGATATTTTTTTGGTAAAGAAAAAGTTTTTCCTTGTACTTTATCTAATATTATTGAACAAATAGTTAGACTTATTCTTACTATTTTAATTGTTGGTAATATGATGCAATATGGTCTTACTATTGCAATTACATTTGTAGTACTTATTAATATATTGAGTGAAGGTTTTTCTATTATTGTGTTATTATTCTTTTTACCTAAAGAAAAGATAATAAAAGAAGATTTTCATAAAGATAATAAAATAATAAGAGAGATACTAGGTATTAGTATTCCTACTACTACTGCTAGAATGATTGGATCAATTACTTATTTCTTTGAACCTATTATTCTTACTAATATATTAAAATATGTAGGTTATTCTAATGATTATATTACTTTAGAATATGGTATTATTAATGGTTATGTTTATCCATTATTACTTCTACCATCATTCTTTACTCTAGCTATATCATCCGCTATACTACCTGTTGTATCTAATAGTTATAGTAGAAAAAATTATTCTTATACTAAGAAAAAAATAAAAGAAGCAATATTATTTTCTTTACTTATAGGTATACCTACTACTTTGATGTTTATCTTTATACCTAATATTCCTTTAAAACTTGTTTATAATACTAATTTAGGACTAAATTATATTAGGATAACTGCTCCATTCTTTTTACTTCATTATATTCAGGCTCCTCTAACTAGTAGTTTAAATGGTATGGGATATTCTAAAGAAGCAATGAAAGGTACTTTATATGGTGGTATAATTAAATTACTTAGTCTAACTATTTTTAGTTATTTAAAAATAGGTCTATGGAGTTTAATTATATCTAGTATATTAAATATTCTAACTGTTACTATTCATCATATATATTATGTAAGAAAATATTTAAAAAAGTATTAGCTATTTCTAGTTAATACTTTCTTTAATGTATCTCCTTTTAACAAGTTATCATAATTTATTCCTACTCTTTCAAATGAAGATATATCTTCAGTTTGTGAATACTCTAGTAATGACTTACTAAATTCTTTTTTAAAGTAATTAGGATCTTTTTTATAATTTTCATATAAGTATATGCTGAATAGCTGACCAATACCATAGATAAAAGGGTCTCTTAATGATATTTTATCAATTGCTAATATATTATATAAACTATAATTTCTTTCAAGTGTTTTTAAATACGTATTAAATTCTTTAATATCAACATTTAGTTCTTCATCAAATCGATATTCAATATCAGCTATTCTACAGATAATATTAGCATATATGCTATTTAGTAATACTTCAATATAATAATCATGTAAAAGTATTTTTGCTTCTTCTTTATAAATATTATTTTCTAATAAGTAATTAATATAAGCATACTCCATAAAAGATGATGATACTTCATAAAATGGACTATTAAAGGTATTATTTAAATCTCTTTCTTTACCACTATTTAAATATAGTAATGCTTCAAGAGCATGTCCAAATTCGTGAGAAAGTGTTTTATAAAAATCAACATTATTTTCATAAGCACTACTTAAAAATATCATATTATCATTTAACATAGAGAATGGATGATGTATACCATTATAACCATGCAATGGTGCATAAAATATATTTTCACTATCAATTAGTTTTACATATTCTTGATAGGCTTTTGGATCAAATTTATTTAGAAAATCACAAAATATATAATCTAACTCTTTTTCTTTATGTCTTGGGCATGTTTTACCATAATATTTATAATTATTAATACCTGCAGATAATATATTATACATAGATGAATAAAATATTTTAAAATATTTATCTTTATTATTAATTATATTATAAATAAACTTGTAGTAGTGTAATACTTCTCCTTTATATAAATCTTCATCTTCACTCCAAGGTAAATCAAATTTAAATATTGAAAAGTAGTCAGTACATATTTTTGATAAAGAAAGAAGATCATGAGCAATAATATTTTTCTTTGATTTAGTATTTGTTTTTACATACTCATAAGTATACTTGTCTATTATTTTATTAAATCTATCTTCTAATCTTTGTTTTTCTAATAATTCTTCTTTTGTCATAATTATCCTCTAATACAAGTATATCATATGTTTACTAATTTTAAACAAAATATTTTATGAGGAAGACTACAGACTTACTCATACTTCTTAAGACCTTAGGCTTAAGAAGAAAAAAGAATAACTTAAGCACACCAGTTATTCTCTTTTTTTAACTTATTAATAATATTGTTATGTTCAGTACTATTTTTAGTCAAATATACTTTACCTTTACAATCTGCGACAAAGTAATAGTAATCATGCTCCTCAGGATTGATTGTAGCTTCAATAGATTCTATACCTGGATTACATATAGGCCCTACTGGTAATCCAGTATTACTATCACATCTAGTATTATATTTATTCTTGCAGTCATTTAATTCTTTATAAGTTAAACTATAACTCCAATCATCTATTTTGGAAGCATAATAAGTAGTAGCGTCACTTCCTAACGTAGGATATGATGTACTATTTAATCTATTATAAAATACTCCTGCTACTGCCCTTCTATCACTTGCTTTAGCTCCTTCTAATTCAACAATTGAAGCTAAAGTCATAATTTCATGAGCACTATATTTACTATTATTTATACTATCTTTATATTTTGATAGTTTCTTATCCATTTCATCTAACATTTTAGTAAATATCTCTTCAGTAGTTACTTCTCTATTATTAAATCTATAAGTATCTGGAAATAAATATCCTTCTAGATCATAATAAATATTTTTATTCTTGATATCATCAGTTAAGAACCAATATTTATCTATCAAGGTATTAATAAATTCTTCATCAGAAGCTACTTTTAAGACACTATCATAACTATTATTAGTATTTTCACTAATTAGAGTAGCTATCGCACGCATATTTATTCCTTCTTTAAAAGTAATAGATATCTCATTAGGATTATATTTAGATCCCTCTTCTAGTATCTTTACAATTTTTTCTACTCCCATATCTTCAGATAGTTCATAAGTACCTGCTTTTAAATTTGTTTTATTAGTAATTCTAGTATAAACCTTAAATATTGTAATATTCTTAATTAAGTTATTATCTTTTAAATTCTTAGCTATACTTTCGATACTACCTTCTTCAATATTAATAACTTTCTTAGTACTATCTTCTGATGTACCAGCCATATTAACTTTATAATAAATACCCATAGCTAATATAATGGTAGTAAATATTATTACTAAAGCTATTGCTATATTTCTAAACTTCTTCATTTGCCCTCCAATAAAAAAAGTAATTAATTACTTTCTTCACTATTCTTTTTATTTTCTTCTTGAATGGAATCTAATATAGTTTCAATTATTTTCCATTCTCTTTCTGTTTCTACTGGTAAAAGTTCTAAAGGTTCAGCATCAGGTTTAAATACTGAAGCATATACTCTTACATTTCCATCTTCATCAGTACTATTATCAGTATACACCATATAATTTTTATGTGTTTCATCTGATTCAAAAGTAAATAGTACTTCAAATTCTATTTCTTTACCATCTTTATCAATTACTTTAAATTTATTTTCTTTATCCATTATTTTTCTCCTTATTTAAATAGTCTTGTAATATTATTTGAGCTGCAATACTATCTACTTTTTTCTTTCTTTTCTTACGAGACATATCTGCTTCAATTAGAATATTATTAGATATTACTGAAGTCAATCTTTCATCAAACATAACAATAGGAATATTAGTATTTTTTTCAAGTAATTCTTTATATTTTAATGTTATTTCTGCTCTTTCTCCTAGTGTATTATTCATATTCTTTGGTAGTCCTAATATTATCTTAGTAATATTATATTCTTTGATGATATTCATAATTTCTTCAATAGTACTATTATAATCTTCATTTTTAAAGAAAATTGTTTTATAAGTAGATGCAATTGTCAATGTAGTATCAGACATAGCTAGTCCTATAGTTTTGCTACCTAAATCTATTCCTAAATATCTCATTTTAAATAGTTTTTAAGTAATGTTTCTACTAAAACAGTACGATCTATTTTAGCAATTTTATTTCTAGCTTCTTTATATGATGAAATGTATCCTAAATCTCCGGATATAATATAACCTACTATCTGATTAACAGGATTATATCCTCGCTCTTCAAGAGCTTCAAGTACATCACGAAGAGTACTTTTAATAACTTCATCATTTACTTCTGATATATCAAAATGCACCATAGTATTACTATCCATATATATCACCTCTATTACAATTTTATTCTATCATAATTTATTTTATTTAACAATAGTATTTATTAAAATTTACATTTTCTTAATATTAAAAGAAGATATTGAAATATCTTCTTAAGGTATTATTATATTATCTGAAATTGATCCAGTAATTTTACTTTCCATAAAAGCCTTTTCAGTACTATCTTTTACATATATTTTAGCAGTATTAGGTATGGAAAGAAATGCATTAGCATTTGTGTTTACTTTAGATAATTCAGCATTTCTTATATCTAGACTAGTTAATGATGTGCAATTATAAAATATTGCTTGTATATCATTAACTTTTGTAGTAATAAAACTACTTAGATTTAATGTTGTTAAACTACTACAATTATAAAACATTTGACTCATATTTGTTACATTTGAAGTGTCAAAACTACTTAAATTAAGTGTTGTTAAACTAATACATCCTGAAAACATTTGATACATATTTGTTACATTTGGGGTATTAAAATTATTTAGATTTAAATTTATTAAACTACTACAACCTCGAAACATTTGACTCATATCTGTTACATTTGTGTTATTAAAATTACTTAAATCTAATGTTGTTAAACTACTACAATTATAAAACATTCGATACATGTTAGTTACTTTTGATGTATTAAAATTTGACAAATCAAGTGTTGTTAAACTACTACAATTATAAAACATAGAATTCATATCATTTATATTTGATGTATTGAAGTTACTTAAATCCAATGTTGTTAAACTAGAACAACCAGCAAATATTATACCCATATTAGTTACTTTTGAGGTATCAAAATTACTTAAATCTAATGCTTTTAGACTACTACAATTATAAAACATTTGACTCATACTAGTTACGTTTGAAGTATTAAAGCTACTTATATCTAAATTTGTTAAACTACTACAATTAGTAAACATTCCTCCCATATTAGTTGCTTTTGAGGTATCAAAATTACTTAAATCTAAATTTGTTAAAGATAAGCAATTCATAAACATACTATTCATATCTGTTACATTTGAAGTATTGAAATTACTTAAATTTAAATTTGTTAAATTACTACAGCCTCGAAACATTTGACTCATACTAGTTACACTTGAAGTATTAAAATTACTTAAATTAAGTGCAACTAAGCTATTGCAATCATAGAACATAGCGCCCATATTTGTTACTTTTGATGTATCAAAAAAGCTTAAATATAAGGTTGTTAAACTACTACAACCATTAAACATTCTGTACATACTAGTAACTTTTGATGTATTAAAACTACTTAAATCTAATGTTGTTAAACTACTACAGCCATTAAACATATTTGTCATTGTAGTTACTAGGGATGTATTAAAGCTACTTAAATTAAGTGTAGTTAGACTATTACAATTATAAAACATATAACCCATATTGGCCACATTTGAAGTATCAAAAGAACTTAAATTAAGTGTAGTTAAATTTATGCAACCATAAAACATAGAATTCATACTAGTAACTTTTGATGCATTAAAGTTACTTAAATCTAATGTAGTCAAACTACTACAGTCATAAAACATACCTGCCATATTAGTTACACTTGAATTATTGAAATTACTTAAATTAAGATTGGTTAAATTCATGCAACCATAAAACATAGAATTCATATTTGTTACTTTTGATGTATTAAAGTTACTTAAATCTAATGTAGTCAAACTACTACAGCCATAAAACATAACATTCATTTTAGTTACATTTGAAGTATCAAAACTACTCAAATCTAAATTGGTTAAACTACCGCAGTTTGCAAACATAACCCTCATATCAGTTACATTTGATGTATCTAATCTAGTTAAATCCAAACTTTCTACATTAGTTAAATATGCAAACATACCTTGCATACTAGTA
>JBJEEB010000012.1:0-3407 GCA_051872655.1 Bacilli bacterium | reverse complement strand
ATTTAATTCTTGCTCATCATAAAAATTTGTATAATTATAATATTTGAAACCACTATTTGAATAAGCAACAGTTTTAAAAGCAATTACTATTTCGTAAGTGCTTTCTATGGTTTGTCCATCTTTTAATGTATAAAAATTGATATATTTATGATTTTTATAGAACTGATAATTCTTGTAATTTACTAAACCAGAAAACATAGAGTTATCATTCATGTGATGTCCATAAATAATTAAATTATCACTTGTTCTTAAATTACAATTTTCAGCTAAATATGGTGTACCATGACTTGAATAATTTTTATAAATATTTCTATGAAGATAATAATTACCATTTTGCATAACAGGGTAATTTATATTTGTTCCATCAATTTTAATCCACCCTATTGTGTCAGAATTTATTTTCGCTATTTTTTCTAAATTATAGTTATTACTTGTATTTTCATTTGATAAATTACTTGTTTCATTATTTAAAATAGTTGTATTGTCATTCTCGTTGGTCGAAATTTCTTCATCTTGCACTATTTCTTGTAAATCCTCAAATAAATCATTTTCTTTTTTGTTTTCTGCAAATTCTTTAACAAAAAAATAGCTACTAATAGCAAATATAACTATTAGCAGCATTAAAATAATTTTATATTTCTTATTCATTTAATCCTTCTCCTGGTTTTGTTGTCATTAACTTATAAAGTTCTGTATTTTTTGGAAATTTATTAACAAAAGGAACTAAAGATGAACCTACTTTTATAAGTCCTTCTCCAGCTCCTACATTTGTTATATAACTCATCTGTAAGTCAGAAATATTAAGCAATTTTGCTAGCTCTATTCTGTCTGTACTTGCTTGATTAAGCATTATTATAAATTCAGAGTTTGCAAGCATAGTTCTTGCTGTGTGGCTTTGCAATAAATCTTCTACATTTTGAGTAATACCAGTACAGAAAGCCCCATATTTACGCACTCTTTTCCAAAGTGTGAATAAGAAATTTGCAGAATATTCATATTGAAATAATAGATATATTTCATCTATAAAAATATATGTATTCTTTCCTTTTGTTCTATTAGCTGTTATTCTATTTAGTATAGAATCTAAAACAACTAACATTCCTATTGGAAGTAGTTGCTTTCCTAAATCTAAAATATCATAGCAAATTAAACTGCTAGATGTATTAACATTTGTATTCATTGCAAATGTATTTAAAGAACCATTTGTAAATAATTCTATTGCAAGAGCAATTTCTTTTGCCTCTGGCTCTGGCTGTTTTAATAGTTCTTCTCTAAAATCTTGTAAAGTTGGTGGTATTCCTTGATAATTTCCTTGTTGGAATATTCTATATACACTTGCCGTACATCTATCTATAATAGATTTTTGTTTAGGTCCAAGATTACCACTGCCTATAAGTTGTTCGCATAAAGATAAAATAAACTCTGATTTTAGGATTACAGGATTTGCTCCATCTCCATATTCAGAGTTCATGTCCATAGCATTTATATGATTATTGCTTGTTGCAGAAATTTTAATTACCTCTCCACCTAAAGACTTAACTAATGGAGAATACTCGCGTTCTGGATCTATGATTATAATATCTGCATTCGGATCTCTTAATCTTATAGAAGTTATTTCTTGTTTTCCAGCAAATGACTTACCACTACCAGATACACCTAAAATAAATGAGTTACCATTTAATAATTGTTTTCTATCTGCAATAATCATATTCTTGCTAATAGTATTTTGACCATAAAAAATACCATTCTCGTGCCTTATTTCTTGCACTTTGAATGGCATAAATACTGCTAAACTTTCTGTTGTTAAAGTTCTTACTGCATCTATTTTTCTTACTCCAAAAGGTAATACTGTATTAAGTCCATCTATTTGTTGGTATCTTAATATTCCAAGCTGACATCGATTTTTACTTGCTATTTGTAAAATTGACTCTGTATCACTTTCTAATTTTTCTTTTGTTTCATCTGTAATAACTATTGTCAATACTGCTGAAAACATCCTTTGATCTCGCAAAGTTAAATCGTCTAAAAACTCTTTTGAATCATTTCTTTGTTGCTCCATATCATAAGGTATAATGCTACTCCAATTATTATTTGCATTTTGTTTTCTCTGCCAATTTGTTATATTTGTTTCTACTCCAAGTCGGCGATTTTCTGCTTCTTTTACTGCCTCGTCCATTGGTATTGGAATAACATCTATTGATAACATCATATTTCTATTTAAGTCTGTAAGTTCTGCAACCATATCATCATTGATATAACTAGCATATTCTTTTAAGAAAAATACTCTACCATATCTATCTCCTACTCTAAAATAATCTCTTTCGTGTTCAAATGTATCTGGACAAATGAAGTCTTTGAAATTATGTCCCTTTCTCATGGTTTCGTGTATGTCAAAGTGGAATGATGTTTCCTCTCCTGTTCTATAAAAATCGTGTGCTATTCTTAATCTTTCTTTTGCATCTAATTCAATACATTTAGAACCTAATGTATTAAAGTGATTTATTAAGTCTGTACCAGCTCTTGTAAAATAATTTCTTGCCTCCTCTACAGATTTTTTATAAACAGATATTGTTATTATTTTTTCTTGCACAATTTCATTTGCATTTTTTGCTTGAGATATAAGCATTTGATTATATTCTTTTCTATATTTATCTAACTCATCTCCAGAATCTTTTAATAATATTGTTTTTTCAAAATCTAATTTGTTTATTCTTCTATTATTTATAGTAATTTTAGTAGTAGCTCCAGCATCTAAAGAATTAAGCAATGCAGAATAATCTAAAAACATTGCTTCTTTATCTTCTTTACTTGCAACTGCATAATTTATATCTATAAATTTAAAAGATTTTGAATATTTATTATTTCCTACAAGAAATATGCCATCTTCCCATATAGCCTTAGCAGGAATAACATCTTGAACAGATCTAGGTACTTTAAATTTTTCTTTGTCTAACTTAAATATCTTTTTTAGTGTTTTCATCATAGTTAGCTACCTCCTTTTTAGTTTTTTTCGGTTTCTTAATTTTTCTTTCTTTATTCTTTTTCTGTGGTTTTAATATTCCTTGTTTTAACTTTCTGTCTATTGTTGGTTTAAATACTTCTGCATATATATTTTTAGATTTAAAAGTCAATTTCTTTGGAATAATAAACTCTGATTTTATAAAAGCCATAACAAACTTTTCTGCTGTCATTCCGTTGTATTTTACAAAGCCTAATACTGCAAAAGGTACTGCTCCTAAAATACATACCCAGCTTAATGTTTCAATTCCAAAGAATGGTTTTAAAACAAAGTATAAAATTACTGCTACAATACAAGCCAAGACAGAAAAAATGAACTGCCTTAATGACAGCCCAAAAAATATGTTTTCACTAAATTCTCTAATATCTTTATTTATTTTTACTTCCAT
>JBJEEB010000011.1:0-49998 GCA_051872655.1 Bacilli bacterium | reverse complement strand
TTCCATAAAATTTTCCACCATCTATTGTTAACTTGTAATGCATACCAGTATTTGAAGCGTTTTGTTGAAGAACGCCAATAGGTTCAACTCCTAACTTAATCGTTCCTGTTTGAGATGCACTAGTGTCTGTTATAGTTAAACTGCCTGAGGTAAAATTTTCAATGTTATTGCTTCCATAGTAAATGCCCATACTAGAGTTATCATTAGTTATATCTAATGTATACCCATTTAGATCAAATGTAAAATCATTAACAACAACTATAAACATCCTAGATGAAGCGGGAATTGCAATATCTGCTCCTAATTTTACTTCTGTTATGGTAGTATCAGTTATACCATCATTATGAGCATTAACTGCTTCTGCTAGTTCATCATATGTTGTAACTGTTACAGTCGATGCATCTACTTTTGTAATACCTACAGCAAAAAGGCATACAAAGGCAAATGCCATTACTTTGAAATATGTTAATATATTTCTCTTTTTCATATTATTTTCCTCCTCCTATTCAATTATATAATATTTTACATTATTTTTGTAGATGAAAAAAGTCATGTTTTCAGGAGCGAAAATATGACTTTTTTCATATTTTAAGTATTAATATGCATAATTCAAATTGTTTTTTAATTAATTATTTGTTTAATTATTAAAGTCATGGATTGTCCTGCTGGAGTACTTAAAGCAACTTTACTATTGGAATAACTATTTGAAGTCGAACCATCAGATTTTGTATAAGTAGCCGATAACGTTCCTTTAAATATTGTTGCCGTTGAACTAGTTTTTCCTATATATTTACAAGTTGCACCATAATAAGTAACATCATCCTCACATTTGGCTTTCCAAGTAACATTTTGATTAGCAGTAATACTAAATTCTTTTTCGCCAGCATGATAAAAAGATTGTGATGTTCCTGAACCAACAAAAGTATTGTTATTTCCAGAACCTGTAAAATAGGCAGATAAATCTTTTTCCAATGTAATTGTTGCAGTAGCACTTTTACCACTAGGTAAAGTAGCAGTTACTACAAATTGATTTTCTTTATTAGCACATTGAATTTCCCATTCTCTTGTTTTAGTTTGTGGATTAATAGCTTTAATAACTCCAGTATTTGAATCTATGTTTGCACAGTTTCCACCATTAATTGAATAAGTAACAGCACCACTTGCATTTTTAACATTTGCTGTTGCAGTAGCAGTACTTACTCCATTTCTATGGATTACATTTCTTGATAAAGATAAACTAATACTTTCTTCTTTCTTTTCTTGTTTTGGAGTTTCTTGTTTAGGTTTTTCTTTCTTCTCCTCTACTTTTTCCCATTTAGCATAAAGTGTCATACTTTCACTTAATAATGCTTTATCATATACTGGTGTTTCATTTTCTGTTTCCCAAGTGATAAACTTATATCCTTTATATGTAGGATTAGTTGGCAAACTAAGTTCTGTTCCTTTATTAATAGTAATACTATCAACTTTTGAGCCACCTCTTGAATCAAAAGTAATTGTAATAGTTTCTACTACTCCTTCATAAACAGCTTTTAATTCAGTATCTTTCTTTATTTTAGTTTTAAAATCAAATGGCTTATTATCTAATACATCCTCTCCATCTTTTTCTCCTATAACCAAATACCAATCAATAAACTGTTCTCCTAAATCTTCTTTTGTTTTAACATCTTTACTATTAATGGTTTTATTGTACTTAACATATACTACTTCTTCTTTTGTACCATTATTATAATCAAATGTTACTTCAAATTTACGATTAAAGAACCATAATAAGAATAAAATAACTATTAATAGCAATAGACCAGCTACTATTAAAATAATATTTCTTTTCTTATCATTTTTAGAAGTTTTTTCTTCTTTTTCTTTACTTTTAGTAAACATACTATCTCCTCCTAATAATATTATATATTATTTTCACTTTCTTTAATAGATGAAAAAAGTAATACAAATTTAATAAAAAATATGACAAAAGTAATAGTTTTTCTATTAAACTCATTGTTTTATATATGAAAAATTCAACTTTAATGATATAATATTTATATATTCTTGAGGTGAATATTATGGTAAATAAGAAGAAAATAATGATTATTGAAGATCAAGCACTGCTTAACAATATGTTAAAGAATACTTTATCAAATGATTATGATATTGTCTGCACTTGTACTAGTGCTAAAGATATGATGAATTTATATAAAATACATAAACCTGATTTAATATTAACTGATGTTGTTACTAAAGAAGGTGCTAATGGTATAGAATATGCCAAAGAAGTAAAAGATAAATATCACAATAAAGTAAAAATACTTGCTATTACTGGTGTACCAGAAATTACATTTTTAAATACTGCTAAAGAATATAATTTGGATGGACTAATATATAAAGACACAGATAGTGAATCATTACTTTTTAGTATCGGTCAAGTTCTAAAAGGTTATACTCTATTTCCAGATAATTGTATGTATAGTGAAGAAAGCGAAAAATTTAAAGATCTTTCAGATAAAGAAATTAAAATAATAAGATGTATATGCGAAGCTAAAGATAGAGATGAAATTGCCGAAGAATTAAATATAACCTCAGGTACTTTAAAAAATTATATTTCAAATATTCTTACTAAACTAGAATTTGATAACATAACTAAACTTACTATATTTTGTTTAAGTAACGGATATATTGTCCCAAATATTAAAAAATAAGAAAATCATTTTGATTTTAATGACTTTCTTTTTTTATACAATAATTTTTAAAACAAAACAATTTTCATTTGAAATATTTAAACTACCATTTATTAAAGTTAATTTCCTCCTCATACCTTTTATGCCATCATTCTCGCAAATAATAGAACTTGGTTTTTTGCCATCGTTTGTTATAATCATTTCAATTCTATTTAAATATTGTGTTATGATTACTTTAATATTTTTACTATCTGCATGAATAATAGCATTGGTAACTGCTTCTCTTATTATTTCAAAAAATATATTAGCAATTTTTTCATCTATTGGAAGTCCACCTTTTACAATTATGTTTATGCCAATTACTTGATATATCTTAACTAAATTTTTTAACTTTTCATCAGAAGACAATTTAGAATCAAAATCCTCATAAATACTATCTAATAGGAATAATATGCTTTTAGTATCTTTAGTATCTTGTTCTAAATATTTCGTAAGCAAAGCAAGACGATGTCCTATTATATCGTGATATTCATTTTTAATTTTCAACAAGTTTTTAGTCTTCTCTATTTTTTCCATATTATTTATAGTATCTAATATTTTTTCATTATTTGCTTTTATCTTTTTATTTTGTAATTTTTCTTGTTCTTGTAATTTATATAATTCAGTTATATCAATTAAAGAAACTTCTTTATCAACTGATATTTTTAATAAATACACTTTCTTATTAAACTTCAATAAATAATCATCATCAATATTTTCTGAGCATTTATCTACTAAACTATTTATATAATCTTTTTTTATATTTAAGTCTTTTAAAATGTCACTCATCAAATTGTTCATTAGTATTATGTCACCATTATCATCTAAAAACATAATTCCTGTATCAGATAGATCAATTCCATTTTTTACTGATAACATTGATACATACTCATTTTTAAATACCTTTTCATATATAAATGATATAAATATATACACAGATAATATAGTAGAAATACAAAATGTTAATTTTAAAATATTTTCTGTTAAGTTAAAATAGCTTAATATTACCATTGAAATTAAAACTACTGTTTCTATTATTTTCTTAATAGATGAAATATCCTTTCTTAAAAAATATATAGATATTCTAAATGCTTGTAATATAGTTGCTATAATCGTTAATATTAATAATAATCTCATAATTTATCACTATCCTTAATAGTAAATATAATTTCTGTATCAGTATCATAAATTTTTTCTTTTACTTTAATATTTGAATCTAATTTTAGTTTATCTTTTATCTTTTTATTAGTACTGATGACTGTTTTTAAGTTAACCATATTATTATTACTAAATACATAGATCATTACAGCATTATTTTTAGAATTTTCAATAAGTTCATAAACAATATCATATAAGTATGACATAATTCTTCCTTTAATATTCATTTTATTTTTTACAACTACTAAACCCTCTATATTTAAACTAGGCATACTCAATATTAATTCATTCAATAATACTTTTATACTTTCTTCATTATATATTTCATTATTCATTTCTGAAATTATAAGCATACTTTTCTTTTTGCTATATATAATAATCCTTTTTACTTTTTCTAAATCTTCTCTCTTAATATCATCTTTCATTAAAATATTTTTTGCTTCTAATCTTTTTTCTTCTAATTTCTTTTCCACCCTATTAATAGTATCTTTTCTTATTTTTATTTCATATAATTCTCTTTTTGTTTTTTCTTCTAATTTCATACTTTCTTGTTGTTTTAATAATTCTTTTTGTTGTTTTACCATTTCTTCTTTTAATTTAAGAATATTAGTTAAATCTTTTTTTAATATTACATAACTATCTTTATTTTTCTTAATATCATACACTATATGTTTCTTTTGATAAGTTTGTTTTACTTTGTTGTTTTTAATATCATCAAGAATAAAATTTGGAACTACTTTAAATGCACAAGTAGTATATTTTGTATTTCCATCTAACGATATAATTGACATATCTAAATTGGAATTGAAAAATTTTTGGATATATTTTTTATTATTTGGTATTAAGTCTAAATAAAAAGCAAGTTCAATTCCTAAACAAATCAAAACACTATTAACTATTGACATATTCGTTTCCTTAATATATGGAACATCTAAAATATAAAGATAAGTATAAATTAAACCAAGTAATAAAACTACTAAAGGTAGAAAAACTTTTAAATCTTTTTTAATTTTTAATCTATTTATTGCTAATTTTATCATACCTCCACCAAATAAATAAAATATCCAAATAAAAATTAAATAATAACCAATGTAATGATTATAATCATTATGAAAATAAATTCCATTATTAAACTTAAAAACAAGTTCATGAAAGTCATTTGTTAAAACTAATATTAATAATATTGAAGATATTAAATATATAAATATTTTCTTTTTTTTGTTCATTTTACTTAATAATGACTTTGAGCAAACATAAAAAAGTGTAGGAATAAATATAAGGGGTAAATAATACAAATACCAGCAAATTCTTTCTATGTTAATATCTAATGTAACCCCTTTTATAATTCTAATTAACATCCAGAAAACAATTAGTATACCAATAAATAAAATATATCTTCTTGTTTTCTTATCATATAATTTATAATATAATCTTATTGTCCACATAGTGAACAATATAGCAAATAAAAGTGTAATAAACTTATTCATAATATTATCCATCTCGTTTCTAAAAAAAATAAGTAATAAACAATATTATTATAATATATTTTTTAAAATAATAAAATAAGGTTCTCCATTTTTATGGAAAAGCAATGACTTTTAACTATAAATTTGTTAGAATATATTTGGTGATAAAAAGTGAATAAGAAAACTAAATTTTTATTAACAATTATTATAGTTATATCTTTATTACTTTTAATTTATTCTATTGTAAATATAATTATTTGGAAAAAAGACTCAAATAAAACTAATAAACAAATTGAAGATATACAAGAAGAAATTAAAGTAATTGAAATAGTTGATACAGAAAATACAGAAATAATAGTTCAAGAAGAGGAAATTCCTGCATTTAATCCTTACTGGGATTATATAAAAACTAAATTAATTGATGTTAACTTTAACGAATTAAAAAAAATTAATTCTTCTACTGTTGGCTGGATACAAATTAATGGTACTAATATTAACTATCCATTTGTTCAAACAAGTGATAATAAATATTATCTTACCCATTCTTTTGATAAATCATATAATTCAGCTGGCTGGGTATTTTTAGATTATCGCAATAATAAAAATGAATTAGATAAAAATAATATTATATATGCACATGGCAGACTTGATAAAACTATGTTTGGTTCTTTAAAAAACATTCTATCTAGTGGGTGGATAAATAATACAAATAATTATATAGTAAAAACATCAACTGAAAATTATAATGCATTATGGCAAGTATTTAGTGTTTACCATATACCTACTACTAGTGATTATTTACAAATAAATTTTGCTGATAACAATCAATTTTTAAATTTTACAAATATGCTTTTAAATCGTAGTAGTCATAATTTTAATACTAGTGTTAATGAAAATGATAAAATACTTACACTATCAACTTGTTATAATAACGATGAAAAGGTAGTATTACATGCTAAATTAATTAAAATTGAGAAAAAATAAGAAGTTATTTTTATTCAACAAAGTTTTATAATAATTAGCCACATGAATTTCTATTTATTGCTTTTATATTTTACCATAGTTTTACATATATTTTTTATAATTGCCATTATATAACTTGACCTTTTCTTAAAAATTTGATAAATTATTATTATCAGTTGAAAGCAGTATGCAGTATTAGTCAACTGATGAAGTAGAATCGTCGGCTTGTATAGAGACGATTTTTTTTGTTCTAATTTATCTTTCAAAATTATCATTCAACCAATCATATTCATCTTCTCCCCATAAATCTTCTATATCTGCATTTAGCATATTAATATTACTTATTATTGCATTTTTGAAATATCCAAATCTATTTTCTATTGGATTACCATCTTCATCTCTGAAATGTCTCCCTTTAACTCTTGGTATAATATAATGCATTATCGTAAGTAAATCTTTATAGGTATTTCCTTCTTCCAACAAATTCTCAAATAACTTATCATAATAAAATATTTGAGTATCATCTTCACAAATATATCCTCTTTCTATTAGTTCTAATGTTAATCTATTATGTTCTTCTGGTATAAAAAAAGATGATATTTTGGTTTTATCATCTTTATCTATTTGTTTTTTAGTATTTGTTATATTAGTATTTATTTGTGTAGGTGTTTCCACACTTGGAGTATCCAGGTGTGGATTTTCCATATCTGGATTATTTTTCTCGTTTTCCAAATCAACAAAATGAGGTATTTCATAAATTAAATAATTATATTCAAAATATCCTTTATCTCCTCTAACCTTTTCTATTTCCACATAATGATGTTCCTGCAATTCTCTTAATATTGATCTTATTCCATCTCTGCTTTCTTTACTTATAGAACAAAGTCCTGCTAAAGAATAATCCCAATCTTCTGGTAACGATAACATAAATGACAATAATCCCTTTGCTTTATAAGATAAGTTTTTATCTCTTAAATGATAGTTAGACATAACTGTATAATCTTTTGTTTTTTCTATTTTAAAAACTGACATTTATTTCACCTCCAATTTTTTCATATAAAAAAAGTACATATACCTATGTACCTTGCTATATATTTAGTTTTTCTAAATCTATATCATTATTTTTAGATTGATTGAGTTCTTTATATTTTATAATTGCAGTAATTATATATTGCTCTATATATCTTTTATCCCTTTTTAACAATTCTATTGGCAATACAGATTCTATTTTTTCTTTATTAAACGATATAGTATCATTTTGATTACCTTTTTTTTGCATTAAAATTTTTTCTAGAGAATCAAAATTTAATTTTTTCTTTTTACCAAGTTCTCTAATGTTAATTGCCTGAGCATGACTTGGGGTTAAATCCTCATAAGTTATAAGCGAATATACCAATTTCTGTTCTTCTTTATTTAAATAAGATAATTCTACTGCAGGTTTAATTCCCATTGTCAAATAAGTTCTTTTATCATATTTAACAGTATTATCAACTAATTCTAATAATTCTGGAATTAAATTCGTCAATCTAATATAATTTTGAATTTGTCTAGCACCGTCTTTAGAATTTTTTGCAATTATTTCTCTCGACTTGTGGCACTCAGTTCCACAAATGGATTTCCCTTGATGTTTAATAGCATCTAATTTCATTTTATATGCAAATGCTTTTTCCGATGGTAAAATTTTTTCTCTATACATATTAGAATCCACCATATAAATTACTGCTTCATCATCACTAAGTTCTTTTATTAAAACATTAACATCCTCAACGCCATTTAATTCAAGTGCTGCTTTTCTTCTATGACCAGAAATTAACTCATACCTACCATTAGTCTTTTTTCTGACAACAAGAGGATTTAACAGCCCATTTTCTTTTATACTTTGAGCAAGATCATTAAGAGAATTATCTTTATTAACTTGAAATGGGTGATTTTTAAAAGAATCAATATCTTTAATCTTTATTGTAACTACACTATCCATAATTATCTATACTCCTTAATTTTATAATTCAATTTCCATTCAATATATTTTTCATAAGATATTTCTCTTCTTAATCTTTTTAATCTTATTATTTGCCATTCACTTAAAAAGTTTTTTATTGTTATTATGTTTTTATCATTAACATTAGGAACATTAGATACATCTATTTGATAATTAGGTATTAATTCCTCTAACCACATTAAAGTATATATCAAATCAATAACCTCTTTATAATCATACTTTTTTATAGAATTAACATTCACATTTAATATTTTGGACATTTCTAATACTCTATCTTCTTTAGGATTTCTTTCTCCTTTTTCATATCTAGTCATTGTTCTTCTTTTACATTCACCTGTTAATCCTAACTTATCCGATAAATTATCTTGCGTCATCAGTCTAAATTGTCTTACAAATGCTATTCTAGATCCTTGTGATAAATCTCTTAATTTTGGTTTAGTGTATAATAATCGCATATTTATTACCTCCAAATCTCTGTCGCACATAAGTCTAATTTTTACAAAAAAAGACTAAGATGTGCGTAACAATTCATCATCTTAGTCTTTATTTAAATATAAATGTCAACATATATTGGATAATTAATACCTATATTAATTTCATTAGATAATATGCTTGAATACCTTAAAGCATCATCTTTTGTAATAATTATACGGGTTAATAATACCTTAATATTTTGTTTTATTTTTGACTCCCGAACTTGATTGCGGCTTGTGCAGCAGCAAGTCTAGCAATAGGAACTCTATAAGGTGAACAAGATACATAATTAAGACCAATATTATGACAGAACTCAACAGATGAAGGTTCTCCACCATGTTCTCCACATATACCAAGTTTAATATTTGGTCTAGTACTTCTACCTTTTTCTACTGCCATTTTAACAAGTTGTCCTACTCCTACTTGATCTAATTTAGCAAATGGATCAATTTCATAAATTTTATTTTGATAGTAGGCATCTAAGAATTTACCAGCATCATCCCTAGAAAAGCCAAATGTCATTTGTGTTAAATCATTAGTACCAAATGAGAAGAATTCTGCTTCTTTAGCAATTTCATCAGCAGTTAAAGCAGCTCTTGGAATTTCAATCATAGTACCAATATGATACTCTATATCATAGTTCTTTTCTTCTTTAACCTTTTCAGCAGTTTCTACTACTATATTTTTAACAAATTTAAGTTCTTTAGCTTCACCAACTAGAGGTATCATAATTTCTGGAACAATATCATATCCTTCTTCTTCTTTTACCTCAATAGCAGCTTCCATTAAAGCTCTAGTCTGCATTCTAGCTATTTCTGGATAAGTAACAGCAAGTCTACAACCTCTATGACCCATCATAGGATTAAATTCATGTAATTCAGCAATCTTATTCTTTAAATGCTCTACAGTAACATTCATTTCTTTAGCCAATGCAATAATATCTTCTTCTAAAGTAGGTAAAAATTCATGTAAAGGTGGATCTAAATATCTAACAGTCATAGGTAACCCTTTTAACTCTTTATACATAGCCTTAAAATCACCCTTTTGGAAAGGAATCAATTCATTTAAAGCTTTTTCTCTATCTTCCACTGTTTCAGATAGAATCATTTTTCTAATTTTAGGAATTCTATCCTCTTCAAAGAACATATGCTCAGTTCTACATAGACCAATACCTTCTGCTCCAAGTTCAATAGCCTTTTTAGTATCTCTAGGATTATCAGCATTAGTTCTAACATTAAGAGTTCTATACTTATCAGCCCATTCCATAATTCTACCAAAATCACCACTTACAGTAGCCTCTATAGTAGGAACATCGCCTTTATATATCTTACCAGTATTACCATCAAGTGAAATATAATCTCCTTCATGGAAAGTATATCCACCTAAAGTAAATTCTTTTGCTTCTTCATTAATACTGATAGCACCACAACCAGCAACACAACAAGTTCCCATACCACGAGCAACGACAGCAGCATGACTTGTTCTTCCTCCTCTTACAGTAAGAATACCTTGAGATGCAACCATACCCTCAATATCTTCAGGTGTAGTTTCAAGTCTAACAAGTACTACTCTCTCACCTTTACCACCTTTACCTAATGCTTTAGCATCAGTAGCAGTAAATACAACCTTACCAGCAGCAGCACCAGGAGAAGCAGGTAAAGCCTCACCAATAACTTCAGCTTCTTTCAAAGCTTTAACATCAAATGTTGGATGAAGCAATTGATCTAAACTCTTGGCATCAATTCTCATAACAGCCTCTTCAGGTGTTATCATTCCTTCATCAACTAAATCACAAGCTATTTTAATAGCAGCATGAGCAGTTCTCTTGCCATTTCTAGTCTGTAAGAAATATAACTTACCCTCCTCTATAGTAAATTCCATATCTTGCATATCTTTATAATGATCTTCAAGTTTATGAGCAAGTCTCATAAATTCTTCATAACACTCAGGTAAATCTTCCTTTAATTTAGTAATAGGTTCAGGAGTTCTAACACCTGCAACTACATCTTCACCTTGTGCATTAATTAAATATTCACCATAAATACCCTTTTCTCCAGTGGCAGGATCTCTAGTAAATGCTACACCAGTACCAGAAGTATTACCCATATTTCCAAATACCATTGATTGAACATTAACAGCAGTACCCCAATCACCTGGAATATCATTCATTCTTCTATAAACAATAGCTCTAGGATTGTCCCAAGATCTAAATACAGCCTTTACAGCTCCCATTAATTGTTCTCTAGGATCTTGTGGAAATTCTTCACCATTCATATGTTCAGAATATACTTTCTTAAATCTCTTAACTAATTCTTTTAAATCTTCTACTGTAAGTTCAGTATCATAATGTACCCCTTTTTCTTCCTTTAATTCATCAATAATTTTTTCAAAGAAAGATTTATTAACTTCCATAACAACATCAGAATACATTTGAATAAATCTTCTATAAGAATCATAAGCAAATCTAGGATTATTTGTCTTCTTAGCAAATCCTTCTACTGATACATCATTAAGTCCCAAATTAAGTATAGTATCCATCATACCAGGCATACTAGCCCTAGCGCCACTTCTAACTGATACTAATAATGGTTCTTCAGTATCACCAAATTTCTTTCCTTGTAATTTTTCTAACTCTTCAAGAGCCTTAAAAATCTCATCCTCTATCTCTTTAGAAACTTCTTTACCATTATCATAATAATTAGTACAAGCCTCTGTTGTAATAGTAAAACCTTGAGGAATAGGAAGTCCTAAATTAGTCATTTCTGCCAAATTAGCACCCTTACCACCAAGTAAGTTTCTCATATCTTTGTTACCTTCTTTGAAGGAATAAACATATTTTGTCATTTATCTTTCACCTCACTCCAATATAATAACAAAATCAAAATAAAAAGGCAATAATATTACCTTCAGTTTACTATTTTTTTACACAATTTTTTATATAAAAAGAAACTACAATAAATGTAGCCTCTATTATATTATCTCTTACTAAATTGTGGAGCTCTTCTTGCACCCTTAAGACCATATTTCTTTCTTTCTTTAACTCTAGGATCCCTAGTTATAAATCCATTAGCTTTAAGAATTTTTCTATATGAATCTTCATTAGCAGCATTAGCTTCATCATATACAAGTAATGCTCTAGTAATACCAAGTCTAATAGCACCAGTTTGTCCTGAAAAACCTCCGCCATTAACATCTGCATTAACATCAAAAGTATTTTCATTACCAGTTACAACAAGTGGTTGTTTTAAATCCATTACTAACACCTCATATGGCATATATTCATGAACATCTTTACCATTTACTGTGATTTTACCAGTACCAGGAGTTAAAGTAACTCTAGCTACAGATCCTTTTCTTCTGCCAGTTCCATAAAAACTTCTCTTTTCTTTAGCCATTATTTGTTACCTCCCATTTCTAATACTTTAGGTTGTTGTGCAACATGTTTATGATCTTCACCAGCATACACAAATAACTTCCTATACATTTCTCTTCCAAGTCTATTGTGAGGAAGCATTCCCTTAACTGCTCTCTCCACCATTTCTACTGGATAATTTTGTCTCATTTCTTTAGCGGTTCTTTCTCTTAATCCTCCAACATATCTAGAGTGATCATAATAAATTTTATCCTCTAATTTGTTACCAGTTAAAGCAACTTTATCAGCATTAACAATAATAACATAATCTCCACAGTCAACATGAGGTGTATATGTTACCTTATGCTTTCCTCTTAATATAACAGCAGCTTTACTAGCTACTCTACCAAGTGGCATATCTTTGGCATCAATAACATACCAATCTCTAGTAACTGTCTCTTTAGATTGCATAAATGTGCTTTTCATTTTCTTTCTCCTTCATTTTTTTATAATATTTGTCATCATCTATTTAAATGGTCCCAATATCTAAATAAACTCAAACCGAATGTACCGATTAAAATTGTAGTATAAATTCCCTTTTTTGTCAATACTTTTTTCTTATTTTATAATATTTCACGCATATCACATTAAGACAAAGAAATATATACTTACACACATCTCTATAAATATAATATTATTCTATTTTAATTTTTTAACTAATTTACTCACATTATCATCAGCATACATCTTTGAAAGTTTAGAAGTATTAATAAATAAACCATGGATAAGCTTATCGATTATTTCCTTTTTACCTTTCCCTATTTCCGTACCAAACACCACCGTACTTTCATCATATAAGATTTTAAAATAATCACCAAGTTCAAATACAACATTAATATAGTTTGGATTATTAACAGTAACATTTCCAAAAGATATTTCAAAAGTAGTCAGTTTATCAAAAATTTCTCCATTAACCTTGGAAAATATACATCTGTATCCATCACCAAAAACGTTAAAATTTTTGAAAAATTTATAACTATCTAAAAACAAACAATATTTTTCAGCCAAATCCAAATACTCCTGAACTATTTTATCTTCTAAATTTATCCTTTTTTTATCCTCTAAAGTAGGCCAATCATTAGTAACAATACTACTTATTTCACCATTATTATCTAATAGACATAAAAGCGTATCATCTTCATTACAAACTTCTTTTTTAGGTTTATCTATACCAATATATAAACATCTATAATTCTCTTCTTTACTAGCAGCAAGAGCTAAATAGGAAATACTTTTACCTAAATCTAATCTTGATAAATTATCATAATCTCTTTTAAACAAAACATATAACTTATTAAAAGAATGAATGACACTATATAAATCAATACAATTTGAGTAGTTTACTTCTTTTTCAAGAGGCTTTACTCCCGCTGTCCAAAATTCTATATCATCCTTAACTGTTAAAGTAGAGGACAAATTAAATAAATGCATATAATCTTTTAAATCTTCCATAATATCAACTCCAAACATTCCTCATTAAATTTAACTAATATTATATTAATAAACATTCAAATTGTTAACAATAATTATAATTTACGAAATTTTTCTCTATTTTTTTCCATAAAATAAACTTCTCTAGATAGAATATCTACAATTTCATTTACATGTTCATCAGATAACCCACTATAACTATACCCATCAGTCTTAACCAAATAATCAAGCAAATCTTCTTCTTCATAATCACATATTTCATCATCTAATATGCAAAAAGAATCACACTCATTATTTTTTAAATATTCTTTTATTTCTTTTCCTCTTTTCTGACATACATATGGCGTCATACCAATAACAGGTATACCATTATCAATTAATGCATCCATTACCAAAATACTTCTCCAAGAAGATGATAAAACTACTTTAGCATCAGTTATCCGAATTATCTTTTTTAATATTTGAAGTTTTTCAAAAGAAAAACTTATACTAATATACTTCTTTTCCAGTTCATAATTTCTATCTAGATATACATTATTATAAATTTTTCTACTTATATTAATATTACTTATCATATCATAAATATCATTTAATACTCCATCTATATCTAAAAATATAATCTTATTCATTATTATATTCCTCTAAAAACTTTTTAAAAGAAACAGCTATATCTTTAGGTAATATTTCTTCAAGTTCCTCTAAAGAAGCCTCTTTCATTTTTGTAATAGTCTTATACTTCTTTAATAATTTATTCTTTCTAACCTCACCTATTCCATCTATATTATCAAGTATACTAGATAATGCCCCCTTACTTCGAATATTCTTATGATAACTAATAGTAAAATTATGTACTTCATTTTGCATTCTTGTAAGTAACATAAATAAATCACTCTTTTTATCAATTTCTATTTCAGTAAGAGGATCTAGTCCTAATAACATATTAGTACTATGAGTATCATCTTTCTTTAAACCCGCTACTGGAATATCAAGACCCAAAGAAGAAATAACTTCTCTAGCTACATGTATCTGACCTACACCACCATCAACAATAATTAAATCAGGTTTCTCCAAATTATCTTTAAGTACCCTAAAGTATCTTCGATAAATAACTTCTCTCATTGTTCCATAGTCATCATTCTTATCATTAGTAATTTTAAATTTACGATAATCATTTTTAGATGGTTTACCCATAATAAATACTACCATACCAGATACATTAAAACTACCAAATAAATTAGAATTATCAAATAGTTCTATTCTATCTACTTTATCTATATTAAGTTTTTCTTTAAGTTCATTAAGGGCAGTATCTATTTTATCCTCATCTTTCTTAATATATGTCATTTGCTCTTCATAATATATTCTAGCATTATCATAAGCAAGATCTAATATTTTTTTCTTTTCACCCCTAATTGGATTAATAAATTTAATATTAAATATCTCACTAAAAGAATAAATATCAACATTACTAGGTACTAATATTTCTTTAGGCATAGAAACATTCTTACTATAAAAATCAAGTAAATAATTAGATAGTTCTTCTTCCTCAGTAGTTATCATAGGAAATATGACCCTATTTCTATCTAAAAGTTTACCCCCTCTAACAAAAAGAATTTGAATACTAATATAATTATCTTTAGCATAATATCCCACTATATCAGTATTAGTCTTACTATCTAAATCAACCTTCTGTTTTTCTGTAGTAATATTAATATAATCAAGTAAATCTTTATACTCCTTAGCCTTTTCATAATCTAATTTTTCTGAACATCTAATCATATTTTCTCTTAATCTATCCGTTAACACCTTAGTATTACCATTAAGAAAAGAAATAATTTCATTTTTCATTTCTTTAATTTTATCTTCATCTACATTATGAGTACAATACCCAAGACATTCACCAATATGATAATATAAACACTCTCTCTTCTCATAAGTTCTACATTTCTTTAATGGATAAATTCTATTTAATATTTCAACTACCCTTTTAGCAGCTCCTACATTAGGATAAGGTCCAAATAAATTATTCTTAATTTTCTTAGCATTAATTCTTCTAGTAATTTTAAGTGAAGGTACTTTCTCATCAGTAAGTTCAATATAAGGATAAGATTTATCATCACGATATAAAATATTATATTTAGGATTATATTTCTTAATCAAATTAATTTCAAGTAATAAACTTTCCATTTCTGTATTAGTAATAATATATTCAAAATGATCTATCTCTCTAACTAACATCATTGTCTTACCAGTATGTTCCCTTTGAAAATAAGAACTAAGTCTATTCTTTAAATTCTTACTTTTACCAACATATATAACAATATTATCCTTATTTTTCATAAGATAGCATCCAGGTAAATGTGGTACTAATGATAATTCTTCCTTAAACATACTATCACCTCCAATATAATATTTTATATAAGAAAAAAGCCCCTACGGACTTTATATTCTATCATGGCGGAGTAGGAGAGATTTGAACTCTCGCAGCAGTTTCCCACTCTACACCCTTAGCAGGGGCGCCTCTTCAGCCTCTTGAGTACTACTCCGTTGCTAAATATAATTTTATATTAATTTAATAAAAATGTCAACTGATTTTAACCATTTTTATATCTTCTCTACCCCTATAAATGCCATTTAATTCTTCTACCAATAACTTAATATCATTATTATCAGTAGTATTTTCTATCTTTTTATCATATTCATCTATTTTTTTATTAATTTCACTATCAGCAAGAAGATACTCTACTACATTAAATTTCTTATCATAAGCCTCTTCTATCTTATCAATATTATTCTTATCTTTAGTCATAGCAATAACTGTATTATATTTTCCATCTTCTTCATAATAAATATAATTATTACTAACAAAACTTGTTTTCATATCATTATAATTATCATATGAAGTATCTTCAAGTAAATATATAACACTAGAAGATATAATATCTTTTTCTTTATCTTCATAAATACTAAACATTAATCTTCCACATAAAAATCCACATAAAACTGATAAAAAAATAGGTAAAAATATTTTTTTTAATAATTTTTTCACTTTATCACCAAAAACATTTTATACCTAAATTTCTAAATATTTTGTCGAATTATCCATTATAAACAACAATATTTATATCATAAATTTCATTACTAAAAATATTATCTCCTTTTATTTGAAAATAGACATAATTACCTTCAATAACTCCATTTAATGATACATTACTTAAGCCATCACTTAATTCCTTTGAGTATATAATACTATCCTCTTTTTTAAATATAAATTTATTATCTTCAATATATAAATGAACCATCAAACCATCATTAGATTCTATATCACATCCATTATCTTTGCATTGAAAACTCATTAATGAATCTTCATTATTTTTAACTTCTTCAAAATATTTACTAATGTTTTTTTTAACATTTTTCATAATAAGTGCTTTATCAGTCATAAAATTAGTATTAACATATTCATTATCGCTAATATCTACTAATTTAATAGTAATTTCCATCAAAAAGAAAGCTATTGCAAAAGCAATTACTGAAGCTATAATAATTTCTACGGTCATATACCCTTTTCTATTTAACTTTTTCATCTATTTCACCTTCAATGTATAGTAATAACAATCATTTACATCCTTTTTTTGTAATTCTACAACTATAAAGTAAGAATAACTTTCGTTAAAATCTATCTTATTAAGTAAATAATCTATATAGTTTCCAAAAGATACAGATGTATAAACTCCCTTTAATTCTCCTAAGTTATCATCATCATATAATGAAAAGAATACTTTTATATCATTATAACCAAAATTTTCTTTTAATTGTTCAGGGAATCCTTGATAATCATCAGCAAACTCATCACTCATATTATATATATAATCACTTGATGTATTTGCACTTGATTTAACAGAATCCAAACAGCCACTTCGAATTAATGCATCATTAACTTCCATAGCCACCTGCTGAGCATCTATATCATAATATCTATTTCTTGTTTCATAAGCAGATGTCATTCTATTTAAACCAATATATAAAGTAACAAGAATAACTGCAATTACTGAAGCAGAAACTACTACCTCTGCAAGCATAAAACCTTTTTTATTTAATTTCATTTTATCACCTTTTTACTATTGATATTTACTTAAGTTTATTATATAATAATTATAGAATAAAATCTAGTCTTTTTAAAAAGAAAAGAATATAAAAGGGAGAGAAATACTATGAATACTAATGGTAATATGCAGTCAAATTTGCAAACTAATACTAACAATATTCAAAGAAATAGTAGTATGCAAACTAATATAGTTAATAATAATAGTATAGTACAAAATAGAGCAAATAATATTTCACAACCTAATATGAATAAAAGTATTATCCCTAATCAAAATAATATACAAAGTAACATTACAGACATTAATAAAAATATTGACTTTACTAAAATTCCTGTCGTTGATGCTGTCAATATGATTATCATAACAGCAGTAGATTTAGGAGCATCAGATATTCATTTTGATCCTACCGATGATGGAATCAATGTTAGAGTTAGAGTGGATGGAATACTTAGAGATAAGTTTTTCTTACCAAAAGAAATAAAACAAAATATCACCACTAGAATAAAAATAATGGCTGGTATGAATATAACTGAAACAAGATTACCACAAGATGGAGCAATTAAAGACAATATTAAAGGTAGAGCCTTAGATCTCAGAGTATCATCATTGCCTACTAAAAGAGGCGAAAAAATAGTTATAAGAATAATGGATTATTCGATGAGCTTAAAAGGTATTGAATACTTATGTTTTAGTGAAACAAATTATAACAAAGTGTTAAAAATGCTTGGATCTCCAAATGGAATTATTCTAGTAACTGGAGCTACCGGTACAGGTAAATCAACTACCCTATATTCATTTCTTCAAAAATTAAACGTTGAAGGAGCTAATCTAATAACTGTTGAAGATCCAGTAGAAATGGATATCAAAGGAGTTAACCAAGTACAAGTAAATAGTGATATTGGGTTAGATTTTGCGGCAGTATTAAGAAGTATATTAAGACAAGACCCCAATATAATAATGATTGGTGAAATAAGAGACTCTGAAACAGCCCAAATAGCAGTAAGAGCCTCTATTACAGGACACTTAGTTTTGTCTACAATTCATACTAATAACTCTTTAAATACAATAGAAAGATTATTAGATATGGATGTCGAAAGATATTTATTAGCTTCAGCATTAACTGGTATAGTATCACAGAAATTAGCAAGAAAATTATGTAATAATTGTAAAAAGAAAAGAATCGTTACCATAACAGAAAAAAATCTATTTAAATCAGTACTTGGTCTTGATATAAATGAAGTATATGAAGCTAATCCATCAGGATGTCCACAATGTAGTCATGGTTACCATGGAAGAATAGCTATCCAAGAAGTATTATTAATAAATCAAGATATAAGAGATGCCATAAGTGCTGGTATGAGAAAAGAAGAATTAAGACATCTAGTTTATAGTAAAGACGTAATAACTATGCTTCAAGATGGACTATTTAAAGTAATTGCCGGATTTACTACAACAGAAGAAATACTAAAACAAATAGAAGTAGAAGATGAAGATTTTGGTATAAAATAAAGAATTATCATTTAACTGATAATTCTTTTTCTATAATTTTATCTTTATAATCAGATACAGGTTTATAACTTAATCTATGATATTTAGTAATACCATATTTCTTAATAGCATCCATATGCTTCTTAGTACCATATCCCTTATTATGAGCCAAATCATACATAGGATAAATTTTATCTAATTCATACATCATTTTATCTCTTGTTACCTTAGCAATTACCGAAGCAGCCGCAATAGAAATAGATTTAGCATCTCCCTTAATTATACTAGTAGTATCTACATCTATATCAAGTGGCATAGCATCAATTAAAACATGATCTAATTTTATATTAGTATTTTTTATAGCCTCTTTCATAGCTATTTTAGTAGCTTCATAAATATTTACTTCATCTATTGTCTTTTCATCAACTATCCCAATTCCTATAGAAATAGCTTTATCCATAATAACATTATAAAATTCATTTCTCTTTTTTTCAGATAACTTCTTTGAATCAGTAAGTCCATCTAATACAAAATCTTTAGGAAGCACTACACAAGCCGCTACTACGCTACCTATTAAAGGTCCTCTTCCAACTTCATCTACTCCACCTATATAATTAAGCCCTTTATCATAAAGTTCATTCTCATACTTATATAAATCTATCATTATTTCCACTTCTTTACTATACTATTAATATTATTTCTTTTTTGAAAATTAGCAGCATCATTTATATTTCTTTGTAAATTATTAACCTGCATATTAGGAGTAACTATTTTTCTTGTATTAGCATTACCATTATCTTTTACATTAAACATTTTATTCCAAAATTTTTTTTCTCTACTTCTAGCCTCTTTTACATCATTATTATGATTAGCTTTCCAAGTTCTATCAAAAACTTTAGTCAAATCTTCATTTCTTTCCATATATAATCACCTTACAAAATAATTTTATCATATTATAAATTAAAAAGAAACTATTAATTAATACATTCCTTGTATTTTCTTAATAGCCTCATTACTTAATGAAGATAATTTCCAATTACCATTTTTATCTTTCTTAACCTCAAAATCAATAGTATATTTAACCTTATCTTTAGCATTTTCTAATTTATCTAATTTTGTATTATTATAATCTTCAACAGTATAATCATTTATAGATTGATAATAAGAATTAGTTTCATTAATAACTTTTTTATAGTCCATAACTTCTATTTCAGTACTTATAATAGCAGTATCACCATCAATTCTTTCATCCTTAATTTGATAAGTTAAACCTTTATACTGTTTTTCAATAACTTTACGATACCTATCTTTCTGAGTGTCATTAAGATTCTCTTCTTTTAATACATCATTAATACCACTACTAATATCAGAATCTAATGTTTGATATTTATTTAATAAATCCTCAACTCTAGATGTAGGACTATTAGATAGTGAACATCCAACTAATAATAATAAAAATATAAATAAAGAAACTATTTTTTTCATAATATCCCTCCATTTATATTTTTACTAATATTTAACATTTTATACTAAAAATCATATAAATTAATAATCTCTATTACTTTTTCTTTACTATATCCTTGTGTTATTAAATGATTATATATTTTATTCTTTAATTCTTGACCATGATATTTCTTATTATTTTTAATATCTTTATCAATAATTTTTCTAATTTTATTAACAATAACATCATCATTTATCATAGCCATATTTTCCTCTATTATATTAGAATCAACTCCATATTGAGATAATTCCATTCTAATTTTATAATCACCTTTATTAGTAAAAGATAATTTATCCTTAATAAAAGCTTTAGCAAATCTATCATCATTTAAATATCCATTATTTAATAGATTACAAATAGCAGAGTCAATAACATTAGCCAAATATTTCTTTTTATACAGATAATCTCTTACTTCTTTTATACTTCTTAATCTAATAGAAATATATTTAATACCAACATTTTCTGCCTCACATACACTATTTTCATATATTAATTTGTCATATAATTCATTAGTTAATTCTTTTTTTAATAAAAGTTCATTCTTAGTAATAACTTTCTCATGCAAGGTAATTACTTCACCATTAGATAAATATATATTATAATAGTCATTTTTAACAAATTCATATTTCTCTATCTTCATAATTTCACCCTTAAAATAAAGAGAAAGTTTATTATATATTTTCACTTTCTCTTTGCATATATTTCTTCTTTTCTTCCATCATAACACTAGATATATTTTCTTCTATTTCAGGTAAAGCATTTGGATCAATATTAGAAAGAATAACTTTTTCTTTTATAGTATCTATAATTACCTTTCCCCAAATAATATTAGTCTTAATAGTCAAATCATTGAACATATCTGGCGTAATTACCCTATAAAAATATCCAAATAATAATCTCTTCGTAGCTACAATTAACCTTTTGTCAGTAAGCACTACTATATTAGTATTAACCATTTCATAACTTTTAAAGTTTTTCTGAGCAACAAATACATACTTTACTACTTCACCATTATCAACAAATTTACTAGCCACTTTAGCATGAGCTTTTAACCTAAAAGCAATAGTTTTAGGATATTTTCTTTTAAACTCTCTTGCTTTTAAATATATATCATTATTCATTATTCTTCTACCTTAAAGTTTTCTTTTACAAAATCAACAAGTTCATCTTTATCAACATAACCAGGAATAGAATCTATTACTGATTTTCCATACATAAACAATGTAGTTGGAGTTCCCCAATTACCTTGATTCTTCTTAAAGTAAGAATTAGATGTTCCAAGAGCAGTATACTCTTCTGAACTTAAATTAGACATATTTATATAATAAATAGGAATTTTATATTCACCAGCAACTTCTTCAAGTATTGGCTCATACATTTCACAATATCCACAACCATCTCTAACTACTACAACTAAGAAAGGTGCTTCAGTATTCATCTTTTCTTCATATTCAGAATATGTAATTTCAGTAAAACCAGCTTCACCTTGTAAAGCTATAGGTAATTCTATATCTAATTCTGGTTCTTTTTTCATTGTAACAAATAAAGCTACAATTAATAGAACAACTACCAATAAAATAAGAATTAAATCTTTTTGCTTTGAAGTTAATGAAAAACTTTTCTTTTCTTTAACTGCTTTTTCTTGAACATTAGGAGTTACTTCTTTTACTTTAACTTCCTCTTTTTCTACATTTTTTTTAGTTTCTACCTTCTTTTCTATTTTTTTAACATTTTGTTTTGCATTACTTTGCTTTTTAGTTTGAACATTTTTATTGTTTCCTTTTTTATTTTTTGAATTTTGACTTGTCATAATAATCTTCCTCCTAATAAATAGTTTACACTTAAAAAAATAAAAAAGCAAGTACTATATTGCTTTTTTTGTCTCTTTTTGTCATATTTTATTTGGAAACAGCCTCAGCTGATATATAACCAATATAATTTAAATTAGCATATGAATTATCAGCAACTTCTCCATCCAACCAAACATAAACAGTATATGTAGTAGGAGTAGTACTACTAACATCAATATTATCTAATAAAGTTATTTTACTATTAGTATCAATTACACTACTTGCTAAAACAGTATCACCACTAACAACAGTATATTTAAGTCCACCATTTAATATATCAGAACTTGTACCACTAGTAGTACCAACATCAGTAGTATTAAGATATAATGTTGCTGTACCAGGAATATTAGCACATTCTGTTTTTAACGACAAACTAACCTTTGCAGATAAACCTTCTGTATAATCACTTGACATACTTAAAATATCTTTAGTACTATCACTGCCAATTTGCTGACTTATACCATAATCAATATCAAAACAGTCAGACCTACCCGCTATATTTATATTACTACTCTGCCATGCAATCCATGCATACGTAAATCCTGCTATTAACGCAATAAATAAAAATACACCAATTATAGAACCAATTAATTTTGCTTTTTTCATAATAAACTCCTCTATCTACAACAAAATAATATCATATTTTTTTAATAATAACAATATTATAAATATTTTTTTTATTTTTTTCAATTTTAGGGTTGACAAAATAACCAACTTCGTTTATTATATTAATCACCAGTTCGATATTAGGCGAATTGGTGCTAGTATCACACTAGCCAACCCCTTTTTATTCTTTTTGGGAGACTGTTCCTTAGGGGGTCAGTCTCTTTTGTTTTTTATTTACAAAAATATAAAAGCCTCATCATACCATGAGACTTTTTTATATACTTAAATAACTATTTAGATTGGTAATTAGATCCACTTAATTGATTTTGTCCTAATTGAACTAGTCTCTTAGTGATTTCTCCACCAACTGAACCATTAGCTCTTGAAGTTGTGTCTGGTCCTAAATTAACACCAAATTCATTAGCTATTTCATATTTCATTCTTTCAATAGCTTGTTTAGCTCCTGGAACTACCATTTTACTATTTGTATTGCTACTCATTATTTTCACCTCCTACACTAATAGGTTGTGAAATATTAACAATTTAATACACCAAATTTAATGGTAATTTTTTCTATATAAAATTAAATGTCAAACTTTTCTTTTTCACCATTTATTTTAATAATTTCCTCATTATTAATAGCTTCTTCTATTAAAGATTTATAATCAAAACTTTTTTCATACTCTATAGCTTTATTAATATTAGGATTAATAACAGGATGTTTAGGCAAAAATATAGTACAGCAATCTTCATATGGAAGTATAGAAGTTTCATATGTACCTATTTTTTTAGAAATATCAATAATTTCTAATTTATCAAGACATGCTACTGGTCTAATAACAGGCACATTAGTAACAGAATTAATTACTCTCATACTAGTTAAAGTTTGACTAGCAACTTGTCCAACAGATTCACCATTTATAAGACAAAGAAGGGAATTCTTTTCCATAACTTTTTCACTTATCCTATACATCATTCTTCGCATAATGGTTATCATATATGTAGGATCAATATTTTTATATATTGCTTCCTGAATATCTGTAAATTTTATTACATGAAGAGTTATAGATGAATTATATTTCGTAAGATGCTCTACTAACTTTTTAACTTTATTTTTAGCCATTATACTAGTATGTGGTGGTGACTCAAAATAAATACATTCTACTTCGATTCCCCTTTTCATAGCAAGATATCCTGCTACTGGGGAATCTATTCCTCCTGATAACATAAGAAGCCCTTTTCCAGCTACTCCAACAGGATAACCACCAGCACCTTTTACTTCTTTATGATATATATAAGTATAATCTTCCCTAATTTCAATTTTTAATAAATATTCTGGATTATGCACATCAACTTTAATATTATCAATATTTTTAAGTATTAAAGCTCCTATTCTTCTACTAAAATCCATACTAGATATAGGAAAAGATTTATCTGCCCTATCAGTTTCAACCTTAAAAGTATTAAACTTTGTATTTTTAGCAATATTTAATACTTCTTTTTCTATTTCTATAGTATTAGTATTCACTCTAGTAGCTATAACTATACTATGAATACCAAATATATTTTTAAGAATATTCACTATTTCATCAATATTATCCTCAGTTTCAATAAACATTCTTACTCTATTCTTAATTATCTTTACATCATAGTCTTCTAACGATTTCTTAATATTATTATAAAGAATATTTATAAATAATTTTCTATTATCTTTTTTAGTAGTAAGTTCTCCATATTTAATTAATATTATTTTCATTTATATCACCTATTCTGTTGCTTATTCTATTGTTACACAATAATCACTCACATTACTACTGTCTTCATTGAAATTACACACATTATTACTACAGCTAACAAAACCACATAATGTTCTGTTAGAATTATCAGGATCTGCAATTTCACTAGCGCGAAGTGAACTATTTTTTATTAAAATTGGAATTGTAATAGTAATTTCTGTATCAGTAGCATAATTATTTCTATCAATATAAAGTTCTGCCTCAGATTCAATTAACTTAATTTTCATATTCTTTTCTTTATTTTTACTTCTCTCAATTGAAGAAGTAACACTTGGAATAGCAATAGCCATAATAACTACAAGAATTACTAAGACAGCAAGAAGTTCTATCAAAGTAAATCCCCTTTTATTTAACTTTTTCATATCATCACCTAACCTTAGTATAAATTATTTTCCATTATTACACAACACTTATTTAATTTTTTCTTTAAGTTTACTTAAAAAATTAATAGCTTCAATTGGTGTAATATTTAAAATATCAATATTCTTAACCTCCTCTTCCACTTCACTTTTTTTCTCTTCAAAATTCAAAGGAAGTGTTGTCTGAATAATAGTATCAGTTTTTTTCTCCTTATTCTCATATATCTTTAATATACCACTAGCTCTATCTATTACCTCTTCTGGAAGTCCAGCTAGTTTAGCAACATTAATACCATAGCTCTTATCAACAGAACCATCTTTTACCTTATGTAAAAAAGTAATATTACCATCTTCCTCAATAGCAGAAACATGTTTATTTTTTAAATTAGAAACAGTTTTTTCCATATCTGTAAGTTCATGATAATGTGTTGAAAAAAGTGTTTTACATTTAATTTTATTAGCAATATACTCTAAGATAGCCTGAGCTAAACTCATACCATCAAAAGTAGCAGTTCCTCTTCCAAGTTCATCAAATAATATCAAACTATTTCTTGTAGCATATTTAATAGCACGAGATGCTTCCATCATTTCAACCATAAAAGTAGACTCACCACTTACCAAATCATCAGATGCCCCAATACGAGTAAATATTTTATCAAATACTGGTAAAGTAGCTTCACTAGCAGGCACAAAACATCCTATTTGAGCCATAATAGCTATAATACCAAGTTGTCTCATATAAGTAGATTTACCTGCCATATTAGGACCAGTAATTAAAAGTATATCCGTATTATTATCCATAACTATATCATTTGGAACATATTCTTCACCTTTTAGTACTTTTTCTACCACTGGATGTCTTGAATTAAGTATTTTTATTTCATTACTAGAAACAATATTCGGTCTAACATAATTATATTTTTCACTAATTAAAGCAAAAGATCCAAGTACATCTATTTCACTAATTACTTTAGCAGTTCTTTGAAGTTCTGGAATATATTCCTTACATTTATCTCTAACTTTTGTAAATAAATCATATTCTAAGTTAATAATTTTATCTTCACTAGATAGTATTAAATCTTCCTTTTCTTTTAATATTGGATTAATAAATCTTTCACAATTAGCTAAAGTCTGTTTTCTAATATATCCCATATCATCAGTAACCATATTTAAATATGATTTACTAATTTCAATATAATATCCAAAAACCTTATTAAATCCAACCTTTAATCCTTTAATACCAGTTCTTTCTCTTTCTTCAGTTTCAAATCTACTAATAAAATCTTTACCACCCCTACTTAAATCTTTTAACTCATCAAGTTCACTAGAATATCCATCTTTAATCAAATATCCTTCCTTTAATGTATTAGGAGGCTCTTCATATATAGATTTTTCAAGTAAATTATATAAATCATCCATAGTAGTAATTTTTTCATAAAAATTAATCTTTTCTAGTTTTTCCTTAATACTAGGAAGTACTTTTAATGAAGCTTTAAGTTGTAATAGATCTTTACCATTAGCAGAACCAAAAGATAACTTACCACATAATCTTTCTAAATCATATACTTCATACAAATCATTTCTAAGTTCTTCTGCTAAAATAAATTCTTCAAGTAACTTACTTACAATATCATATCTTTTATTAATCAACTGAGCATCAAGTAATGGGTTTTCAATAAAATTCTTTAATTTTCTACTTCCCATAGCAGTTTTAGTATTATCTAAAAGCCAAAGTAAAGAATATGTTTTTTCTTTAGTCCTTAAGCACTCTGTAAGTTCCAAATTTCTTTTAGTATGAATATCCATTTCCAAATATTGTTCTTTCTTCTTAATAATTACTTCTTGAAAATGGGATAAATTTCTTTTTTGTTCTACATCTAAATAATATAAAAGCAATTTAATAGAATTAATAATTCTTGCATCACTAATATTTTTATAAATATCTACATACTTATTATTAAGCATATCTTTCTGTATAGTAACAGGTATTTTTAAATTCTTAATCTTAGATAATAATACTTTGTTAATTAATTCATTCACTATTAATTCTTTAATATCCAATGATAATAACTTGTATAAAACATCATCAGTATTACTTTCTAATAATTCACTATATACTTCGCCTGTAGTAATATCAGAATAAGTAAGAACAAAACCATAAGAAAAATCATATAAACAACCTATATAATTGTTTTCTTTTTCATTTAAAGAATTAGTATTAATTATTGTACCAGAAGATATTACTTCTACAATATCCCTCTTAACTATCCCTTTAGCGGTCTTAGGATCCTCTAACTGCTCACATATAGCAACTTTGTAACCTTTCTTAATTAACTTGTCAATATATACTTCTGCAGCATGATGAGGTATACCACACATAGGTACTCTCTCATCTAGTCCAGCATTCTTACCAGTTAAAGTAAGTTCAAGAGCATGAGCAACTTCCTCAGCATCTTCAAAAAACATTTCATAAAAATCTCCAAGCCTATATAATATTATTGTATCCTCATATTTATCTTTTAATTCTACATAATGTCTCATCATTGGAGATAATTTATCCCTATCTACTTCACTTCTTTTCATTTTATACCTTCTTTGCTCTTTAATTATAACATTTTATAAAATTTTAGTAAATAAAATTGCCAATATTTTACCATTCAAAAATAATTTTTACCCATTGTTTTTTAATCACAATTATTATATAATTATTTATAGTTGGTGATAGTATGAAAAAGAGAAAAAGGAAAATAAATAAAAAAAGAATATTAGTCTTAATTTTAACACTAATAATTATAATTTCTACTTCAATTTACTTTTTTATACCAAAAAGATATGGTTATCAAAAAGAAGTAATTGAAGTATTTAAAAAAGATAATGTCTATGAAAAAATAAAAGAAACTAAAAAATATTCTAGAACACTAGAAGTTGCAATCATTGAAAATAACTATAATAAAGACTATTTTGATGAATACTTAAATATAAATTATGTTGAAAAAGAAGATTTTATTAATAATATTAATAATCTATTAAATATAGGTTATAAAAGTAATGAAATAAATACTTTTTATGAAAAAATACCTAATAGTATTGAAGTAATTACTTCTAATGAATATGATCAAAATATTATTAACTATTTAACACTTAACTACTTCAAAGAAGAAAACTTAGATAGATATATTAAATATAATTTTATTGATACCAATTCAGTATATGATACTAATATTTTAAAAGAAAAATATAATTATGAAGATACTGTTACTTATGTTAATGCTTATCTAGATAAAGATTACTATTCTAATGATATTAATTTAACTACTGAAGAAGCAAATAAATTAGATGTAATAGTAAATAAATATTATAAATTAACTAGTGATTATGAACCAGATGACTTAACAATAATTAATAGTAAATATGCTTCTGGAGTGCAAAAATTAAGAAAAGAAGCTGCTAATAAATTTGAAGAAATGGCTTCAGATATGTTAAAAGAAAATTTAAAAATATATGCTGGATCAACTTATCGCTCTTATAGTTATCAATTAGGATTATATAATAGATATGTAGCAAAAGATGGCTTTAAAGAAGCAGAAACATATTCAGCAAGAGCAGGATATTCAGAACATCAACTAGGACTAGCAGTCGATATAGTTAATGGTAAATGGGAATACTTAAGTGAAAAAGATAAAGAATATACTTGGCTTATTAACAATTCTTATAAATATGGATTTATTTTAAGATATCCTCGTGGTAGTGAATATATAACTGGTTATGTATTTGAAGATTGGCATTTTAGATATTTAGGTATTGATTTAGCTACTAAAGTTTATAATAGTAACTTAACCTATGATGAATATATAGCTAGAGATATGTTAAAAGAGAAGTAATAATTACTTCTCTTTTATTATTATTTGTTCTTTAATAAACTATTTATTGCTCTCTTCACTATTATCTTACCATATTTATAACTAATAGATCCCTGCTGATAAGCTATATAAGGATATCTTAAAGGTCCATCACAAGATAATTCAATAGAACTACCTTGAGTAAAAGATCCTGATGCCATAATAATTTTATCATCATACCCAGGCATATCAGAAGGCTCTACTATTGCATTAGAATCAACTTTAGAATTAGACTGAATACCTCTTACATAACTAATTAAATCTTTTTCATTTTCAAATATAATATTTTGAACTATATCAACTCTATCATCATTATACCTTGGACTAACTTTATATCCAAGTTTTTCAAATAAGTAAGCAGTATATACAGCAGTCTTTAAAGCATTAGCAACAATCATTGGAGACATATATAATCCTTGTAGAATATATCTATTTTGATTAAGAGAAGGACCTACTTCAGCACCTTGTCCAGGTACATTAAGTCTTTCAGCACACAAATTAATTAAATCCTTTCTTCCTACTATATAACCACCATTTGAAGTAATAGCTCCACCTAAATTCTTAATAAGAGAGCCAACACATACATCTACTCCAACTTCAGTAGGCTCTTTAGTACTAACCATTTCGCAGTAGCAGTTATCTACCATTATTATTACATCTTTATCAATATTTCTAATAACTTTAACAACTTTTTCTATTTTATCTATACTAATACTCTCTCTTGTACTATATCCTTTGCTTCTTTGTATTTCTATTAATTTAATCTTATTATTACTAAGAACTTCCCTAATACAATCATAATCAAAATCATTATCAATCAAACCAATTTCCTTATAATCAACATTATATGCCTTAAGAGAAGAACTATTATTATTAAAACCAATAACACTATCTAAAGTATCATAAGGTTTACCACTTATTGATAACATAGTATCTCCAGGTCTTAATAGAGCAAACAAACAAGTACTAATAGCATGGGTACCAGATATAAACTGACATCTAACTAAAGCATCTTCTGCTTTAAATATACTAGCATATACTCTTTCTATTTTATCCCTACCAATATCATTATAGCCATATCCTGTAGCACTATTAAAATCAGTTTCACATACACCATTTTCTATAAAAGAATCAAGTACTTTCTTACTATTAAATTCTTCAATATCATCTATTCTTTTAAAAGAATCCTCTAAATCTTTATTACAATTTTTTATAATACTATCTAACACTTTATACCACCATCCATTCTAATAATACTATTATTAATATAACTTGCCTTATCACTAATCAAAAACTCTACCAAATTAGCTATTTCTTCTGGATTAGCAAACCTACCAAGTAATATCTTATCCTCTTCACTTTTTATAAAATCATTATCTAAATTACTATTCATTTCAGTATTAACCCATCCTGGACATATAGTATTTACCCTAACATAAGGAGCAAAGTAATTAGCTAAATTCTTTGATAAAGAAATAAGACCAGCTTTTGAAGCATCATAATCTAAACTTTCTATATAAGTTGTATCAATCCCATTAGTAGAACTCATATTTATAATTACTCCATATTTATTTTCTTTCATCTTAGGTCCTATCTTCTTACATAAAAGAAATGGTGCTATTAAATTAATATCTAATGTTTTCATAAAATTATCTTTATTTTTATCTTCAAATAAAGTATCTATTGCTATACCAGCATTATTAATAAGTATGTCTATACTATTATATCTTTTATATATAGTATTAAGCATATTATCTATCTCTTCTTCTTTAGATAAATCACACTTAACCATTAAATAATCTCTATTATATTTTTTATCAAGTTCTTCTTTTAATAATTTAGCACTTTTATATCCATTATTATAATGCAATATAACATCATAGTCTTTAGCTAATACTTTAGCTATTTCTTTTCCTATGCCACTAGAAGAACCAGTTATTAAAACAGTTTTTCTCATACTTTCTCCTCTTTTCCTCTTGGTATTATACCATATTTTATATTTTTTTTAAATAAAATACTTGTCAAAGATAAAAATATATGTTATCATTATTGTTGTCTTATGGCGGAATTGGTGAAGTGGTTAACACGGTGGATTGTGGTTCCATTATTCGTGGGTTCGATTCCCACATTCCGTCCCAGATAATAATTACTAACTCTTTAAGGGTTAGTTTTTTTATTTTATTTAGGAAGCCTAAAGTCTTCCTAAATAGTTTTAAGCCTAAAGTCTTAAAACCAACAATATTTATTTATCATACTCATAGTAAATACTATAGTATATAAAAAGAAAGACTATCCAAGTCTTTCTTTGATTAATTTATTTACTAAAGACATATCTGCTCTACCTTTAACTAAAGGTGAGATATTCTTCATTATAAGTCCCATATCTTTTGAAGATGTAGGCTTTACCTCTTCAAAAACTTTATCAATAGTTTTATTTAATTCTTCTAAAGACATTTCTTCAGGCATATAAGAACTTAATATTTCTACTTCTTTTTTATTTTGATTTACTAAGTCTTCTCTACCAGCAGCCTCAAATTGTTCTATAGCATCTTTTCTCATTTTAATCTGTTTAGAAATAACACCAATAACATCATCATCAGTAAGTTCTTCCCTAGGATTAGGTTTAGCAAGCTGCATAGCACCTTTAAGCATTCTAATTACACCAAGTTTAAAACTATCTTTATTTTTCATTGCTTCTTTTAAATCATTGTTAATTCTTTCTGCTAACATAATCTATCTCCTTAGTAATTCTTTTTATTTTTTCTACAATTAATAGTATTCTTTTTAATTTCTTCTTTTAATCTTACTCCTGGTTTTTTATATCCTTCTGCTCTTTCCCTAGCTTTAGAGAGATTACCATTACGTGCTACTTGATTTTTAAATTTTCTTAAAGCAAATTCAACATCATTATTTCTAACACTAACGGTTACTTTAGTTCCTGCTGACATTTTTATCCCTCCTTCCGCTTTACCAAGTAAGATTATAACATTATTTGACATAATTTACAAGCAGAAAAAAGCCTTTTTTCATAAAAAAGGCCATATTTTATTATATATCACACATTTTACCCTCTATTTTTCTTCTTATATAACTTCCAAGTGCTTCTCCAACACTAAAAATAACCTCAATCGTTTTATATATTGCATTCATCATTGAAGCACTAAAATTAGCACCACCATCTATTTTTAACATTTCCTCTTTATTTAATTCTTTCATCTATTACCTCCCAAAGTATTACATTTTTCAGGATTAGAGTATCCTTTAAGTGCACCAACCACAAAAGTTATAATTGTCCCTATAACAGAAGCAATCAAAATAGTACTTGCACCACCATTAATCTCTAACATTTCTTCTCTTTTTAATTCCTTCATTATTACCTCCAAATACTTTTTATATAATCAATAATCCTTTTATCATCTTTCAAAATTTTTAGTTCTAACATCAAATTACTATATTTATATTTACCATCTAAACTTATTTCTAAAATTATTTCTTGATATGTAATATTATTATCACTAAAATAGTCTTCACTAATTTTAATAACTTCATACTTATATAATTTTTTATCTATTACCAAAGTGTTATTTGAAGTAATATATTTTATATCAGATACAGGTATATAACATTTTAAATAATAATTATCTTCTTCCATAATAATATTTCCTTTAAAAAAATAATATATTTTATAATGAAATAGCATAAATATAATAATTAAGGAAAGTGAACTTATTATTACTACCATTATATAAATAAATACTAAAGGTCTAATTTTTTTATTTAAAATAATTTCATTATCAATACACCCATTCATCTATTTACTCCTTACTTTGCTATCAGAAAGTCTAATTACCTTATCATATAAGTCTATATTATTCTCTCTATGTGAAACTATAATAAAAGTTTTATCATAAAACATACAAAATAAATTTTCCAAAATAATTCTTTCTAAATTAATATCGATTTGACTTAAACCTTCATCTATCATTATTATTTTACTATTCTTTAAAAGACCCCTAGCTAATATTATTCTTTGTCTCTGACCACCAGAAATATTAATTCCATTCTCTTCAAGTACATAATCATATCCCAATATATTATCTTTAATTATTTCATCTACATAAGTTATTTTACACATATTCAAAAAATCTTCTTCACTAATATTCCTACCTAATATAATATTATCTCTAATACTACTCGTATATAACATTTCATTTTGTGAAATATAAGTAATATTCCTTCTAATATCAGATAAACTATAATCATTAATATCATATCCATTTATAAAAATAACATCTCTATCAATATCATAATATTTATAAATTAATTTCAATAATGTTGATTTACCAATACCAGATTCTCCAAGTATTAATACCTTTTCTTTATCTTTAATAGAAAAACTAATATTATTAAGAAAGTAATTTCTATTATTAAAAGAAAAAGATAAATTTTTAATTTCAATATTACCATTTACTTCTAATTTACTATCATCAATAATTTCTTGGTCCGCATCAAGTAAATTATTTACTCTTTTAATACTATTCTTAATATAATGATGCTCATTAAGTAAAGTTATAAAATTACCTATAGGAAATAATAAATAACTAAATAAGAAACTAATAGTCATATATTTACCAATAGTCAAATTATCTTTCATAATGAAATAAAAAGCCACAAAATTAATAACTAATACTCCTAAATCATTTACTAATTCTTTAATAAACAAGAGAATATTATTTATTTTTTCACCATAATATGAGGTAAAAAGTAATTTATTATAATCATTTTCAAATTTCAATATAATATTATTCTGAGCATTTAAATTTTTAATAGTCTCAAAAGAGCTAACATCTTCAATTATTTGATTATTTATTTTCTCATTATTATTTTGATTTTTAATATTAATTTTTCTTAAAATAGGATTAAATATCAAAATTATTAAAATATAAATAATTAATAAACATATAATTACTAAAAGCATTTCTTTCTTAATAAAATATATTATTATAAATGAAGATATAAAGATAATAATATCCAAAAAAATAGTTATAATTACTTTAGATATAAATGTTTTAACATGTGATAAATCACTAATTCTAGATAATATTTCACCAGTTGTCTTACCATGATAAAAGGAATAAGGAAGTAAAATAATATTACTAAAAGTACTAAGGATAACACCAATATCAAGTTTTTGATTTAAATAAACTATTAAATAATTTCTAATGTAACTACTAATGTTTTTAAAAATATATAAGATAGAAAAGAACAAAGTAATTACAATTAAATTATTTATTTCAGTATTTATTATCTTATCAAAAATAATTTGTGAATAAAAAGAAACTATTGCAGATAATATTGTAATTATTATTGATAAAGTAATTAAAAATACAATAGTACCCTTATTATTAATCAGTGTTGAAATAATAACATTTTTTAATTTATTTTCTTCGTGCATTACTACAATAGGTCGTACTTTTTCAAAAATCATTAGATAGCCTGTCCACATATTAGTAAAATCAAACATATCTACTATTCTCTTTCCACTTGCAGGATCCATAATCAATACTTTATTTTCATAAAACTTATAGACAACAACAAAGTGAGTATAATTTTTATTATTAAGTTGAACAATATATGGTATATTAACCTCCTTTAATTTATTAATATCATCTACTTTATAACATTTAGCGGTAAGTCCAATTTGGGATGATGCTTCACTTAAATTATAAAAATTAGTTCCTTCTTTTGTTGTTTTAGTCATCTCTATTAATCTATCTAAAGAAATATCACCTCCAAAATAACGAATAACAGATAAAAGAGATGCTGCTCCGCAATCCTTATTTCCTCCCTGTAGTACAATTAAACTTTTTTTCATTTTACTCCCTTCATTAGTTATATACAGTTTTTAATACCTAATTTTGCCATATTTTTTTAAAATTATTTATTTATTACCAGAAATTATTATATAAATATCATAAATAATCTTATAGTTAACTAGAATATTAAAAAAAATATAACTATAAAGTTATACTTTTTAATATATTACTTCAGGAGATAATTTAATTGTTCTATCATTACCTATATACCTAAGTACAAAGTCAGAATCTTTATCCACATTATTAATATTATATACAAATATATAATCACTATAATTATTAGTATCTAATATATTATTCTTATAACCTATACCTACATCATTAAAATATAAATAATACTTTTGACTAGGTATATATTTATTATTTTTACCCTCTAAAACAAACTCATCTAAATCCAAAGAATATTTACTTACTTTACCAATAACACTTATCTTCAATATCATATAACTATTATTAGTAGTTATTCTCTTTCTATCTGTCAAATAACTACTGTTAACTTTAATATTAAAAGCATTACTACCAAGAACTTCACCTTCATTTAAACTTCTATTTACAACATATTTATTAAAAGGAAATAATAGTATTAAAACAAAAATTAAAATACCTAAAATAATATTAATAAAAATTTTATTTTCAACATAATAGTACTTTAATTCCCTAATAGTCTTTCTACCAGTTCTTTTTAGTCCATTAGTAGACACATCAATACTAACTTCTACTTCAGCACTATCTTCTTCACTTAAATTTAACTCTTTCAAATCTTTAGTAAAATTAAACTTTTTAATATCGAAACCTAGTCCTCTTATCAAAACTGGTATACATGTCAAAAATAATACATAAAAATTAGCTCTTGCAATATCTCTATATAATCTAATTATTCTAGCACTAACTGTCACTGTTTCTAGAGATCTAATGTTTAAATATAAATAAGTATATATTCCAGTACATAATATACTAATTACAATTAAAATAATATAAAATAATTTAGGTTTATCCTTATATTTCATAAGATAATATATCATAATAGATAATCCTACTATAATAACTGGAACTATATAAATAAATACATTAATATAATTTGAAGATAATACCTCTATATTTCCATTAGCAGTTATATATTCTTTAAAAAAATCAAGTACATTATTTGCATTATACGTAATAAAAGCAAGTAATATAAATAATATTAAATGTATTAATCTAAAATGCTTAATCAAAAAAGCATAAGGTCTTCTAAGAATCATAATTACTCTCCTATCATAATAAAATTATATAATAAAATTAAAAATATTGCAATCTCTAACAATATAATATAACAGCATAAAATTATTCATAATAATATAAAATAAATGTATTATAAAATAAAAACTATAATCTCTTATAGTTTTAATCTTTATATACAATTAGTTGTCCTTCTTTTAAATAAATATTATTATTCTGACTAAGTAGTTTACTAATATTACCATTAAGTAACCTATTAATAGATAATAATGTATCATTATCCTTAGTTATATAATATTTAACATTTCTTTTAGGTACCAAAATAGTCATATTAGGATAAATATAATCATTAACATTAAGACCATTTAATAAAGCAAGTAAATTATAATCAGTATTATACCTCTTAGCAATATTATATAAATTATCACCTTTATCAATAGTATAAATTTCAAAATATTCATTCATCGTAGGTACTATAATATTAGTTCCTACTTCAAAATTACTATTTTGATTTAAATTTTTAAGAATTTCTGGAGATACACCATATTTTTTAGATAAACTATCTATTGTATCTCCTTGTTGTATTCTATAAATACCATACATAATTATTCCTCCTATATATAGTATGATATTTATCCTTATTTGTGAACTAGTTCTCCTTTTGGACAGCGATTACCCCAAGAATCAATAATTTGTTTATTTCTAATTACTTCAATTATTTCACAATTATTAGAGCAGCCCTTACATTCTATACCCTTAGTTTCATATACAATATTATCAATATCAAAAGAAAAATTAACTTCTTTCTGTTTCTTAGACAGAATAGCTACTCCTAGAGCACCCATCAAATGAGAATTATTATCAACATACACTTTTTCTCCAGTTATATCCTCAAATGCTTTGACAACTCCAATATTTTTAGATACACCACCCTGAAATACAATTGGAGGTATTATTTTCTTACCCTTACCAACATTATTCAAATAATTATTTACTATAGCATAACAAAGACCCGCTATTATATCCTCTTTTTTATGTCCTATTTGTGATTTATGAACCAAATCAGATTCAGCAAATACTGTACATCTAGCAGCTATTTTAGTAGGATTCTTACTAGTAATAGCAATACTACCAAATTCTTCAATAGGAATACCAAGTCTCTTAGCTTGACTAGATAAAAAAGACCCTGTACCTGCAGCACATAAAGTATTCATAGCATAATCAGTAACAATACCATTTTCAATAAGGATAATTTTAGAATCTTGTCCTCCTATTTCAAATATAGTTCTAACATCAGGATAAATACTCATAGTACCTATAGCATGAGCAGTAATCTCATTCTTAATGACATTAGCACCAAGTATTGTACCAATTAATTTTCTAGCAGAACCAGTAGTTCCAACTCCAACCACCCTATATTTATTTAAATCAATTTTATTCTTAAGTTCCCTAACAACTTTTTTACTAGCAGTAATAGGGCTACCCTCTGTATATAAATAACTACTAGCTAATATATTATTATCTTCATCAATAATAATCCCTTTAGTAGATATACTACCAATATCAATACCTAAATATACCTTCTTCATATTTCACCTCTTTACCATTATATGAAATTATAAAGAAAAAAGATGTCGAATATTATCTTTCTAACACCTTTATTTTACTTTTATTTAAACCTAGTTTACTATATTTAACATTACATACATCAAGCATTCTTTTTGAAGCAATAACTCCATTAGTATTAGCATACTTATCATCTAAATAAATAATGTCTTTTATTCCAACTTGAATAACCTCTTTAGCACATTCATTACAAGGAAACATAGTTACATACAACTTAGCTCCTTCAAAATCTTTTATATTTCCTCTATAATTAAGAATAGCATTTCTCTCAGCATGAACAACATATAAATACTTAGTATTAAGTTCATCACCTTCCCTATCCCAAGGAAAATATATATCCTCGAATCCATTAGGAGTACCATTATATCCCACTGATAATATTCTATTATCAGAGCTTACTATACAAGCACCAACTTGAGTATTAGGATCTTTACTTCTTTCTGAAGCAAGTATTGCTACCCCCATAAAAAACTCATCCCATGACAAATATTCTTTTCTTTGCTTATTATTAATTTCCATAACAAACCTCCAGTACCTAATATTCTATCAAATAAAATAAAAAAAATCTATATATTATAGATTAATTCAAAAATAATTGTTATAATATATAAGAAGGTGATAAAATGAAAAATATAAATAAAAAAAATATTTTAAATATATTAAAATCAGTTGGAGTATTACTTCTAATGATATTTTGGCCTACAATAATATTTATAATATTTAATGTAGATTTAAATACAATATCCGATAAAAACTATGTTATTTATTATACTATTTCAAGTTTAACATTAAATATTATTCTTATTTCAATATATCGAAAAGATTTCATAAAAGACTTTAAAAATTACTTTAAAAACTTCCCTAAAAATTTTGAAACCTCTTTTAAATATTGGATAGTAGGATTAATTATCATGTATGTAAGTAACTTTTTTATAACATTCATTCTTCATAAACAGATTGCAGGTAATGAAGAAACTGTAAGAAACTATTTAGCAGCCTTACCATTACTTATGACATTTAATGCTGTAATATGTGCACCAATTAATGAAGAATTAGTATTTAGAAAAAGCTTTAAAGATATTTTTCCTAATAAATGGATTTTTGCCACTATGAGTGGTCTCATATTCGGTTCTCTTCATGTTACAAGTTATATTACTACAATAAGTGATATTATATATATAATTCCATATGCCTCTCTAGGATTTGCATTTGGATTACTATATTACAAAACAGATAATATATTTTCATCTATAACAGTTCATAGTATTCATAATCTACTTGCTACATTACTTGTCTTATTAGGAGCCTCTATATGAAAAAATTTATAAGATTTCTATTAATAATAATTCTCGTAATATCACTGACAATAGTATATGCTAGATATGGTGGAACAAGAGGATTAATAACCAAAGAATATAAAATAGAAACAAATATAGATAATAGTTTTGATGGATTAAAAATAGTTCACTTTAGTGATTTACATTATCTTAGAATAACAAATAAAGAAATTACTAAAAACATAATTAAAGAAATAAATATACTAAATCCAGATATTGTAGTATTTACTGGAGATCTAATAGATAAAGATTATAACCCAACTAATACAGACATAAATGATCTAAAAGAACTACTTCTAAGCATTAAAAGTAAATATGGAAAATACTCAGTAATTGGTAATAATGATAATAATATAAGAGAAACTATCGAAGACATTTATACAAGCAGTAATTTCATATTATTAAATAATGATTATGACATAATCTATGGTAATAATAATGATAAGTTATTTATTGGAGGATTAGATACATATAGTTATGATAAATCAGATATAGATAAAGTAATGACATACTTTACTGATAATGAAGATATAAATTATAAAATAATACTAGTTCATGAACCAGACTATATTGATATAATAAATTCAAAATATAATGATATAAACATAGTATTATCAGGACATTCCCATAACGGTCAAGTAAACATACCATATGTAAAAAAACTATTCTTACCATTTGGAAGTAGAAAATACTATGAAAATCATTATAAAGTAAATAATACAGATTTATATATATCAAGTGGTCTAGGAGAATCAAGAATTAACTTTAGAATCTTCAATAAACCATCAATAAACTTCTATAGAATTAACAAAATAGAGACAAATTAAGTCTCTATTTTATTATTTAAATAATCTATTATATACATCCTCATAATCTTCTACTAAAACAATATTAAGTCTATCTTTAACTTCACTAGGTAAAAGAATAAGTTCTCTAGATAATTCTAGTGGCAAATAAACAGTAGTAATACCATTAGTAACAGCAGATATTAATTTTTCCTTAAGACCACCTACTGGAAGTATCTTTCCTCTTAAAGTAATCTCGCCAGTCATAGATATTTTATTATCAATAACCTTATTCTTAAGTAAACTAAGTATTGCAGTAACTATCGTAATACCCGCAGATGGCCCATCTTTAGGAACTGCACCATCTTCAATATGAAAATGAAAATCAGATTCCTCAAATATCTTATAATCAATCTTAAATTTAGTATTATTAGATTTAATATAACTAAGAGCAATATAAATACTTTCCTTAATAACATCACCTAATGCACCAGTTAAAATAATATCACCTTTACCAGGATATAAAGTACAAGTAACTTTAAGTATTGTACCACCACAAGGAGTATAAGCAAGACCATTAACAACACCAGTTTTATTCGTTTCATCATTAGTTATAATACTATATTTAGCTGGACCCAAATACATCTCAATATCCGAAGGAGTAACATCAACTCTATTATTTTTGTCTCTAGATATAATAACCTTCCTAATTACCGAATCAATTTGCCTATATAAATCTCTAGCACCAGCCTCTTTAGTATAAGATGTAATAATCTTTTCAATCGCTTCATCAGTAAACTTAATATTCTTAATTTTATAATCATCAAGCAAATTAGGAATCAAATGATATTTAGCAATACTAATTTTTTCATAAACAGTATAACTAGATAGTTCAATAATTTCTAATCTATCAAGTAATGGAGCAGGAACTTTTTCAATATTATTAGCAGTAAGAATAAATAATACCTTACTCAAATCAAATTCTTCCTCAATATAATTATCACAAAATTTATTATTTTGAGACTTATCTAATATTTCAAGTAAAGCTGAAGCAGGATCACCCTTATAATCCTTAGTAATTTTATCAACTTCATCTATTAAAAATACCGGATTAGAAGTTTTAGCCTTCTTCATCTGCTGAATAATCTTACCTGGAGAAGCACCAACGTAAGTTCTCCTATGGCCTAATATCTCAGCCTCATCATTAATACCACCCAAAGATACCTTAACAAACTCTTTACCAAGAGCTTTAGCAATAGAACTAGCAAGAGAAGTCTTTCCAACACCTGGAGGACCAACCAAACAAAGTATTGGACTATTAGCAGTATTAGTTTTTTTCTTAACAGCTATATATTCAACAATTCTCTTCTTAACACTATCAAGACCAAAATGAGATTCATTCAAAGTATTTTCAATCTTTTTAATATCTGTAATATCTTTACTATCATTATTCCATGGTAAAGAAAGTAACCAATCAATATAAGTTCTAATTGTTGTAACCTCAGGAGAAGCACTACTAGTAAGAGAATATCTTTCTATTTCCTCATTAAGTCTTCGCGTAATATTATCTGGAAGATTAAGACTTTCCATCTTTGATTTAATTTTATTAATATCCTCTTCTTTTAAATCAGTTTCACCAAGTTCCTCCTTAATAAGTCTAATTTTTTCCTTAAGCATATATTCTCTTTGATCTTCTTCAAGCTTAATTTTTAAATTATCCTCAATCTCATTTTCTAATCTAACAGTCTCTATTTCTTTAGATAAATCATTTATAATATTCTTAATTCTAACCATTGGATTAGTAATCTCAATATATTTAATTAAATCCTTATATTCAAGTGGAAGTTCTGATACAATAATATCTGATAATTTACTAATATTTTTAACATCATTAATTCTACCAATAACAGTATTTGACATATAAGGTGAAATATCAATATATTCATCTAATTTACGATATAGTACTCTCTTTAAAGCAGAAGCTTCAACTTCATTATAATCATACTCTTTAGTAGGAACAACAAAAGCAGATAATAAAGAAGTATCCTCAATATAACTAGATATTTCTACTCTATCAATACCCTTTAATACTACTCTTGTTATACCATTAGGAAGATCAATTCTTGACTTGATCTTAGCAAGAATACCTATTTTAGATAAATCATTAATAAGTGGAGCCTCTTCTAAAGGATCAACTAAATTAATAAGCAAAATATTGCCATCATAACTTTTTGAAGAAATATCAAGAATATTTTTTTCCTTATTATCCGTAAATTCTAGTCTAATTTCATTAAAAGGAAGCAATATCACTTCTCTTAAGTACAATATAGGTAAATTAGTCTCAATCATAAGATGACCTCCAAATAAACAAAAATACACATTAATAACTAATCAAAAAATTAATTATAAATGTGCATCACTTCCTTGACTACTTATAATACCATAAAATAAAAATATATCAAGTATTTTTTGATATATTTTTATGTTTTTTTATTCATGAAAATCAATCTTAGTAATTACATAATTACCATTAATTTTATCTATATTAGCTTTGCCTATAACATATTCAAAATTAGAATTAGAACACTTAGATAAATTCTTTATATCACAAGTACTCTCTTCTGTTAAATATTCATAAGCAATCTTTAATGAAATCTTATCATTACTATTGTCAGTAATTTCGATATCATAATTACCAGTATATCTAGTATTCCATCCCTTGCCAGAATAATTTCTACAATATAAATTTCCATCAATTTCATAGTAGTTATCATACATCTTTTTATTATTAATATCTGATAATTTAAGTTCAGGATTAATCAAAGATTCATCTAAGAAAGTAAGTAAGTACTTCTTAAGTTCATCTAAACTCTTATATTTTGACTTAACATAATATCCAGTAAAAGTATTACCATCTTCATTATATTCAATATTTTTAGTCTCACCAGTATTATCACCACAATAAGCTACTAAAACATTATTTTCATAATAATCATTAGCTTTATCAATAATAGTTCTTACCATATCAATAGTATCTTTATCAATATCTTCATTTTTTATATAAGTTGCACAAGCATAACCTGTATAACTATTACCTCTCTTAGTATAATTAATCTTATACCATTTTTTACAATTTTCTGTACCATCAAGTTCTTCTTCAATATTAACTATTTTATAGCAGGATAGTCCATCTATAATATCCCCACTAGTAGAATTCCTTACATTAAGTAAAGAAGTATTATCATCACATGAAACATACCCAATATTATCAGTTTTATTACTATCTTTATTATCAGTTTCTACTTTAGTTTCATTATTATCATTAGGAGTATCATTATTATCTTTTCTGCTAACTACTATATAAATAGCCACAACAATCAAAATAAGTAATATAGTGCCACATAACACATAAACTAAAATCTTTTTTTTATTGTCATTATTATCCCTCTTTAATTTCATTTTCATATTAGTATTTTCATCCTCCATTTCAAAAGGTTCAGTTTCCATTATATTCTTATTATCATTATTCATTTCAATTCTCCTTACTTACACCTATAATATATCACAAATTATGAAAAAATAATAGTTTTTATCACAAGTTTACACTTTTTTAAAATAAAATATGATATAATTTCTATAAGAGGTGTATGATGAAAAGAATAGATAAAATAAATTATTATTTAGATATTGCAGAAACAGTAGTAGAAAGAGGTACTTGTTTAAGAAGAAATTTTGGAGCCATTATTGTTAAAAATGACGAAATTATATCAACAGGATACGTTGGTGCTCCTCGTGGTAGAAAAAATTGCTGCGACCTAGGATACTGTACGAGAGAAAAACTAAATATCCCACGTGGAGAAAGATATGAACTATGCCGAAGTGTTCATGCCGAACAAAATGCTATAATAAGTGCTTCAAGAAGAGATATGATAAATTCTACACTCTATCTAGTAGGCATTAACTATAAAGATAAAACCTATGTAGAAAATGCTAATCCTTGTGCATTATGTAAAAGAATGATTATAAACTCTGGTATTAAAGAAATCATTATTAGAGATACTAAAAAGAAATATAGAATTATAAAAGTAGAAGACTATATTAAAAATGATGAAAGTCTAGAAAAAACACTTGGTTACTAAGAAAAGGCACCCATAATGCCTTTTCTTTTATCTTACATACTCAAGTCTTAGCTTATCTGCTACTGTAACAATAAACTCAGAATTAGTTGGTTTAGCCTTATCAATATCAACACTATGACCAAATATTTCTTCCATTAAGTCCCAGTCTCCCCTATTCCATGATACCTCTATAGCATGTCTAATAGCCCTTTCAACTCTTGATACAGTAGTATCAAATTTACCAGCCAAAGTAGGATATAACTCCTTAGTTATTCCACCTACTATTTCAGGATTATCATATACCATAGATATAGCTTCACGAATATATTGATAACCTTTAATATGTGATGGCATACCAAGTTCATGTAACATCTTACTAATAGATATCTGAAGATTATTACTAATCAAATTAATACTCTTAGAATTAGAAGTATTAAAAGTATCAAGTATCTTCTCCTCTAAGTCAGGTAGTTCAAAAGGCTTAAGTATGTAATAGTTAGCTCCATATTCACTTACCTTTCTTATTGTATCAGGCGCATTATAAGAAGTAGCCACTATAACATTAGCCATAATATTAGAGTCTTTAAGTTCCTTAAGTACCGCTATACCATCTTTCTTTGGCATAATTAAATCAAGTATAATCAAATCATATTTTAGTTTTCCATCTTTAATAATCTTTAGTCCTTCAACTCCATCATATGCACTACCAACAATCTCAATTTTAGGATGATTTTCAAAATAATCACTAACCATCTCTATTAAATTAACATTATCATCAATCATTAAAACTTTTATTTTTTCCATTTTTTCTTACCTTCTTTCTTACATTATCATTGTACTGCATCAAAAACGAAAAATATGTCGAATTATACTATAAACCAAAGAAAAATAGAGAAATATCTTAAGTACTTCTCTATATATTTTTTATTATTCTTTCTACTTCTTTTATATCAGACGATATAGCTCCAATCATCACGCCAGATAAACCACTAATATTCATAATACTCCTAATATTACTACTATCAACACTACCACCATATATGATACTTGGTTTTTTATGATAAATATCTTCTAGATATTTACTAACAAATTCTACTACCTCTTTAATTCTATCAATACTAGGTAAAGCCCCAGTACCTATAGCATATACAGGCTCATAAGCAAAAGTAATAAAATCAATATTATTAATATCCTTTAAATAAGACTCAAGTAATTTCGGAATAACTTTCTTATAATCTTCATCAATATTTTCACCAAAACAAAGTATTGAAAAAATATTAGCTTCAAGACATGAAATAAGCTTCATATTAACAATATTTTTACTTTCACCATATTTTTCTACTCTTTCAGCATGTCCTATCAAAGCATATTCTACTCCCATAGACTTAAGCTGATCAGTAGAAATTTCACCAGTATTATTTTTATCTAAACTATAATTAATATTTTGACAACCAACTGCATAATCAGAATTATTTAAAAATGATTCTAAATAAATACTAGAAGGACAAATAACAATATCATCATCAATATCAATATTATTTATTCTATCAATATAATTATATAAATCATCATACAAAAGACTCATTTTATGATTAAACACTATTAATTTACTCATAATTATTTTTAACCTTCTTCCATATCATTGCTAATACTCCTCCTACAATAAGAGGAATATAATAAGTAACAAATCTCCACATTAACATAAATGCCATTATTTCAGATTCTGTTATAAGCCCAGTAAACAAATATAAGAAATTATATTCAGCAGCACCACTATTACCAGGAGTAATAAAAATCAAACTAAGCATCTTAACATAAGTAGCTAAAATAAACATTTTAATAGCACTAATATTAGTAATACCCATAGATACTGCCACTGGATAAGCCGCTAACATATAGAATAAAAATGATAACATTTGTATACCTATTACTTTGAAAAATAGTTTTTTATCCTTTCTTAATTTTTCAACGCCTTCATCAAAATTCTTTAAATAACTATCAAGTTTTTCTCTAGTCTTTTCAATATTTCTAACAAGATGTAATTTATGCCCAATTTGTAATCCTTTCTTCATAATAAAATGATTAAATTTTCTATTGTAAGCTACTAAAAAGAAGAATCCAAGCAATATACCATTAACAATAAAATTAATAACAACAAAAGAAAAAATAAAACTATTAAAAGGTACTACTCTCATAAATAAATTTAAAATTACCGCTACTGTATTAATTAACAAAAGAGAAATTTGATAAGTAATAAACTTTTGAATAGCAATATTAGAACCCTTACCAATAGGAATACCACAGTCTCTCATATAAAAAACTTCTAAAGATTCACCTCCCAATGCACTAGGAGTAATCCCCGCAAAAAAAGGATAAATAAGTTCAATAAGGGCCATATCTTTCATTTTAATATCATTTTTTTCTTTCTTTGCCAAGAAATATAAAGTTTCTCCAAGAAAATATTTTGATAAGAACATAAAAAATACACCTATCAAAAGAAATAATATATTAACATCTTTAAGGGTATTTAAAATATCTTTATAATCATTTCTTAATGAAAAATACAATACACCTGCAAACAATATTATTACAATTACTAAATATACAGTAAGTTTATTTTTCTTCATCACTAATCACTTCAATTCCTATTAGTTTACCATCTTCTAAATATTTCATCGTAGCACCGCCACCAGTAGATACATGATAAAATTTATTAGAAAAACCAAGCCTATTAACCGCAGAAGCAGTATCTCCACCACCAACAACAGTTTTAGCTTTAATTTCACTTAGTTGTTTCAATATCATCAAAGTACCATTACTAAATCTACCTTCTTCAAACATTCCCATAGGACCATTTAGTATTACTCTTTTAGCAGAACCTAATATTTTATTAAATTCTCTAACAGTTTTAGAACCTATATCATAACCAATATCATCATTATCAAAATGCTCAATCAACTTATTTTCAATCATATTACCCTTTTCAGTAATAAAATCCTTAGGCAATACTATTTTATCTTGATATTTATCTAACATATTTTTACAAAATAAAATATGTTCCTCACTTACAATAGAATTACCAACATTATATCCTAATGCCTTTAAGAAAGTAAAAGACATAGCACCACCTATCAAAAGTTTATCACCTTTTTCTAATAATTTTTCAATAAGTACTATTTTATCATCAACTTTTTTACCTCCCATTACAACAATAAAAGGATGTGTATCACTATTTAAAATAGTATCAATTTTATTCAATTCATTTTCAATTAAAAAACCAATACCACTAGGTAAATATTTAGGTATACCTGTAACAGAAGCATGATTCCTATGACAAGATCCATAAGCATCGTTAATAAATATATCACCTAAAGAAGCCCAATATTTAGAAAGATTATCGTCGCAATTTGACTCTCTTTTACCATATAAATCCTCAAACCTAGTATTTTCTACCAATAAAACATCTCCATTATTAAGACTACTAACCATTTTTTCCAAATTACTTCCACTAGTATCTGGAGAAAACATAACTTTTTTATTTAAATATTTAGATAAAGCAATAGATACAGGATATAAACTATTATTTTTTTTATCATCCTCACATTTTACTTTTCCCAAATGAGAAAGTAAAATAATTTTAGCTCCTTTAATAATAGCATATCTAATAGTTTTTAAATTAGCTTTTATTCTAGTATAATCAGTAATTTTATTCTTATTATTTAAAGGTACATTAAAGTCACATCTTATAATAACTCTCTTACCTTCTAAATTATAGTCCTTAATTGTCTTTTTCATTTTCCTATCCTCATCTATATTTAATTGTAACATATTTATTATTTTTAGTCTATATATAATTTGAAATAATAAAATAATATTGAGGGATACCATGAAAAATATAATAGAATATTACTATAATCTAAGAATAGATGAACTACATAACAAAGATGATACTTACTACTTTAATATTAATAATAATAATTTTATTTTCAAACCATACACAGGAAACATAGAAAGAAGTTATGATATATATAAATTAAATACTATAATGTCTAATAAATTTAATATAGACAATATAATACTAAATAAATATAATAATCCCTTAACAAAAATAAATGATAATTTTTATATTCTAACATCAAATAAAAAAGAAAACAAATTAGCATTACCCCTTATATCAAACATGGCCATAAATAACATAAATATAGAATCATTAGAGAGAAATAAATGGGAAGTACTTTGGGAAAACAAAGTAGACTATTACGAAATGCAATTAGGAGAAAACGAAAAAAAATATCCTCTTATTAGAGAATCATTTGACTACTTTGTTGGACTAGCAGAAAATGCCATATCATATCTAGTAAATACCAAATTAGAATTAAAACCCACAATAAATGACCAAAAAGTAGTATCCCATAATAATATAGAAATATCCCTAAATGAACCATCAAATTTAATATTAGACCATAAAGCAAGAGATGTAGCAGAATATATAAAATATTCTTTCTTTAATAACAATCAAAATATATTTAATGAATTAAATGAATATTTTTACCATAATTACTATTCTCCTTATGGAATAAGAGTATTATTCTCTAGAATATTATATCCAAGTTTCTATTTCAACACATATGACAAAATAATAAGCGGTAAAGTAGAAGAAAAGGAATTAAACAAAATAATAAGCAAAATAAATAACTATGAAATATATTTGTATAACATTTATCTATATCTAAGAAAATATTATAATATTCCAAGTGTTGATTGGTTAAAAAAAACAAGGAATTAATCCTCATTTACCACTTTTATTACTTCAGGTATTTCATTTATCAAAGCGGATTCTATACCATCCTCTAAAGTAGCCCCTGCTAAAGGGCAATTAGAACAAGCACCTACCAAAGTTACATAAACAACACCATTTTCATATCTATTAAATTTAACAGAACCACCATCATTTTCTAAATATGGTCTAATTTTATCTAATACATCACAAATTTTTTTTTCAATTTCTTTATTATTCATATTTTCTTCACCAACAATATTATATATTTTTTTTATAAAAAAAACAATAAAATATTCTAAAAATAAAGAAAAAGTGCTATAATAATGCCAGTGAGGAAGAAATATGAAAAAAATAGAAAAAGAAGATGTCGTTAAAGTCACAGTAACAGGCATTCAAAAATATGGAGCCTTTGTCAATACTGAAGACTATGAAGGACTAATACATATTTCTGAAATATCTTATGGTTATGTAAAAAATGTAAATGACTATGTAAAAATTGGTGATGAAATATACGCTGAAGTAGTTGACATTGATGAAAAAGATAATCATCTAAAACTAAGTATTAAAAATATAGATTACAAAAATGATGGTTCAAAAATTGAAAGAATGGAAGAAACAAAAAATGGTTTCAAACCACTAAAAGATAATTTAGAAATATGGATAGCAGAAAAGATCAAAGAAATTACTAACAAAATGTAAAAAAAGAAAAAAATATTATTAAATCTCTTGACAAACGTCATAAATAAATGGTATATTATTGATTGTCCAGAGATGATATGGGCGATTAGCTCAGTTGGTTAGAGCACTTGCCTTACAAGCAAGGGGTCATAGGTTCGAGTCCTATATCGCCCACCATTTATTTATGCCGAAATAGCTCAATTGGTAGAGCAACTGACTTGTAATCAGTAGGTTACGGGTTCAATTCCTGTTTTCGGCACCATTTTTTTTGGAGGGATAGCGAAGTGGTCAAACGCGGCAGACTGTAAATCTGTTCCTTCGGGTTCCATGGTTCAAATCCATGTCCCTCCACCACTTG
>JBJEEB010000010.1:0-3651 GCA_051872655.1 Bacilli bacterium | reverse complement strand
GGATGAAATGTATAAAAAATATTTGGAAGAAAATAGTAAATAGTAATTTGAAAGTGAGATAAGAAAATGAAAAAGTTATTAAGACCACATTGGATGTTTTGTGTAGGATTAATTCTTGGAATTATAAGTCGACTATTAGATATATATACTGAAAATTTAGGAGAAATTTTTTCACAAATGGCAATATGGATATTGATTGGAACTTTAATTTCTATTTATAGTAAAACAAAAAAGATGGCAATGATTAATATACTTACATTTTGTATTGGTATGTTAATTACTTATTATATAGTGGCAGCAATAAATCATGGAGTGTATAGTAGAATTTTTATAATAGGTTGGACTATATTTGCATTCTGTTCTCCATTATTTGCATATTTTACATGGATGACAAAAGAAAAAGGAATGATTGCAAAAATAATAAGTGTTGGAATTGTTCTTGTTTCTGTTTTATCAAGTATTTTATTATTTGATAGATTAAGAATATATGATTTTTTGATAGATGGGTTATTAATTTATTATTTATTTTTCAAAAGAGTTGAAAGAAATTAACAAATTATAATTTATTAACTATTAATTAATTGAAATTAGAGTTAGAAAAAATAAATATAAGAATGTTTCTACTTATCTTATTAGTGATAATGTTATTTTTGAAAATGAACTAGATAATAAAGAAATATATAATACTATTAGAAATAAAAAAAGATGTAAAAAAATTTAAAGAATAAATTAATTGATAATAAAAAAGCAATTTTGTAGATTTATTCTTTATTTGTACTCTTATATTACCACAAAATGCGATTTTTTTCAAGACTTGTAATTGTTTACATATTGGTGTATTAATAATTAGAGGTGAAAAAATGAAAGAAAAAAATATGACTGCTTTGGTAAGTTGTTTTGCAAGATGTTATCATTATAAAAATAATAAGTATAGAATTTTTAGTGATAATATTGCAGAAAAAATTTTAAGTAATGAAGAATATAATTCTATTGCTACTAATATGGCAAATGGAATTAAATTTTTTAATCCTAATTTTGTAGGAACTAATGAAGATGCTTTAAGATGGATAGTTGATAATCAATTATCGCCATCAGTACTAGGAAGATGTGTTTTTTGTGAAAAAGCATTATTAAATGCAATTAAAATTGGATGTAAAGAATATTTAATATTTGCATCTGGTTATGATACTTTTGCTTATAGAAATAATATAGATTGTCTAAAAGTATTTGAAATTGATAAAAATGAAATGATAGAAGATAAAATTAAGAGATTAGATAATAATAAATTAGATTATTCAAAAGTTAATTTTATCAAGTGTGATTTTACAAATAAAGAATGGATTAATAATATTATTAATAGTAATTATGATAGAAATCAAATATCATTTAGTAGCTTATTGGGTATTAGTTATTATTTAACAAAAGAAGAATTTTCAAATATGATTCAAAGTATTTCTAGTATATTATGTAATGGTAGTAGTATAGTTTTTGATTATCCGACTTATGAGGATAGTAAGGAGACACAAGCTAATGAAAAATTAGCTAGTGGTGCTAATGAGCAAATGAAATCTAAATATTCATATAAGGAGATAGAAGATATACTATCAGAAAATGGATTATTAATTTATGAACATTTAGATAATAAAGAAATGACTAATACTTATTTTGTAAAATATAATACTTTAAATCAAAATAATAAGATAATAGCACCAAAAGGTGTATGTTATTGTTTAGCAGTTAAGAAATAATAAATTATAATTTAAAGAAGAGGTACTTACTTATGAAAGAAAAAATTGAGAATCTGTATAATGAGGATAATGGTATTTCATATCATACTCTTTTCGAATTAGAAAATATAACTGCCTAATCTAATGAGTTATATGATTATTTTGATGAATTATTAAAAATGATAAATAATTCCAAAACATTTATAAGTATTCGTGGTTTTAGGTTAATATGTTGTTTGGCAAAATGAGATACATAAAATAAATAAAAATATTGATGTGATTCTAAATGAATTAGAAGATGAAAAAGGAACATCAATAGGATAATGTTTATAAAAACTTAATTTGATTTTAATGTATAAAATTGAACTTACAGAGATTATAGAAAACAAAATAAGAAATTTAGATTTATCTGAATATAAAGAAAGTATGCAGTCGTTGATAAAAAAGGATATAGACTATATTTTAGAACATCTATAATACAAACTACAATTTATGTGTTAATAGTAAAATAAACTATATATGACATCAAAATTGTAATGGGTCAATGTTATATTATATAGATATAACTAGCGTTTAATTTAAGAGTTAATTAGTCATAACTACTATATGACAATATGCTTGCATAGTTTATATTTTAGAAAGAAGGTAAAATATGAAAATAATTGAATATGATAATAAGTTTGATAATCAAATTAAAGATTTGTTGGTTGAACTACAAAATCATATAGTTAAAATAGATAGAGAAAAGTTTAATATTATAACTTATGATTATAGAGAACAATATTTTAAAAAAACAATAGATGAAGTAGCAAAATATCAAGGTAAAATTTTTTTGTTGAGTGATAATAATTCAATTGTAGGATTGATAGTTGGACTTATAAATAATGATGAAATTGATACATATGATTTTAAATGTCCTAAAAGAGGTAGAATTTCAGAACTTGTTGTATCCAGTAATGTTCGAAACAAAGGTTATGGTAAAATATTACTAAATGCAATGGAAGAATACCTTTATAATCAAGGATGCAAAAATATTTTAATTGGTGTATTTTCATACAATGATAAGGCAATAAATTTTTATGAAAAAAATGGATATCATATTAGAATGACTGAGATGATAAAATAAATAATTATTTAAGTGATTAATATAGATATAGTTATTGTTTAATTGTGGTATATATATAATAAATGGACAAGTTATGTTGATTTATACTAAATTATTATTAAGAAGGTGATTATTATTAAAAAGAATAGAATTAGATGGATAATATTAGGTTTATGTTTGATATTATTTATTACTATTATGATATTTGTTGTCATTAAAAATGATTTATATATAGATGAGTATGTATATAGTTTAATATCTAAATTAAGGAGTAGTGATATGACTAATATTATTAAAATTATTACTAATATTGGTGGTACTATTATCATTGCTGTTGTTACGATATTATCTTTCTTTATTTTTAGAAAGAAAAAGATTAATATTTGTATTATATTAAATTTACTTGGAATATGTATTCTTAATAATGTATTAATTAAGAATATTATAGCTAGAGATAGACCAAGTGGTATTAACATTATAGAAGAAAATGGTTATAGTTTTCCTTCAGGACATACTGCAATTAGTACAGTAGTATATGGTTATTTAATATATTTAATTTATAATTATGTTAGTAATAAGAAGTTAAAATATGCATTAATTAGTATATTATCTATTATAATTTTGGTAGTAGGTTTAACTAGAATATATCTGGGAGTTCATTATACTTCTGATGTACTAGGAGGATATTTACTTGGTATATCTTATTTACTTATATTTACTTATGTTACTAGAAATTATATAAAAGAAAAATAAATATAGCTAAATTATTAGGTTCTTTGTCAAATAGTGTGGGTGAATAAAAATTCACTATAATAAAGT
>JBJEEB010000009.1:0-3900 GCA_051872655.1 Bacilli bacterium | reverse complement strand
CAAAAAGTAACATATAGCTTTTATGCACATAATGCTGGTAAATATGCAGCATATTTAAATAATGTTACATATGCTAATGTAAGTGGTCAAACTGCTACAAAAGTATGTACTCCTGGTGCTGGTACTGATGCTACAATGGTAGAAGCAGCTTGCAATGGTATTAGTGTATCTGTAAAAGTTGGAAATGATACATATACTGGATCTATGGATAGTATTACAAATCATTTATTAGATCTTGATGATTATGAAGAAGTTGTAGTAACCATAGAATATGCTAATGGTGCAACAAGAGCTGATGGAGATTTTGAAGTAGCATTTGGGGATATTACCTTGACTTATGAATCAGTAGATTAATAAATTAAATTTTGTTAATAATAGTTAAAAATTAAGTAATTTTGTCAAATGTTTGGTTTATATAAATAAGTCAGTTTAAAGTAACTAAAAGAGAGTAAAATCTCTTTTTATTTTTAGATATTTTTCTTCTTTCATATATAAAAAACTTTAACATATTATTATTTAGGTGATGCCATGAAAAAAAATCTAATAATAATAATATTTATATTTATGTTAATATTAATTCCAAAAGTTAGTGCTAGTACAGATAGTGCATCTTCTTATATATTAATGGATGAAACAACAGGTAGAGTATTATTGTCAAAAGATATGAACTCAAAGAGATTAATAGCATCTATTACCAAGATAATGACATCTACCTTAGCAATAGAATCGGGAAAATTAGATGAAGTAGTAGAAGTAGATGATACCATATCTAAAGCATATGGATCTGGAATATATATTGAAGTAGGAGAAGAAATAACATTAAGAGATTTACTATATGGATTAATGCTAAGAAGTGGAAATGATGCAGCCTCTATGATAGCAAAGTTTGTAGGAGGATCAGAAGAAGAATTTGTTAATATGATGAATAATAAAGCAAAAGAATTAGGAATGAAAAATACAATTTTTTATAATGCCAGCGGACTTCCAACACCACATGGTAATTATTCTTCAGTATACGATATGGCACTTCTTACTAGATATGCTATGCAATATAATGAATATAAAGAGATAGTAGGAACAAAAAAATATAAAGTAACCACTAATAAGAAAACATATATTTGGGATAATAAAAATAAATTATTAAAATATGACTTTATAACTGGAGGAAAAACAGGTTATACTGAAGAGTCAGGTAGAACACTAGTAAGCACTGCTACTATAGATAATATGAATTTAATAGTAGTAACCATAAGAGACTCTGATGACTGGAATACACATCTTGAATTATATAATTATGCTAAAGAAAAATATTATCCATATAAAGTATTAAACAAAAATAAATTCAAAGTATATGGTGATAATTATTACAAAAATAGTACTTTCTATATAAAAAACGATGTATATATACCACTTTTAAAAAGTGAAAAAAAATCTCTTATCAGTCATATAATTTTAGAAAAAAAGCAAAATTATAATAATAATGAAAAAATAGGTAAAAATCAAATATTACTTGGAGACACCCTATTATACGAAGAAGATATCTATATAATAAAGAAAGATGGTATTAAAAAAGAAAATATTTTTGAAAAAATAAAGAAGTGGTTTAATGATTAACTATCTATGGGGAATATTTATAATATTAGGAATAATAGTTAGTATCATAAAAGGAGATAGTAATCTCACTAACAATCTATTAACTTCAGGTATTAAAGGAATAGATATGATAATTAGTTTAATTCCATTAATGTGTCTCTGGCTTGGTATAATGAAAATAGCAGATTCTTCAGGCTTACTTAATATAATATCAAATAAATTATCCAAAGTAATTAGAATAATTTTTCCAGAAATTCCAAAAGGTGATCCCGCTATAGCATATATATCTTCCAATATTGTTATGAATATGTTGGGACTAGGTAATGCTGCTACTCCTTTTGGTATAAAAGCCATGACTAGATTAAAAGAATTAAATAATAATAGTGATGTAGCATCTCGTAGTATGATAACATTTCTCGTTATAAATACATCATCAGTAACAATAATTCCTGCTACAGTAATCTCACTTAGAATAGCATCAGGATCAAATAATCCAACAGAAATAATGACAGCTTGTATTATAACAACATTCCTATCATCATTTATAGGATTATTAATAGATAGATTATTTTATTTAATATGGAGAAAAAAATATGTTTAACTATTTAATACCAATTATCACTATATTAATTTTAATATATGGCATGTATAAAAAAGTAAATATATTTGATACCTTTCTACTAGGAGTTAAAGAAGGACTAGAGACTAGTATACATCTATTTCCCACTATATTTGCTATGGTAATAGCAGTAAACTTACTTACATCAAGCGGAATAATATTTGATTTATCAGACACATTAAGACCATTATTTAATAAAATTTCTTTTCCAGTAGAAACACTTCCTCTAGCTATTTTAAGACCAATATCAGGTAGTGCTTCTCTAAGTGTATTAAGTGAAATATTAAGTAAATATGGACCTGATTCATTTATTGGTAGAGTATCTTCAGTAATGCAGGGAAGTACTGATACTACTATATATATTATTAGTTTGTATTTTGCTAGTGTAGGAGTAAAAAAAATAAGATATTCTTTAATAGTAGGATTATTATCAGACTTAGCAAGTATAATTCTATCAATAATAATAGTATCTTTATTATTTAATAATTGATAAAAATAAAAATATATGATATTATATATTGCAGCTAGGAGGAGCAATATATGAATATAGTCAAAGACACCAGTGATTTTAAAGTATATACTAATAAAATAGATAATTATGATGTATTTTATACTATAGAAGATAAAAAATATCCATACTATTTATTAACAAAAATAGAAGTATATAAAGATAGCATATTATATTTATATATTAATTGTGATATAAGAGATTATAATAATACTATGGGAGCAGAATATAGTAAAATAAATATTAATACTACACATTGTAAAAGAACAATAGAATTAGATGGAATAAATAATGTTACTAGTGATACTATTTATGGTAATAAAAATGAACTAGACTATTATGAAAAGACTATATTTAATGGCTCTATTATAAATCATCTGTACAAACAAAAAAATTATTTTACTACACTAGAAATGCACAAAAGTATTTCTTTATATAAAAGAATAAAAAACAAACTAAAAAAATAAAAAGTCTTGATAATTTTAAGACTTTTAACATTCAATTGCATGGGTAAACAGTATATCCGAAACCTAAGTAATTAGTTAATAAATAACAAATTACTATCATAATAATATCGTATTTTTAACTAAATTAAAATAATTTTTATTTAATTTGAGCACATCTATACTAACACCAGATCCACTATATGTAGTTATTAAAGAATGGTATGAAGCATTTAGTTTAGATGGTAATTTATGTGATAATCCTAGTAAAACGAAGCAAATGATATTGCAAAAAGCTAGAATGAAAGGAAGAAAATAAAATGGAACACAAAATGAAATTACAACCTGAGTATTATAATTTTATACTTAATGGTACAAAAAGAATAGAAATTAGACTTTTCGATGAAAAAAGACAGCAAATTAAAATTGGAGATACTATAAGATTTTTAAAAGAACCTGAGTTAACAGAATCATTTAATGCAAAAGTTATTGGTTTATTAAGATATAATTCTTTTGAGGACATGTTTAAAGATTTTGACATTTCTGTTTTATCAGATAAATCTATGACAAAAGAAGCATTAATTGATGTTCTTGAACAATTTTATACAAAAGAAAAACAAAAACAATATGGTGTTTTAGGAATTAGAATTGAATTAATATAGATGACTATCTTTCATAGTCATCTCAGGTCGTTGACAAAGTCGGTTTTCCAAACCGGCTTTGTCATACGGCTTTTT
>JBJEEB010000008.1:0-56391 GCA_051872655.1 Bacilli bacterium | reverse complement strand
GTACTTAAAACCATATATCACCTTCTTTACTTCTCATTAGTTATATACAGTTTTTAATACCTAATTTTGCCATTATTTCAAAAATTTTTCTTAAATTATTGTATTATTACCAAGTATGTATAAATAAACAGATAACATTAACTATAAGGTAACAAAAAAAATAACTCATTAATTAGAGTTACTTAATTCTTTAATTTTAATATTATTATCAAGTGATATAACAATATTCTTATATTTATTATAGACTTCTTCATAATTAGATAGATAATTACTATTTATCATTGAAAAAGGTATTATTTTAAAGTCAGTATAATCTTTTGTATAATACATATATAATAATTCACTTTCCAAATTATTAATAGATATTTTATTAGTATTACTATCCTTTTCAATATCTAAACTAACCATTAGTCCTACTCTATTTGCAGTATTAACTACTTCATGAGCAGAAGCAAAATTACCCAGTGAATATATAACTAAAGTATCACCAATATAAGTAATAGGCTGTACTACATGTGGATGTGTTCCTATAATAATATCTACACCATTATCAGCAAGAAACTCTGCCATATCATGCTGATAACTATTTGGAGTAAATTCATATTCTATTCCCCAATGCATGGCCACCATAAGTACATCCACTTTATCTCTTACTCTATCAATATCCTCTTTTATAGTATTCTTATATTCTTGGTAATTATTATCATTATCTGGATTATTACCAATACAAGGCCATACATTAACCAAATATTCCTTACCACTAGGGACTTTAATACCATTAGTACCATAAGTATAATTAAGCATTGTATAAGTAATATTATTAGTTTCTCTTATTTGTACTTCATTTCTTTCTTCCATACTAGAGTAACTACCTACTGCAAGAACATTATCCCTACTATTCCAATAATTTCTTGAATTAAGAATAGCTTTTTCTCCTCTATCTAGAGTATGATTAGTAGCTAAACTAACTAAATTAAAGCCAGCATCAATCATAGCATCTCCCACTTCATATGGTGAATTAAAAGCTGGATAACTGGATACTCCAATATCACTACCACCTAAAATAGTTTCCTGATTATAATAAGCAATATCATAATCACTAACTATCGGTTTTATATATTCATACATTGGTTTAAAATCATAACCATTACCACCAGCATTTCTACTAGCTTCTTTATATATTTTATCATGAATAAGATTATCTCCAACCATAATGAGAGATATCTTATCATTTTCTTTTATATTTTCCTTTTTACTCTCTATATCACTATTATTTTTATTACTACCAAGTTTATCTATTACAAAATAACTAAAGAAAATTATTAAGATAATACAAAGTATAAATCCTAATAATTTCTTCTTATTTAGTTTTCTTTTTCTACTCATATGCTGGTACTACTTCCATACTACTATCAAATTTTTGAATAACTTCTTTATATGTTTCATAAACATTTTTATAACTTGGTAAATAATCTTTTATTTTTTCATTAGAAAATGGTACCACTTTAAAGTTTCTCCAACCACTATAATATGTATAAACTAGTTCAGTACTAACATCACTAATCTTAATACTCTTATCATTACTCTTTACAGTCTTAGTAATATTAAAGCTAGTCATAGCTCCTACCATACACTTATAATTAGTACAAGTTCCTTGATTTTGATATTGAGCAGATATAAAATTACCAAGTGAATATATAACTAGAGTATCACCAATATAAGTAACAGGTTGTACTACATGTGGATGTGTTCCAATAATAACATCTACTCCATTATCAGCAAGAAACTGTGCCATATCTTTCTCATATTTAGTAGGCTCATGAGTATATTCTACTCCCCAGTGCATAGCCACAATTAAAACATCTACTTTATCTCTTACCCTATCAATATCCTCTTTTACAGTATCCTTATAAGCTTGATACTTAGTATCTCTTTCAGGATCATTTATATTATCAATATCCGTAGGCCATACATTAACCAAATATTCCTTACCACTAGGTACTCTAATACCATTAGTACCATAAGTATAATTAAGCATTGTATAAGTAATATTTTTAGTTTCTCTTATTTGTACTTCATTTCTTTCTTCCATACTAGAATAACTACCTACTGCTAGAACATTATCCCTACTATTCCAATAATTTCTTGAATTAAGAATAGCTTTCTCCCCAGAATCCATAGTATGATTAGTAGCTAAACTAACTAAGTTAAACCCAGCATCAACCATAGCATCTCCTACTTCATATGGAGAATTAAAAGTAGGATAATCTCCAAGACCAAGTTCTGTACCACCTAAAATAGTCTCTTGATTATAATAAGCAATATCATACTCACTAACTATAGGTTTTATATATTCATACATTGGTTTAAAATCATAACCATTATAATTCGCATTTTTATTAGCATCCTTATATACACTAGAATGAATTAAATTATCACCAGCAGTAATAACACTAGCAGTATATAACTTTTCTTTTTCTTCTTCTTTAGGCTTAGTAATAGGTTTATTATCACTCTTAAGTAAATACTTAATACCAAATAGAGCACCACCTATCACTATAAGACTAACTAAAACTACTAAAAGTATTCTACCTACTTTTAACTTTCTTTTTACCCTTCTTTTCTTCATAATTACACTCCTTTAAATCATTTATTCTCATAAAGAATGTTATTTCGCCAGTTATAATATTTGTCTTTAATAATTTGGCATTAATAATATCCCCAATAAGAATTTTTTCACCATTTTTACCCATTAAAGAAACTCCATCTTTTCCAGGATGAAAATAGCCTCCGTTAAAGTATATTTTTCCATATATCATCTTATCTGGATATAATACTAACATATAATTATCATAGATACCTGCTACTATAACATCAAAATATTGTTTCTCATATTGTTTCATAAATTCAGCTTTTCTAATATCATCTAATTTTCGTTCTGCTCTAATTGCTCTAAGTTCAGCATCAGTAGCTATTCTAGCAATATATGGCATAATCTTTTCCCATTTCTTTCTAGCATAATCTACCCCATAATGAATAGCATCTTTCAATACTCTCTGATTAATAGTATCAGCGAGTCTTCTAATTGGAGAAGTACCAGTAGAATAAGCACCCATACCCAAAGCAAAATGACCAATATTATAAGCTGAGTATTTAGCTTTAGACTGACTCATAATAGCCATCTTATCATATACAACCTTTTCTTTACAATCAGCATATATTTTCTGTACTTCTTTAATATCACTAGCAGTAAAATCTTTCTTTTTACCAGTATTAATATTATAACCTTTTCTCTTAAGTAAATTAATCCAAACATTTAACTTATCATTATTTGGACTATCATGAAATCTAGATATAAAAGGAAGTTTATTCTTTAAAAAGAAATCAGTCATACACATATTATGCAAAAGCATTAAAAACTCTATTAGTTCCTCAGCCTTACCTTGATGTCTTTCTTTTACATCGACAATATTACTATTTTCAAAGAAGAACTTAACTTCATCAGAAGTAAACTCTAAGAAGCCCTCTCTTAGCATCTTATTTTTTACCTTCATAGCAGAATCATATAAATTATCAATTAACTCAGTATAATCTTCATAACCATCTACAATAGTACCTTCTTCTAGATATTTATTAACATCTTCATAAGTCATTCTCTTACGATTATTAATAACAGCCTCATTAATTTTATAGTTAAGTACTTTACCAGAATCATCCATCTTAATACTCATAGATACTGAATATCTATCTTCTCCTGGAACTAATGAACATATACCATTAGATAATATTTCATGCATCATTGGATTACAACATCCTGGAAAATATACAGATATAGCTCTTTTTAAAGTTTCATCCCACATAGTACCTTTTTCTTTAATATATCTATTAGGATCCGCTATCTGAACATAGATCGTATTATTATGATAAGCTACAGCATCATCAAAATCTTTAGTATCCTCTCCATCAATAGTAACTGAAATAATACCTCTTTGATCTTTTAATCCCCTTCTCTTTTGATTTTCAATATCTTCTTCACTTAAAGATTTTTCTATCTTACTAATTTCATCAAGATATTCCCTACTAAACTCTATTGGAAAACCATTTAGAGCTAATACTTCTCTTTCAAGTGCTCCAGGATCGTCTTTATGACCTATTACCTCTTTAACAGTATTATATTCACCATCTATTAATAATCTAGTACCAATTGGATATATATCCCTTAAATATATATCTATCTTACCATCACATCTAGCTATATAATTCTTACCCTCTTTTACAACTTCACCTACATAATCATAATATCTTCTATTAATAATCTTAACTACTTTAGCAGTACCACTTTGATTATAAGCTTCTACTAAAACAGTATCGTTATTAGATAGTTTACTCTTATCTTTATATACTACATCTAACTCAGTGCCATCATCAAGTACTACAATAGCACCCTTTCTCGCCGTAATCTTAATAGTACCTTTCTTTAAACTAGTATTAGAAACAAGTATATATCTATCATTATTATTCTTATATACTATTCCCTCTTTTCCTAGGAGTCTTAAAGTATTTTGTACTTCTTCCTTATCCTTTCCTAGTATACTAGCAATTTCATCAACCTTCAAATTATTATTCTTTTTGATACTTAAAAGTTCTATTATTTCACTTTCCATTTTCTATCCTTTCTACTTTTTAGTATCTTTTTTATTCTCTTCATATATTTCAAAGTCAACAGTACTTCTATCTTTATCAGCACCTATAACTTTTACTACCACTTTATCACCAAAAGCATACTTTCTCTTACTTCTCTTACCAAGTAATGCCATTAAATCAGGATTATAAATAAAGTAATCTCCTTTAATATCTTCTACTTTAACAAGACCTTCTACTGTATTATCTAGTTCTACAAAGAAGCCAAACTCTTGCACACCACTTATAATACCTTCATATATTTCACCAATATGATCCATCATATACTCAGCTTTCTTCATCTTGTCAACGTCTCTTTCGCAGTTCTGTGCTTCTTGCTCTCGTATACTTAAATGTTCACTAGCTACTGGTAAATATTCTTTATTCTTAGTTATAATATCTTCACTATAGTTATAATTATATTCTCTAACTAATCTATGAAGAATTAAATCAGGATATCTTCTAATAGGAGAAGTAAAATGACTATAACACTTACTACCAAGACCAAAATGTCCAATATTAACATCAGAATATACAGCTTTAGCTTGACTACGAATAGCCATATCATGAAGTACTTTAACTTCAGGAACATTTTCTAAACTATTAAGAATCTTTTGTAAATCTTTAGGATTTTCAATTTTATTCTTACCACTAGCAGTATATCCATGTAAACTCAAAAACTTAAGAAATTCCTCTATTCTCTTTTCATTAGGTTTATCATGTACTCTATATATACCAGGTAAATTCTTATAAAATATTGAAGAAGCTACTGTTTCATTAGCAGCTATCATAAAGTTTTCAATTAACTCTTCACCAGTTCTCTGCTGTCTAGCTTTAATCTCTATAGGATGACAATTATCATCTACAATAATCTTAGCTTCATCAGACTCAAACTCAATATAACCTCTTCCTACCATTTTCTTTCTAAGTATTTTAGATAACTCTTCCATTACTCTTAAAGTACTTTCAAATTCCTCATAACCTTCTGGAACAACATTATTCTCAAGTATTGAGTTAACTGCATCATAAGTCATTTTCTTTCTACTTTTTATAATTGAAGGAACTATATCATACTTAGTAACATTACCTCTACTATCAATATGCATAATACAGCTCATTGCAAATCTATCTTCATTTTCATTCAAAGAACATATACCATTAGATAATTTATGAGGAAGCATAGGAAGTACCCTATCTACTAGATACACTGAAGTACCTCTAAAATAAGCCTCTTCATCAATCTTACTACCCTCTTTAACGTAGTAAGAAACATCCGCTATATGAACACCTAATATATATTCATTGTCACTAATTTTTTCTATAGAAACAGCATCATCTATATCTTTAGTATCAGCTCCATCTATTGTAAATATTATTTTATTTCTTAAATCAATTCTTCCAGAAGCAAGACCATTCTTAATATCCTCATCACTTAAAAACTGAGGTATAGTATCAAGCTCATTAATAACCTCTTCTGGAAACTCAGGATTAAAATTATAATCATAAACAAAAGATAAAATATCTACTCCAACATCATTCTTATGACCAATTATTTTAGTTATTTTACCAATTCTATTTCCTTCTTTTAAAGGTTCCACTACTACCTTATGTCCTTCTACCGCACCATTTAAATAGTCCCTAGGAATATATATATTTTTACCACTTTTATCAGGTTTAACAAAATAATCCCCATCTATTAAAATAACTTCTCCTACTAATGGATCATAATTTCTCTTAATAACTTTAATAATCTTACCTTCTGGTTTTAATGGATCCTTATTCAAATATTCAAATAACACCATATCACCATCTAATGCCCCATTGATATTTTTTTCATTTACATAAACATCTTTCTTATCTTTACCAATTTCAATAAATCCAAAACCTTTATCATTTAAAATAAGTTCCCCTTTTACCAAATGACTATTTTCTAAAAGTAAATACTTTTTTTTTCTCTCACTATAATATAATATACCATCACTAACAAGTTCATCTAAAATATTTTCTAATTTTTGATACTCATTGATAGTATTCAAAAGTAGTTTATCATTAATTTCCATAATAGTAAGAGAGGTATTTTCATTTAGTAATTCAATTATTCTTTCTTTCATAAAATCCTCCTATATTTAGACAAAATAGACTTAATTACTTAAGTCTATTTAATTATATTGATATTATTAAACATAATATAAAGAAAGAAAACCCAAGTACATATGTAAGTCTAGTTATAAATAATTCAAATCCTCTTTCTTTTCTATTAGCAAACAAATCAGAATTACCACCCTGAATTATTTGTGAAGCAGATTCTGCTTTTCCACTTTGTAATAAAACTATTGCTATTAATAATACAGATATAATTACTGCAGCCATCGTCATTTATATCAGTCCTTTCTCACTGAATATATTATAACAAATATATCAATCTTTGTAAACTGTATTAAACTATTTTTCACTCAAATACTTTACCATAATATCATCAAGTTCAACTTTTGATATTGGCATTAAAAGAAATTCAATATCATTTTTCTTATAATCATACAAAGATACTATTACTATTTGTAATTTATAACCTGCTACCAAAGACAACTTAGTAAATGTCCTTTTTAAATCATCATCAGTATCAATATTATAATTTTCTATACCAGATATAGTATTAGAAAGAAATACCAAATCAAAAGTTTTATCACTTCTTAGTAATTCTGTAAGTTCAGAAATACTACTAGCAGTACTAATATCAGCATTATAACCGATCAGCATATCAGTCATCCTTTTAATATCATTATGATTATCTAATGCTATTAATACATTTTTATCACTACAATCAAAATAATTAACAATTTCATCAGTACTCTTTCTAGAAATATCCTTAACCTTCTGGAACAAAGAAAAACCAAAAGTTAAAATAGAATTATTCTTTTTAATAAAAGTACTACCTTTCTGAAGTTCAACTAATTTTTCATATAATTCATATTCTCCAGAACCAGTAATAACATCATATTTATCATTTTTTTCATTTAATTCTAAATCAGTACATCTATAATCAACTAAAAACTCAAATGTTAATTTACAATTATTTCTAACAACTAATTTAGATATAATTACATTCAAACTATATCTTTCAAAATAATTAGATATAAACTCTATCAAATAAGTTATAACTTGCTTAATATTATCATCATCGCCATATAAAACTTTAGGTAAATTTTCATCAATATTATAGCTTGCATCTACATTTTTAATATTAATAATATCTTTTATACTAGAAATTAAATTATTAACCTGATACATTCTTTCCTTTATTTTAAGTTCCCTACTTTCTATTCTAGTCAAATCAATTACCTTATTAATTTGATCTACTAAATCAAGCGATAATTTCTGAAATTTTTTTATTTCTTTAATTGAAGATTCTACATCATTCTTTTCAATCTTCTTATTACTAAAAGTAGTTATCTTCATAAGAGGATTTTTAATACTAATAGCCAAATTATTAATAATGCCTGAAACAACCTCATTTTGTTTTACTAATAATTTCTTAGTATAATTTAATTCTTTTATTGTCTTAATATCAGGATTTTCAATAGTAAAATACATTATATAAATTAATACTGACAATGAAAAATTAATTAAAAGTAAACTAGGAAATATCTTTTGTACTAAAATAATTATACCAAGTAATACAAGTAAAAAATACATAGGATAATATTTTTTATTTTTCATTTCCCTCCTATTAGAAATAATAGTACCTATCATAATCATAAAAAATATCATAGCTAGTACATAAATAATATCTACTCCAACACCACTTGGTAATAATAAACCATTAACATTATCTATACTAATAGGAAGAATAACTGTAATAAATGCTATAATACCAAATATTACAATTGATGCTATTACAGAAAATCTATATTTATCATAGTCTTTATTTTTAAGTTTAATCGTTACAACGACAATATATAAAGTAAACAAATAAATCCAAGTAACAAAACCCAAAAATAATAATTTTAAAGCAAATAAATAAAGATTTGAAGAAATTGAGACATTACATCTAACTAAAATAAATGAATATATTTCCATTAAACATGAAAATATAGTAGTAACTATTATACCATAATATATTTTATTTTCAGCAAGTCTAAAATTTGATTTAAAATGATATAATACAAATAATAATAACGAAAAAATAAAACCTGCTATTGTAAAACAAATACTATACATATTTCATACACTCCTATTCTTAAATAATTATATCATAAAATTATACTATTTAAAAGAAAAACACTTTAGAATTTAATCTAAAATGTTTATTTTTGTAATATTCTAACTTTATTTTTTCTTGGTTCTATTAAATTACCATTAACTTGATAATAATTTTCATCAAATATATTTTCTTTCTCAAGTTTAACAAAATCAACTTTCTTATTAACTTCAGTTACAGGAATTTCTTCCTTTTTTACATAATATTTAGGTACATAAAGACTCTTTAATTTTATTTCGATCATTTTATTAAGTTCCTCTATTGTAGTGAATTTTTCATCATCATTATTAAATACAATATGACATATTGGAACTTCCCTCTCTATAGCATCTTCCCCCTTTACTACAGAGCAATCAAATACATTTTTATGTGTCTTTATTATTTCCTCAATTGCTGTTAACCAAACTTTGTCTCCATTTCTTGTTATCATTCTCTTAGCTCTACCACAGTGATATATTCTACCATCATTGTCCATATAACCAAAATCACTAGTATGAAGCCATATTCTTCCATCACTATGTTTTTTCAATACCAAATCAGTTTCTTCCTCATCATTATAATATCCATTCATAACAGTAGGACCACTTATACATATTTCACCAATTTTTCCTTCGCCAAAAGGAATCTCAATATTATTTTCATCAAATATACTTACAATAACATTGACAAATGGTATACCAATACTACCTAGTGCATAAGCATTTTTCTTAGCATAAGTAGCTGCTGCTGTACATTCACTTTCACCATATCCTTGATGTATTCTAGCAGTTCCACCATGTTCTTTAATATAATTATTAGCTCTTTCTTCTTCAGCTACAGCAAGCTTATCTCCACCAGATATAGGTTCAGTCATAAAAGAAGTATCTTTAACTATTTTACTATCAACCATTTCATTAAATAATATAGGACCCGCTAGAAAAACATTAGGTTTATATTTATTAAGTAAAACTGGATATTCTTTAGGAGTAAAGAATGGTATTAAAGTAACAGATACACCACAGCACATCAAACAATATGTAGCATTGTAATAGTAAGCAATTGATGGAGGTAATATACTCATTGAAGTCTTACCAAAATCAAATCCAAGATCCCCTAGTTTAAATCCATATACACTACTATTAAGATTACTATTAGTAAGAGGTACACCTTTAGCATTACCAGTAGTACCACCAGTATATACAATAGTAAAAATATCACTTCCTGTACCACCAGGATTATTTGTTAATTTACCACCATTAGTAATCTTTTTCCATTCTTTATAAGAAATAAATCTATTATCATTTTTATAAGAATCAGATTCTTCTTCTTGTTTTTTCATATTTGCAAGGATATTTTTTATCTCATGAGATATTTTTATAACATCATTACTCTTAGTCTTATCTTTAGCATTATCAATTAACATTCCAATTTTTTGACTATTAGACAAACTTTCAAATAAAGATAAACACATTATATTTTCTAAACTATTAGTGTTAGTAATACCTTTACTTACTTTTTCTACAATCATAGGTATATCAGTTATAAATAAATATTTAGATTTAGTTTTATTAATAATTTCACTTATTCTATCTTCTGCTTCATCAAATTTAATTAAATTAGAAATAGCACCAATTTTAGACAAAGCCATCCACATAAAGATAATATCAGGGTTATTAAGCATCATAAATGAAACTACATCACCTTTCTTAATTCCCATCTTATTAAACCTCTTTATATAATTCTCTACCTCATTAATTACATCTTCTCTATAGTAATTTTTACCACAATAAGATAATACTAAAAAATTTCCATAGTTCTTAGTAACATTTAAAAAATAATCATATATATTCATATCAGTATCTAAATAATCTTTCTTTACATTAGAAAGATTTTCAACATTATAGTACTTGAGCCAAGGCTTTACATCTGAAGCAAGTTTTCCTTCTACCCTTGTTTCCTTGTCAATAACAAAGTTATCACCATTAAATCTCTCATTATTAATATTAATATTCATAATATTCCTCCCAAAAAACACCACTATTATAGCATAAATATCAAAATAGTCAATTTACTTTACGACTTTTTCTCCTAATTACCTTATGAGGTAGTAGGCAAATAGAACTATTTTCTTCTTCATTGATTTTTTCATCCAAAGCACTATCATCTATAACATCCATATATATATCTAATATCTTACTAGCAGTATCCCAATTCTTTGCTTGATTAATCAATTTAGCAGTACTAATTGCCTTTCCCATTCTTATTAAAGTTTCATTGCATAATATTTCACTGGCAAATAAAGCATTAAATTCTGCATTAGACTCATTAATAAGTTTTGCACCTTTTAATGCTATTCCCATTTTAATAGCATAATTAGACATTAAAACATATCTAGCATAATAAGCATTATACCACTTTTTTGAAGAATTTATAGTCTTTGCTCCATCTAATGCTATACTACCCATTATCGCACTCTCATTACATAAAACATCACAAGCACATACTGCACTAAATTCTTCTTTAGCCATATTAATTATCCTTGAACCCTCTAATGAAATACCATATTGAATAGCATTATTATTTACTAAACATCTATAAACATCATTATATTTAGCATTTTTATAAATAGCTAAAGCTTCACAAATACTAGCCTTATCATTATATGCATTAATTATATCTATTCCATTATTAAATAAATTAAAATTGAGATCCAATAACATTTCCAATACAGTATCATCCTCTTCAAGTAATTTATCATATTTATATTTATTTAAATTTAGCCCTTTTAATCTATCAAGTAATACATCTCTATTCATTCCATAACTCTCCCTAAGATAATTTTATTATAAATTAAGTACAATTGTCAATCTTATAAAGAAAAAACTATAGCATACCACTATAGTTTATATCTTAATATTGTATTCCCCAAATAACTAGATGCTTTGCCTCTTTACCACAAACAATACATTTATCACTAACCTTTTCTTCTTCAAAAGGAATACATCTAGATTTACATCCTCTAATTTCTTTAATTTTTTCTTCACATTCACTATTGCCACACCACATAGCTTTAATAAAACCAGGATGATTATTTATAATATCTTTAAAATCTTCAATATCAGTAACAGTATAAGTCATCTCTTCTCTTCTTCTTAAAGCTCTATCATACATATCTCTTTGAATATCCTCAAGTAATATTTTAACATCATGAACTATATCAGTATTAGTAAATACCCCTCTTTTTTCTCTTGTATCTCTTCTAACTAAAGTAATTACATTATTTTCTAAATCTCTTTTACCAATCTCAATTCTTATAGGTATTCCTAATACTTCAGCTTCTGCAAATTTATATCCAGGAGACTTTTCACTATCATCAATATAAGCTTCTATTCCTTCTTTTTTAAGTTTATCCAAATAATCATTAGCAAGACTCATAACTTCCATAGTATCATTAATTGGTATAATAACAACTTTTCTAGGAGCTATTTTAGGAGGTAAAACAAGTCCATAATCATCAGAATGAACCATAATAAGAGCTCCTATCATTCTCGTAGTAACTCCCCAAGAAGTTTGATAAGGATAATCAAATTTATTTTCTCTATTTAAATATTTAATATCATAAGCTTTAGAAAACTTTTGACCAAAATAATGACTAGTACCAGATTGAAGTGCTACACCATTATACATAAGAGATTCTACTGTATAAGTGTATTCTGCTCCTGCAAACTTTTCTTTTTCAGTTTTCTTGCCAACTATACTAGGAATAGCCAAATATTCATGAAAGAAATTATTATAAATATTTAACATACATAAAGTTTCTGCTTCTGCTTCTTCTTTAGTTTCATGAATAGTATGACCCTCTTGCCATAAAAATTCTCTACTTCTTAAAAAAGGTCTAGTTTCTTTTTCCCATCTAAGTACATTACACCACTGATTATATAATTTAGGTAAATCTCTGTAAGACTTAACAGTACTAGCATAATAATCAGAAAACACAGTTTCAGAAGTAGGTCTAATACATAATCTTTCCTCTAATTCTTTACTACCACCATGAGTAACCCAAGCAACTTCAGGAGCAAATCCATCTACTAATTCTCCTTCTTTTTTTAAAAGATTCTCAGGTATTAATAAAGGCATATATACATTCTTATGACCAGTTTCTTTAAACATACCATCAAGTACACTTTGCATTTTTTCCCATATAGCATATCCATTAGGTTCTATTACCATACATCCCTTAGTATTAGAATAACTACAAAGTCTCGCAGCCATTACTACATCAGTATACCATTTAGCAAAATCTACATCTCTACTTGTTATCTTATTATTTTGTTTATTATTCATAACAACACCTCTTCACTAATAACAATTCTATCATAAAAACAATAAAATTACTACTATTTTTTATTTAATACATATTCTCTAGTTAATATCCTACTATCACTAGAATACTCTATATAATAATGACTATCTCTTCTTGTTACTATTACTCCTATTGTTTTATTCTGATTAATATTTCTAATATTTTTATCAATATAATTCATATATACTTCTATTTGTCCTATATGTTCTTTCTTTAGTTCTGTTACTTTTAATTCAACTACCACATAACAGTTATACTTAATATTAAAAAGTAATAAATCTATATAATTATATATACCACCTATTTTTATCTTATATTCATTTTCTATAAAACTAAATCCAGTACCAAGTTCTTTTAAAAAGGATGGTATATCTTCAAGTATTAAGCCTTGTAATACCTTTTCTGATATTTCTTCTTCATTAATATTATATTTATTCTTAATAATAATAGGATTCTTAATAAAATCACTTACTGTAGTTTCTTCTTTATTAATTAACTTTAACTTAGTTTTATCATCAAGTCTTTGATATTCTCTATTTTTAATTTTCTCTCTTAACTCTCTAACTCCAAGATTATACTCTTCAGTAATATTCATATAATAATTAATTTCGTTTACATCTTTTAATGGCAATAACTCAACATAGTGTGACCAAGTTAATTGTCGCGACAATGTCGCGACTTTTTCAGAAAACAAATAAAATTTTCTTATCTTTAATAAAGTTTTATAATTATATTTTTTCCCTACTTCATTTATTAATCTATTAGAAAACTCTTTAATAAGTTCATCTCCATACTTTGCTCTATCTTCTCCTCCTTGTGCTTCAATAAGTAACTTTCCTACTTCATAATAAGTATTAAGTTCATTTTTATTCTTTGAATAATCCTTTACTTTCTTATAGACTTCATTATCTATTAGTTTTGTTTTAATTTCATTATAATAATTCATAATATGTGCCTCCAATAAAACAATAGCAGATATAAAAAATAATGCAAATCCTCAAAAATACTTTTTAAATATATAAAAGTATAAGAAAAAAGACTTTTAATAATATAAAAGTCCTCAAATTACCTTTTTAATGCCTTTAAAAAACATTTTTAAGTAAATTTGCCATTTTACACTAAATTTACTATTTTTAATTCATTACCATCTAAAACAATGTATTTATTCCCATATAGATTATCATAAGCATAATATATATTCTTATCTTTAATTAACACTATATAATTACTATATTTACTCTTAATAACTCTATATTTATCATAAATATTATTAATACATAACCATCTATAATTATCACTATATAAATTAGTATTACCCTTTATAAAATATCTTTTATAAGAAAATATACTTCTATAATAAAAAGAAAAATAAATATCAAAAAATCTATTTAACCTTTAGCAATTTTTAGAAAAAAGAAAGAACTCAATCTTTCTTTATATCTTCAAGTTTAACAGATACCATCTTACTAACGCCAGACTCTTCCATAGTAATACCATATAAAATATCAGCATATTCCATAGTTTTCTTCTTATGTGTAATAATAATAAACTGTGTCTTATCTCTATACTTATCTAAATATCTACCAAAAGCTTCAACATTAGCATCATCAAGAGCGGCTTCTACCTCATCAAATAAACAGAATGGTACTGGTCTAATATTAAGTATAGCAAACAATAGTGATATAGCAGTAAATGTTTTCTCACCACCAGAAAGTAAACTAATACTCTGAAGTTTCTTACCAGGAGGTTCAGCTTTAATCTCAATACCAGTCTCAAGTAAATTATCTGGATCAGTTAAAGATAGTTCTGCTCTTCCACCTTTAAATAATTCTCTATATACATTCTTAAACTCAGTTTTAACCTTCTCAAAAGTCTCTAAGAATTTTTCCTTCATAACAGCATCCATCTCTTTAATAATATCATATAAAGTATTTTCTGCATTAATAAGATCATTCTTCTGACTAGTTAAAAAGTCATATCTTTCTTTTTGTTTCTCATATTCTTCTGGAGCATCTAAATTAACATTGCCAAGTAGATTAAGATTATCTTTAAGTTTAACAACTTCTTTTTTAGCAGTCTCTAAATCCATGTCTAACTTATAATTATTAATAGCAAACTCATAAGTCATATTATAATCATTAGTTAAAGTATTTAGTAAATTATCTAATTTAACATCAGTTCTATTAATAATAATATTAAGATTATTAAGTTCTTTCTCTTTCTTATTAATATAAGAATTATTATTTCTTGAAGTTTCTTCTATCTCACTAATTAAATTATTAATTTTTTCTTCATCTACTTTTAATATACTAGTTTCTTTATTAATATTTGAAATATTTTCTCTAATCTCCATTAAAGATTTAATAAGATTATCTTCCTCACTAGTATCATTACTAATATTAGATAAATCCTTAAGTTCTTTCTCTTTACTATCTTTATCTTTCATTCTAATATCATAATCATTCTTAATACTAGAAATAGTACTTTCATATTCTACTTTCTCATTACTCAAATTATGAATCTTATTAGTATACTGCATAATATCTTTATCAATATTACTAATATCTTTTAAAATACCCTTGTTCTTTTCTTCAAAGAAAGAAGATTTTCTTCTAAGTTCTTCTAATTCATACTTAATAGATAGAGAATTATTATTCTTAAGCTGTGAACCACCAGTTAATGATCCACCTACATTAACTACTTGACCATCTAAAGTAACTATCTTATATCTTTTATTAATACTAGTACTTACTTTATTAGCAGTATCAATATTATCTACAATAATAATATTACCAAGAACATTCTCAATAATATTCTTATACTTATCATCATAAGTAACTAAATTACTAGCTACTGCAATATATCCAGTTACATACTCTAAATTAGATAAAATATCATTATCAATATACTTACCATTAATTACTGATATTGGATAAAAAGTAGCCCTACCTAAGTTATTATCTTTTAAATAATTAATAAGTTCTTTAGCAGTACTAGGAGTATCTACAACTAAATAAGAAGATGCTCCTCCAAGAGCAGTACTAATAGCGGTACTATACCTACTTTCAGTATCAATAAGTGAAGATATAATATTATGTACCCCAGTAAATTTAGGATTATCTAGTATCATCTTAATACTCTTAGGAAGTAAATTACCACTAGAAAGAGTATTCTCTAAGTATTCCATTCGATACTTAATACTATCAAATTCTCTATTATTCTTAAGTAAAATATTATTAAGATTATTCTTTTTATTAACACCATCATTATAACTATTAGTTATATTATTAATACTCTCATTAATAACATCTATCTTTTTATTTAAAATATCAAGATTATTCTTCTCATCATTAATATAACTATTAATATTAACAAGTTCCTCTTTTAACTTAATAATATTATTAGATATTCTAGATTCATCACTTTTATATTTATTTCTTTCTTGTAATAATTTAATATCACTAGATATCTGTTCTTCCTTCTTAGTAAGTTCAATTATCCTTAATTGATTAGAATTTATATTATCTCTTATCTCTCTTAATTCTTCTTTATATTTTAAAATATCTACATCATATGATGAAGAATTACTAGATATACTAGCTATCTCATTTTCTAATTCTTCAATTCTTTTTTTACCATTTTGATATTCAGTATTTAGATTATTAATCTCATAAGCTATTGAAGATACTTCTATATTAGATAATTTATCCTTAATTTCAGTATATTTCTTAGCCTTAATTGAAGCCTCCTCTAGAGGTGCTAGATTAGTACTAAGTTCATTAATAATATCATTAACTCTATTTAAATTCTGATTAGTCTTATCTAATTTCCTTAATGCTTCTTCTTTTCTTCTTTTATATTTAAGCACACCAGCAGCTTCTTCAAAAATAATTCTTCTATCTTCTGGTTTATTAGATAATATTTCATCTATCTTACCCTGACTAATAATATTAAAACTTTCTTTAGCAGTACCACTATCAGTTAAAAGTTCAGTAATATCTTTAAGTCTTACTTTTTCATTATTAATATAGTATTCATTCTCACCTGTTCTAAAAGCCATTCTCTTAATAGATACTTCACTAAAATCAATAGGCAAAGTTCTATCTTCATTATCAAATACTAAAGTAACTGAAGCAGAGTTAAGTGGTTTTCTACTCTCACTACCAGAGAATATTACATCCAAAGAAGTATCTCCTCTTAAACTCTTAATAGATTGTTCTCCAAGTACCCATCTAACAGCATCTACTATATTAGACTTACCAGAACCATTAGGTCCTACTATACCATTAATATTTTTACCAAATTCAATTGAAGTCTTATCAGCAAATGATTTAAATCCATATGCTTTAATTTCTTTTAAATACATATACTTCACATCCTACTTTTATATTTTATCAAATATTTAAAAGAAAATCTATATTAAAATATAATATTTTTATTTATTCCCCTTAAGTCTAAGGTCTTAAGGAGTGTAAGTAAGCCTAAGGTCTTCCTTACAATTTTTTTTATGTATTACTATTTCCTACAAATTTTATAAAAAATAGCAATATTAATATAATAAAAAGGAACTATATGAAATTATCTTTTCATACAATCCATCCAATCATTAGTACTATTATTTCTACTTAATACTTCTTTTTCTAGCAAAAGTACTATTTATATTATTTTCTAAACTACTAAGTTCATGTTCAATTATTTTAGCCACTTCTTTTTTCCATTTTTCTCTAGTAGGTTCTTCTATCTCTACTCTATCACCATTATTTAAAACAAGTAGTGAATTATAAGCAAGTATTTCTATACTTAAACAATCATCAGGTATTTCTTCTTCATTTGATATATATAATTCTTCAGTAACTACTTTATCATAATTTATTATATCACTATTTATTATATTAGAATATTCAAAGCAAGGCTCAACTCTATTTCCTTTTTTATCAATATAGAAATATTCTCCAAAATTATTTACTACATATGCTAAACCATTTTCAAAACTTTCTACATGATAATATTGACAAGGTATCACTTCATTACCCGCTTTATCTATAAATCCCCATTTACCATTTTTTTCTACTGCTGCTAAACCTTCACTGAAATTTCTAGTATAATCATATTTACAAGGTATTACCATTTCACCATGTTTGTTAACAAAATCAACTTTTAATTGCTTGTTTATCTTTATTGCTACTGCTGCTAAACCTTCACTAAAACTTGTAACATCTTCATATTTACAAGGTATCACCTCATTACCATTCTTATCTATAAATCCCCATTTATCATCTCTTTCTACTGCTGCTAAACCTTCACTAAAACTTCCAACATATTCATATTCGCAAGGTATTACTTCTTTTCCATTTTCATCTATAAATCCCCATAAACAATTTTCTCGAACAGCAGACATTTTATCACTAAAATCTCTTGCATTCTCATATTTACAAGGTACCACTACATTACCATTTTTATCTATAACACCATATTTACCACCACTATCTACTAATATTGCCAAACCTTCATTAAACTCTCTAATTCTACTATATTCACAAGGCACTATTTCACTACCATTTTTACCAACTAATCCCCATTTTTCATTTTTCATGACTAAAACTAATTCTTCACTAAAATCTTCTAATTCTTCATATTTACAAGGTATTACTTCATTACCATTTTTATCAATAACACCATATAATTCATTTTCTTTGCTTTGTACTATTACTAAGCTATCAGCCATTTCATTAAGTAAACAATAATCCTCTGTTATATTCTTCTTTCTTGTAACCCTAATCTTTATTCTATCTATTCTTTCCATATAATCAAAACATCCTTTCTTGTATTATTTATACTACCATATAACTATTATAATTTCAAGTAGTAATTCAATAAATAATCATTAAATAAAGACTATACTTAGGCTTTATTTAACGGTTAGAGACCTTAGGCTCTAACCGAATAAAAAGAAAAAGAAGAATACTCTTCTTAACTGATTAATAACTTACCAAGATATACTCCTAGTATAGCACATATTATAATAATTAATATTGTATATAAAATTTTAGATATCTCATTAGTCTCTTCATCCATATATATTACCTCTATTCTGTGTATTTATTCTTAAGTTTAATAGTTATTGTATCATTAATAACTTCTCCTACTGGAATACTCTGTTCATATACATAACCATTACCTTCAAGTATATAACTAACACCCATTAGTCTAAGTATATTATCTACTTCTTTATAAGAATAACCATCTAAATCAATCATTCTTTTATCATAATTATTAGTTTTAAGTACAACCAAATCATCTTCATATATAGTACTATTAACACTAGGATACTGATTAACAATTTCAGTTCCATCTCCTATTACAAGTACTTTAATATTCTTACTCTCAAGTAAAGTTTTTACCTCATTTACCTTCTTATTATAAAAAGATTCTACTAAATAAGACTTCTTTTCATTACTCTTTTCTTCTATATTTAAATATTTAGTAATATTTTTTTCCACTTCTCTTATCATTGGTGCAACATAATTAGTTGTATCTTTTGGTCTCTTTATTGCAGCATATAAAATAATTTCTGGATCATCTCCTGGAAACATACCAGAGAAAGAATATATATAATCAGATGCTCCACTCATATACTTACCCTTAGTATAATCAAATATTTGAGCAGTACCAGTCTTACCAATCAAGCTATAACCATCCATATAATAAGCATAACCAGTAGAATTAGTATTATCTCCATTAATAACATTAGCCATAAGTTCTTTCATCTTATCTACCGTCGAACTTTTTATAATAGTAGTAAGTTCTGTTTTTTTATTTTCTTCAAGAATTTTACCAGTATTAGAATCTTTTATTTTATCTACTACATATGGTTTTAACATAGTACCATTATTGGCAATAGCAGTAAGTGCTTGAAGATGTTGTATTGGAGTAGTAGTAATACCTTGACCATACCCAGCAGTAGCAGCTTCTATTTGATAAGTATAATTAATATTACCAGACTCTTCTCTCTTTAAAGTAAAATTTGTCTTATTACCAAATCCATATTTTGCATAACAAGTCTTTAAATCTTCTTTAGTAATAACAGATTCTACAATATTAGCTACCGCTATATTAGAAGATAAAGCAAAACCTTGATCATAAGTAAGAACTCCCCATCCTTCTTTTTTCCAATCAGAAATAGTAACATCTTTACCACCATTCTCTGAAGTATAAGTCTTACTACCAGAAGTATATGTTGTATTGCCATCATAATTGCCAGAATCAATAGCACACATATAACTAAATATTTTCATAGTTGAACCTGGTTCATAAGTTAGTGTTACAAGTGGATCTATATATGATGTCATATTTCTAAGATTTGGATCAAAACTAGGAGTGCTAGAGTATCCAAGTATCTTACCAGTTTTTGCATCCATCACTGCCATTAAAACCCATTCAGCATCAGATTCTTCTTGGGCTTGATTAACAGCATTATGAATAAATAGTTGAATATTATTATCGATAGTTAAATAAATATCATTACCATCTTCAGCAGGTTCAATATATTCACGACCATTAGCTATTTTATATCCATATTTGTCTTTCTCATAGGTAACAAAACCAGTTTTACCTTTTAATGTGTCATTATAGTATTCTTCAATACCCATTTCACCAGTAATAAAATTGTTTCCATCATCATCTTCTTTATTTACTGTATAGCCTATTAAATAAGAAGCAAAATCTCCATTAGGATAATATCTCTTAATATCTTTAATAAAATCTATTCCCTGAAGATTAAGTTCATCTATTTCTTCCTTTGCAAGTTCTGAAAGACCTTTTCCAATACTGCCAAATTCTACCTGATATTTATTATTTTCTTTGCCATTAATAAGTACACTCTTAATATCATCCGCTGAAGCTCCAAGTACATCTGCTAGTTTACTACTTGTACCATCAATATCTTCAACATAATCTTTGTTACCCTTAGAATCTACTCTTGTATCAGACAAATAAGCTATTAAAGTATAACTAATAACATCATTAGCAAGAATATTTCCATTAGCATCATATATTGTTCCTCTTTTAGGCATAATAACTTCTTCAGTTGTATTTCTATTTTTTATAAAAGCAGTAATTGTTGAATTTCCCACTTTATAATCAAAAAGGCATAAATAACAAAGTCTTATAATAAGAACTATAAATAAAAAAAAGGTAACAATAATAACAGGTTTACTAATTCTAAACTTATCATTATTAATTTCCTTTTTCATAATAATCACCTTATTCTATTGTCTTAATATTATCATTATTATAAGATAAACCTAAGTTTTTACTAATAGCTTGTATATTTTCCAGTGAAGCCATCTCATTAATTTTCATAACAAGGCTCTGATTAGTATCTTCTTGTTTCTCCACTTCATTATTAATCTTTTGAAGTTCAATATTCATCTTAGACACAGTTGCACTAGTAAAAACAATACCTGATATCAAAAGTACAATAATTACAAGACAGCTTTTATATAAAAACTTCTCTATTTTAGTTATCCCTTTCTTCTTCTTTTTTTTCATATTATCAGTCCTTTATTTTTTCTATAACTCTAAGTCTTGAAGATCTAGCACGAGGATTTTCCTCTAACTCTGTTTTACTTGGAGTAATATTAGCTATTATCTTATACTTAGGCATATATTCTTCAGGTATAAATGGTAATTTAGATAGATTACTATCTACCTTAGAATATTCATTAAATAATTCTTTTACTATTCTATCCTCTAATGAATGAAAAGTAATAACTGCTATTCTACCGCCTACCTTAAGCAAATCTAAGCTAGACTTAAGAGCCATCTTTAATACTTCTAATTCATTATTTACTTCTATTCTTATTGCTTGAAATGTTCTTCTAGCAGGATGTGAGTCTTTCATTGCTTTATATGGCATACTATTCTTAATAATATCTACTAGTTCAAATGTTGTCTCAATAGGTTTTTTTTCTCTATCTTTAACAATATTCTTAGCAATACTAGAGGCATATTTTTCTTCACCATAATCTCTAATTACTCTAACAAGTTCATCATAAGAGTATTCGTTTACCACATTGTATGCAGAGAAATCTTTAGAAGTATCCATTCTCATATCAAGCATAGCATCTTTATGAAAACTAAAGCCACGATCTGCTATATCAAGTTGTGGAGAAGATACCCCTAGATCAAAAACTATTCCATCTACTTTAGTAACATTTCTTTTATTTAATTCTTCTTTAATATAGGCAAAATTAGACTTAATAAGTTCATAATTACTGCCTATTTCTTTTAATTTCTTATCGCTATATTCTAAAGCCATATCATCTTGATCAAAGGCGAAAAGAAAGCCCCTTTTTATTCTTTCTAATATTAAACCACTATGTCCCCCAAATCCTAAAGTACAATCAACATATATACCATCTTCTTTGATATTTAGGTTATCAATTGCTTCATACAATAATACGCTCTTATGCATCAATATCTAACCCTTCAAATAGATTTTCTGCCACATCATTAATAGCAGACAAGTTATCTTCGATAAGGCTATTAAATTTATCAGTAGCCCATATTTCTAGGCGATCATTAACCCCAATAATCGTACATTCTTTTTGTAATCCCGCATAATTAATTAAAGATGATGGTAAATTAATTCTACCCTGTTTATCAAATTCGAGTGTACTAGCAGAAGACATAAAAAACCTATTAAAAGTTCTAGCATCTTTCTTTGTAAATGGAAGTGTTCTAAGTTTAGATACTATATTATTCCACTCTTTCATTGCATAGACAAATAAGCATCCATCTAATCCTCTAGTGACAACAAATTCGTTACCAATATCCTCTCTAAATTTAGAAGGTATAATTAATCTCCCTTTTTCATCAATATTATGATGATATTCTCCAATTAACATATTATCCCCCACTTTCTTCCACTTCATGCCACTCTATGAATATATTCTACTATAATAGTAGTAGTTTGTAAATACGTTTTTTATAATTTGACACTTTTTTCTGTAAAATATTTAAAAAGAAGAAGAACTATTTAATTCTTCTTCTAGGAGTATTAACTATATCATCAAAATAACTACTGCTTATCTTATTAATACCATATAATTTATTATTTTTAATCATTTGTATTATACCTTCATTCTTAGTAAGATTATAATATGTCTTAATAAATATCTTCTTAATAATGTTAAAATATTCTATTATATAACTATCATCTTTATTATACATATCATCATTATAAGATAATAATTCATCTATAAAAAAATAAGTCTCAAATTCGTTATAACTATTATCAATCTTAACATCATCAAGCCTACTATTATCTATATTCATAAAAAGGGTATTATCAAATATACTATCTATTACTTGCATAAGATTATATTTAGCCTTATTTAGTTCAACTTTTATTCTATCATCAGTAATTGTATTTATCTCCTCTTGAAGTAAATAATAATACGTAAGATAAAATTTATAATCTATCATAATATAATCAGTATTACTTTCCGATGATTTAGCTATATTATAATCAAGTTTATATCTAGTTAAAGCATCAAAAGATATATTCTCAAAAAATATTGCTCTCTGAAAAGGATTATTATAAATAATATATTCATCAAAACTATTATTTAGAATATTAAAAGGAATACAAAAGCACTCTTCACTATCCAAAATATCATCACTATATAAAAATAAATCGTAATACTCATCAGTATCTAAATTATAATGCATATTAATAAACATTAATTTTTCTTGAATACTAAGTAATTTTATTTTTTTTATTGTTTCTTTTTCTATTTCAATATTACCTTGTATTCTTAAAGCATTCAAATCTTTATAATATTTATTAAGACTTTTAGATATTTTAATCAAATAATTATAAATATCTTTTCTTATAGTGATACCCATAAGTTCAGTAATAGAGAGGTCACTATTAAGAAAATCTATTACATTTTCAAGGAAATTTATATCTTCATCACTTTCAGGAACTATAAATTTCTCAAGCATTTTCTTAGATACATTGTCATCAAGAATAATATTATCATTATCCATATTAAAATAATCTAAGTATTTACTATAAAATTCATTTAATTCATAATCAAAATCAAAATTATTAATTATATCTAATGCTTCTCTCTCGGTATAATAACTTTTAATAAACTTAATAATTATCTTTTCTAAATTATTTTTTGATATTCTAGGTACTATATTTCTTTCCATTAAATTAATCATTATATTTATCAAAATATAATCAAAAGGTACTTCCATAAAACCCTCCTATTGCATCATATAATAGCATTAAATATTAAATAAAGCAATACTTTTATCTAATATTATGATATAATCAAAGTGAGATAGAAAAGAACTTTTTAAAAATAGAAAGGAAGGATATGTTAAATAATAATGCTACAATTAATGAAAGTATTATAAAATTAAATGAAGAATTTAATAGAATAAAAAGTATGGGATACATTCCTGAAGTACACAAAGGATATGGTGGTATTGGTGATACTTTTGAAAATCTACTAAGTAAAGAAAAAGCTGATTTCTGTTTTCCAGATTATGAAGGTATTGAAATAAAGACAAGACGATCTTATAGTAAAGGCTTGGTAAGTCTATTTTGTGCAGTACCCGATGGTGAAGAACTATTTGAAATTGAAAGATTAAGAAATGAATATGGTTACCCAGATAAAGACATTAAAAATGCAAAAGTACTTCATTCAGTTGTTTATAGTAATAAACTATGTTCGGTAGGAAGTAAATATTTCTTTAAATTAGATGTTGACATAAATGAACAAAAGGTTTATTTATGTGTTTTAGATAGATATTTTAATATAATAGAAAGAAAAGTATATTGGTCATTCAATACTTTAAAAGAAAAATTATATTGCAAATTAAAATATCTAATGCTGGTAGATGCATGGACAAACAATATTAATGGTAAAATGCATTATAAATATTACAAAGCAGTTTTTTATAAATTAAAAAATATTGACACTTTTATAAATTTAATAGAAAAAGGATATATATCTGTTACTTTTAGAATTAGCGTTTTTAAAAATGGAAATAGATGTGGTATGCCTCATAATCATGGCATATCGTTCGGTATTAGTAATGAGCATCTGCACTTGCTATATGATGAGTATAAGTGGTAATGATTTATTTCATTCTCCACTTTTTATTTATCCAATAATATATATATTTTTAATATAGGTTTGGAACAAGTTGTTGCAAATTTTTATACCAAAAAAAGAACTAAATAATAGTTCTTTACTTTCATAATGGTCGGAAAGACAGGATTTGAACCTGCAACCACTTGGTCCCAAACCAAGTGCTCTACCAAGTTGAGCCACTTTCCGAAAATGGTGGAGAATGAGGGACTCGAACCCTTGACCCTCTGCGTGCAAGGCAGATGCTCTAGCCAACTGAGCTAATTCCCCAAGACAATATAAATTATAGCAATAATTTATACTGTTGTCAATATTTTTTAATTAAAATTATTTAGTTTCAAATACACTAACTTGTTTTCTATCTTTTCCAAGATGAGAATACTTAACATATCCAGAAATTTTAGCAAACAAAGTATCATCAGTACCTCTTCCTACATTAGTTCCTGGATGAATTTTAGTTCCTCTCTGACGATAAATAATAGAACCAGCAGTTACATATTCACCATCAGAAGCCTTTGCTCCAAGTCTTCTACCAGCTGAATCTCTTCCATTACTAGTAGATGATTGACCTTTTTTATGAGCAAATAATTGTATATTAAATTCCATTAATCTATTCATTATTTTCCTCCTTAATCTGTATGTTTTTTGGATATGCTCCTTCTAATTCATATAAATTAGAAATAAGTACATTTATAACTTTTCTAGTAATTTCATTATTTTTAAGCACTTCAATACTTAAACCTTCAGTCTTATCATATTTAATACTTTCATTATCTAATGATAATAATATATTTACTGTTGTTATAACAGTACTAGATACTGAAGCACATACAATATCCTTACCAAATACATCATAATTAGCATGTCCATCGATAATAATCTTATTAATATTATTACCATATTTAGTAAGCTTTACTTTAATCATAAAATACCTCTTACTTAATCTTATTAATCTCTACTTTAGTATATGGTTGTCTGTGGCCTACTTTTCTTCTAGTAGATCTCTTATTAGGTGTATATCTAAATATAGTTATTTTCTTTTGTTTACCCTGTTTTACAATAGTTCCTTCAACAGTAGCACTAACATAAGGATTACCTACTACACCATTAGCCATCAATACCTTATCAAAAACAACTTTGTCTCCTTCGTTACCTTCTAGTTTTTCAACATAAATAGTAGTTCCTTCAGAAACATAATATTGTTTTCCACCAGTTTCAATAATTGCTTTCATTTTCTTACCTCCTTACATATATTTTTAAGACTCACTCTTAAGGTGTCATAGCGAACTTATACCTTTTCAATGTGGTTGAGTTAACAACTCGAGGTCTTCAAAACAATACAATTTTATCACATTTTATTAACCAAGTCAAACAAATTACATTTTTTTATCAAAAAAATATTTTAAATATTCTCTTTCTTCAATAATAATATTATTAATTTTAAATAAATGGGTCTTATTTTTATACATTTTATTTTTATCATTTATTATTTTTATTTTTTTGTATTTAATATCATATAAGTATCTTTCTAATATAAATCTATTATACAAATACTCTATATTTTTATAATAATTCCAAATATTTTGAAGCAATACACCAATTACCATTAACATTGAATAATTATTTTCAAATATATTACTTAGCATTAAAACTATTAATGAAATAAAAGAAATTAAAACAGTCAAATTATTAGATAAATTTAGATTTAAATATTTTGAAAGAATTAAATTTATAATTTTACTGCCATCTAAAGGAATTATCGGAAGCATATTAAATAAAAGCATACTTTTATGATAAATCAAAAATAAGTGATATATATATTCACGTACAAATCCATTATTATATAAAAAAAATATAATATAAAAATATATACTTTGTACTATAACACCAGAAATAGACACAAATAAATCTTTTTCTATACTTGTATTAACAAAAGTATCTAATTTAGTAATACCACCATAAGGATAAATAATTATTTTTTTTATTTTATATTTAAATAATAATGAAGTAATAATATGTCCAAATTCATGAACTAATATAAGTGATGTAAATACAATCAAATTAGAAAAATGTCCAGTTAATACTAATCCCAATGCCATTATAATATATGTATAATGAAAATTTATTTTATTTAATATATTCTTCATAATTTAAATATTTATTATCCTTACTAAAAACTAAATATAAGTTGTTATTAACCTCTCCAATATAAGTTCCCTCTTCTACATAATCATATAATTTAAGTGAAGTAGTGTTAATATTTCCATACCAAATGTATATTCCATCTAGATTTTCAATTATAACTGTATTACCATAATTATCTTTATTCCCAACAAAAACTACCATACCTTCATCTATTGATGGCACTAAATAAGACTCTGATACACTAAGATTTACTCCATCATGATAAACTGATAAATTACTATAACTTAATTCCTCACTGAATACCTTTTTTGTAGTAATTTCCTTCTTAATAGGTAAAATACCTCCTAAATATTTATCATATATCTTTTTTATTTTAGTAAATGATATTTCATCTTTAAATGCATATTTATTAATAGCATTCTTAAAATTATCATTATTCTTACAAATTATAGATAAAGATAAAAAAATAATTAAAACTATTAAAATTCTAATACCAAGTCCCTTTAAATACTTTCTAAAACTATTTTTATTGTTTTTACTATTATTTCTATTTATAATATTTACATACTTACTAGGATCTATTTCATTCATATTATCACCACTTAAATATATGAAAAAAGAAGAAAACTATTACTTAGTTTCTTCTCTATTAGTTCTAATTCTTTTTGGAAAAAATCTTTTTGAATTTTCACCATATACCTTTATTACAGGTTCCTTTGTCAATGGTAAAATTATTGTTCTATCAAAATATTTCTGTTTGTCTTCAGTAGAAAGTTCATCATATAGATAAACTATAGAAAACTTTATACTCATTCCTTCTTTATAAGAAAGTGGACGTTCAGCAACATAAATATCGATTCCACTGCTCCATAACATTCGTGCTTTTTCTGAAGGCAAACTTAACAATTCTTCTTTAGATAAATTATCTACAGCATCAACACGTCTTTTTCCATTTTGTTCACTTTCAACATATTTAATTAATGGAAGCACCCTTGTATTATATATTTTATTTTCCATTTTATTGTATTCCTCCTGACAAAAAATAGTATATCATAAACAATTAATTTTGTAAATCTACTTTAAATATCTTACTTTTAGTTCATTATTGTAATCATTATCAAAAAACAAATCATTTAATTCTTTTTTATCATAAACTAAAACAAGAGAATCATTTTCGATATACACTTTAATTATATTATTAAAATCATCAGTTATTCTTTGTATATATTCTTCTTTTTTTCTTTCAATATCACTTTTTGTTAAAGAAATGTTCGTATTTCTATCAATAACAATTTCATTCTGACCAATTAATATATCTTCATTAAATAATTTTTCTGCTATATATTTTTTACTATAATTATATTTAGAAAGTAAATCTTCTAAAGTTAAAACTTTATTAGTTTTTAAATCTATATTAGTAGTTATAACATAAAACTTATTTATATCTTGGAAATTAAAATTTATTTGATAAAATATTGATAATACTGTACTATTAATTTGTGTTTTTATTAAAGTAATTACCGTATTATCTGAAGTATAATCTTGTTTCTTCTTAATTTCATTATAATATTTATCAATATATCCAATAAGTTCATTTTCTTCTTCTTCAAATTTTTTAGTTAAATCAGTGTCAAGATTCTTTATAGTAAGCCTAGAAACATTTATACTACTATATACATCATTATAATTATTTAAAATAACAGGTGCTGTTTCAATATAATCTTTTATATTGTAATTTATTATTTTATTTTCGTTGCTTTTTCCATATCCTTGATAATCAAATAATTTATATAAACCAATACCTAATAATATAAGAAAAAATGCACTAAAAATCACTAATATTTTAGCAGTCCTTTCACTCATAACCTTACTATTCATAAATATTACCTTCTTTCATAACAATTATAATATATTTTTTTAGTTTTGAAAAGATATAAAGAAAAAAATCTATCTTATGAGATAGACATATCCATTATTTTCTTCTAAATTTCTATTATTATTTTGAATAATTATTAATGTAGAAAAAATCAAAATTAAATAGAAAATAATTACTCCTTTATTTTTCTTTACAAAACTCATATCTATCACATCTCCTTCTTACATTATAATTTTAACATATACATATGTTCGTGTCAATATAAAAAGTATAAAAATACGAATATTTGTTTGACATTTTACATCTTATGTGTTAACATTATAAATGAAAGGAGACACTATAATGGTTAAAGAAGGAAAATTAACAAAAAGACAAAAAGACATTTTAGAATATATTAAAAAGTTTTCAGCTCAAAAAAAATATCCTCCATCAATTCGTGAAATAGCAGCTAACTTTAATTTAAGTTCTCCAGCTACTGCCCATGTACATGTTAAAAAATTAATAGAAAAAGGATATTTAAAAAGAGGAAAAGGAAGTAATCATTTATTAGAACTACAAGTACCAAATGAATTTGAATACAAAAATGACGAAGTAGTTACTGTCCCATTACTTGGTAAAGTAACTGCTGGTAACCCTATCGAAGCTATCGAAGTACCAAATGAAGTCATTTCACTACCAACATATCTATTGCCAAAAAAGAAAGAAGTATTTACTATCAAAGTTGAAGGTGATTCTATGATTAATGCTGGTATTTTTGATAAAGATATAGTTATTATTGAAAGAGGAGAAAATGTAAAAAATGGTGATATTGTTGTAGCTATGGATGATCAAAACCAAGTAACCATCAAAAGATATTTTAAAGAAAAAGATTATATCAGATTGCAACCAGAAAATGACTATATGTTACCTATTATATTGAAAAATGCCACTATACTAGGTAAAGCAATTGGATTATATAGAAAGTTTTAATAAAAAATAAAAGCAGGAATAATAACCTGTTTTTATTTTTTATTACATAAATAAGTATGATAACTAATAATAGCAAATTACAAATAGTAGTCTTATAATTATTCATACCAAAGTTTTTTATAAACTATAACATAAATTACTATTGATAAAATCGTTATTAATGTTTCATATTTTGTTTTTCTGTTAATTTTAATAATATAAAATTCTTATATAAGCAATGTATAAAAGCTTATTCTATACATTAATTTTTTTATATTCTTTTATACCAAACTTCATTAAAATACAATATAGTACTAATGTTAATAATAAAAGTATAAACACATGCATTATAAGTAAAAGAGTAACATTTAAGATTTTGTAAAAGTATATAATCAATATAATGCTTAATATAAATATCCCTATACCAATAAATACCGATAACATAGAACTAATACTTTGTTTGACAACTTCAGTATCATTTTTTGCATTCATCTTAGGATATTTTAAATTAATTATTAATCCAATTATACCAGATAATGCTATTGTAATTAAACTCATACTAATTATCAATATTATATCAACAATATTAGTTTTAAACTTTATAAAGAATATTAACTCCGAAATCAAAATAAATGGTAATTCTATTATAAATGGATAAATAATTTTAGATTTTAATATTACCTTCTCTGATACTGGAAGGCTCTTAGTTATATTTATTGTTTTACCTTCTAATGAAATGCATGAAGAAGTAATTGAAGTCATGGAACATGAAAACAATACTAAAACATAATATAATAATGATATTGAAATATTTATTGATATTTCTTCTGACTCAAGAAATGTATTTATAATTCCCTGCCCTTTTATACATAAAATTATAGTTAATACTAATATTAATAAAAGTCCAAATATAGTATTAAACATATATATAGGTGAAGAAAAATATCTTCTTAGTTCTTTAATTGTCAAAGCATATACTGGTGTTCTTTTTTTAAATATTTCTTTTTTAATTTTATTTTTTTTAGCAGCTACACCTTCAGAACTATATATTATCTTAAAATATAATTTAGCACCCAATAAAATAAATAATAAAAATGGTACTATATTTATTAATAACAATTTAATTAAAGTCCATATATTGAAATCATTTATTAATGTCACATATGCTCCTACTGGATAATAAATTTTAGTTAATATATCATTTATACTTTTAGCTTTAACTACTATATCTTGTAAAAAGCCATTTAAATTCATACTTAAAAAGAATATACCCATAAAGATTATACTAGAAAGTATAGTCTGTACTATTTTTTTAGATTTAAATTTACTTGATATTAATTTTACAAAATATCCTAATATACTTGATACTACTGTTGGTAATATTGGTATTAAAAATGTCATAATAAATGAAATTAAATAAAAATTAATACCTGGATGTTCAAAATATATATAAACTCCAATAGCGGGTAATAAAAACATCAAATTATATAAGTATTGAAATAACATTAATTTAAATATTCTAACAAATAAAATTTTCTTTTTAGATATAGGAAGTGAAAATAATAAATCATTATCTTTAGCCTCAAATAATATACCTTGTGATTTATATACACCTTCAATCAAAGTAATTATACTTATTATAAATATAAACATGCTAAGCATAATATATGTTAAGTTAACTTGATGGAGAGGTTCTGCTATTAAATAAGCATAATATCCAATAGAAAACATAACAATTAAGAAAAGAACTATAGGTAAAATTGCTTTATTTATTTTACTTGCATTTTTACCAGAAGTATATTTAAAAAGATTCATATCTTCTGTCAATACAGCTTTAAGTAGTGATATAGTTTTCATTATTTTTCACCTAACTCAAGAAATACTTGTTCAAGTGACTCATCACCTTTAATATCCTTCATTTTACCTACTTTTACTATTTTACCATCCTTTATTATTGCAACCCTATCACAAATTTTCTCTGCTACATCTAAAATATGAGTAGAAAAGAATATAGTCTTACCATCATTAACCATTTCTTTCATTATTTCTTTCATATCATAAACAGCCTTTGGATCTAATCCAACAAATGGTTCATCCATAATAAGTATATCTGGATCATGAGCAAGGGAAGCTATTATTGCAACTTTTTGTTTCATACCATGAGAAAAACTTGATATATCGTCATTTAACTTATCCTCTATTTCAAATAATTTACTATACTTTAAGATTCTTTCTTTTCTATCTTCTTCATTTACTTCGTACATATCACAAATAAAATTAATAAAATTTATAGCTTTCATATTCTCATATAAATCAGGATTATCAGGCACATAAGCCATCATTTTTTTGCATTCTATTGGTTCTTTCTTAATACTCTTATCATTTATTAAAATATCTCCTTCATCAAAATTTAATATTCCAACAATACTTTTTATCATAGTAGTTTTACCAGCTCCATTATGACCAATAAAAGCAAATATTTCACCATTATTAATCTTAAAACTTATATCATCTAAAGCTTTCTTTTTACCGTCATAACTTTTACTTACATTTTTAATTTCTATCATAATATTACCTACTTTCCATAAAATTAACAGTAATAGTACCAATACCACCACTTATATTTATAAAATTTAACCCTGTACCAACTATTTCGTTGTCACTTACCTCTTTATTATCTATTTCTACTTTACCAATGCCTTTATTAATCTTTATTTTATAATTCTCTATATCATCAATTAAATTAAGTTTTAAATTGCCTACACCTGAATTAATTTCATTATTACCAGTAATTATCGAAGTGATTTCAGCAGTACCAGCGCCCATGTCAAAATCTAAATTATTAATTTTTCCAAATTTAATTATAAATTTACCAGCACCAGAATCAATATCAGCACTATCAACGATAATATTATCAATAATAGTAATGCCAGCACCTAAATCAAGATTAAATTTATTAGCATTAATACTTTCAATATTCAAACTTCCCGCACCATTATCAATATCTATACTATCTAATCTAATATTACTAGGAATAGTTATAATTACTTCACCTACATCACTATTATTAAATAAATTATATTTTATTTCTTCTACCTCTAAACTATTATTATTGTATTTATATTTAATATTTTTATTATTACTTTCTACCAAAAATTTATCACCATTCTTAATAGTTAAATTACTAAATTTAATGTCAATATCTAATGAGATAACATTTTCATCATTTTGCATCCATAATGTATTTATTTCTTTATCAATACTATTATCACTTTTAGTACTAAATACACTAGTTATTAAATATATACCACCAATTATCATTGATATTATAAATATAGTTAAAAATATACCTAAAGCTATAGCTAAATTTTTTATTACTTTTTGTGAAGAGTTCACTTAATATCAACTCCTCCAAATAAACAATTAGCATTTATGTATATTATATAATCTTTCTCATTATTATTTTTAGTTTTCTTATTATCTACCCCACCAAATATAGAAGTAGATTTTACTTTTACTTTCACATTATTTGGAACATAAATATCTATTCCGCCAAAAATACTACTTGTATTAATAACAACATCTTCTTTTATTTTAGCTTCTCTTAAATCCAAAGTAATACCACCAAATACAGCAGTTAAATTAGCCCCTTTAAACTCTTCATTATCAAAATCTATCTTTTGCCCAGAAAAAGTAGAACAATATTCATTATTATTATTTTTTTTATTGTCTTTATTATTTAATTTTTTTATTTCCTTATTTAATTTACTATTTACAGTATTTTTAAATATTAGAGATAATCCTATTATTACTATTATTATAGGTAATAATAATTTCCATACTAAGTTAAAATCTATTATATCACGTACTCCAAGTAACAAAATTACTCCAATTAACAATCCTATAATATTACCAGTTTTATCTTTCGAAGTAAATAATCCTATAAAGCTTGGAATTATAATAAATAAAGTCCACCATCCTTCAAAAAAGATATCTATATTAGTAATATCTAAAGTGTTAAGACCTATTATTACACCTATTATAACCAAAACAATTCCCCATAATATCGTTTTAAAATTATTCATCTATATCATCCTCTCTTTATACCTACATTGTATCATATAATAGCATTAATTGTATACTACTTTTTATATAGTAAAATAAAAATTTATACATTACAATAAAAAATAAAAGAAGCTATTTAAGTAATAATTTAAGTGCTTCTTTTATTTGTTCCTCTAATTTAAGTTCAGAATTAATCTTATTAACAACTTTCTTAACGTCAACTTGTTTATACCCCAAGCCAAGTAAAGCTTCGGAAAGTTCATTAGAGTGATCCTCTCTTTTGAATAAACCAGTATTAATAACATTAAGTTTACCTTTTAAATCAAGAATAACTTGTCTAGCTACTTTATCACCAATTTTTGGAAATTTTTTTAAATAATTAATATTCTCAGTTTCAATAGCTTCTTCTATCATATTAATAGAACCAGTAGCAAGCATAGGAAGAGCCATTTTTGGTCCAAGTCCCTTAACAGAAATTAATTTTAAAAACAATTCTTTTTCTTCTTTTGTTTTAAATCCATACAAAGAATATTCATCTTCTGCAACCTTAGTATAAGTATATATTGTATAATTTCTCCCTAATACAAATCCATACGGATTAGGTACATAAATCAAATATCCAATACCATTATTATCTAGTATTACATAATTAGGTTCTACATCTTTAATTTCCCCACTGATATATCCATACATACTATTTCATTTCCTTTATATCTTTAGTTGTTACTTTATTAAATAAATTATCTTCAACATCTCTAATCATTTCATTCTTTTTATGAATTTTATCAATAGCCTCTTTGATCATTATACCAAGTAATTCTCTGTAATCAATATTTTTATCATCAAATAGATGATGAGAAAAGAAATTAGGTATAGTATTAATTTCATTTACATATAATTTTTTCTTTTTATTATCATATACATAATCAACTCTAGCTACTCCAGACAAAGCAAGTACCTTATAAGTTTTCTTACTAGTTTTTTCTATTTCTTCAGTTAAAGACTTACTAATATTAGCAGGAAATATTCTTTTAAATGTATCATCCTCATTATCTTTACGATATTTATCATAATAATTACAAGGCTCACTCTTAATAATTTCTTCAATAACACTACCAATTAATTTTCCTTTACTAAGCAATACTGACATATTAAATTCTCTTCTATCTTCAATATATTCTTCTACTAAAACTCTTTCATCATTTTTCATAACTTTTTCAATAGAAGATTCTAATTCTTCTTTTCTATTTACAATTTCAATACCAATGCCACTACCAAGTCTAGCAGGTTTTATAATTAATGGATAAGATAATTTATCTATTTTTTTAAATATTTCCTCTTTGTCAAACTTATAATCACTATCAGAAAAATAAACATAATCAACCACTGGTATATCATTACTACTAAGTACTTCTTTAGTAAACACTTTATCTTGACATAAAGATGAAGAATAAATATCATTACCAACTACAGGAATACCTAAAGTTTCTAAATATCCAATAATACTTCCATCTTCTGTATATTTTCCATGTACCATAGGAAAAGCAAGATGTATCTCCTTGTATGTTTTTTTTATTAATCCAGTCGTTTGAAGTATAAACTTACCATTTTTATTAATCAAATTAACTTTAGTAGCATATCTATTTATTAATCTAAAATCTTTATAGCTATCTATATATCTTAGCATACCACCACTATAAAAAGTTAAATCTTTAGTAATATAAATAGGTACTACTTCATATCTTTCCTTATCTATGTTATCCATAGCCTGAATAGCAGTAAGTACAGATAAATCATGTTCTAAACTTTTTCCTCCAAATATTACACCAATACTTAATTTCATATTAACACCTCTCATATCTATATTATATAATAGTTTAATTCTTTTTTAAAGTAAAAATAATAAACTTGACATTTTTTATTTATAAACAAAAAAGAGACTCTTTGCAAGCTCTATTATTGTACACTAACCTTATCAGTTACATATTCCTCAATTAATGAAGAAGAAGCTAAAAGAGTATCATTAAATTTTTTTAATTTAGATAAATATTCCTGATAATCTTTATTATCATTCAAAATATTTTCTTTTTCTTTTATTTTTTTATCTATTTCTAAATATCCAGAATCATTTTTATATTCTAAATTAACAGCTTCTTTCTGAAGAGATTTTATCTCATTAATTATATTTATTACTTCTTTATTTTCTTCTAAAGAATTAACTATTTTTTTATATTCTTTATACTCATTAGAATTATTTATAGAATTAAATAATTCCTCAATACTACTTTCAATCACTACTTAATTACCCCTTCCATAGACCATGTTTTAACATCAGTAATTAATACATCAACTATTTCGCCAACATATTCTGAATCACAATCAACATTGACAAGTTTCATTGTCTCAGTATAACCCATCATTTTACCACCTTTATCAGATGGACCTTCAATTAAAACTTTAACAACTTTATTCAAATACTTATCATTTGCTTCTCTAGCATATTTATTTACAAGTTCATTTAATCTTTGTAATCTCTTTTCTTTTTCCTCTAATGAAATATTATCTTTAATATTAGCAGCAGGTGTCCCCTCTCTAGGAGAATAAATAAAAGTATAAGCTAAATCATACTTAAGCTCATTATAAATTTTTAAAGTATCTTCAAAATCTTCTTCCGTTTCATTAGGAAAACCTACAATTATATCAGTAGTAATACTAACATTTTCTATTTTACTTTTAAGTTTATTAAATAATTCTTTATACTCTGAAATAGTATATCTTCTATTCATTTTTTTTAGTATATTATCAGAACCACTTTGTAACGGAAGATGAATATAAGGCATAATATTATCATACTTAGCAATCACATCAATCATATCATCAGTAAAATCCCATGGATGAGAAGTAACAAATCTAATTCTATCTATACCAGTTTTTGCAGTATCTTCAAGTAAATTAGCCATGTTATAGTGGGTATTTAAATCTTTTCCATAAGCATTTACATTCTGTCCAAGAAGAGTTATTTCCTTATAACCACTATCCTTTAATTCTTGTACTTCCTTCAAAATATCTTTAGGTAGTCTACTTCTCTGCTTACCTCTAGTATAAGGTACTATACAGTAAGAACAAAATTTATCACATCCATATTGAATATTTACCCACGCTTTTATTTTAGAATCCCTTGAAGTAGGAATGTTTTCTATAACATTACCTTCAATAGAATAAACACATATTTCTTGTTTATTATCTTCAAGTACTTTAGATATATATATAGGTAATTCATAAAAATTATGTGTACCAAGTACTATATCTATCCAAGGATATTTATCACGAATCATCTTAGCAATAGACTCTTCTTGAGCCATACAACCACAAACTACTGTAATTAAATCTTTGTTTGTTTCTTTTAAATGTTTAATTCTGCCAAGAATACCAATAACTTTATTATGAGCATTTTCTCTTATAGCACAAGTATTTAATATAACAATATTAGCTTTTTCATAATCATCTATTCTCGCATAACCCATATTTTCCATAATACCAGCAATATTCTCACTATCATGAACATTCATTTGGCATCCATAAGTAAGAAGAGCATACTTCTTACCATTTCCAATATTTTTAACACTTTCAGGTACTTTATATTTATCATACAATATTTCTACTTTATCTTTAGTTCTCTTTCTTGCTTCTTTTAAATCTGGCATATTCATAATTATTCAACTTCTTTCTACTTTTTTAATATTTTCCCCTTACTACATAAATAGTTATATTCGCTAATAAAATTATTATTTTCACTAGTTCTATTATTAGCATATTCACACCAATACTTTATTTCTCTTTCCCAATAGTAATATTTTGCATCTAAGTCTTCCTGATTTCTATTAATATATAAATCATATAAAACATATATAGCCAAAGCATCCATAGCTCTACGTGCGGCACTACTAATTCTAACATATCCATCCATACCAAGTCCAGAATGACCAGTATTAACAAAAGAATACCTACTTTTCATCATATATTCCTTCATCATTTTACATAAATTAATATTACTAACATCAAAATTACCATTCCTTAAGTACTCATTAATTAGTTTATCACAATCCTCAGTTTGTACTCTCCATGGCATAATAAGATTCAAATTATCTCTCTTACTAATAGTATAAATAGTACTGTTAGCAAAAACATTACTTTGTTCTACAATCATATGTGAAATAGATACATCAGATTTAGAACTATTAGTATTACTTCTTCCCTTTATAACATTTTCTAATCTATGATAAGCACTAATTTTAGGATTATCAATAGCTTGCTTATCAAATATTTTAGATAATAGTAATAGCTTATTATTTAGTTCACCGCCATGAAGAATAATATCATCTACATTTTCATAAGTTAACTTATGCCTACTATTAACAATGCTTGGTATAATTTTCAAAGTATCTAAAATAAGAGAATAATTCGTATCAACATTAACCATTATTGTAAGAGCATTAGTATATTTGTTAGGAAGTAATGATAATATATTATCAGATAAATATCTATCAAATATAGGTATATTATCATCCATCAAATACATTGTATTACATCTTCTAAGTGCCTCTTTCATAGTATCAGAAACATAAGGTATAATTGAAGCAGGATTAGCTAAATGAATAAATAAAGTATATGTACCATCACTATTTTCCCTAATTGATAATCCATCATCCAAACACGTATCACCATCATTATCAATAGTAAGAATATTCTCTTTAGTTAAATCAATTTTACCATTAGGAAAATAAATATACTCTTCAGTTTTTGGAATTATAAAAGAAACATCATAATCCTTAGCTATATCCTCTCTAGTTTGATAAAAATAATTTTCTATCTTCATAATTAAATCTAATACAAACTTTTTATTAGATGTTTTCAATACCTTAAGATAACTACTATTATCTTTAATTAATTTATCATACATTTTATCTTTTAAAAACAAATTAATTACCCTATTAAAATACTTAATTTCTATATCATTATCTTCATCTATTTCTATATATCTTTCAATAATACAAGAAAATATAGATGGAATGGTACTATTATTTATAAGTAATTCTTTCATATTATTTTCCATATACCTAGCAAGAAGTTCTATATCTCTTTTTTCAAATATTAAAAATAATATAAAATTATACTTATCACCCTTAGCTCTCTTAATATTATTCATAATACACTTATTCTGAATATTAACTAACCTAGAAATATATTTTTCTATTTTAATAATTTTTTCATAATCAAAATATCTTGATATATTACCTAAAAATATTTCTATTTTACTATATACTAATTCCACTGCCTTTTTATTTTTTCTAACATAATTATTTAGTATAACATCCAAGTTATCAAGTACATCCAAATTATAAATATTATTAACATTTCTAAATAAATATAAATAAGAATTAAGTATACCAGATAATACTTCTTCAGGATTATCAACAAGTTGATCATATAAATAATCATAGTCACATTCATTATTTAATATTTGTTTTTTTATCTGTTTAGATATATTTTTTTTACTGCTCATATAACCCACCTATATTACTTTATATTCATATATTTATTAATTTTTCTTATAATCAGTTAAAATACTTAAGAAAGCTTCACTAGGTATTTCAACTTTACCAATAGTTTTCATCTTCTTTTTACCCTCTTTTTGTTTATCAAGAAGTTTTCTCTTTCTTGTTATATCTCCACCATAACATTTAGCTAAAACATCTTTTCTCATAGCTTTTATATCACTTCTAGCAATTACTTTACTTCCTATTACTGCCTGCACTGGAACTTCAAATAATTGTCTTGGTATAATATTTTTTAAATTATCTACCATTTTTCTTCCCCTATTGTATGCAAAATCCTTATGCACAATAAGAGATAAAGCATCAACTACTTCTCCATTAAGTAAAATATCCATCTTAACTAAATCACTAGCCTTATATCCAATAATTTCATAATCAAAAGAAGCAAAACCTTTAGTAGAAGACTTAAGTCTATCAAAAAAATCATATACAATTTCTGATAAAGGAAGTTCATAATGAATATTAACTCTTGTTTTATCTATATAATCAGTACTCTTGTAAATTCCTCTCTTATCTTGGCATAATTCCATGATTGCACCAATATATTCAGTAGGTACTAAAATATTAGTAAAGATATAAGGTTCTTTAATTTCTTTAATCTTAACCTTATCAGGCATCATACTGGGATTATCAATATATGTTGTACTTCCATCAGTAAGGTTAATTTTATAGTTAACTGATGGAGTCGTAGCAATAATATCAATATTATATTCTCTTTCTATTCTCTCAGATATTATTTCCAAATGAAGAAGTCCCAAAAATCCCATACGAAAACCAAATCCTAGCGTACTAGAAGATTCAGGTTCAAAAGTAAGTGAAGCATCATTTAATTTTAGTTTCTCAATAGCCTCCTTTAAATTAGGATATTTATTAGATTCAATAGGATAAATACCACAATAAACCATAGGCTTCATAGGCTTATATCCTGGTAGAGATTCACTCGCAGGATCATTGCTATCAGTAATAGTATCACCCACTTTAACCGATTCCAAAGATTTAATAGATCCTGTAATAAATCCAACCTCTCCCGCACTTAAACTATCAACTTCTTTTTCAAATGGTGTATGATATCCCAATGATACAACATCATATTCTATACCCGAAGACATCATTTTAATCTTTGTTTTTTTAGTCAAAACACCAGACATTACTCTAACTAATATAACAACTCCTCTATAAGAATCAAAATAACTATCAAAAATCAAGCATTTTAGTTTATCTTTTTTATTATCAGGAGAAGGAACTCTTTTAATGATAGTATCAATAAGTTCAGGTATACCATCACCTGTTTTAGCGGATACTTTAATAATCTCTTCACTCTTAAAACCAAAAGTATCATATAACTCCCTTTCAACTTTAGGAATATCCGCACTAGGTAAGTCAATTTTATTAATAACAGGTATAATCTCTAAATTATTCTCTAATGCTAAATAAACATTAGCTAGTGTTTGAGCTTCGATACCTTGCGTGGCATCTACCACTAGAACTGCACCCTCACAGGCAGCAAGAGATCTAGAAACTTCATAACTAAAATCAACATGCCCTGGAGTATCAATCAAATTAAGAATATAACCATTATAAGATAATCTAACTGTATTAAGCTTAATAGTAATGCCTCTTTCTCTTTCAATATCCATACTGTCAAGTAATTGGTCTTTCATTTGTCTCTTATCAATAGCACCAGTATATTCAAGTATTCTATCAGCTAAAGTACTCTTACCATGATCAATATGTGCAATTATACTAAAATTTCTTATGTTTGAATTATCCATCCTATCACTGCCTTCTCTACTATTATAGCAAAAATCAAAACTAAAAAAAAGAAGAAATATACAATTTCTTCAGTTTATTTAAACATACTAGGATTAAATAAATAAACAAGTAAAGTAATTACTAAAAGTATAACACCAACTATTAAATAAAATGTACCAGATAAACCATCATTATCATAATTCAAACCCTCTTTATACATCTTATTATATTCATCATTATCTCTTGTATATGACTTACTAAAATTTTTACATATTTCATCACTAGCTCTAATATACTTTTTCATTTTCTTGCAATAATATACACTACCGCCATTCTTACCATCAGATTTTTTTTTACCATCTAAATTTTTACATCCAGCACAAACCATCTAAACCCCATCTTTCATTAATAAATTATTATTATTAGTAATATCTTCATATATTCTTTTAAATGCTTTATTTTTAGATACCTTATCAAATATTTCTTCCATTTCATTTTCAGTTATTTCATCAACCATAACACTATTAGAAACATCTTTCTTATCCACTTCAGTATTTTTATTAAAACTACCATTTATCTTTATTTCAAGATCATCATTACACTTAATAATCACATTATAATTTTCATCACTACTATTTACTTCAATAGTACCATTATAAGATTCTGAACCATCTAATTTATAACTATAAATATTATCTTCTTTTTTAATAGTTAGTTTATTATTATCATCTTTTATCTCTAACATTGCAAATTTAGTAAATTTAGTATATAAAGAAATAGTAGTATCAATATATTCATCATCTTCTATATTATTAAGTTCATCATTAAATAGTTCTTTAACTTCGTCTATATTCTTACCCATTAATCTAGCAGCACTATCTATAAAACTATCATTTCTAAGTAAACAATTTATAATATCTTCATAAATACTTTTAGTATTTGAATTATTTAAATTTAATTCTACTTTATTAAGCATTTTACCATCTACTTTTTCATTACTCTTAGTAAAATATTCATCTTTTAAAGACTCACTTATAGCATTTTTAATACCATTAACTAATGTTTTAATATCCTCTTTAGTTACTTTTTCACCATTACCATCTTTATCTATTTTATATTCTATATATTTATTATATAAATCACCAGAATAAAAATATAATGTATTATTTTCAATATAAGTATTTATATCAATTAATTTATCACCATAATAATTAGTGTTTAAATCTAAATTAACAATATCATTTTTATAATCAATATCATAATTAATAGTAAAATCCAAATTGTTTAATATTTTAAATACTTTACCATTATCTCCATTAGTATCCCCTTTGACATTAAATTTAAGACTACCACTTTTTGAATTAGTATTAACAATATTCTCTTCCAAATAATTAAAATAATTATCTACTAGAATTTTAATATTATTTCTTGAAGATAAATAATATCTTCCTCCAAAAAATAATAATGCCCCCAATGCAATAATTACTAATACCACAACAACAACTGGTGCTACATTTCCTCTATTAACTTTCTTCTTTTCCTTTTCAGTAAAAAAACTATCATCCATATTTACAACTCCTCTTTCAATAATATTTTAACATAATATCAAATCAAAAAAAAGAAGAAATATTACTTTTCTTCAACTTTTTTAGTACTCTTAGTAGTAGCCACTTTTTTAGTAGCTGGCTTTTTTTCAGTAGTTCCAGTTTTCTTAGAAACAGTTTCAGTTTTCTTTTCCTCTTTAACTTCTACTTTCTTTGGAGTATAAGCCTTACCATTTAAAGTATCCTTAGCAATTACAACTAAATCAGCAAATGCCTTAGGATTATCTATAGCAAGTTCACTAAGCATCTTTCTATTAACAGTAACTCCCGCTTTATTTAAACCATCAATAAATCTAGAATAAGAAATTTCATTTTCTCTACATCCAGCATTAATTCTTGTAATCCATAATTTTCTAAAGTTTCTCTTATTTTGTTTTCTATCTCTAAATGCATAAACTCCAGAATGCATAACTTGCTCGTGAGCAGTTTTATATAATCTATGTTTACTACCAAAGTAACCCTTTGCTTCTTTTAAAACTTTTTTTCTTCTAGCACGTGCAACAGTGCCACCTTTAACTCTTGTCATTACTATCCTCCTATATTATATCTTTAATTCTCTTATAGTCTGCCTTAGAAAGAGCAGTATTCTTCTTTTTACTGCTTGCTCTAGCAGCACTATTTTTACCAGTATTATGAAGTGTTCCTTGTCTAGATTTACTAATAGAACCACTTTGTCTTATATTTAATACTTTTTTTGTTCCTTTATGTGTTTTCATCTTATTTTTCTTAAGTTTAGTCATAATATCCTCCTTCTATTTTTTAGGTGCAAGCATCATATACATAGTTCTACCATCAATTTTAGGAGTAGTTTCTATGTCAGATACATCACTAACTTTCTCATAAAATCTATCTAAAACTTCTTTAGCAAGTTCTGGATGAGCAATTTGTCTTCCCTTAAACCTAATACTAGCTTTAACTTTATTACCCTTTTCAAAAGCCTTTCTAGCATTATTCACTCTAGTATTAAAATCATGAATATCAATATTAACAGATAGTCTAAACTCTTTAGTCTCAATCATAGTTTCTCTCTGTTTCTTTTGGGCTTCTTTTGTTTTCTTCTTTTTTTCATACTTAAACTTATTATAGTCCATTATTTTACATACTGGCATATTACCATTATCACTCATAAGAACTAAATCAAAGCCAGCATAACCAGCTAAAGTTAGTGCATCTTGTTTAGACTTAACTCCTAACTGTTCGCCATTAGGTCCAATTACCATCATTTCCTTACATTTAATTTGTTCATTGATAGGATTATCCTTTAAAGTAGCTATAGCTAACACCTCCAAAAAAATGAATACCAAAGAAGTATTCATTTATCCATAAAAAAGCTAATTAAAAATATAATGTATATTCTAGGTTGGCTTTTTACCTATTACTATGTGTAATCAGGTGAGATAAATACAATCTTCTTTCCGTTTTCTAGTTAATTATATTACACAAAATGTTAAAAGTCAACCAAATTTTTAATTTTTTATCAATTTATGCCCCTTTATATTACTAATCACTATAATAATTAATAATCGTATTGCTCTACACTAGCAGTAATTTTACCATAATAATTAGAAAAAGCATCACTATTTTCTATTAAATCATTACTTATCCAAACATAAACGGTATAACTATCTGCATCATTAACACTACTTACTTTATTTAAATTACCAATATCAATATTAATAACATCAGTACTAATAATACTACCCTCTTTTATTTTATTAGTGCCTTTTAATACCACATAATTAAGTAATCCTTCTCTAAAAAGATTACTACTTGTATTAGATAAAGTATACAATTTAATTATACCTTTACCTTTAGCATTAGTACATTTATTATCAATACCAATCTTAACTGTTGAAGATAATCCACCAGTATAATCATCTGATGGCATCAAAGTAGCTTCATTTTGATCACTACCAATATCAGTCCCTTTAACATATAAAATATCAAAACATTCGCTATTACCACTATTATTAATATTATTACTTCGCCAAGTAATATAAGCAAAAGTAATTCCTACAACTAAAATAACAATTATAATAACAATCAATATACTAGTAATAAATTTACTTTTCATATTATCACCATCCATACCTTACAAATAAATATTAACATATTTTCAAAATCAATTCAATACTAAATTAAAATCTAATACTGTTCAATTCTATTACAATCATTCATTTTTTGTTTCCAATACTCAGTATGAAGATTACCAACTAGTTTTGAAGTTTTATCAAACAAATATTTATAATCACCATAATTATTACCAGCATTACTATATATTGCTAATATATATGGATTCTTTTCAAAAACAATAGCAATATCATGAAAAGCACTTTGTGCCCATCCACCCTTATTAGCAGTATTATATTTACCATCCTTATCAGTAATCTGTTTCCATTCAGCATTCTTAAAATACTCCATAAGTCTACTACCATATTCATCATTTTCTACATAAAATTTATATAATTCTTCCATATAAATTGCAGCATCATTAGCACTAGCAGTTCCCCATATAGTATCATACATAAATATATTTTTAGTACCCTTATCTTTCCAATAATTATAAATATTTTCCCTACCATATCTATTCATAAGCATTGCATAAGCTATATTATCACTATCATGAATTGTATAATTAATTAATGTATCAATTGTATATGAAGTATTATAATTTTTATTCTTTAGCACGCCACTTCCATCTGAATAAAATCTACCATCATAAATAAGTTCTTCATTTAAATCTATTTCACCAATACTAGCCTTTTCATATATGTATATCATTGCAGGAGCCTTTATACTACTAGCAGTAAATATTGGACTATCAGCATTATAAGATACAGTAAATCCAGTATAAATATCTCTATATATAAATGAGAAATAATTAGGACTCTCACTATATAAATCATATAAATCATTAATATAATTTTTAATAGTATTATTCAAATTATCTACACTAATCTCATTTTCAATACATCCAACCAAACTAGAAGCAGCTATATTCTTAGAAATATTTATATCAGCATTATTTGAATAGTAATAACTAATATTTGGATCTAATTTTTTAAAATCTTTTTCATTAATATTATCTTTATCATAATTATCAAGTTCTATTTTAAGACAAACTGTAGTACTTAAAAAAGTAATACTAAGCGCAATAGTAATCATACTAATTACACATAATATTATTATTTTCTTTGATAAAACAAACTTTTTCATTCTCTTAAGTAAACTATTCTTAGTTACTTTGAAATGTCTCACCCCAAAATTTTGCATATCATTCATACTCTCCTACCATAAATAATTATAATATATAAAAAATAATATTTCAATAAAAAAAGAAGATTTATTTTTCTTCTTTAATATAATTAGGATCAACATTATCATCAATTTCTTGTAATGTATCATCAGTTACTTCTTCAGGTATTTCATCCCAAGGTTCTTCATCTTCTTCAATAGCAATTTTTACCTTAGTATCCCCAACTATCTCAACACCCAATTCCTTCTCAATATCAATAACTATAGTATTATCCTTTTCCTTTGCTGATACACAATTAGGTTGTTTTAAACTCCTTACTATAATATCTTTAGTAGAAGAATCTGCTGTTTCTTTTTGGGCTACTGTTACTAATTCTTTATATGATATATTTTTAGTAATAACAGATGTCTTTGTATCATTATCATATGAATACCATAAATTAACATCAAAAGAACCATCTATTTCTATTCTATCATCAACTTCATGACCAGAAAATTTATGATTAATTACCCAACATCCAAGTACAGTATTAGGCTTGCTATCAGTGTTAATAACATAAGTATTTCTATAATACTTTTTACCCTTACCTACTACTGCTTTTGTTACTATTTCTTTATATGCAGACAAAAGATATCACCCCTCACAATAATTTATGTTACATATAAGAAAAAAGTACCACTTTTTAGCAATACTTTATAATTTACTAAATATTTATTCATAACAAGATTACATTATTATAATAATTATTTAATTAAATCATCATTCTTAATAATAAATATATTTTTATCCTTATAAAAAGCAAAGAATACATCTTCAATATTAATATCTTTTTTATCTAAAAAGTTATATACCCATTTTTTATCCTTCTTCAAATGTTTAATAGTATCTTCCTGAATATCTCCATCTAATATAATAGGAAGAGGTAAAGGACTCTTACCATTATCATAAGGAAATACTGATAATGTACCACTACTTTCTAATATAGCATATTCAACTTCTTCAATACTCCTATATCCTTTATCTCTAAGCTGTACTAATAAATCATCTAAATTATATCTTTGCTTTAACATTTCATTATAATTAATTTTACCATTTTTAATAATAACTGAAGGATTACCATCTAAAAATATTCTAAATTTAGGTTTCTTCAAACTAAAATAAGCAAGTATACACTGAAGTAATACTAATATCACTATTGGTATTAAAGAATATAATATAGATTTATCATAATTTTCAATACTTATTATAGTAAGTTCTGCTATTAATAAAGATACTATTAAATCAATAATACTAAGTTGACCCAATTCTCTCTTTCCCATTATTCTATATATAGCAAATATAAAAAAATAAAAAAATATTGTTCTAACTATTACTATAATCATATTATCACCATTACCATTATGCACCAAAGTATATTTTTTTATACAAATACATATTATTTATTGGTGATAATATGCTGATAAATTATTTAAAAAGTTTTATTTGGTCTACATGTATCTTTATATCAAGTATAATAATTCTAACAATATTAAATTACTTTAATATTTTAAATAGTAACATAATTAAAATATTAGAATTATTTATACCACCAATATCAATATTCATAGGTAGCTATAAAATAGGAAGAACAACTAATCAAAAAGGATACATTGAAGGATTAAAATATGGAGGTCTATGGATAACTATTTTTCTTATATTTAATTTAATTACTAAAAATATAACAATAATTGGAATATTATATCTCATTCTAATAATATTAATATCTATATTTGCAAGCATTCTAGGTATCAATAAAAGAAAGGCATAGCCTTTCTTTTATTTAATCATAAATTTATAATTTAAAATCTATTCAGTAAGTAATTCTTCTAAAGGAACTATATCATATCCTTTACTCTTAATATATTTAATTATAATATCAAGATTATTAATATTATTAAGAAGTATAATACTACCATTAGATATATTATTCTTAATATCAGCATAATCACCAATAATATTAGGTATTACGACATACATATTATTTTTATTACAAACAGTTAAAGTATCACTATTTTTATCTTTACTTAAACAATATATTGATTTATTATTACTTATTCTATTAATAATAGTATTATCATTACCAAGTATTTCATCACTATATATACCATTATTACCATAAGTATATATACTATTATTGCTTAATTTTTTAATATTGTTAATACTAATATCTTTATGATTTAAAAATATTGTAATATTATCTTTATTAATTTTATCAATATTATTAGAGTCTCCCAGTACTAATAAAGATATCTTATTATTAGAACTATTTCCTTTAATAATATATTTATCCATATTATTAGATAATAACTCACTAGGTAGTAACTCATTATATATAAGATAATCTTCCCTAAATATACCACTAACTTTCATATTATCATAACTTTTATCCAAATCAACAATTTTACCCTTAACTCCTGGTATAATAGTATTATCTTCTAAAATAGCATTAACAGGAAGTATCTCATATTTATCCTTTAACAAATCAATCTTATTCATAAGTGGATCATTCTTATTAATAAGATTCATTACTTTATCAGTATAAAAAAAACTAAATAATACTAAAACAAATAAAGATATCATTTTAAATATATTTTTCAAGATAATCACCTAATAAAATATATGTATAATAAAAAAATAAAAGTACTATTACAAAAATAGCACTTTATCTTTTTGCTTGGTTTAAAGCATCTTCTACTGCTTCATATAAAGCATCAATCTTAATAGTACAACCACTTACAGCATCAGTTTTGCCATCTTCATTAAGTTTAATACTATCAAGTCCCTGATTTTCAACAATAAAGTCTTCAAGAGATTTAACTTGTGTATCCCATTCACCTATAGTACTACCATAAGGATTATTATACATACCATAGTCACTGCCTAAAGTTTTTTTAGTAGTAACTACACCATCTTTAGTATAAGTAGTATCTAAATTAACTTCTGTAATCTTACCATTATTATCGATAGTAACAATAGCAGTAGCAGTATTATCTTGTCCACCATAACTATCAGTAGCAGTACCAGTATAAACTCCTTCTTTATACCCTTTTGAGCAGCCACCTAATAACAATAGACTAGCCATACCAAGTACAATTATCTTCTTATTCATATTTCCTCCTACTATTTAATTATAAAACATTTTAATAATCTTGACTAGTCCTAAATTAAAATATTTTCCATCATCATAATAATTTTATTAATTATTAATTCCTTATTTTCTCTTCTGCCAATACAAGTAGCTTCTACTATAGAATTATAATATTCATCATTATCACTATCATAAATACTAATATATACAATATTATCTTTACCACAAGGATTATCCTTATCTATTCTATTTAACTTGCCAGTAATTCCAATACCATAATTAGAATTAGTAAATAAACTAATATTCTTACTCATTTCATTAGCAGTTTCCATACTATAAACAGAATATTTATCTATAATATCTTTACTTACTCCCATCTTAATCTTATACTCATTGGAATAAGTAACAGCACCAAACTTAAAGCACCAAACTTAAATACTTCACTAGCTCCTTCTATATTAGTAATAGCATTAGCTACTCCCCCACCAGTACAAGATTCCATTGTACTAATAGTTTTATTATTCTTAATTAGTAATTTAACAATATTTGAAAAATCTTTCATAATCTACCACCTTCCTATATTACTATTTAATACTATTAATAAGCTTCTTCGATATTAATCCAACTACTATACCAGTAGGTATAGAAAATAATAATAAATATGGTAAATAATAAGTAATATTATAATTACTAAGTATAAATACTCCTATTAATACCTGTCCTATACTATGAAATATACTACCTATTATTGATACACCAATAATAGATAATTTAGTTTTTTTAACAAGTGCCATAGAAATTATACTAAATATTGCACCCGATAAAGAAAAGAAAAAATTAATACCAAAACCAGTTCTAAGTAATGCTACAATTAATACTCTAATAAGAGATATCGTTATTGCCATTTTAAAATTATATTTATACAAAACATATACTATAACAATATTAGCAAGTCCTAGTTTTAATCCTGGTATAAAATCACTAATAAAAGTAAAATAACTTTCTATAATTGAAATAACTACACTTATCGCAGTCATTATTCCTATTACTGTAATATCTCTTGTTTTCATTAATACACAACTCCATCTATTTCACTACTGCCAACTATCTTAATAATAATTTTATTAGGTAAACAAATTAAAGGTTTAGTACTATCACTAATATATCCTTCCCTGCTACATATATTTCTTGGAGAATTTTCCTTTAATACTCTTACTTTCCTATCTTTCACTTCAATTACTACATCGCCAAGTTTACCATCTACTGTATATACATCATTAACATTTAAATCAGCACTAAGTATTAATTTATCCTCATAATATACTTCAATAGTATTACCTTCTTCTTTATTAAAATTAATAAAAAATATACATCCAAATCCAATAATTATAATAAATATAATAAGTTTAATATCATTTTTATTCATAATTAAAATTATCACTTCTTACTATATTATCTTTATTAATATACCAAATAGCTTCTATATCAGAAGTATTATTAACTATAGTAATCCCCTCTTCTACAGGTAACAAGAACAAATAAGTACTATAAATATCTGCAAGTAAAGAATCTTTACTAACTACCGTAACAGAATCCATATATTCACTAGGATATTTAGTTTTAGGATTAATAATATGATTATAACTTACTTCATCAAGCTCACAATATCTTTGATAATTTCCAGAAGTAACAACAGATAAATTATTAACATTAACCTTAGTAAATATTCCCTCTTTATTATTAGGATCAGTAATTCCCACTATAAAAGCATCCTTATTATATGCTTTGCCAACTTTAACATTACCACCAGCATTAATAATATAAGAATGAATATTTTCTTCTTCTAAATAATTACCAACAAGTTCAGTAACATAACCTTTTACCATACCACCTAAATCTAATTTAACATCATTGTTTTTAGTATAAACATCATTATCCAAACTAATATCATCAATATTAATATTAACATCAAGTTCATTATTACTAGGAAGCCTATCACACTCTTCAATAAATTTCTTCCATCTAATAGTTAAATTACCTGAAGCAATATTAAATAAACCATTAGTAATATCATAGTAGTCCATCCCTAGTTTAATAATACTAGATAATCTCTTATCAATTTCAATACCTTCATTATTAGCAAGCTTATTATTTAAATAATAAACATTTATAATACCATCATATTCATTAAAAGCATCAGTAAACTTATGATGACTATCAAATAAATAATCAATATCATTAAATATATCGTTCATCTCTTTCTCATTTTTAGTAGTATAAACTTTAATATTAATATAAGTATCTAAATAAAAATAACTTCTAGAATAATTTTTATAAGAGTTCTTATCTATTAATAATAAAATTAAACTAGATAAAACAAGTAATAAAATAACAATTAAAATTATTTTAACATTTTTAGTCTTCATAATCATCACAATATAATTGTAACAAAATAATAAAAAAAAGTCCATATAAAAGAAAAACATAAACAACTTATGTTTCCCTTTCTCATTAATCATAATGATACTATATTATATTAAGCAAATTTATTTTTATGTTTCTTTTTTTTCATTAATATAATTACAAAAGTAATAATAGTAGTAGCAAGAACTACCAAAGACAATAAGAAATATAATAAATAATTATCAGCCTTTTCTTTGTAAGTTAAAATTAAACTACTATTAAACCTTTGAATAGTACCATCTAATTTATCATACATATAAGTACCAGCCTCACCAGTAACTTCATTAATTGCATATACTAAATAAAAGTCACTACCCTTTACACTATCATCAGCAGCATAGGTAACATTATTATTAACAGGTTGATATCCCTCTAGTTTGTTATCACCATAATTAAATGAAACTTTAGAATAACCACTAGGAATCTTATCCTTAGGCATAGAAATAATATTTAAATATAATCCGCCTATCTTATAACCATTATATAGAGTATATTTCCTAGTTTTCTCATCATAAGAGTAGAATCTAGCTTCACCTTTATCGTCCTTTAAACCTATAAGTATATTACCAGTTTTAACATTTTTATAACAAAGAACATCTTCTTCACCAATCTTAATTGAAGATTTCTCATAATTTTCGGGAATATCTTCAATAACTCCTTCTTTTCTTATCACTGTATAACTTTTATTTTCAATCTTAACATTAATAGGATCCAATTCCTTAACAGTAACATTAATAATATATATTCTCTCATTACCATTTTCAGCAGTAACTTTTACTTCTAGCTTATTAGTACCCTCACTAACACTAACTTCACCATTTCCTAATATCTTAGCATTATTATCTTCTTTAATAGCTTTAATATTTACTTTTTCTACGCCATGAGGAACTTCTATAGAATATTCCATAGTCTCTTTATCAAAGTCAAAACTATACCCCTCTACTTCTAATGATTTTAAATAATTATTACTACTATAATTTTTAGGAGGAATATATGCTGGTTCATTAACCTTAATACTAACTACTCCATCTCCTAAATTTTGCCAGTTATCACTAGACATATTAGTAATTCTAACAGAAGTAACACTACAAGTAACAGTACCAGAAGAACTAGGTTTAATTGTAGTACTAAATGATTTAGAATAAATACTATTACTACTATCATCAAATGTCATATCAACACCAGAAGAAACTCCAGCGCCCTTACACATAAGAGTACCTTCTGTACTAACTAAAGGACTATCACTATTTATAGTAGCAGTTATAGTAACAGAATTTCCTTTAGTAATAGAAGTATTACTTGCCTTAACACTAACACTAGAAGCATTAACTATACCACTAAATAATACAAATCCAATCAAAAATATTACGAAATAACTTCTCTTCATTTTATCCTCCTACTGTATTATATCTTTATATCCATAATAATCTCTAAGTACTGCTAAATAATCTAATTTATCAATAACACCATCTTTATTAACATCAGCAGCCTCTTTATATACCCCATCATACTTTTTATATCCATAGTAATGTCTTAATATAGCTAAATAATCTAATTTATCAATAGCACCATCACCATTTACATCACCATATATAAGCACTTCATAACTCTTTTCTTCACTAGAAGATTTAATATTAACTTTATCTCCAGTCTTAAATATAGAAGAATTATTATTATCCTTATCTTTAATAGTAATAGAAAGACTATCACTAATTTCTTTAAGATTATTATATAAACTATTAGTACCAGTATTTAAATTAATACCATACAAATATTTATCATTATATTTAATTCCAGATTTATTAAGAGCAGTATTAATACTAATATCACTTCTAACAATGTTAATAGTATATTTTCCAATAGTAACAATATTCTTACCTACTATCAAATCAATATCTTTATAGTTGACATCATTATCAATATAATATTTAATACTTATCTTACCATTATCAAAAATAGTTTGAACATTATATTCAAATACATCCTTATTAAAAGTAAAATCTACATTATCAATAATAATATTAGTTAAAGTATCACCATCAGAAATATCTATGTCTTCAGTTTTCTCTTTTTTATTAATAACTAAATTATAATTAGTTACATTACCATTTTCAGCAGTAACCTTAATAACAATATTATTATCACCTTCTTCTAATTTAATGTTACCAATACCACTAATACTAGCCTTAGAATTAATTGAAGTAGCATCTATTTTAATGGTACTAACACCAAATGGAACATCATATTGATAGTTCAAATTATCATAAGAAAAACCATCTAATTCTTTTTCATCAATTTTTATACTTTTTAAATAACTATTAGGATTTTTATTAACAGGAGCATCAACCTTTGTACTGGGCATATTATTATAAATTGGAATAATAAATACAAGTGCTTCATCAAGTAGTCCATTAATACTACTATAACTACTATAAGTAGTAACTCCTTCTGTAAGTGGAGCAGTTAAATTTTGCATATACTGATGAGTGTAATGACCATTAGACCTAGATACATCAAATTTTTCAAAATATAAAGTATTTTGACCAATACTAATATAATCTTCACTCAAGAATTTAGCACCACCAATAATAGACTTATAAGGACTATTCCAAGGTCTACCATAAGATGTCAAACTACTATCAACTCCACCCATTGCCCATACAAGAGCAACTGAAGGATCATTACCTACTGCTTTAATATTATAAAAATTAAAATATCCAGAATAAGTATTTCCACCATAAGTAAAAGCACCACCTAAACCAGTTGATGAGCCATTAATTCCCTGTTCCTGAAGTATTCTACTCGCTAAATGAATAGGACTAACATCATATGTACTAGCAGCTTCCATAAAAGCATCAGTATAAGGATTATCACTATACTTACTATAAATACCTGGCATAAAAGAATTACCAAGAATTTTATTCACAATATTACTAGTTTGAAAAGAAGATTCATAAGATAAAGATTCAAAAGTAAATATATTTTTACTATTTAAATAATTTCTTGGATCCATATAGTAGGCTATTGCTTCTGGAGAAGCATACCACCAATTTATTTCCTTAGAATGTCTATAATACTCATCAGTTGCATAATCGTAACTATAAGAATTTTTACTCCTATACCCCTCACCATAAGTATAATAAACTAAATTTCTTCCTTCAACGCTTTCATTCTCAATGACGCTATTCCAATCCAAATTAGTATTAAAAGGAACAAACTGCCAAGTAGGATGTTCAAAATGTAATTTAACTAAATCCTCTAAATAACTATCAGGAAATCCTGCAGATTTTAAACTATTTCTATAACTGATAGCCTCATCACTATCAAGATCGACATAAGCCTCAGTAATAACATAAGTACCACATACATATCCTATCTTATCATTACCATAACTTACTTTATACCAATTAGAACAGTATCCAGAACTTCCTAAAGAATTATCAAGTATTTTCATTTCTGTATCACAAGGTAGTCTTTCAATAATAGTACCATTAACACTACTTCTAACAGTCAAAGGATCATCGTTTTCAATGCAAGAAACTCTACCTTTCAAGTTATTAGAAGAATTATTTATCTTTATATAATCACTAGAAGAATACCCAGTCAAGTTTCCTTGTCTTATTTGATACCAATTAGAACCAGTATTATCATTTAATATTTCAACAGTACTATTGCAACTAACAGTTCCAAGAATATCTCCACCTATACTACTTCTTACATTAATAGGTTCATTATCATCAGGACAATAAACATATCCAGTAAGTGCCTGAACACTAATAGAAAAAGATAAAAATATTATAATTGCAACAAATATTTTTTTCATACATCTACCTCTCATACATTATAACATTTTTTTTAATATTTATCTATACATATCAATATTTTTTTAACAAAGTGTAAACCTAAAAATATAGAAACTATTTTAGTTCCTATATTTCAATATTTATTTATTAATATTACATTCAATTTCTTTAATTTCATCTATTGTTTTACCAGTTATTTTAGATATAAATTCATAATCGGATTTTTCTCTTAACATATTAATAATAACTTCTTTAGTTTTATCTTCAATACCTTCTTCTCTGCC
>JBJEEB010000007.1:0-4003 GCA_051872655.1 Bacilli bacterium | reverse complement strand
TTAAATTTTATTTTCATTTTAAAAAGTTATTTTAAAATTTCTATTTTATTTAATTTCCCTAAAATAGCCTATTCCCCTATTCCCTACTTATTTTGATACATATATTAAAAATGTCTATATGACCTTTAAGTTCTTGTTTGGCTGAATTTGACCAAAATCTTTACTTAATAATTTACCTAAACTACTCAAATTATCAAGATTATTGGCTTTTGAATCTACTTGTTCAGCTTGTGTTGCTAATACTTGCTCATAAGTATATTTCAACATTGCTATCTTTTCTTGTCTTAATTCATCTGTTGCATCACTACCATTAAGCATATATTCAAGATTATAGCCATATAATTCTAAAGCTCTCAAAATTATTTCGACTTGTCCATCTAATAGATTTAATTCAACAGAATGAATGTTGTTTGTATCAAATTTCTTTTCATAATCTATCATTATATATCAGCTCCTTTACTATAAATTAAGCACAAAATGCCTCTGCATTTGCCATTTTAAATTGTGATAAAGGATGATCTAACATTGCATCCATAACTTCCTGGTCATGCAAATGTGTATATATTTCTGTAGTATCAATTTGAACATGTCCTAATATTTCTTGAATTGTTCTAATATCTACACCGTTTCTATATAATAGTGTAGCACAAGTATGTCTTAATGTATGAACACAATAATCTTCATCATCAATTTCAGCTTTTTCATAAGCTCGTTTAACGATTTTTTCAATACCAGTAGAACTCATTTTTAAGCCATATCTACTAACAAATAGGGTTTTTGTTTTAGGGTTTAATTTATCTCTTACTTTTAAATATTCATCTAAAGCCTTTCTTGTAATATCATTTATATAACCTGTTCTTTCTTTATTACCTTTACCAATTATAGAAAATTTATTATCTTTTAAATCTAAATCATCAATAGATAGATTTTTTAATTCAGCTAAACGGAGTCCACTATTCAGAAAAAGATGCAGTATTGCATTATCTCGTATCTCTATTTCATCTATACTATTAGCATATACCTCTATCATTTTTTTGGCTTCATCTAATGACAAGTAATTAGGCAATTTCTTCTCAATTTTCCTTTCAGAATTTATTTTTTTAAATGGTTCAGTAAATATAGTATGCTTTATAGTAAATAGGTAATTAAAGAAAGTTCTTAAATGTTCTATTTTTACAACTCTTGAATTTATTTTATATTGTGATTCTGCTAAAAAATAAATAAAGCTATAAATATCACTATTTGTTAAAGATCTCACATCATTTAGAGTAATGTCTTTTATTGAATTATATTTATTTTTAAATTTATGAATATTGATAAATTCCAAGAATTGCCCTACTGTTATAGCCATATTTTTAACATATACTTCTGATAAGTTTCTTATTGCTATTAGATAATTAGTTAAATCAGTAACAAATTTAGGTATCTTATTTTCTTCATTCATTTATATTTGACCTCCGTTTCGTTCTATAATACTTGATATAGTACAATTTTCCATTATATATTTTAGCTTTTCGTTTGAAACCTGAGTGTAAATCTCAGTGGCTTCTAAACATTCATGACCAAGCATTCTCTTTAATACAAAAATATTTATATCTTTTTCATTGTAAAGTAATGTAGCTCCTGTATGCCTTAATGTATGAGTATGATATTTATCTTTATAAGGATTTTCCTCAAGTAAATAAAGAAGTGCATTTTTTATTATCGTTTGTACAGCTCTGTTTGATATTCTTTTGTATTGACCACTGATAAATAATGCATTATGGTCTTTATTATCTTTCCCCAAAGGTGGTCTAACTTCTAAATAGCGAATTATAGCTTCACAAACTGCTGCATTTAAGTAAATTATTCTTTCTTTATTACCTTTACCATGTACTTTTAATGTTTGTTCACTATTATCTATTTTTAAGTCTGTTAAGTTTATAGCTGTAAGCTCTGACAATCTCAAACTACAATTAAGAAATAGACATGTTATCGCATAATTTCTTATTTTAAATTTAGACTCAGATTTTATTGTGTTAGCTAGTAATTGTTTGCTTTCATTTAAACTTAAATGCTTTGGAATTCTTTTCTCAATTTTACCAGAACTTATATTTCTTGCTGGATTTATACTAATTAAGTTATTGGTTTCTAAATATTCAAAAAACTTTTTAGCAGATGTTAATTTTCTATTTCTAGTTTTAGTATCATTTTTTAAAGTATTACTTAAAAATATAATGTATTTTTCCAAATTGTTTTGAGTAATATTACTTAAATCCTTTATTGTAACATCAACTATTGTTACAGTCTTAAATTCTTCTAAAGTTATAGTATAAATCTTATCGTGATCATATAAAAACAATTTTATATATCTAAACAGAGTTCTTAGGTCAAAATATGTTTCATCTACTGTTGTTTTTGATTTGAATTCAATATATGCCTTATATTTTAAGTAATTATTTAAAAACTCTGGATTTTGCTTTTGATATTTTAAGAATGACATATTTATACCTCCAATTCATATAAGCAAAATAAATTTTGCTTATAGCTGGAGTCTAGCACATGAAATTATTAGCTACAAAGGTACAAATTTTATATTTACACATTTGACAAAGAAAAAGAGTTAGTATAAGTCGCTAAACAAAATACTAACTCAAGAATTTGTATAAATATATTTTAATCATTATTTATCAATTTTTTTGCTATTCCTGTAACTTCTGCCTTACTATATAAAGTTTGTAAAGGCTCTATGAACATTTTTATATTTTTTAAATTAACTTCATTTGCTGAATGTAATAAGTTATGTAGTGCTATAATACTATATGCTTCAACTTGTTCCCAAGTATATAATAATTTTCCCATATACCTACCTCCAAATTTTATTTTTCTTATTTAATTTCTTTTCTCTATATTCTTTTAAATAGTGCATTTGTTCTTCATCTTCTAATCTTTGTTCTTCTTCTGTTTTATCATTACCACCAATAATAATTAAAATTATAGGTAGTCCAATAAATAAAAATAAAAATGTAATCATTGAAATAATATCTAACATTTTATTTGCCTCCAATTTAATTATTATTGCTATAAAATAGCTCTAATAATATGGTTTATTTTTACTTTTTCTCTTTGTTAGACTGCTATTGTTTCTAGCAACATTGGACTTTCACCAACCAGAACTCTGGCTTGTACTCATTGCTTGGGACGCACCATTATAAAAACATTATGGACTGCCTTTATAACTTTACGCTCGAACTATGACTATACAAAAGTATCCTAAACGGCATTCGCAATAAGATAACATTCTTATTGTTAATCTAGATAGTTGCTAACCTACCTAGAACGCAATTCTTGTATGATCCAACAAAATCCTATTCAATTTTCAATGTGCTATCCATAGTCGAAGTTTTTTTTCAACTTCTACTATGAACAGCACCTGAAATTTAAAAAAGATTACATTTAATTTTGAAATTTTTTATAAATTTCTTTATTTCTTATCAGTTCAACAGAATATGTAATCAATTCGCTCTTTAAATCCTCATCTATTTCCCCATGTCTATTTTTTGAGTTTTTGTTAATAAGTGTCATTATTTTATCTAAAACTTTTATTAAAGCTACATCATTTGTTACTGCTGATTTTAGTAGGTTATAAAATTCTGTTTCCTTATTCATATTTTTCCCTCCATTTCATCTTTTAATTTTGCAATGGCTCTATTTCTTCTTTGTTTTAAAGTGCATACCTTTTCGCCTGTAATTGCTGATATTTGTTCATAGCTTAAACCATGACCATAATGCAAATTAAGAAGATAAATTTCTTTATTTTTCAAAATATTTATATCTGGAGTTCTAATATTGTTTTCTTTATCTGTATATTGAATTGACTCATTCATATTTGTTTCAAATTCTTGTATCCTTTGTAAATTTCTATAATAGTTTAATCTTCTGTGATATAAAGCTAATTGCATATAATTTATAAATTTTGCTAACACAATGTCATCTTCTAATTCATATTTAGACATATTAAAAA
>JBJEEB010000006.1:0-57958 GCA_051872655.1 Bacilli bacterium | reverse complement strand
TTTTCTAATACCTTGTCTTTTAGTGCTAAAGGGAAGTTTTTTCTAGTAATATTCATTTTATCACGCTCCTTTTAGGCAAACAAAAAACCCAGTAAATACAAAGGTTTACTAGGCTTTTATATGTTATACAAACCTAAAAGTTTGTTTACTCTCATAAATGGAGCAGATGATGAGAATCGAACTCACGCAGTCAGCTTGGAAGGCTGAGGTTCTACCATTAAACTACATCTGCATCAGTAGGCAATAATAATGATACTATAAAATTGCCTATCTGTCAATTATTTTATGCATTTTTTTAATAAAATTACACTATTTTACATAAAATCACTATTTTTTGACTAATTTTTAACCATATTAGGATTAATCAAAGAAAGACTTACCCTTTTTTTTGCTAAATCAATTTTTTCAACATAACAAGTTACAATATCTCCTACAGAGACAACTTCACTAGGATGTTTAATATATTTATCAGTAAGTTTAGAAATATGAACAAGTGCATCATCATGAAGTCCAATATCAATAAAAGCTCCAAAATCAACAACATTCCTAACAGTACCAGATAATTCCATATTTTCTTTTAAATCTTCAATATTAAGAACATCACTCTTAAGTATAGGTTTCTCAAAATCATCTCTAAAATCTCTATTGGGCTGCTTCAAACACTTAATAATATCCTCAAGAGTATATTTGTCCACTCCAAGTTCCTTAGAGTAAATCTCAATATTAATACTATCTAACTTCTTAGAAAGTTCTTCCTTTCCAATATCTTTAACAGTACAAGATAAATCATTTAGTACTTTCATTGCTACCCCATAACTTTCAGGATGAATAGGAGTCTCATCCATAACATTATCACCATCAATTACTCTCATAAAACCTATTGATTGTTCATAAACCTTTGGACTTAAAACTTTATCTTTAACAAGTCTATCTCTTGAAATAATTTTACCATTTTTTTCTCTATAATTAATAATTTTATCAATTGTAGTTTTAGTAAGTCCAGAAATATACTTTAAAATAGAACTACTAGCAGTATTAATATTAACACCAACATTATTAACACATTTACTAACAACAAAATCCAAAGATTCATCAAGTTTCTTTTCATTTACATCATGTTGATACTGCCCAACACCAATACTTTTACTATCAATCTTAACAAGTTCAGATAAAGGATCTTGAAGTCTCCTTGCAATACTAATAGCACTTCTCTTTTCCACAGTTAAATCAGGAAATTCCTTAATAGCCAAATCACTCGCAGAATAAACACTAGCCCCTGCTTCACTTACAATAACATACTTAATATTCTTATCTTTATATTCACTAATAGCCTCAGCAACTAGTTTTTCACTTTCTCTTGAAGCAGTTCCATTACCAATTGCTACTACATCAATATCATACTTTTTAAACAAATCCTTAAGTACCTTCTTAGATTCTTCCCACTTATTATGTGGTTCATGTGGATATATAACTGAAATATTAAGTACACTTGATGTAGGACTTACAACTGCAAGTTTACAACCAGTTCTATATGCAGGATCAAATCCAAGAACAGTAATATCTTTCATAGGAGGAGTAAGTATTAATTTTTCTAAATTATTACCAAATACTTCAATAGCGGACTGTTCAGCTATATCTTTTAAATCACTTCTTACTTCCCTTTCAATACTAGGAAATATAAGTCTCTTATAACTATCCTTAATAGCGGCTTTTACTATATCAGAAGACATAACATCATTATTTTTTATAATTTTATTTTCTAAATAAGAAATAATATAATCATAATCAACTTCAATATTAACTGTTAAAATGCCTTCTTTTTCTCCTCTATTTAAAGCAAGTACTCTGTGAGGTTTAATAAATTTTATCCTCTCTTCATAATCATAATACATCTCATAGGTTTTATTTTCATCATGTGCATCCTTTTTTAACCTACTATGAATTATACCATAATTATTCATATTGTTCCTAATATATTTACGATAACTTGCATTATCACTAATCCATTCCGCTATAATATAACTAGCTCCAGTAATTGCTTCATCTATCGTCTTAACATTATCATTTAAATAAGATTCTGCAATTTTATTAATATCGACCATTTTAAAAGACATAATAATTTTAGCTAAAGGTTCTAACCCATTTTTAATAGCCTCTGTAGCTTTAGTCTTTTTCTTTTCCTTATAAGGTCTATATATATCTTCAACTTCAACAAGTTTAGAAGCATTCATGATACTATTTCTAAGTTCTTCAGTAAGTAACCCTTTCTCATCAATTAATCTAATAACATCCTCTTTCCTCTTTAAAAGATTAATTTGATATTCATAACATTCATTAATACTTCTAATCTGCTCTTCATTTAAAGCTCCAGTAGCTTCTTTTCTATATCTAGCTATAAAAGGAACAGTATTACCATCTTCAAGTAACTTAAGTACTGCCTCAATACCTTCCTTTTTAATATTTAAATTTTCACTAATTTCATTTATTATTTCTGTATTCATTATTATTATCTCCTATCTTAATTTTCATCTGACACTTTTAATAGTTAGAACTATCAGTATTTTTATCATTTTTTTTATTAGCAAACCCAATTACATTATCTCCAAATTTATCTCTTAAATCATCAATAACATCTTGAAGATTATTATCATCTTCATCTTTCCTAGTTATATCATCAAATAAAGATAATTGTAGTTTTCTCTCACTAGATAACCCACTTACAAACACACATATACTTCTAATACCATCTTCATGATTCCAAATACTATTAAAAATACTAAAAGCATTACTATATATATCTTCATCATTTGAGATACTATTATCTAATTTTATTTGTCTACTAACTTTATCAAAATAAGTATATTTAAACCAAATACCTACAGTATCAGCATACAATTTATTGTTTCTTAATTTTTTACCTATTTCATTAGACAAACTATGAATAACATTCTTTATCATTTCTATATCATGGTAATTATAAGGAAGTACAGTTGAATTAGAAATACTCTTTACCTGTTCTCTTTCATACATAACTTCACTATTATCAATACCATTAGCATATTCATGCATCATTTTACCCATTTGCTTAAATTTCTTAACAAGAACATCTTCATCAGTTTTAGCTAGTTCACCAATAGTAGTAATTCCCATCTCCCTAAGTTTCTTACTACTTGCCTTACCTATCATAAACAAATCTTCTATTGGTAATGGAAACATCTTCTTTTCAATCTCATTACTAAAAAGAGTATGCACCTTATTAGGTTTCTCAAAATCTGATGCCATCTTAGCAAGTAACTTATTATTGCCTACTCCAACATTAACAGTAAAACCAAATTTTTTATAAATATCATCCTTAATCCTGTAGGCGACCTTTACTGGATCACCAAACAAATTAATACTACCTGTATAATCAAGAAAACATTCATCAATTGAATATCTCTCAATAATATTTGTATAATTACATAAATATTTATACATCATATCAGAAAATTTCTTATATACTCCAAATTTAGGAGGATACACCTCTAAATATGGACATTTTCTTCTAGCTAAATAAATAGGATCTGCTGTTTTTACTCCTCTTTTCTTGCATAATCCGCTCTTAGCTAAAACAATACCTCTCCTTTGAGATTCATCCCCTGCAATAACAGCATATCTATTACGAATATCTTTATTATATCCATTTTTAAGCATCCATACAGCGGACCAACTAAGAAAAGCATTATTAACATCAATATGTAAAATAATTCTATCCATTTTACACCTCAATATAATAGTCAGTCTTATATAGTCTATCTTTTATCTTAACATAAACTGTATATTTTCCACTTAAACTAGTATCATTAATATACAAAGTATCAGATACCTCATATACTCTCTTATCTAAAAATTTATCTAGAATAATATATATATTATCTTCATTATTATTAGTTACTAAAATTCTATCTATTTCTTTTTTTAAGAGTATATTAAGATCATCATTCTTATCATAGTTAATAAGAGATATTCTTTTATCACTTTTCTTAGTCTCCAGTAGACTACCATACCTACTTGAAGGTATTATACTATAATTAACAGTATTATTATAAAAACTATATTCTTTGTTCACATTATCATAAGAAGTTTCTTTTAATTCATTGTCTGTAAATTTATAATAAATATTATCTTTTCTAACTACAATATCTCCATCAACATTATCAACATAGTCATATCCATCATTATTAAAATATTCTCTCTTAACTTCTCCTGTTTGCAAATCGATAAGCATTACCTTATTACTTAGTACCACTGCATTACCTTCTATTATAGTATTATAGCCATAATAATCATTATTCATAATATACTCATTATAAATCTTACCAAGTAAATTTATTTCATAAAAAGATATAGTTCTTCCCTCTTCATTATATCTATTACTACCAATGATAATAGTGGAATTATCCATTAGACTAATATTACCATAATAATTACTATTAAGATACCATCTTACTTCACCATTATTATCAATAGCATATGGATAATTACTATTATAAAACATAAAATTACCACTAGTACCATTATCAACATAAGTAAAATCTTCAGGTAAACTATCTGTTTTAATATTAATAACTTTTTCTTTACCTTCACTAGATAAAATTATTGTATTATCATAATCAGCATATAATCCATATATAGGAATTAAGTGATACTTATCCTTAGCAAAAGTATAAAATATATCACTATTACCATCTTTACTTAATATTTTAATAGATACTTCACTATAATTACTAGTTTCAAACATAGCAATAGCGGTAAGAGGACTATTACCATAAGGATTAACAATAATATTAGGATTATCTATACTATAACCATAAGGTTTAAAATATACTTCTTTATTACTCTGTATAGTTAAAATATCTTTATCTTCAGTAACTTTAACATTACCAGTAACTATAATACTACCTATTACTGTAATAACTATTATAAATATTAAAAATATACCTATAAATATATAACTTTTTTTCATATTACCACAATATATATTATACTAAAAAAACACATAAAAATAAAGGTATTTATTATTTTTTCATCTCACACTAAAGTAGTTCGATGTTTATGAAGCCTAAGGTCTTCATAAAGTAATTTTAGAGCCTAAAATAGTCTCTAAAATTATCCTATATTTTTTTAATATTTAACCATAATAATAATATAATAAATAAAGGAGTAATAACATGAACTTAAAGAAAATAAAATTACTTGGAGTAATTATTATAACAATACTATCTTTTATATCTCACTTTGCCTATGAAGTATGTCCAAACATAATCTTTTCTTTTATATTTCCAGTAAATGAAAGCATTTGGGAACATATGAAAATACTATTCACTTCAACATTAATATATAGTTTAATTGAATATATTCTTTTAAAAAAATATAATATTGAATATAATAATTTTTCATTTAATACATATTTCATTCCTCTAATGCAAATACCACTATATCTAGTAATATATATACCACTATATAAACTATTTGGAGAAAATATATTTATATCCATAATTCTTATGATAATAGTATATATAATAGGTCAAATAGTAAGTTATAACATATTAAAAGAAAAAAAACTAAAAGTGTTAAATACACTCTCAGTACCAATAATAATAATTATATATATAGGATTTATATACCTAACATATAATCCTCCTCATACATATATATTCTATGATATAGTAAATGAAAAATATGGTATAAATGAATATATAAAATTAGAATAATTTTATTATATCAAGAGTTTCATTTCAAAACAATATACGAACTAAAGTTCATAAGCTTTTATTTGTTTTTCATGTTTCAATTTCAAAATTATTTATTAAATCTAATATGTCTTTTTTTGACATCAGGTCACATACTAACTTTATATCAAAAGATTATTTATAATTATAAAAATAATTACTGCACCTAGAATTATTGATAATAAAGTAATCAAAGCAGTTATAGTTGCAAAGCCACGTTTTTTGCTATATACTTTTGCATTTTTTTTAGTTGATAATTCATTTATATTAGATTCATCATTATTGCTTAAATTAGCTTGTAAAAGAGATATATATGATTTTCTAGGAATATAAATTTCTAGAATTTTTTTCATTAGATTTCTGTTTTGTATAGTTGAAAAGACACTTTGTATTTGTGAAATAAATAAATTATCGATTGGTTTATTTTCATTTTTACTTTTATTAATACTCATTTTTTGTAAATATAATAATCTTTTTGATATATTTTTTCCTCTAATAAATGACCATGTTTGTTTTTTACTTAAATATTTATTTATTTCATTAATTAATCCTTTTAAATCACTATTTATATATAAATGTTCCATTTTTTCTTTTCCAATAATATGTTCTAGTTTATTCATAAGAAAAACTTCGCTAGGATATGAAAAACCAAAATTGCTATCAAAATATCTGTTATTTAATAATTCAGTATAACCTTCATTTAGCCACCTACCAGTTTTTATAAGACCATTATAAAACCCAAATAAAAAACAATTTTTAGAAGAAGCTGCATGTAATAATTCATGAGTAACTACTTTATCTTTATTATCTGAATGCTCACGATTTACTATTACATTAAACATTGAACTATAAAATCCACCAATATGAATGTACGTTCCACCAATATAAACCCCAGAAGATTTAATGTCATAAAACATTATATCATCAAATTTACTATAAAAATTAGATAAATCAAAGTTGGGATTTTTTTCTTGTATTGTTGTTACGAATTTTTCTATTATATAACAAAAATATTTATCATGTTCATTTGAATATTTTTTCTTTTCTTCTTCTGTATAAAAGAATCTTTCAGTAGGAGTATCTTTTGTAATTATATATTTTTGTTTATTTTCATATAATTTCATTCTTTTTGGAAAAGAAGATGAGAAAATTTTTACAAAATCTTTAGTTTCATTCTTAATTCTATTCAATATTATTTCTAAATTTCTATTATATTTCATTATAATTATCCTCCTATATGCTAAATTAATTATAACATATTTTCAAGTGTTCACTAATTTTTTTCACTTGATCGTCATCTTATTTACATTAGATTTAAATTTGATTGTAGAATTATTTTTGATAAAGTTGCATAATTTTATAATCTTTATACTATGTTAAGTTTTTAAAAGAATACAATGTGATTTTTTATCGTGTTTTTAACTTTTTTGTCTATTATTTAAATTTATATTACTAATTATAAAACATAATTTATTTTAAATTATATTTTTTTAAAAGATATAAGTATCCACTTTTAATAATATTTGATATACAATATTTTTAGAAAGAGAGCATTGTAGTTGGTAAGCTATTATTTAACCGCTCTGTGGATAAAAAAAGAAATACTATATTTTCAAGTATTTCCTTACAGCTTGATAACTACCTAGCATACCAACAACTATACCAATTACTAAAAGAACACCAGATACTTGATATACAAATGGCATAGGATTAACTAGTGATGCAAGACCAGATCCAAATAACTTACCACCAAAATAATTAAATAGTGAAGTATATCCAAATATGGTAATAAGTATTGGAATAACAGAACCAAGAATACCAATAAATAAGCCTTCAATAATAAATGGTATCTTAATTGAAATATTTGAAGCTCCAACTAACCTCATTATTTCAATTTCTCTTTTTCTTGAATAAATAGCAAGTTTAATAGTATTTGCTATTAAGAATGCAGTAACAAGAACTAGTGAAGCAACTGCTACTATACATATCTTCTTTACCACATTAAATACTTCTACTAATTGATGAACAATATCTTCTCCATAATTAATATTATTAATTTTATCTTTTGAAAAAGATAAATTTTTTACTTCCTTAACAGTATCATCAATCTTAACAATATCTTTTACTTTAAACATATAACTGTCAAGCAGTGGATTAGTCTCATTAGTCCATCTATCAACAGTAGTAGCAAATATTTCATTTTGTTCTTTTAATTCTTTAGCGGATTCATCCTTAGTTTTAAGTACAATACTACTATTTTCAATATTTTCAATACTTTCTAATTCTTTTTTTATCTTATCTAAATCTTCCTTAGTAGTTTCTTTTTTCAAAAACATAACAACAGTTACATCTTTTCTAATAGAATCAGAAAAATGTTCAACATTATAAGATAAAATTAGAGATACTGCTACTACAATTAAAGTAATAGTAATACAAGATATTGAAGCTAGTGATAGAGGAAAGTTTCTAAATACTCCATGTAATGCATCTCTAAAATATCTTTTTATACTTCTAAAACCTTTCATTACAATAGCTTCCTTTCTCTATATCTTTTGCAAGTCTTCCTCTATCAAGTAAAATAACTCTCTTCTTCATTCTATCAACAATATCTCTATCATGAGTTGCCATTATAATAGTAGTTCCCATAGCATTAATTTCATCAAGTACTTTCATTATTTCCATTGAAGTATCAGGATCTAAATTACCAGTAGGTTCATCGCAAATAAGTAATTTAGGTTTATTAACAATCGCCCTAGCAATAACTACTCTCTGCTGTTCACCACCAGACAACTGATCAGGAAATTGTCTAACTTTATTTTTAAGTCCAACTAAATCAAGAACTTCCATTACTCTCTTATGAATTTCTTTTTTATCGTATCCTAATACCTCCATAGCAAAAGCAACATTTTCATATACTGTAAGTTTAGGTAATAATTTAAAGTCTTGAAAGACAACTCCTAACTTTCTTCTTAAAGCATAAACTTTTCTATTTCTAAGTTTTGCTACATTAATACCACCTATTATAATAGAACCTTTATCAGGTTTTTCTTCTCTATATAACATCTTAATCAAAGTAGATTTACCACTACCTGAAGCACCTATTACAAATACAAATTCACCTTTTTTTATACTAAGGTTTAAATCATATAAAGCAACAGTACCAGTTTTATATGTCTTTTGAACATCGCTAATTCTAATTAACTCCACATCAAACTCCTCCATATCTGTATAAATAATTATACCATTATTTATCATTTTTTAAAACAACTATAAACAAATTTACATAAATTTCCTATTTAGATACACTATAACAATCCGTAATTAAAAAGAATGCCTTATCATCAATTGCTTTAATTACTTCCTTCATTTTTACATATTCTACTGTAGGTATTACACAAAGTAACATTTTCTTCTTTCTATCAGAATATCCCCCTCTAGCAGTAACGACTGTAACAGTATGATTTAGATTATTTATAATATAATCTCTAACTTCAAAAGACTTCCTAGTAACAATGTAAAAAGCTTTATTATTAGAAATACCAAGCATAATTTTATCACCAACATAACTAGCCACATATAAACCAATCATTGCATAAATACATTTACTAATACCAAAAGTAAATATGCTAAAAATAATAAGTAAGCTATTACATATTAAACTAGCCTTACCTATAGATATTTTTAATTTTTGATTAATAATATCATATAGTACATAAAATCCACCCAAACTATAATTACTTCTTTTTACTAAACCAAATCCTATTCCAGAAAGTACACTACCTATAATAATAAGTAAAAATAAAGAAGTATCTTTAAAATCAATAAATTCATTAATTAAAGTAGCACTCTTAATAAATATTGGAAATAATATTGTACCTAAAATATGTTTAGAACCATAATTAACTCCAAATATCAAAAAAGATAAAACTAATAATATTGAAGATAAACAAAGTACTAATAAAGATAAATCAATATTCAAATATTTATTAAGAATAATAGCTAGTCCAGTACTACCAGTAGTAACAACACCATTAGGAGAATAAAATACACTAACAGAAATAGCACTAATAGCCATACCCATCATAAATAGAAAGAAATTATAATAAGTATTCTTATTTTTAATAGTCTTCTCTAATCTCTTAGTATTAAATTTTTTTCTCTTATTCAAAGTCATGACAAATCACCTTTATCACTAACTTCATATGAATCACAAACTAAGAAAAATATATTATCATCTATTTCTTTTAATCCTTCTTTAACAATAAAATAACTTCTTGTAGGAACAACCGCTAATAATAGAGTTTCTTCATCATTAGAGTATCCTCCTTCTGCATCAATAATAGTGGCTCCCACATCAGGAAGTGAAATAAGAAAATCTCTTACCATATCATCTTTTTCTTTATCAACAACTATATAAAAAGCTTTACTTTTAGATATACCAAGTAATACCTTATCAGTAAATATAGATATCAAGTAAGAAACCAAAATAGCATAAAGTACTATATTCCATCCAAAAACAAGTTTTCCAAGTAATATAATAGAACCATTTACTATAAGGCCAGCATTTCCCATAGACATCTTCAAATACTTATGAATAATACCCACAATAACATCAGTACCACCAGTAGAAAAATTACTTTTATATATAAGACCATATCCAATACCCGCTAGTACTCCTCCAACTACTGCAATAACAATCATTTCAGTATCACCTAAATCAATATATTTAGTAATATAACTAGTAAGTTGTACTAATATTGGATATATAACAGCTCCTACTAATTGATTTTTAGTATTTTCAAGACCTAAAGTAAAATAAGCAAGTATCATAAGTAAAATATTACATACTAAGATAAATATAGATGGATTAACTCCAAACTTACTAAGTATAATAGATATACCACTTACTCCAAAACAAGCTAAATTATATCTCAAAAAGAATAAATTAAAAGAAAAAGCCACTATTAAAGTACCAAGAATAAGCATACAATATCTCTTACCAATATTTTTCTTATTTACTTTGTCTACAATACTATCAACTTTTTTCTTTCTAAAATAATCTAATATTCCCATAATAATTCACCCTTTTATTCTTTTATACCATATTCTAACATTTCTTCTATCTCACCATCTAATATAGCATTAACATTACTACTTTCATAACCACTAATATTATCCTTAATCAAAGTATAAGGTTGCATTACATAACTTCTTTTAGCACTACCCCATCCATTAGATAATTGTTCACCCTTTATACCATTTAATTTTTCATTTTGTTTTTCCTCTTCAAGTAATAAAAGTTTTCCTTTAAGTACCTCTAATGCCTTTTCCTTATTTCTAATCTGACTTCTTTCATTCTGACAAGTAACAACAATACCAGTAGGAATATGTGTAATTCTAACAGCGCTATCAGTAGTATTTACACCTTGTCCACCAGGACCACTACTACGATAAATATCCACTCTAATATCACTATCATTAATTTCTATATTAATTTTATTATTAATCTCAGGCATTACATCCACCGCAGCAAATGAAGTATGTCTCCTCTTATTAGCATCAAATGGACTAATTCTAACTAGTCTATGTACACCCTTTTCATGTTTTAAATAACCATACGCTAAAGGTCCATTAATCTGAAACATAACTGACTTAATACCAGCTTCTTCACCATCTTGCCTATCAAGTTCAATAATAGAATAATTATTCTTACTAGCATATCTAGTATACATTCTATATAGCATCATAGCCCAGTCACAAGATTCAGTACCACCTGCTCCAGCATGAATTTCCATAATAACATTATTATTATCATATTCACCACTTAAATAAGTATCAAGAGTAGCTTTTTCAATTAATCTACTAATATCATAATAATCTTCTTCTACCAAAGACAATAACTCAGTATCATCACTCTTAATATCATTAAGCATACTAATATTACTAGATAGTTTATTACTTAAATCATTAATATTATCAATAATATTCTTATCATATTTAAGTTCACTAACTAATCTATCAGAAGTCTCTCTATCATCCCAAAAAGAACCTTCTAACATTAAATTATTAATTTCTTCTACTCTTTTTATCTTACCATCTAAGTCAAAGAGACCTCCTAAGATTATTAATTTTATCTTCAAGTAATTTATATTCTCTTTTTAATTCATAAAGTTCCATCTAATCACCTATTATAAGTATACATTAATTTGACAGAAAAAGAAATATCTATATTAAAATTATTGACACAATTTTTTCTAAATGATAATATTAAGTTAGAACATAAGGAGGATATATGACTAAAAAAAATTATATTGTAATAGGAGTTACAATTCTAATCTTTCTAGGAATAATAGTATTGATATTAATAAATAAACAAAATAGTAATTGGACTAAAGATATATTAAATACTAATAACTACGATATCTATTATGTAGATTGTAATAATACTGAAACTATATTAAATAAAGAAGTATTAAATAAAATAGATACATATTGGAAAGAACTATCAAATAATGGTCCTTGGACTGGTAACAACGATATATGTTATGATACCATTAGTGTAAGATATGATAACAATAATGTGATGCAAAAAATAGATATACAAATAATTGATAATGATAGTATAGTACTAAAATCAAATAATAATACTACCTACTATAACCATGCTAATAATTTAGTTGCTTATCTAAGAAGTGTTAAATAATAATATCAGTTCGAGCCTAAGGTCTCTCACTGTCATTTAAAGCCTGTAGTCTTTAAATGAAATAATTTTATTGTATAAAAGTCAAAAAGATACCTTTATGTAAGGTATTTTTTATTAAATCAGCATTTTGTAAGTACTAAAGAGACAATAAAATTGTCTCTTTTTTATATTATATTTTTATACATATCTAATATATTTTTAAATTCTTCCAAAGCAATATCAACTACACTACTATCAGTCAAATCAACTCCAGCTACTTTAAGTGATTCAATTGGAGATAATCTAGAACCACATTTTAAGAAATTAATATAATTATCTACTGCATTATCTTTACCATCTAATATACCTTTTACAATAGCAGTAGCAGCACTAAGACCAGTAGCATATTTATATACATAAAAATTATAATAGAAATGAGGTATTCTCTCCCATTCATATCTAATCTCATCATCTACTACTACATCATTACCAAAATAAAATTTATTTAATTCGTAGTAGATACTAGATAATTTATCAGCAGTAAGAGCCTCTTCTTTATCAATAATGCTAGATATATCTCTTTCAAATTCAGCAAACATGGTTTGTCTGTATATAGTAGCCCTATATAATTCCATTAAATTATTAAGAATATACATCTTTTCTTCTTTATTATTACTATTTTCCAATAAATAATGACTAAGTAACAACTCATTAACTGTTGAAGCAACTTCCGCTACAAAGATTTTATATTCACTATTTTGATAATCATTATAAGTTCTAGAATAATAACTATGCATAGAATGTCCCATCTCATGAATTAATGTTGACATATCATTATATTTATCTTGATAATTAAGAAGTATATAAGGATAAGTATCATAACTACCACCAGAGTATCCACCAGTTCTCTTATTTTTAGTAGGATATACATCTATCCATCTACTATTAAGAGCTTCTTTTACCTTATTTATATATTCATCACCAAATATAGATAATACTTTAAGTATAGTCTCTTCTGCTTCATCATAACTATATTTTCTATCAAAACTATTACCTATTGGTACATATATATCATATAAATGAAGCTTATCAACTCCAAGTATTTCTTTTTTTAATTTATAATAATCATAAATATAATTAATATGATTATGTACACTATCAATCAAATTATTATATACTTTAATATCTACATCATCAGCATATAAACTCATCTCTATAGCACTATTATATTTATTTAGTTTAGCTAAAGTAGATAATTCTTTCATATTTGAAGATATTAATGAAGCAAAAGTATTAGTATATTTTTTATATTCTTTATATAAAGTCTTAAAAGCACTTTTTCTTACTTTTCTATCTTTACTCTCAATATATAAACTATAATTACTATTATTAATTTCTACATTTTTTCCCTCTTCATCTTTAATTTTACCAAAAGACATATCACAGTCCTTAAGTAACTCATAAGTATCGTAACAATTACCCACTATTTTACCAATACTAGATAATATTCTTTCTTCCGCATCACTTAAAGTATGTTCTTTATATCTATATATTTCTTTAATAGATACTTCATAATCTCTAATACTATTATTTTCTTCCATATACTTTTCTATAACACTGTAATCATATTTCAAAATACTAGGTACAATAAAATAACTAACCTCACTATAATTACTTCTTAAATTAGATACTCTTTCACATAATTCCTGTTTACCATTATTTGAAGTATCCAAATCAAAAGATAAATTAGCATAACAATATAACTTATCAAGCAATCTCTCTATCTCAAAAGATAACTTAATAGTATTATAAAAATTATCACTATTATCCATCATAGTATTCTCGTATTTCTTAAGAATATTAATCTTACTAAGTACTAATTCATAATCTTCATTAAAGTCTTCAATACTACTATAAATAACATCTAAATCCCAAGTATACTTCTCATCAATATCTTTTCTATCTCTCATATTAATCCTTTCTATACATTAAATCTAAAGTGACAAATATCACCATCTTGCATTACATATTCTTTTCCTTCAATTCTAGCTCTTCCTGCTTCTCTTACTTTAAGTTCACTACCTTCTCTTACTAAATCATCATAAGACATAACTTCTGCCTTAATAAATCCTCTTTCAAAGTCAGAATGAATAATACCAGCACATTCAGGAGCTTTCATTCCCTTTTTAAAAGTCCAAGCTCTTACCTCATCAGAACCAACAGTAAAAAATGTAGCAAGACCAAGCAATTTATATGTTTTATCAATAAGTTTATCAAGACCACTTGAAGTAATACCAAGTTCATTTAAAAATAACCTTTTCTCATCATCATCAAGTTCAGCAAGTTCACTTTCTATTTTAGCAGAAATAATAACTACTTCACTACCCTCATTTTTAGCATATTCAAATACTCTATTAGTATACTCATTACCATTTACAATATCATTCTCACTAACATTAAGTGCATATATAATAGGTTTTAAAGTAATTAAATTAAATGAACTAATAATTTTCTTTTCATCATCATTAAGCCCTAATTTTCTAACTGGAATATTCTTCTCTAATGCATCCTTAATCTTCTCTAATAATTGAATTTCTTTAACATCATCCTTGTTTTTAGTAGTCATTGCTTTTTTACCAATCTTACCAATTCTTGAAGTAATAATTTCTAAATCAGAAAGTACAAGTTCAACATTAATAACCTCAATATCGCGAATAGGATCAATACTACCATCTACATGAATAATATTATTATCATCAAAACATCTAACTACTTCAACAATAGCATCAACTTGTCTAATATGCGATAAAAACTTATTACCTAGACCTTCTCCAGTGCTAGCTCCTTTAACTAATCCAGCTATATCAGTAAATTCATAAGTAGTAGGAATAGTTCTTTCAGGAAGATACATATTCTCAAGTACTTCTACTCTCTTATCTGGAACAGTTACCACTCCAACATTAGGATCAATCGTAGCAAATGGATAATTAGCGGCCAATATATTTTTTTTAGTAATAGCATTAAATAAAGTAGACTTACCAACATTAGGAAGTCCTACAATACCAGCAGTTAAACTCATTTATATCACTTCTTTCTTACCCACTTATTATAACAAAAATTAACTACAAAATAAATATCTTTATACTAATTTACTAAAATAATTAAAAGAAAAAAGTTGTACTAAAGTACAACTTTTATAACATAACACTAGTTCCAAAACCTATAGGTATACCAATTATATAAAATGCCAACATTATAACAAAATATAATATTATAAAAGCTATAGTATATGGTATCATTAAAGACATAGCATCAGTAATAGTAATAACATCATTTTTTCTCTTATCATAAATATGTAAAAAACCTATTAATATAACAAAATAGCTAAATATTGGTGTAATACCCTTAATACAAGAATCACCCGCTCTAAAAACAACTTCAGCAAATTCAGGAGTCATAGAATTTTGCATAAACATAGGAACAATTACTGGAGAAAGCATAGCCCATTTAGTTGAAGCCATAGGTACAAAGAAAGTAGATAAAGCCACTATTAAAAATGTAATAATTACAAGTGCAAGACCAGATAAATGCATTGCATTAAGTAATTCTGATAAAGAAGCCACTATAAATAAGCCAATATTAGTTTCTCTAAATATCATACAAAACTGAGAAGCAAAAAATATAAGTACAAGAAGAGAAGCTACATCTTTTAAATAATAACTCATACCATCTACTAAATCCCTATTACTCTTAATACTCTTAACCCTAATACCATAGATTAAAGAACTAAATATAAGTAAAAATGAAAATATAGTAACAGAACCCTTATAAAAATAAGAACCCTCTCCAAATAACATATCAACATACCTATTTTGACTAAGATCAAGAAATAATCCAGAGAAAGGAAGTCCTTTAATAATACAATAAATAAGTATTAATCCTACAACCAAAGTAGCAAGTAAAGCTATAACTATACCTTTTCTTTCTTTCTTAGAAACTTCACCCTCTTGAGAAGGTTCTTCTTCATCAAAATAATATTTACCAAGTTTAGGTATAATAAACTTTTCTGTAACCATCATACCAACATAAGCTATAAGTATAGTACTAACTATTGTAAAAATAATATTACCATATATATTAACATTATAAGAAGAATCAAGTATTGAAGCAGCTTTATTAGAATAAGTAGTAAGCATACTATCCAATCTATTTACAATAAAATTTCCTCCATATCCAAAAGTAATTCCAGAGAAAGCAGCACAAATACCTGCTGATGGATGTCTACCTAAATTCATAAATAATATTGCAGCAAGTGGAATAAGTATTACATATCCAACTTCATAAAACATTGAAAATATAACACCAAGAAGTACCACTAAAAAGGTAAGAATTTTTCTAGGTACCTTTTCTCCAATAACCTTAAATAATGAATTAAGAAATCCACTTTTGTATCCAACACCAACTCCAAGTAAACCAATAATTAAATTACCAAGAGGAGCAAAACTAATAAAATTATTAAGCATATTACTAATTAAATATTGAAGACCTGTTCTATTAAATAAATTATGAATATTAACAGCCTGAGTAGTTAAATCACCAGTAACCTCATTAACAACATAATAACTAGACTCTAAATTAAGTAAACTACCCAAACTACTAAATATCATAACTGCTATAGTAAGAATCAAAAATATTAAAGCAGGATGTAATCTAAATCTCTTTTTTTTCATTTTCAATCACCTTTTTAATCTTCTTATTAAAATCAACTCTAGGAAGCATTATAACCCTATTACAATTAGTACACCTAATTTTAATATCTGCCCCTAGTCTAATAATTTCAAACTCACTACATCCACAAGGATGCACTTTTTTCATAATTACCTTATCATTCAAATTATAATTCATATAATCACACTCATCATCATTATATCATTTATTTTATTTTAAGTAAATTGTTTTACTATAAAAGAATTCCAAAAATAAATAACAAAAGTGTCTACTAAATAGTCTAATATTTAATAATAAAAGAAAATAAAACTATATAAAATAAGTTTTTATAAAGATTTATTTTATTATAATTTTTTCTATACTTTACTTAATATAAATTAATTTTTTAGAACTATTGTAAAAATATTACACTTTTGATATAATTAATTAGAAAAAGAGGGATGATGAAGTGAGTAAAGAAAGAAGTAAAAGAAAATTAAGTATACAAAAAATATTTAACTTAATAAGCTTTATGTTTTTATTAGCGTGTGTTATTTTTTATGGAGGAAGATTTATTAAACTATATATAGAAAATAACAAAGTAGAAGAAACAAATTCTATGGCAAAAGATATCAAAGAAAGTAATAATGAAAATGAAAATTTTAAAAATATTAATGGAGAATATTACTTTAATGGTAAAGATGTAAATAACTATGTATTATATTCAAATTTAATATGGAGAATAATCAAAATAAATACTGATAATTCAATTACAATGACACTGGACAACAATATAACTTCACTAGCAGAAGGAGAGCCTAAAAATTATTACTCTTCATATATAAATAAATGGTTAAATAAAGTAGACAACGAAGAATATTCTGGTATACTAGAAAAAAATCTAAATAATATGAATAAATATTTAACATTTACTAAAACATGTAAAGATACTATTGATGATACTAAAAGTATATCTTGTAAAGAAGTAACAGAAGATACATATATAACCATACCTTCATTAAATGATTATGTAAATACTGGTGGTTCAAATAGTTTCATGAATAATCAAGAATATTATTATTTAATAAATAACAATAAAGAAAATAAAGTATGGTATATAGATAGTGATGGAAAACTAGGTAAAAGTGATGGTACAGATATATTAGGAATTAAACCAGTAATAACTATAAAAGGAACAATAGAAAAAACAGGAGGAAATGGTAGTAAAGATGAGCCATATACATTTGAAGATGAAACTTCACTATTTGGAAGTTATGTAAAATTAGATAATGATATATGGAGAATATATGAAGTAAATACTGATACTATCAAACTATCATTAAATGATTATCTAACAATAAATGGTGAAGAACAAAAATATAATTATTCAAGCAGTGGATATTACCATAATGATACTAAAGCAAAAACCTTAGCATACTATTTAAAAAATACATATCTAAATAAATTAAGCTATAAAGACTTAATTAAAGAAACAACATATGCCAATGGACTATATAGTAATACTACTAACTTTGATTATACAGAAGTACTGAGTACAACAGTTGATACTAAAGTGTCAGTATTATCAGTAGGAGATCCAATATTAAATTCTAAACTAACTAATTACTTTATGTCTACTGGTATAGACAAAAATAGTAATAATGTTTATGTATTCCAAAATGATTTCAAATTATATACAAAATCTTCCTCAACTAGTCTAAAAATAGTACCAGTAATATCAATAGACAAAAACAAATTAACTAAAGGTACTGGAACTATTGATAATCCATTGGAGGTAGAGTAATGCGAGAAAGAAAAAAGAAAAAAATATACAAAACAACTATATTGTTTATATTTCTAGATATAATTGCCATAGCATGTTTCTTTGTAATGTATGGTCCTTGGGATAAAGTAAGAAACATGTATGTAAATACTGCTATGAAAACAATGCATCATCAGTATTTTGCAAACATATTTTATAATCAAGAAACAATAGATAAAATAATGTCTAGTAATTACTTTATAACTTTTGAAGAAGATGCAAATACTGATGAAATAGTAATAAATACAAAAGAAAAATCTTCATATAAAGATAAATATGAAGAAGAATTATATAAAAGAGACAATCCAGATGATGATTATAAAATAATAAATTTAAAAGTTGGAACATCAAATGGTTATTTAGTAGCAATATATCATCCAGAAAAAGTAAGACTAATTTCAACTAAACAATTTAATGTTGGTGGAAAAGGAGAAAGAGTTTCCACAATGTGTGAAAGATATGGTGGAACAGTATGTATAAATGGTGGAGGATTTCAAGACTCAGGATATGGTTCTGATATACCAACAGGAGTAGTTATCCAAGATGGAGAAATAACTTGGGGAGCAGATACAGCAGACACTACTAGAGACAATATAATAGGTCTAACTAAAGATGGTAAATTAAAATTAATGTCAAATGCCACTGCTAATGAAGCACTCGCAGCAAACATAAATGATGCTATGGTATTTGGACCATTCCTAATAGTTAATGGAAAGCCACTAGAAATAGTTGGCGACCCATGGGGATATGCACCAAGAGTAGCTATCGGGCAAACAAAATCAGGAATAATACTATTTCTAGTAGTAGATGGAGAAAACTATATTAATGGAGCTAGTCTTCAAGATATGGTAGACATTCTAACAAGATATGGAACATATAATGCTGCTAATCTAGATGGTGGCCAATCATCATCATTAACAGTTAATGGAAAATTATATAATAATCCACCTGCAGCAGCAAAAAGACAAGGTGGAAGATATGTAGTAACAGGATGGGGATTAATACCATAAAATATCACTAAGCTTTAGTGATATTTTTTTCATATTCATTTAATTTATCTATAAAAATTTCTTTATCATTATTAATTATAGCCTCAATAATATTGTTTTCTATACCCCTAGATATAATTTTATCAAGCCTTCTAGCTCCAAAATTATAATAATCAGATTTATTTATTATATCCATTATTAAATCATCAGAATAATTAATATTAATACTACTATATTTTTTATTAATATTATCTAACTTAAGATTAATAATTTTCTTAATATCATCTTCATTTAACCTATTAAACATCATAATACCATCTATTCTATTAATAAAAGAAGTAGAAAACCTATTTTTTAAACTAGTAATATTATCTTCAGATTTATTAAAACCAATACAATTATTTTCAAATCCTGCATTAGAAGTCATAATAATAATAGCGTTATTAAATCTTACAGTAGTTCCCTTAGAATTTTTAATTTTTCCTTCTTCAAGTATTTGATAAAAAAGATTAATTACTGAAGAATGTGCTTTATCAATTTCATCCAATAATATTACTGAGTTAGGATTATTTCTAATTTCTTCAAGTATATTTTTATTATCATCATAACCAACATATCCAGGAGCAGAACCTAATATTTTATTAACTGCAGTACTATCACTATATTCACTCATATCTAACCTAATAAAATTAGATTCTCCAACCAAAAGTTTAGCATATTCTTTAGATAAATAAGTTTTACCAACACCAGATGGACCAACAAACATCATTGAATAACATCTATTATCACCATACTTTATTCTTTTAGTAATATTAATAAGACTATCTATAACTTTATCATGTCCAATAATTATACTCTTTAATTTTTTTTCTATATCATATATATTATCAATATTACTACTTAATATATCACTAATAGGAACTTTTGCTCTATTACTAACAACAGAGGCAATATCCTCTATCAAAACCTCATTTTTTCTATTACTACAAGAAAGTTCAAGTTCATTAAGTTCTGACATAAGTTTAACTTCCTTTTTCCTTATATCAAAAGCTTTATCTACATTATTATCTATAATAAAACTATTTTTTTCTTTACAAAGTCTATTAATTTCTTTCTTAATATTACTTAATCTATCACTACCTATTTCTTTAATACTTGCTCTAGCACAAACTTCATCTAATATATCTATCTCTTTATCAGGTCTATTTCGATCAAATATATACTTTTCTGAAATATTAATTAAATTATTTAATACATTATCACTAATAACAACATTGTGATATTTCTCATAAATATCTCTAATACTAAATAAAATATTTTTAGTTTCTTCAATGCTAGGTTCCTCTACAAATACCTTTTGAAATCTTCTTTCTAAAGCAGAATCTTTTTCAATAAACTTTTTATACTCTTCAGTAGTAGTAGCTCCTATACACCTAATTTTCCCTCTAGCAAGAGAAGGTTTTAATATATTAGAAGCATCTATTGCACCTTCAGCACCACCTGCTCCAACTAATGTATGAATTTCATCAATAAATAAAATAATTTCCGTATTATCTTCAATTTCTTTAAGTAATTTTTTCATTCTCTCTTCAAACTCACCACGATACTTAGTACCAGCAACCATTGTAGCCATATCAATAGAAATAATTCTTTTATTTAATAAACCAGAAGGAACATTTTCATTAGCAATTAATCTGGATAATTCCTCAACAATAGCAGTCTTCCCTACCCCAGCTTCACCAATTAATATAGGATTATTCTTAGTTCTTCTGCAAAGAATTTCCATTACCCTCTTAACTTCCTTTTCTCTACCTATAACAGGATCTAATTTTCCATTCATTGCCTCATTTGTAAGATCAATACCTAAATCATCAACAAGTAATTTCTTTTTTTTATTTCTTTTATTCTTCTTAATAAGACTAGTAGAAAAATCATCATACATAGACTCAATATCTATATTCATACCAATTAAAATTCTAATAGCAATACCTTCACCTTCTTCAAGCATAGAGAAAAATAAATGTTCAACAGTAACTTCACCATCATTATTTTCCTTACTATCAATAATTGCAGATTGTATTACCTTTCTAAGTAATGGTGTATACAAAATATATTCACTTTTCTTCTTTGATGTTCCAATAACTTTAGATAACTCTTCTTTAAAATTATCATAATAAAGACCATAACTATTTAATCTTTCACAAATATTACTATCAGTATTTAAAATAGAAAGAAGTAAATGTTCAGTTCCAATATAAGGATGCCCCAAATCTAACATCTCTTTTTTTGCATTCATTAATACATTCTGTGCTTCATCATTAAAATTTCCAATCATATTAAGTATCTCCTCTCTAACATATTCTATGAATATAATGATATAAATTTCTAAATTTTAAACAAGAAAAATAGACTTTTTTAGGTAAAAAAGATACCTAGAATTCTAGATATCTTATTAATACAAATAATTTAATTATTATATTATATCAATGACATTACAAGTAATACTAAAATTACAATTAATAATAACATTAATACAAATCTCCATATATATTTTACCCAAGTAGTATATGGAACATCAAAATATTTAAGAGCAAATATTACTAAGAAACTAGTAGGCCCTATAATAGAAACAATACCATATACACTTTGGAATAATACTGCATATACAGAATATAAAGATTCATCAGTAACTTGTGCTAACATAGTAGAATATACACCAGCAACAGTATAATATAAATCAGTATGAAGTAATGATCCTAAACCACTAATTAAAGTACCAGTTAGAACATTTAATCCTAATTTAGACTCAGAAATCAAACTAATAATATTAGACATAAATCCAAAGTTATAAGCACATACAAGAATAGCATAAGTAATCATAACTAAGAATACTGTTGGTATCATCTTCTTTGCACCATTCATAAAATTATCAATAACATCATCAAATTTAATTCTATACACAAATTTAATAATTAATGTAAATATAATTAAAGTGATAATTATTGCCATATATGAACCAAGACTAGCCCAATTTCCTAATGAATATGCATTAGCAGTAATAACATTAGAAAATACTGAAAATTCACCAATCTTTAATCCTAATAACCAATCATTAAATTTATCAAAACACTCAATACCAAATAAAGAATTCCATGGTAAATATCCAAGAACAAGGATAACAAGTATTACTGATAAAATAACAATCATAGGCCATGTCTTAATGTTTTTGTAATCGCCTTTTACTTCTGAAACTAATACTTCATTACTTTCATTTAGTTCATATTTTACTTTCTTATCTTGAAGATTTTTAATATATCTTGTAATGAAAAATACAAGTAAAGCAGTACCAAGAACTAAAAGAACTAACTTAGCCCAAATATTAGAATACAAATCTAATGTAGACAATTTCTCAATAGTAGTTGCGCTGTATCCATAATAACTATTAGGATCTCTAAAAGTTACATATACACCACCTATAAATCCTACTAACATAGAAACAACAGTAGAAGTAATAGCTACAAGTTTATCATATCCTAATGCCAATACAATAGCAGCAACAAAAGGTACAAATATAAGAATTGCTCCTATTAAACCAGTAAATGATGTCAAAAGAGCAAATAATATTGTAACAATAATTACAAATAACTTACTATGACTTTTAACTTTACTAGCAATATTATCTATAAGTTTCTTATATGCTGGTACTTCTTTAAGTACTCCGTAAAAAGCACCAATTACTAATAGATAAACAGCAGCATCAAAGAAATAATAAAATGACTGTGTATAATTAATAAAAGTATCACCAAATGGAATCATATTAAAAGCATTAAGCTTATCAACAAACTGACCAGCAATGGCAAGTCCTCCATTAACTAATAAAAGTACTCCAAAAACAATTAATATTACTTTAAATAAACTATGTTTTTTCATAATAACCTCCTCTAACATTAATTATAGCACAAAAGACATAAAAGTAAATAAAAAAGAGAAAATTTTTATTGTTTTCCCTTATTTTATAATACTTTATAACTATTTTTTATCCTTCATTTGTGGAAATAATACAACATCTCTAATTGAAGGTTGATTAAATATAATCATCATTAACCTATCGATGCCAAATCCAAGACCACTAATCGGAGGCATTCCTTGTTCCATAGCACTTAAGAAATTTTCATCTAATTCCATAGTCTCATCATCACCCTGTTCTTTTGCCCTTAATTGATCTTCAAAAGCCTCTCTTTGAGTAACTGGATTAACAAGTTCAGAATAAGCCTTACATAATTCAGTACCACATGCAACAACCTGAAATACATCAATAATTCTATTATCATTATCATTTCTTCTAGCAAGAGGTATTAAAACAGCAGGATAATTATATATAATTGTAGGTTCTAAAACATCAGTTCTAATTTTTCTCTTATATATAAAATCAATAATCTGACTAAGAGATTTAGTATCTTCTAATTCTTCATAGGTAAATAAACCTTTTTGAACAACTTTATCTTTAAGTATTTTAGGATCATCTATATCAAGAAAATCAAAACCTAAAACATTTCTCATTTCCTCCACATAATTAATTTTTTTCCAATCAGAACCAAAATCAATTATATTACCCTGATATTCAATAGAAGTACTTCCAGTAAGTTCGGTAAGTAATCCTCTAATAAATTTCTGATAAAATTTTATATTATCTTCAAAATTCCAATAAGAAGCATACCATTCTACCTGTGTAAATTCCTGTAAATGCTCAGTATCCATACCTTCATTTCTAAAACATTTAGCCACTTCATATACCCTATTAAAACCTCCAGCAACACATTGCTTTAAATATGTTTCAGGAGCAATTCTAAGATTACAATCCATATCTAAAGCATTATGATGTGTATAAAAAGGTTTAGCAGATGCACCACACACAGCATTCTGAAGTATTGGAGTCTCAACCTCTAAAAATCCATTTTCTCCAAGAAACTTATGAATATAAGCATATAATTTACTTCTACCTAAAAATACTCTTCTAGTATCTTCATTCATAATCAAATCAACATATCTTTGCCTATATTTCATTTCCATGTCAGTTAAACCATGAAACTTTTCAGGAAGTGGTCTAAGTGCTTTACCTAAAAATTCAAAACTATGTACCCTTAAAGTTTTTTCACCAGTTTGAGTAGTAAATATTTCACCACTTGCACCAATGAAATCACCAGTATCAATTAATTTTTTAAAGAATGCATATTTTTCTTCACCAACCATATCAATTTTAATTTCAAGTTGCATATCACCTTCAATATCACGAATTCTTACAAAAGAAAGTTTTCCCATTTTTCTCATGAAAACTATTCTACCGGCAATAGCAACATCAGTAATACCATCTTCTAGTAACCTAGCATCCTTAATCTTATGCGTTACATTGTATTTTTCAGGATAAGGATTACAATATTTTTTAATTTCTTCTAATTTATCTCTTCTAACTTGCTCTTGTTCAGAAAATTGTCTTTCCATTATTTTTTCACCTCTTCAATAACATTAGTACCAGCCATCATATCATGTAAACCTCTTCCATCTTTTTTATATATTACCATAAAGAATGATATTATTATAACAAAATATTCTATATATCCAAGCGTTGTATAAATATAAGTAAACGTATTAATATTTAAAAAATTAACTGCTACTGTACTAAATAAAATACTAATAATATTATATATAAATAAACTTCTAACTAGCATATTCCAAATACTAGGTTTATCATTATTCTTATTAACAACCCTAATTTTTAATAACTTTTTACCCAAAGTTTGTCCTTTATTTAAAGTAGCAAAAACTACAAAATAACCAATATACAAAGTAATAGTTACAATATTCACTGTCATATTTTCTTTTTGTAACTCATAGTTCAATTTATAAGTTTCATCCTTATATTCATCAATAGTAATTTTTTCATTTTGATAATCACTAATTAATTGATTCATTTGACTATTCAAATCATTATTTTTATTAGTATTAAATCCCATTGTTATTAAAGATGCAATAACTAATACTATAAAATAATCTATAACAAATGCTCCCATTCTTTTAAAAAAACTTGCTTTCATATTTCTCATCTCCTAACAAATATTATATATTATTTTTAATTTTTTTTAAATAGTTATTAAGAATATTTTTTAGTTCCTCACTAGTTTTTGCCTTAAAAACTTCATTTTTAACAGATTGTGATTCAGGCAAGCCTTTCAAATACCAAGCTATATGACTTCTCATTTCAAGAACAGAAGTCTTCTCACTTTTAATTTTAAGTAAATAATCCAAATGATGAAAACACATATTTATTTTGTCCTCATAACTAGGCTTACTAATTACTTTTCCAGATTCTAAATAAGTAATAATTTCTTTTATAAGCCAAGGATTACCTAGAACACCTCTACCAATCATAATAGCATCACAACCAGTATAAGATAACATCTTTTTAGCTGATTCTATATTAGTAATATCACCATTACCAATAACTGGTATTGATACAGATTCTTTAACCTTTTTAATTATATCTAAATCGACGCTACCAGAATATCCCTGACTTCTAGTTCTACCATGAACAGTAATAGCACTAGCTCCAGCCTCTTCACATATTTTAGCAACACTGACTGCATTAATATTATTTGTATCCCAACCGCTTCTAATCTTAACAGTTACAGGAACATTAACAGCTTTAACTACTGCACTAACAATGTCTCTTATTTTTTCAGGATTCTTCAGTAAAGCACTACCTGCCTGAGACTTTATAGCCACCTTAGGCACAGGACATCCCATATTAATATCAATAATATCAGGATGCATAATATCTTCAACCATTCTAGCAGCCTCTACAAAAGTATCTTTATCACTGCCAAATATTTGTTGTGCAATAGGTCTCTCACATTCTTCAAAATAAAGCATATCTTTAGTCTTCTTACTATCATAAATAAGTCCCTTATCACTTACCATTTCAGCATATATAAGACCACAACCCATTTCCTTAATAATTTTTCTAAAAGCACTATTACAAACCCCAGCCATTGGAGCAAGAACAACATTATTATTTAATGTAATATTACCTATTTTAAACATAAAATCACCGCTTGTTAGTATTTTATCACATAATAATTAAAATTAAAAGAAAAAATTAAGTAATATTACTTAATCAAATATAAAAAATCATATACAAAATTACAAACTAAATAAGAAAGCCCAAACACTAATAGAATATAAAATATTTTTGCTTGCACTATCTTATTTTTCTTAAAAATATTATTAATATTAATACTATCCATAGCATAAATAACTAAAGGTAATACAAATAAATACAAAAGAAACTTAACCATTATCTTCTATGCCCTTAATCATATCATTTCTTCTTATATATTTACTAACATTAGTAAAAGGCGTATTAATAAATTTATCTACAATATCTAACATTAAATCTTCATCTAATTCTTCACTAATAGCTATACAATTAACATTATTATGTGCTTTACATAAAATAGCTTCACTTTCATTAGATACTTTAGCACAATATATTCCCTTCATTTTATTCAAAGTAATACTCATACCAATACCAGTTCCACATATAGCGATACCTAAGTCTACTTCTCCATTTTGAATAGCAGTACCAAGTTTTTTAGCATATACTGGAAAATCAACACTATCTTCAGTATCTGTACCATAATCTATTACATCATATTTATATAAACTATCTTTCAAAAATTTTTTTGCTTTATAACCACGATGATCACTAGCAAGACCAATAGTCATAACATCACCATCCTCAATATAATTATACTAAAAAAAAGAAGTAAATTAAATAAAATTTATTTCTTTTGACATAATTTTTACATTGCTAAAATAATATTAATCTGCAAAATCTATTTTTTCATACTAACAACATCACTTTTGAAAAATATAAATCCTCTTTCAATTATTTCATCATTAGTAGGATAATTATTATTAGCTATTTCATTTAAAATTTGTTTATTATAATTCAAAACAAATTCTTGATAATTTTCTAATCCAACTTCAAAAATAAAATTTTTTAATAATTCTTGTTGCTGTGATCTACTATATTTATATGATAACAAATATTCTAACATTTGATCTTTTCTAACATCATCAATTTTAAAATATGTAAAAAGAGCATTATAAAACCTATTATCATACATTTCCCATAATAACAAATTTTTTTCATCATCAGCAATATATTCATTTGAATAACAATGTTTGACTTGTTCAATACCAAACTTCTCTTTTAAATTTTTAAAATATTCCTGCTGCATAGGTGTACGTTTCGTATAATCTGCTGAATGCGCACCAATGTTTTCAGGAACAATTCCCATTTGTGTCAAAAGTATTTGGGTTGCTTTCTTTTCATCTCCACGAAATAAAACAATATTTTTATAAGTATCAAGCCAAGGATATTCTTTTAATAATTTTTGATATTTTTCAGCATCAATAAGAATAATAGCAGAATCAGATATAGAAAACTCTCCATAAACAAAAGTATCTTCCATTCGTATTGATCTAAAGTCATCTATTTCTAGATGCTTATCCAATCTATCAATAATAATAAAATTGTTATTATTAAAGGACCCCATACTATGATTAGAAACCAATCCATTTAATGTAAAATGAATAGTAGATCTATATTGAGTAGATAAAGGACTATATTTGCTTACCAATAATTTAAGTTTCTCATCCTCAATCTCATCATAGACATTTATATTATATTTATTTCTAAGTATCTCATGCATTGTACTAAAAGGAACATTATTAGTATTAATAACAAAAGGTATTTTACAAAGTGCTTTTAATACATGATCTTCCTCTAAAAAATTAGTAGTTCTAACCAAAGCAAAATCACTAATGTCATATTTTCTTTTAATATATAATTCGTCTTCAAGATCCCTTTTTAAAATTTCAAACTCTTCAATTGTATCATAATCATTAGTATCAATTATTTTCATAGTTACTCCATAAAACTTTAGTTTAATTATTATTGCCTCTCTAACATATATAAATTATCTAAAAGTACTCCTGTACCTTCAGCTACACAAGTAAGTGGAGATTCTGCAGTAAATACAGGAACTTTTAATTCTTGACTAAGTATTTGAGAAAATCCATCGACAAGTGCTCCACCACCAGTAAGAACAATTCCTTTATCAATAATATCTGCAGATAATTCTGGAGGAGTTTGTTCTAAAATACCTTTAACAGCATGTATAATAGTATATACACTCTCTCTTAATGCTTCCTCTACCTCATCACTAGTTAGAGTAATAGTATGTGGAAGTCCAGTAACCAAGTCTCTTCCTCTTACTTCCATTTTCTCATTTCTAGATCCAGGAAAAACAGTACCAATAGATATCTTAATATCTTCTGCGGTTCTCTCTCCAACTAATAATTTATATTTATCTTTAATGTATTTAACAATATCATTATCAAAAGCATTTCCAGCAATTCTAATTGAAGAACTATTAACAATACCACCTAAAGATAAAATAGCAATATCAGTAGTTCCACCACCAATATCAATTACCATATTGCCACTTGGTTTAGATATATCCATTCCAGCTCCAATAGCGGCAACTTTAGGTTCTTCCTCTAAAAAGACTTTTTTAGCCCCTGTCCTTTCAGCAGCTTCTTTAATAGCATTTTTTTCAACCTGAGTAATATTAGATGGACAACAAATTAATATTCTAGGCCTAGAAAAAAAACTTTTTCCATTAACCTTTTTTATAAAATAATTAAGCATTACTTCAGTAGTATCATAATCAGCAATTACACCATCTTTCATAGGTTTTATTGCCTTTACCTTACCAGGAGTTCTTCCAAGCATTTCATGCGCCTCAGTACCAACTGCCAAAGGTCTCTTAGTATCAGCGTCTATTGCAACAACAGATGGCTCATTTAATACAATACCTTGTCCCTTAATATATATAAGTACATTAGCAGTTCCTAAGTCAATTCCAATATCTTTATTAAACATAAAATCACCATCCTTATTTACATTTTACCACAATTTAACATTTTTTAATAGGGAAGATTATATATTTTTATTCAAAAACTTCCTTTTAGTAGCTTGTCCTCCCCTAATATGCTTAATATAAGTATGATATTCCAAAATACTTGACACTTTTTCGTATAAATTCTTGTCAAGTAAAACTAATCTTTCCCTAATATCTTTATGTACAGTACTCTTAGACACTCCAAATACATAAGAAGTCTCTCTTATAGTCTTTTTAGTATTAAAAATATAATTAGCCTCTTCAATAACCCTATCCAAAATTTTTTTATTCATATATTCACCTATAAAATTATATTTATAAATAAATATATTATGTAAAAAAAGGGCATTAATGCCTATAATTCATCAACAGATTTATTATAATATTCTTCTGGATTTACTATAGTTCCTTTATAATATAATTCAAAGTGCAAATGATTATTTAATTCCCTATTAATATTAGATAAACCACTTTTAGCAAGTATTTGACCTTGAATAACATTATCTCCTTCTTTTACAGTAACATCAGATAAACTTTGATATACACTAATAAGATCATTATTATGACGTATTTCAATAGAAGTACCAAGAATTTCATTTTCATAAACATTAATCACAGTACCATCAAGAATACTAATTACATCAAATGAATTATCACTAGTATAATCTACACCAGAATTTTGCATATAAGTTCCCTCATAAAGAATAATTGAGTTTTCCTGATTATTTATTTCATCTTGATAATCATAAAATGTCTTATAAATAGATACATTACTATCTAAATAAGGTCTTACAATAATAGAACTAGTACTAACTACAGGTATGTCATTATCATACTCAGATACAATTTCACCATCTACATAATTAGTAACGTTCTTATCCTTAAATAAAAAATTATTAGATAGTTTACCAGCAAAATACATACAAAATAAAAATGCAATAACACATACACCATAAATCATAGGTATTACTAATGGTTTAATTCTCTTCATTTTCATATTTTCACCTCTACTATAATTGTTTCCTAATTTAAAAAATATATACACTAATTTTCAATTTTTTTAATAGAAGTTCCAACATAATAATGAGAAAGAATATCTTTATATGAATAACCTTCAAGTGCCATTCCTTCTGCTCCATATTGACTCATACCAACACCATGACCATATCCTATAGTATCAATAATTATATTATTACCATCTTGTTTTAAAGAAAAATCCATAGACTTTAAACCTAATTTATCATACACTTCTTTACCAGTAAACTCTATACCATTAATACTAAGATTCAAAATTCTATTAGTACTACTTCTTCTTAATACCTTAAAATCCAAAGTATTAGAATATTCAAGATTCAATGAAGAATAAAATTCATCTATAGAAATTTTTTTAGTACTTCTAAAAGCACTACTCGTAGAACTATCCCACATTGAAGAAACACTTTGCAAATAAGGCAAATCAATATTAAATACTAAAGAAGCATTCTCAGTATAACCATTACTCGTAGAAAAAAACAAAGCATCTACTACTTCTCCATTATAATCCAAATACTCCAAAGAAGTTTCATTAACAATTTCTCTAAGTTTATTAATATTATCTAAATATTTATCTTGCCAAGCCTCTTTAAGATAATAATTATCTAAATATACCTGATTAAGTACAGAATCTACTACATCATATTCATTATCTTTATTATACTCAATTTTCTTTAAAGCATAACTTCTCGCAGCTACAGCCTGTGCTTTAAAAGCTTCTTTTTCAAAATAAATAGGCATTTCACCTGCTAATACACCAACTATATATTCTTCTAATGGTAAATACTCAATTTCGTTACTACTTAATCTTTTAACCCTAATAATAATATTAGACTCATACTTTAATTTTATTTCTTCTTTTTTATCAACATTAAAAAAATTAACTATAATAAATGGAATAAATAAAATTAATGCAGTAAATATTATTATTTTCTTCATATCCATACCTCAATTTAATTATATGATATATAAAAAGAAAATAGTGTCGAAAAAAAGAAGTGCTAATTACCACTTCTTAAAACTTCAAACTTTACATTTCTAGTTAAACCTAAAATATTAGGATCTTTTTCAGTAGAAAATGCTAAATCAAATAAAGTACCTTTATCAAATCCAACATTACCACCTCTATCAAGCACAATAGCAAGAAAACTATCCATACCAGGAACATCACTTATTCTAATTATAGAATAAAACGGAAAATACTTATCAGCAGCTACTATTCTAACACGTCCAAATTCACTATCTTCATAATATATATTTTGTGTTAAATCATAACCAGTACTAGTTTTTCCTCCGCAACCAACACAATCTGGACCATATCCTGTTAAATTACCAGTAAATGTTTCAATGGCTACTCTATCACTAAAATCAGGAGTTAATGGTGTACTATTACTTTCCTCTTTTTTAGGAGTTTCTTCCTTTACCTCTTCTTTATTTGTTAATGATAGGTCATTATCTTCATCTTTAACTTTTTCACTTAATTCTTCCTTCTCATCAGCAGAATTAAGTTCTACTATAACATTAGAATCTTCTTCTTTTTTAGTTTCATCTAAACTCTTAAAAAGAAATAAAGTCTTATCTGCCATTTTATTAAAATTATTATTATCTACTACCACACTTTTATTATTAGTATTCTCACCAGAAAATAATAAGAATAAAAATACACTAGCTACCAATAACTGTGAAGAAATAGTTATTATTTTCGCAGCTATCTTTTTCATATTATGTCTCACCTCATTAATATTTTAAGCATATTAATTGTAACATCTTTTTTATAAAAAGTCAAATTCTGCTATAGCATTATCAGTAGTAATCCTTGCAACATCTATTTTTGATACATTTTTTATATCAGCAATAGCCCCAGCTATAAAAGGAATATTTGAAGGATCATTCTTAGTACCTCTATAAGGTTCAGGACTAAGATAAGGACTATCAGTCTCTAGTAAAATATATGATAAATCAATATTTTTTACTACCTCTTTAATATTTTTAGCATTTTTATAAGTAATTATACCTCCTACTCCCAATTTATATCCAAGTTTAGTAAATAATTTAGCCATTTCTACAGATCCACTAAAACAATGAATACTTCCCTTTAATTTATAATTACCTAATATATTATATGTATCTTGAATAGAATCTCTACTATGAACTACAATAGGTTTATCATATTTTTCTGCTATTTCTAATTGTCTAGTAAATACATTAATTTGTTCATTTTTATCTGTATCTTCATAATGATAGTCAAGTCCAATTTCTCCTATACCAACTATCTTTTTATTCATAATATTTTTTTCTAAAAAATCAAAATATTCTTCTTTAAAATCATTAAGTTCAGTAGGATGAAAACCAATAGTACCATAAATAATATCATATTTATTAACAAGTTCTAATACCTCTTTATTAGTTTCTATATCACAACCACTTACTATAATTTTATTAACATCATTATTTTTACACTTATTAATAATTTCATCTATATCATCATAATAATCATTTAATACATGACAATGTGTATCTATATACATAAAATATACCTCCTAATAAAAAAATCATACCATTAATATGATACAATTATTTTAACTTTTTATCAACTAAATATTTAAAAATAAACATAATTATTATACCAAGATATAATAAATCAAAAAAATTACTACCTACAAAAATTAAGAAAACCAAAACACCTGCTAAAATACCACATGATATCTTAAACATAAAGTTCCATCTCTTAGTACTAAGCATGCTCTTTCTCCTTTTCCACTGCAGGTACTACAATAGAAATATAACATAATTTAGTAAATTAGTAAATATTATTTTTAGACATTTTACGCATGCTTTACAATTTATAAATAAAGTAAAGAAGATACATCATACATAAATATGATATATCTTCTCCATACTTTCCCTATACTTAAAATTAAATCACTTATCCATAATATAATTTAATAATAAACTATAACTAATAAAAAAATTGATACAATAAAGTAACTAATAAGTAATAAATCATAACACAAATCTATCAACATTCATAAATATATCAAGTATAAGAGAAAGCAATTGGCTGATAGCAGTTACCATCATTTAACTTACAAAATAACTTAGTAAGACCAATATTTTTAAATATCTATTTCAAATTCAATAGAATTAAGTTTAGATATTTCAAAGTCAGTATTCTGAATTTTAGATTCAATTACTATTAACTCATTCTTAATTTCATCAATATCAAAATTAACAGTTTTACATTCAAAATAAGAATTATTTACTTCAGTAACCCTTCTTTTAATATTTCTGAAACTTAACATATTATCATAAGTTAATTTCATCTTTCTCAAATTAGAATTATCGTTAATAGCGGTCTGTATAGTTCTACCATCAGATAATTTAAAGCTATTATTCTTCTCATACAAAATAGATTTAAGTTTAGATATTCTAGACATAATCTTTCTGTATTCTTCTAACTCTTTGTCAAATTCATCTTTATAGTCTTCAATAACATTTACAGTACCATTTAACTCTTGAATAGAAACACTATAAACTTTCGTTCTCAAAGAATTAGATAAAGAACTACATTTTCTTTCATCCTCCGCTATCATATTCATTAATCCTGAAATATTAATTTTCATATATAACACCTCCAATATTTCCTTTCACACTTAAAAGTATACCTAAAAAGTAGAATAAATTGGTCTCTTTAAAAGTGACAAAAAAACACCATCAATTTAAGACAGTGTTAGTAAAAGTATATAGATAATCATTTACAACATTAATGTCATAAATATTATTTTCTATACAGAAAGATATAATCAAATCGACATCATTATTCATACTAAGTGAATACCCAGCACTATTTAATAATACATTTATCTCTTCTTTATTTAAAGATAAAGATAAACACAATTTAATTATATTATCTTTTTTAGGTATGTAATTTTCATTACACCTAATTTTAGAAAATAATCTCCTATCTATACAAGCTTTTTTATAAACCTCTGAATCAGTAATTCCTCTCTTATCGATAAACGAAAAAAGAAGTTTACTAAAACTACAAGATTTATTTTGATTTAGATATTTCATAATTTTATTATTCATATTTATACCTCCGCGCTATAAAACTAATTAATCTATATAGCCATAAATCTATACGACCAAAGTGCAGATATAAAACATCTAAATCGAAAATTATTATATTATAAATAATCTATATTTGTCAATACAAAAAAGAGAACCAATTACTAGTTCTCAATTCTTTGAAATAATACTTCAGGAGTATTAACTTTAGTACCACTAACGTATCCGCCAAAGTTCTTGATACTATCAAAATCTTTTAACTCAGTATTAATCTGATAGAAAATTTTCTCACTAGTTGAAGGCATAAATGCTCTAACTAATACCGTACCAATTCTAATTCCCTCTACCAAATTATAAATTACTGTTGCAAGTCTATCTCTCTTACTATCATCTTTTGCAAGTACCCAAGGAGTAGTTTCATCAATATATTTATTACATCTTCTATAAATATTAATAACTTCTTCTAAAGCATCAGCCACCCTAAGATCATTCATCTTCTCATCAATGACAGCCTTTCTACTAATAATATAATCTTTAAACTCAGTATCAATTTCTTCACTAACATTCTTATTTTCAATAATACCATCAAAATACTTATTAGCCATACCAATTGTCCTATTAACTAAATTACCTAATACATTAGCCAAATTACCATTAATAGAATCGATTAGCAGTTCTCTAGTAAAATTACCATCTGAAGCAAAAGGAATCTCATGTAACATATAGAATCTAACAGCATCGACACCAAACTCATTAACCAAATCATCAGCATAAACAATATTTCCCTTACTCTTGCTCATTTTATCACTACCAAATAAAAGCCATGGATGTCCAAATATTTTCTCTGGTAGAGGTAAATCAAGTAGATGAAGCATAATTGGCCAGTATATCGTATGAAATCTAAGAATATCCTTACCAATTAAATGCACATTACAAGGCCAATACTTCTCGAATTCAGGAGTGTAATTACCATCTACATCATACCCCAAAAAAGTAATATAGTTAGATAGTGCATCTATCCATACATAAATAACATGTTTATCATCAAAAGATACTGGAACCCCCCACTTAAACGACGTTCTAGATACACATAAATCCTGAAGACCAGGTTTAATAAAGTTATTCATAATTTCATTCTTTCTTGATTCAGGTTCAATAAAATTAGGATGACTTTCAATATAGTCTTCAAGCCACTTAGAATACTTACTAGTTCTAAGGAAATATGCTTCTTCAGTTGCTTCATTAACGTCTCTACCACAGTCAGGACATTTACCATCTACAAGCTGACTCTCCGTCCAAAATGACTCACATGGTGTACAATATAGTCCTTTATACTCACTTTTATAAATATCTCCTTGATCATATAACTTCTTAAATATTTTTTGCACTTTTTCTTCATGTTCCTTATCAGTAGTTCTAACAAATCTATCGTAACTAGTATCCATTAAATCCCAAATAGACTTAATTTCTCCTGCTATTTTATCAACATATTCCTGTGGACTAACTCCAGCTTCTCTAGCCTTATCTTCTATCTTCTGACCATGTTCATCAGTACCAGTCTGAAAATAAACATCATACCCCTCTAATCTCTTATACCTAGCAATAGCATCCGCTAGTACTATCTCATAAGTATTACCAATATGTGGCTTTGAACTAGTGTAAGCGATTGCCGTACTAATATAAAATTTCTTATCATTATTCATTATTATCTTCTCCTTTATTTGTACTACCAATACCACCAATTCTTTTACTAGTAGTACTATCATCATCAGTTATTAAAAATGGCATAAATATACCTTGAACAAATCTATCACCTTTATTAATTACAAAATCTTTATCACCCTCATTTTGTAAACATACAAAAATATGACCCTCATTATCTTTATTATTATAATAATCAGCATCTATTATACCAACTTGATTACACATCCGAATATTATACTTAAATCCCAAACTACTACGAATAAATATTCCTAGAAATTCATTTTCATTCATACATACTTTAATACCAGTAGGAATTTTTACTATTTCATTAGGTTTAATAGTAATATCATACAAAGAATAAAAATCATATCCAGCACTATTTTTAGTACTTCTCTTAGGTAATAATATATCTTCATAATTAGCATTTGAAACATCTTTTAAAAACTCTTTCTCACTTATTCTCTCAAATTTTCTCATAATACACCTCTAATAAAAAAATAAGATGGACACAAAAGGACGAATAAATATCCGCGGTACCACCTTATTTTATAATAATACACTCATTAAGTTATAACGTAACCACCGTTTATACCTATTAGATATAACTGCTCCAGAACCATTCATAATAGTTTTTCTTTATCTAATTTCCACCATCATAGACTCTCTTTAAAATACTCTTTCTATTACTCTTTCTTTCTTCGCTTTACACAAAGTATTTTATCATATAAAAAACATATTTTCAAGTATTATTTTTATTTATTCTTAGAGAGCCTAAAATCTCTCTAAATGATAATAAGCCTGTAAGTCTCATTATCAAATTATTTTTTGTACTAACGCTTTCTACTAAACTATAATACTTTACTTTCTATTTTTAATTTCTGTCTCATAAAGTTTTTTATATTCAACATAATTCTTAAGTAAATATTCATGAGTACCTTCTGCTTTTATTTTACCATCATCTAAAAATAATATTCTATCTGCATTAATTATTGTAGATAATCTATGAGCAATTATAAGTATTGTATATTCACCTTGCATATTATTAATTGCTTCTTGAATTCTTTCTTGTGTTTCATTATCTAATGCACTAGTAGCTTCATCAAATAATATTATTTCAGTTTTTTGAACTAATGCTCTAGCAATAGCTAATCTCTGTTTTTGACCACCTGATAAATTAACACCACCTTCTCCAACAATAGTATCATATTTTTCAGGAAGAGTATTAATAAAATCATCAAGGCAAGCCATTTTACAAGCCTCAATCATTTCTTCCTCAGTAATATCTTCTTTTACAAGTCTTAAATTATCTTTAATACTAACATTAAATATATAAGGATTTTGATTAATAATTGTAATGTTACCTCTTATTGAATCTTTATCTAGTTTATTTATATTAATTCCATCTATCGTTATTTCTCCTGAATCTATATTATATAATTTACAAAGTAAACTAAATATAGTAGTTTTACCAGCACCACTTTTACCTACAAATGCTACTGTACTATTTGCTTCTATTTTAAAACTTGCTTTATCTAATATATTTTTTTCATCATACGCAAATGTTACATTTTTAAACTCAAAATCACCATGTACCTTATCTATATGTTTAGTTCCAAATGTTTCTTTTGTAAATTTTTCACTATTCATAATCTCTTTTATTCTATCAACAGATAAATTAAAATCTTTCACTTTTTCTAAAAGTGAACCTACCCAATATACAACATCTGATAGCCTTGATGAATAATTATGAATAACAAGTGCACTTGCAATAGTTATATCTTTATTTTTAATTAAAAGTACTAATAAAACTATAAGTAAAAAATCATTTAAATCTAATAAAGTACCACTATATAAACTATAATTTCTATCAACCCTATTCATTTCGTATCTTTCAAAATTTAAATTAATTACTTTACGCTTTAATTCATTTGAAAAACTTTCCTCAGAATTAAGCATTTTTATATCTCTAATTCCTCTTACCATTTCACCAACAAAACTTGAAACTTTTTCATTCATTTTTCTAAATTTCTTATCATTTTCATTTCTAAGTTTTACTCTTTTTCTTTCAACAAAATATATTATTATAATCGATAAAACCATATATACAAATACAATCTTATTAATTACAAATATTGCAACAAATATACCAATATATGTAATTATATTTGTTAAAAAATCACCAAGTAAAGGAAATATTTCAGATAATTTTGAAGTATCATTTGTAAGTCTTTGTATAAATAAGCCAGAACCTGTGCTATCTATATATTTATTTTCTATTTTTAATATCTCTTTACCTAAATTTGTTTGAAGATTAACATATGTTTCTCTAAATAATATATTACTATTATGCCTTCTAAAATAATGCATAAAATTTCTAAACCACTCAACTAACATTATAATAAGTGCAATTAATAGTAATTGATAAAATTCATTATCTGTTAAATATATAATTATTTTTGCAGATAATACTGGAACTATAACACTTATAATTATTATTAAAATATTTACTATAATATACCATATTAAATTTTTCTTATTATTTTTAGCGTATTTCCATGCAAACTTTAAATTTCCTAAAAAATCCTTCATATTCTTACAACTCCTACTACATAAGTATAACACAAAAACAAGTAAATTTTAAAAAAAATACCATAGATAATCTATGATATTAATCAATAAACTGTTTACTAAGCAAATTAGATAGAACTATAGCAAGTTTATCTTCAGTATCAGTAATAGGTACATCAGTAGATATAATAATAACACTACCTATAGCATCACCATTATTAACAATTGAAACAAAAGTATAATACCCGACATCTTCCTCATTTTCAATTATCTTAAATTCCTTTTTTTGCTTTTCAGAAAAGGAATCCCTTCTTTCAATAGATCTCTCAGTAAATTCATTAATATTTTTACCAAGATATTTTTTCTTTAATGGACCAGATACAGCCACTACTTTATCTCTATCAGTAACAATAATATTATGTTTAATAATTTGATTAAACGCCTCAACGTAATCAACAGATATATTTTCCAAACTTTCAATCTGTGAAAACTTCTTTAATATTATACTATCACCATCCAAAAACACCTCTAAACTCTCACCATTCTTAATTCTTAAACTTTTTCTTATTTCCTTTGGAATAACTATTCTACCCAATTCATCTATTCTTCTAATAACACCAGTTGTTTTCATATATTCACCTATACTTTCTTTAATATTTTGTCTAATAAATAAAGAAATATACTTTAAATCAAAAAAATTAAAATTATTTACTACCCAAAATTAAAAATGGAATTTCGTTCATAAAAAATCCCATTAATTTTATAAAATTTATTAACAAATTTAATTATACCAACTACATCTTTTTAACTCTTTCTTTATTATTTACACCTAATGAAGGTACGTCACTTTGACTTTCTAAATCATTTACTAATGAATCTATAGTTTTCTTATAATTTTTTAGAGATATTTCATAAAATTTTAAAACTACATTTTCTAAAAAATTAATATAAACATCAACATTAAGTGCATTTTCTTTAATTAATCTTGCTAATTCAGTTATATGTTTTCCAACTAATTTTTCATCTATATTTTGAGTACACCACCACATAAAGTTTGAAAAATTACTTGCTTCCACAATATAACCATTATCATCAAATGAAACTTTTGTATTTACACAACGAAATGTATAAATTTTTTTTCTTTTTGTTTCTTTCATATCATAATTCATACCATTACCTCCACATAAAATTTGTAATCATATTATGTCATATTAGTTTATTATTGTCAATATTCCTTCTTTATATCTTTTATAATAACACCAAGTAAATCATTCAAATAATATACAAAATGTTTATCTAATTTAATAGTATCTAAATAAATATGAATCTGATTATTATTATAAGAAAATCTAAAATACTTAGATATTTCATAAGCAGCAAAAAATAATTTTTCTCCATCAATTTGTTTAGATATATACTGTGGAAGAACTATTTCAATATAAGTTTTAGTTTGTTTAGTTTCAGTAATATTAAGAGACTTAGCTTGTTTCTCAAACCATTCTTCATGCATATAAATAATCATTTCTTCAGTAACCTTACCAAATCTATCTTTAATTACTTTACACAAATTTTCAATATCTTCCTCAGAATTAATATCATTAATCAATTTATGTAATTCAAGTTTAATCTCATCATCAGGAGCATATTCAGAAGAAATATGAGTTTCAACTTCAATAAGAGGTTTAATACTTTCTACTTTATCTTCCTCAACTTTAATACCTTTAAGCTTATCAACTTCTTCTTTCAGCATTTTAAGATACAAATCTATACCAATACTATCAATAAAACCAGATTGTTCACTACCAAGAATATCACCTGCTCCTCTAATTGATAAATCCCTCATAGCAATTTTAAAGCCACTACCAAGTTCTGTAAATTCTTTAATTGTATTAAGTCTCTTAACTGCTAAATCATTAAGTTCCTTTTTACCATTATACATAAGATAAGCATAACCAATTCTATCACTACGACCAATTCTACCTCTAATCTGATATAACTGTGATAATCCAAATCTATCAGCATCAAGAACAATTAATGTATTAACATTAGGAATATCTATACCAGTCTCAATAATTGTAGTACAAAGTAATATATCAAACTTATGATTAGTAAAATCAAGCATAATATTCTCAAGTTCAATTTTAGTCATTCTACCATGAGCATATCTAATATTAGCCTCAGGTACTAACTTACTTATTTCTTCTAATTTACTATCAATTTTTTCAACACTATTATAAAGCATAAATATTTGACCATTTCTCGATAACTCTTTATAAATAGCATCTTTTATAATATTTATACTCTCTGGCATAACATAAGTCTGAATAGGTCTTCTCTTTTCTGGAGGAGTTTCAATAAGAGCAAGACCTCTAATCCCAGACATTGACATCTGAAGAGTTCTAGGAATAGGAGTAGCACTAAGTGTTAGTACATCTATACTACTTTTATATTTCTTAACCTTTTCCTTATGAACAACACCAAATCTTTGTTCTTCATCAATAATAAGAAGACCTAAATCCTTAAAATCAACCTTATCATTAAGAAGCTTATGCGTCCCAAATAAAATATCTATCTTACCATTCTTCAAATTATCAAAAATAATATTTTGATCCTTAACTGAAGTAAATCTATTAAGAAGAGCAATATTAATAGGAAAATCACTAAATCTATCTAAAGCAGAATTATACTGCTGACTAGAAAGAATAGTCGTAGGGCAAAGATAAGCCACTTGTTTACCATCATTAACAGCCTTAAATATAGCCCGAAAAGCAACCTCTGTCTTACCATAACCAACATCACCACATAAAAGCATATCCATTGGTTTATCCTTTTCCATCTCTCTTTTAATGATATTAATAGCTCTCTCTTGATCAGGAGTTGCAGTATACTTAAATTTACTTTCAAAAAGTATCTGATTTTCATCATCAGGGCTAAAAGCATACCCTTTAGAATTTTCCCTTTCAGCAGAAACTCTAATTAAATCTCCTGCTATATTTTCTAATTTACTTCTAACTCTAGCCTTTTTCTTATTCCAAGAATCAGTACCAAGCTTATCAAGTCTAATAGAAGCACCTTCTCTACCATTAAACTTAGTAATCTTATCAATTTTTTCTACTGGTAAATATAAAATATCACCATCAGCATATAAAAGTTTAATATAATCCTTCTTTAATCCATTTTTAATTAAAGTACAAAGTTCAATATATTGACCAATACCATGATCGATGTGAACAATAAAGTCACCCTTCTCTAAATTATCAATATTACTAATCTTACTACCAACTTTATATTTATTCTTAACTTTTCTTTTTTCCTCTATTCTACCAAATAAATCATTTGAAGAAATAACAACATAATCATTATATATAAAACCACTAATAATATATTTATTAATAATATTAATCTTATTTTTAATAATCTCTTTCTCATTAGTTAATATAACATCATCCAATATATCAAGATAACTAACTACCCTCTTAGTAACATTTTTATTATCAATACACATAATAACAGTTTTACCACTATTAATATACTTATATAAACTAGTCTTAATCTTTTCAAAATCACCTTGATAATTGTCAATATTACTAGATAAATAATTACACTTATTATTTATATTAATATCAAGTAAATTATCAAATTCTAACATATAAATAATATTATTATACTTAACATCACTTATATCAAACATATAATTAGTCTTAATGCTATCATTTATTTCATTATCATAATTAATAATATTCTCTCTAAGTAATCTATAAGCTTCTATAATTTGATTATAATCATAGTAAAAAAGAGTATAATTACATAAATAATTCCATATACCTTGAACAAGTTTAGAATAATAAGGTAAATATTTTTGTTTAAACATTTTACTGTCAATATCATTCTTATTATCAAGTAAAAATTCCGTAAAAGGATATATAGAAATTTCATCTACACAAGCATTAGAAATCTGACTATCCAAATCAAAATATTTAATAATATCAATAGTATCTCCCCAAAATTCTATTCTTATAGGATTATCTATTCCAATAGGAAATATATCAATAACGTATCCTCTAATAGCCATTTCGCCAGTTTTAGTAACAAGTGGAACTTTCTCATAACCTAAGTCAAATAATTTGTTAATTAACACATCTCTATTTACATCTAAGTCAGTATTTAATTTTACAATCTTACTCTCATATAAAGACTTACTAGGAAGGTATCTAAGTAGCCCCATCAAGTTAGAAATAACAATATATTTATCATCTTCTAAAATTTTATTTAAAGTATTAAGTCTTTCAATCATAAGTTCAGGACTAATAATTGAAGCTTCACTAGTCATAAAATCATCCATAGGAAAAAATAATACTTTATCAGTATAATTAATTAATCTATTATATAAATCATTTGCTTCATATAAAGAATTAGTAACAATTAAAATATTCTTATTATATTTATTAAAATAATCATATATATAAATACAATTAAGTTCCCTATTCAAACCAGTAACTAATTGTTCATCTTTATTACTAATATCAAATAAATTATCAAAAAATGCCATATATTATCACCTCCAACACTAAAAGATACAAATATTTTGTATCTAATTATTTTTATTACTATAAATTTGTTTTAAAGTATTAATATCATTATTAATAAAATCCTGAACTATATTAGAAACTTTATTATAAGTATCAGATAAAATATCCATATCTTCCTTACTAAATTTACCTAACACATAATCTTTAGTATCAATATTTTTATTATGAGCTATACCAATTTTTAATCTAGTAAATTTTTGACTATTCAAATTATTAATAATACTCTTAATACCATTATGACCACCACTAGAACTATCATAAACTATTCTTATCTTACCAAGCTCCATATCCAAATCATCATGAATAACAAGTATATCATTAATATCAATATTATAATAATCAACATACTTAACAACACAATCACCAGATAAATTCATAAAAGTAAGTGGTTTAATAAGAATAATTTTTTCATTCATTATATTAAAAATAACTTCTAAAGCATTAAATTTCTTATTTTCATTAAATGAAAGATTATATTTGTCTGCAATTATATCTAGTATATTAAAACCAATATTATGTCTTGTTTTGTCGTATTCCTTACCAGGATTACCAAGCCCAACAATTAACTTCATTATTTATCCTCCCGATGATATTCACTATAAATAACATTCTTAGCTAGTCCTCTATCCTTAGCAACTTTTTTAATTGAAGTCATAACATCAAAACCAGCACTAATATAATTATTTACAGCCTCTCTAACACTAATATTATCATCTATTTTTTTATCTTTCATACCTTCAACAATTATAACAAATTCTCCCTTATCTGGAACAACATTAATTACTTCACTAATTTTTCCTCTATAAATAGTTTCAAACTTTTTAGTAATTTCTCTAGATATACTAATATTTCTATCTCCAAAAATATCAAGCATCATATTTAAAGTTTTAATTATCCTATGAGGAGCTTCATAAAAAATGATTGTCTCCTCATAATCAGATAATAATTCTAACTCTTTTTTTCTACTACCATCTTTACTATCAAGAAATCCATAAAATAAAAAAGGTTGAGGAGAAATACCAGAAGTAATAAGTGCAGGTACAAAAGCAGTAGCACCAGGAAGAGCAACAACATTAAAACCATTATCACTAACATATTTAACAGTTTTATAACCAGGATCACTAATAATTGGAGTACCTCTATCAGTAACTAATGCTACACTATCACCATTCTCAAGGAATTTAAGTACCCTCTCCTTTACAATTTCCTCATTATGTTCATGTAAAGAAATCAATTTTTTACTAATACCATAATGTGTAAGTAAATTAAGAGTTACCCTAGTATCTTCTGAAAAAATAACATCTACCTCATTTAATATTCTTATACTCCTATAAGTAATATCCTCTAAATTACCAATAGGTGTTGATATTAAATATAAAGTAGGACTATCATTATAACTATCTTGTACCATAAAATCACTCTCCAAACATATCTTCTACTTCTTTCGTATAAACATTATCTCTATCATATATAAATAAAGGTTTTAATATTTTAAGACCACTCTTGCCATTTAAAGTACCTTCAATTAAAACTAAATCACTATTTTTTTCTCTGTTAGGGTAAACAAACCTAACTTTCTTAGGCTCAATATTATACTTTTTCATAAGAATTAAAATTTCCATAAATCTTTCACTTCTATGTACAATAGCAAGTCTACCATTATTTTTAAGCAAAACTTTACTTATTCTAAAAACATCTTCAAGTACTAAAGACTTTTCATGTCTAGCTAAAGACTTAATATTATTATTATTTTCAAATAAAATATTATTAGTTTTAAAATAAGGAGGATTACAAACAATAACATCAAAAGTATCAGAATTAAATATATTAATAAGATTATTAGCATCTTCATTAATCAAACTAATTTGTTCTGTCATATTATTTTCATTAATAGATATCTTTCCTAAAGAATAAACCTCTTTCTGAATTTCAACACCATATATATGTGCTTTAGTTCTATAAGTTAAAAGCATAGGAATAGGAGCATTACCAGTAGCAATATCAAGTATTTTTTTATCACGCAAATTAATAGTTACAAAATTAGCAAGCAAAAGACTATCAAGAGACATTTTAAAATATTCTGTATCTTGATAAATATATTTATTTTTAAAATTTAATAAATTATTTTTTACTATCATTTACATCAACTTCAACTATCTCATCATCCACAAGAACTTTATACTTACCAAGTAAAGGTTCTGATGAAATAACTTTTCCTTCCTTACCATTAACAAAAGTTTTTTTACCAACATCTAAAACATTCTTTCTTAATTCAGTATATAAATCATTTTCATAATTTAAACAACACAACAACCTTCCACATACACCATTAATTTTAGTAGGATTCAAAGCAAGTCCCTGATTCTTAGCCATACTAATAGATACTGAATCAAAACTAGTAAGAAAAGTACTACAACATAAATGCCTACCACAAGGACCTATTCCACCAATTTCTTTTGCTTTATCCCTTATACCAATCTGCCTAAGTTCAATTCTCGTTTTAAGCCTAGAGCCAAGTTCTCTAGCAAGATTTCTAAAATCAATTCTCTCATCAGCTAAAAATCTAAATAATAACTGACTTTTATCAAAATTATAATTAGCATCAATAATAACCATATTTAAACCATTCTTACTAGCTAGTTCACGACACTTATCTAAAGCAATTTTAGCATCATTCAAATTTTTCATATGTTGAAGATAATCCTTTTTAGTAGCAATTCTATTAACCTTTTCATAATTATTATCTTCTTCTACATCAATAAAATCAACAACAGTACCAAACTCTAATCCTCTATCAGTAGTAACAATAACAGTAAGATTTTTTTTCAAATTCAGTCCATTACAATCATAATAAAAATTTCTACCAAAATCATTAATCTTAACATTAACTATTTTCATTAATATCACCACACATATCTATAATCATTTTATCAATAAGTAAATTAATATTCAAATTTCTTTTCAAATAATTTTCAGTTCTATCAAGTACTTCAATTTTATTTATTAATCTAGAATAGTTATTTTTTTCACCTACAATTTCGATACTAGATAGCTTGTCTTCATAAAAATATTTTTCCAAATTACATTTATATTTAATAACATCATAATAAAAATAAATACAAAGATTAACTGCTAATATAGACAATTCTCTATCTTTAAAATTATTATGCCAAATTTTTTTAGAATAAACAATAGTATCCAATCCATTATTTTCCAAAAACATAATAAACGAAAGAACATCATCTATTATCTTACTCTTTTCTTCATCTTTAAATAAAGAATATTTTCCTTGATAAAAATAAGAAGAAAAATTATCTATTGATTTTAAAGACAGAGGTTTCTTATTTAGTTTAATAATTTGACACCTAGACACAATAGTCTCAATAACTAAATTAATATTATCCACAATCAAAATAGCAATAATATCATCAATAGGTTCCTCTAAAAACTTAAGTATTGAATTAGCAGTTTGAACATTCATTTTATCAGCAGACTTAATAATGTAAATTTTCTTATTACCCTCAATAGATTTTTTACTAAATTCACTTTGCAAATCAAGTAATTGATCTTTTTTTATCCATATTCCATCAGGTTCAATAATTTTAACATCGACATAATTACCATCATCAATTCTCATACAAATATTATTTTTTTCATTTTCATCAAGAATATTATTAGTAATAATCATCTTAACAAAAGATAAAACAATTTTTTCAACATCACTATTACCATTAGAATCAAATAAATAAGCATGAGATAACTTATCATGAGCAATAGCATTACTTAAAATATTATATACTATAGGTTGTCCACACTTATACTGATCTAACATAATAAAACTCCCTTCTATAAAATAAAAATAGAAAATAAACAAATACCAATAATTCCAGGTAACCCAAAAATACTGACAAATAAAATAGTAAAAATATTTATTGGAACTACAGCATCTATAGGAAATACAATAACATTAAAAGCATAAATAAATAAAACACCAAAAATAAATCTCTTTACCACCCAAAATATTTTTTTAATCATATATTTCACCTAAAAAATTATATGATTAAAACAAATTTATATGTCTTTTCTACCTTCTAAAGCAAATTCTAATGTCATAGGATCAATATATTCAATATCAGTACCAATAGGAATACCTGTGGCAATCCTTGTAACTTTAACATTTTTATCTTCAAGAATTTTTTTAATATATTGCATAGTAGTTTCACCTTCAATTGAAGGTTTTAAAGCTAAAATAATTTCACTTACTTCATCAATATCAATTCTAGAAATTAACTTATCAATATTAATATCTTCAGGACCAATCCCCTCAAGAGGAGAAATTAAACCACCAAGAACATGATATTTACCATTATAAATATTAATTTTTTCAAATAAAGAAATATCCTTAGCCTTTTCTACTACAAATATTAAACTACTATTTCTGTCTTTATCTTGACAAATAGGACAAATATCACTATCACAAATATTACCACATATCTTACAATTAGTAAGTTTATCTCTAATTCCACATATAGATTCAGAAAACAAAGTTAGTTCATCTTTATCAAAATTAATTAAAGAAAAAGCTAGTCTTTCAGCAGTCTTTTCCCCTATTCCCGGTAAATCCTTTAAACATTCAATAACATTCTTAACACAATTAGGATACATACTACATTAAACCATTAAACATTTGGCCATATTTACCAAATTTTTCTTCCTTATCCTTTTCCATTTTATCAAGAGCATTATTAACAGCAACTAAAATCATATCCTCTAACATCTCTTTATCATCATTAGTTAAATCATCAATTTCAATATTAATAGACAGTAATTTTCCATTACCATTAACTGAAGCAGTTACAATTTGTGAACTACCTTCATAAATTTTACTTTCTAATTCCTTTTGAGTCTTCTCAATATCCTTTTGCATTTTTTTAGCTTGCATCATCAAATTTTGCATATTCATTTTCATCATTCTCCTTTATTTATATTCAATTATACTTTCTCCCATTAAATCAATAAGTTCATCAACAGAAGTTTTTTGCTTTTTAATATTTTGATCATTAATAATATCTTTTTCTATATACTTAATACCATTTTTAATATTTAATATATACTTATCTTTTTCTATATTCCATTTCTCACTAGACATACCAACAACATATGTATTATATCCAAATATTTTAAACAATAAATTTTCAATCAAATTAGCATTATCATTAATTCTATTAGCAATAGCATCAAGATTATTAGCAACAATAATATACTTTTCTGAAGCTACTACAGGTACTGAATCTTTAAGGAGACCTGCAACTACAGAATAATTATCATCATATAAATAATCATCAATTAAACTCCAATCATTCTTGAGTTTCATTAATACACCTTTATTTGCTAAAGCAAGAGCATTATTAATTTTAATTTTAATATTTTCAATATCTTTATTATTAATTATTTTTGGACTATCCATAACTTTAGTATTTTCCTTTTCTTTTGAAATTATTTCCCGGGAAATAATTTTATCCTCTTTATTTTCAATTTTTACATCATTATTTTTTATATTCACAGAAGTAATTTCAACTTTTTTATTGCAAAAATAATTATCAGAAAACTTGAGTATAGAAGTCATAAATAATATACAACCATGATTAGAATTTTTTATAGTGTTTTGTATATCATTTAATTTTTCTATTAAATCATAAATAATACCAACATTATAGAGATTATCAACAAGCTTAATATTTTCATTTTTGACATCAATATCAGATAATAATTTAGTATTTTTAAATAAAATAATGTCTTTCAAAAATACAATAAGTTCTGAAGAAAATTTATTAATATCTTTTCCACTATCATTAAAAGTATCAAAGAAGTCAATTATTTTAATTTTATTATTATCATATATAGCCTTAAGTAACAAATAAATATCATTATAAGAAACAGAACCATTAACTTTATAAATATCATCTAAAGTAATATCTTTACTATTATATGACACAAGCTGATCCAAAAAGTTAATTGCATCTCTCATCCCTCCATCAGAAATTCTAGCAATTTCAAATAAAGCATCAGGTTCAATTTTAATATTTTCAAGTTTAGCAATTTCTTTTAATCTATCAACAATTTTTGTTGAATTAATCTTAGTGAAACGAAATTTTTGACATCTCGAAGAAATAGTAAGAGGAATCTTATGAGGTTCAGTAGTAGCCAAAATAAAAATAACATGTGCAGGCGGTTCCTCAAGAGTTTTTAATAAAGCATTAAATGCTTGAGTGGTAAGCATATGAACCTCATCAATAATGTAAACTTTATACTTAGCATTACTAGGAACAAGATTTATTTTATCTTTAAGTTCTCTTATTTCATCAACACCATTATTAGAGGCAGCATCAATTTCAACAATATCATTACTATTTAAAAAATGTTGACAATTATAACATTTTCCACAAGGTTTATCATCAATCAAATTATCACAATTAACCATTTTAGCTATAATTTTAGCAATAGTAGTTTTACCAGTACCTCTAGGACCACAAAATAAATAAGCATGTGAAACCTTATTATTAATAATAGCATTTTTAATAACAGTTACAACTTCATCTTGACCATAAACATTATCAAAATCAATAGGTCTATATTTTCTATATAAAGCTAAATAACTCACAAACTACCTCCCTCACATCAATTATATCACAAAACTTACCTATAAACATCACTTTTTTCTTTTATTTATAAAAAAATCCGATAAAATTTTAGAACAATCAACATCATTAACATTATATAAATTCACAAACCTATTAATCATATTTAAAACATACATTTGTTCGTTTTTATTTTTAGTACCATAATATACATTTCTAATTCTACTTTCAATAATTGCCCCCATACACATCATACAAGGCTCCAAAGTAACATAAATATCACAATTATCCAATCGCCAACTACCAAGTTTTCTACAAGCTTTATCAATAGCAATAATTTCAGCATGCATAAGAGCATTATTTTTACGTTCTTTTTTATTATATCCACAGGCAACTATCTCATTTTCACATACAATAACACACCCAACAGGTATTTCATCATTTTTATATGCCTTTTTTGCTTCACAATAAGCCATCTTCATAAAATATTCTTTCATAAAAATACATTTCCTTTCACATATCAACAAGTATATCAAAAAAAATAAATAATAACTACACAAAATCTATTTATCAACAACCTAGTAGCAAAATAAACATATTTTTAAATAGAAAAAATTCTAATAATATTTTTGTGTTTCACGTGGAACATATATTAAATACAAATAAAAAATTAATAATTTACTTTTATAAGTATAATAGATTTTATTTATTAGCATAATAAAAAAAATTTAGTGTTGATAACTATGTTCCACGTGAAACATAAATATAAATAGTATATTATAAATAAAATCAATAACTAAAATATTAAATACTATTAAAAATTACAATAAATAAATTTATTTACTTAGCATCTCTATTTAATAGTTATCAATATATAAAAAAAATTATAGTTGTTGATAACTATGTTCCACGTGAAACATAAATATAAATAGTATATTATAAATAAAATCAATAACTAAAATATTAAATACTATTAAAAATTACAATAAATAAATTTATTTACTTAGCATCTCTATTTAATAGTTATCAATATATAAAAAAAAATTATAGTTGTTGATAGTCATGTTTCACGTGAAACATGACATTAAATACAAATAAAAAACTAATAATTTACTTTCACAAGTATAATAGATTTTATTTATTAACATAAGTAAAAATAACTGTTGATTACTATGTTTCACATGAAACATAAAAAAAAGATACACACATTAATTAAGTGTTAAAGCTGCTGACTTCCGTCCCTGACTTGGTTCCACCATTAATGTTGTATCAACAACACTATACTACATTTATAAAAAAAAATCAAGATTCAAATTTCAAATAGACACAAACATATGTATGCATTTATTTAAAAAATAATAATATAAAAAATATTTTCCAAAAAATATTTTAATAAATTAAATTTATATTAACAAAATTATTTCCCGGGAAATATTTTATTTCATTTTTACACATCAACATCCAACATAGAAAAAAGAATGAATAAATTAATTATTCATTCTCTTTATTTGTAGTACTATCAATAATTTCCGCATTATCTGAAGAAATATCATAACATTCTTCTCTATCAACAATGGCAGTACTACTTACTTTAGTATCATCTTTTAAATTAATCAATTTTACTCCTTGAGTAACCCTACTCATTCTAGATATCTTATCAACAGCCAATCTAATAATCATGCCAGTATTAGTAATAATAATTAAATCCTTATCATCTGTAACAGTCTTAAATGAAACAATAGAACCATTTTTATTTGTAATACTAATAGTCTTTACACCTTTTCCACCTCTATTAGTAATTCTATAATCTTCAATAGGGGTCTTTTTGCCATAACCATTTTCACTAATTACAAGTACATCTTCATTAGGTTTAACAATTTCCATACCAACAAGATATCCACCATCTAAGTTAATACCTCTTACACCAGCAGCACTTCTACCCATAACTCTAATAGAATTTTCATTAAATCTAACCATTCTACCATTAGAAGAAGCCATCAATACATCATTTTCACCATTAGTACCCTTTACAGAAATAAGTTCATCATCTTCACGTAAAGTAATAAATTTCTTACCATTAGATCTAATATTATAAAATTCAGCTAAATCAGTTCTTTTTATTAAACCACTCTTTGTAGCAAATACTAAATATTTATCTTCACTATCATTTGAACCATTAAGCAAAGAAGTAACATATTCCCCATTTTCTAAATTAAGTAAATTAATAATAGGTAATCCCTTAGACTGTCTACTATACTCAGGAATTTCATAACCTTTAATTCGATATACTTTACCTTTATTAGTAAAGAATAAGACATAATCATGCGTTGAACAATTAAGAATTTGTTCAACAAAATCTTCCTCATTAGTGGTCATTCCTTTAATACCTACTCCACCTCTATGCTGAGTTTTATAAGTAGAAGCAGATAATCTCTTAATATAACCTTTCTTAGTTAAGGTAATAACAATCTTATCCTCAGGTATTAAACTTTCATCTTCAATATATTCAATTGCTGTCATATCAATATGTGTTCTTCTTTCATCAGCATATCTATTTTTAATATCAAGCAATTCTTTTTTTATAATATCAAGTACTTTTTGTTCAGAAGCAAGAATAGATTTTAATTCTTCAATTTCAAGAAGTAAATCTCTAAGTTCTGCTTCAATCTTCTCTCTTTCCATTCCAGTTAAACGACGCAATTTTAATTCTAATATAGCATCAGTTTGTATTTCAGAAAGGGCAAAACGAGTCATCAACTTTTCCTTAGCTTCTACATCACTTTTAGCAGTTTTAATAATTTTAATAACCTCATCAATGTTATCTTGAGCTATCTTATATCCTTCTAAAATATGTACTCTTCTCTCATCTTTTTCTAAATCAAATCTAGTTCTTCTAATAATAACTTCTTTTTGATGATCTATATATTTAGATATAATATCCTTAAGACCTAAAGTTTTAGGAACCCCTTGATCAAGCATTAAAAATATAATTCCATAAGAAACTTGAAAATTAGTATGTTTATATAAATTATTTAATACTACTTGAGGATTAGCATCCTTCTTTAAAGTAATAGTAATCTTAACACCATTTTTTAAATCAGTATGATAATCAGAAATACCTTCAATTACTTTATCCCTAACAAGTTCTGCAACCTTATTTTTAAGTTCCATAGTATTAACACCATAAGGAACTTCTGTAATAACAATAGTACTATGATTATTGTGTTCTTCAATTTCAGCTCTACTACGAATAGTAATAGAACCTCTACCAGTTTCATAAGCCTTTCTAATACCAGAATTACCAAGTATTATACCACCAGTAGGAAAATCAGGACCTTTAACATATTCCATAAGTCCTAAAGTATCAATATCATGATTATCTATATATGCCACGCATCCATCTATTACTTCACCTAAATTATGAGGTGGGATATTAGTAGCCATACCTACTGCTATACCCATTGAACCATTTACCAAAATATTAGGAAATCTACTTGGAAGTACTCTAGGTTCCTTACTTGTCTCATCAAAGTTATCATCCATATCAACAGTATTTTTATTAATATCTCTAATAAGTTCAAGTGAAATTTTAGATAATCTTGCTTCTGTATAACGATAGGCAGCAGCGCCATCACCCTCAATATTACCAAAGTTTCCATGACCATCTACTAACATATATCTTTCATTAAAATCTTGAGCTAAACGCACCATAGCTTCATATATAGAGCTATCACCATGTGGATGATAATGTCCCATAACATAACCAACAGTAGTAGCGGATTTTTTATGAGGCTTATCAGGTGTATTACCTTCCTCATACATAGACCATAAAATACGTCTATGAACAGGCTTTAATCCATCTCTCAAATCTGGAATAGCTCTAGAAGTAATAACACTCATAGAATAATCAATAAATGAATCTTTAACTTCAGAAACGATATCATTTACTGTAGAACTATCTTTTTCATGAAAATTACCATTAAAATCATCATTGTCATTATCATCAGCAATATCATTATTTTCAATATTTTGAATATTAGTTTCACCACTATTATCATCACTCATTGCTCTGTCAATAAGATCACTAATATCATTGTTATTTATTTTATTTTCATCTTCCATAACTTTACCTCCTAAATGTCTAGATTCTTAACATATCTAGCATTTTCCTCAATAAATGCTCTTCTTGGTTCTACTTCATCACCCATTAATTTTTCAAATATAGCATCAGCAGATACACAGTCATCAACAGTAATTCTACGCAAAACTCTCTTATTAATATCCATAGTTGTTTCATTTAACTCTTCAGCATCCATTTCTCCTAAACCTTTCATACGAGCAATTTCAGCACGATTTCTGACATTTTCAGGAAGAGATGCTAAATAAGCTTCCTTTTCCTTTTCATCTAATACATATCTTCTTGTTTTACCATGCATTATTCTAAATAATGGAGGCTGCGCAGCATATACATGTCCAGCTTCTACTATAGGTTTAAAGAATCTATAAAATAAAGTAAGAAGTAATACTCTAATATGAGAACCATCAACATCGGCATCTGTCATTATTATAATTTTATCGTACCTAAGTTTAGATAAATCAAATTCTTCACCAATACCTGTTCCAAATGCGGTAATAATAGTTCTTATTTCTTCATTAGACAAAGCCTTATCAAGTCTAGCTTTTTCTACATTAAGTATTTTTCCTCTAAGTGGAAGAATAGCTTGTGTCATAGAATCTCTTCCTTTTTTAGCAGAACCACCAGCACTATCCCCCTCGACTATAAATATTTCAGATACCTTAGGATCTTTACTTTTACAATCAGATAATTTACCAAAAAAATTAGTCGTAGATAAATCAGTTTTTCTAGTAATTTCTCTAGCTTTTCTCGCTGCATTTCTAGCCCTACAAGCAAGTAAAGCTTTATTAACAATAATTTTAGCATCTTCTGGATGTTCTAATAAAAACCTTTCAAATCCCTGTGAAAATACACTATCAGCAAGTTTTCTAACTTCCGAATTACCAAGTCTACCCTTTGTTTGCCCTTCAAATTGAGGATTTGGATGCTTGCAAGATATAATCATCGTTAATCCTTCTTTAACATCATCACCAGTTAATGAATCATCCTTTTCTTTTAATAAATTATTCTTCCTAGCATAACTATTTATAACTCTTGTTAAAGCTCTACGAACACCTTCTTCATGTGTTCCACCATCGTGAGTATTAATATTATTAACAAACGAATATATGTTATCATTATAACTAGTATTATATTGCATAGCTACCTCAAACATAACACCATCTTCTTCACCAGTTAAATGAATAATATCATCATGAAGAGGAGTTTTTCCTTTATTAATAAACCTTACATATTCACTAATACCACCTTCATATAAAAATTTATCACCAGTAGTATCCTCATTATCTCTATCATCTCTTAAAGTAATACAAAGACCTTTATTTAAGAAAGCAAGTTCCCTAATTCTAACCTTAAGTATTTCATAATCATAAATATCACTATCAAAAATATTAGGATCTGGTTTAAATGTAACTGTAGTTCCCGTTCTATCAGGAGAACATTCATCAATTATCTTAAGAGGAGCAACAGTGTGACCACCATCTTCAAATCTTATAAAGTAAACTTTACCATTCTTATATACTTTAACTTCAACCCATTTACTTAAAGCATTAACTACAGAAGCACCTACACCATGAAGACCACCAGATACTTTGTATCCTCCACCACCAAATTTACCTCCTGCATGTAAAACTGTATATACTGTTTCAACAGTAGATTTACCGGTTTTTGGATGTATATCAACAGGTATCCCTCTACCATCATCTTTAACAGTAATTGAATTATCTTTATTAATAATAACTTCGATATTATTACAATAACCGGCTAAAGCTTCATCAATTGAATTATCAACGATTTCCCACACCAAATGATGTAATCCTTTAATATCGGTAGTTCCAATATACATACCAGGTCTTTTTCTTACTGCTTCTAATCCTTCAAGCACTTGAATATCCGATGCATCATAATGTTCATTATTCATAATTAATCACCTTCCTGCTTGGAAATTATTTCCTGGGAAATAATTTTTCCATTTTCTATTTCATAAACATTAGCTTTTTTTCTTAATTTATAATTAATATTTTTAATATCAGTAGTAGTAATAATAGTTTGTACATTACCATCTAAATATTTTAAAATATTATTTCTCTTATCAATATCCAACTCACTAAACATATCATCTAAAAGAAGTATAGGACTATCAGAAGTTATATCAATAAATAACTTTACTTCTGATAATTTAAGAGCAAGTATAGAACTTCTAATTTGACCTTGACTACCATATAACGACAAATTTTTATTATTTAATAAAAAATAATAATCATCTCTATTTGGTCCAATTAAAGTCATTTTATATTGAATATCTCTATATAAATTATCATTTAATTTTTTAATAAACATATCTTTATCTAAATTATTAAAATTTGATACATACTTAAGTTCTAATTTCTCAAAACCAGTTATATATTTGAATATTTGACTTAAATAAGTATTAATTTTATCAATAAATTCTTTACGAATTTTTTGTATTTCTAAAGATAAATCTACATATTTATCATTTAAAATATCTAAATACATAATATCATTTTTTTTATCAATATTTATAACTTTAAGAAACTCATTTCTTTGTCTTAATATAGTATTATAATCACCAAGTAATTTTAAATATTTTTTATTAATTTGACTTATTTCAATATTAAAATATTTTCTTCTTGAATTAGGACTATCTTTAAATATTCTAATACTATCTGAATTAAAAACAATAACATTAAGTAAAGATATATAATTACTAAGTTTTTTTATCTCTTTATTATTAATTTTAACAGTTTTACCACTTTCACTAATCAATATCTCAAGATTAAATTTACCATTATTATTAATTAACTCACCTTTTACTAAAGAAGCTTTATTATTAAACATAATTAAATTTCTATCACTACTAGATAAAAAAGATTTAGTAACACCAAGTAAATAGATAGATTCAAGCAAATTAGTTTTTCCTTGAGCATTATCACCAATAATAATATTAATATTATCATTAAAATATATTTCCAAATTGTCATAATTTCTATATTTTTTTAACGTCATTTTTGTAATTTTCATTTTACAGCCTCATTTTTGCTCATATTTTAATAATTAATATATTAGTGTATCCCTATACATAAATAATTATATCATAAATATCCTTAAATTTAAAGCAAAAAAAGACAAAAAATGCCTTTTTTATAAGATTGTATTTTAAAAAAAGAAGTGCACAATTGTTGTGCACTAAGATTTATAACATGA
>JBJEEB010000005.1:0-59878 GCA_051872655.1 Bacilli bacterium | reverse complement strand
TGGAGTTAACAAAAATATTTACTATTTTCATAAGGGGTCACCTTCTTTCTTTACTCTTTATTACAAACTAATTTTACCATAAATATATTTTTTTAACAATATAATTATTTAATTTTTACAATATTATTATAGAAAAGACTTGAATTTTAATCCAAGTCTTACTATAAAATTATGCTATTTTTTTAATAACTCTTTTCTAGATAAGTTAAGTTTACCTTTTTTATCATAACCAGTAGCTATAGCTATTACTTCATCTCCAACTTTAAACATATCACTAGGTTTATCTACTCTTTTAGTATCAAGTTGAGAAACATGAATAAGTCCTTCACATCCAGGCCATAATTCTACAAAAATACCAAAATCTTCGACATCTACTACTTTACAAGTATAAGTTTTACCAAATTCAACTTCTCTAGCAATATTTTTAATTCTTTCAGCAGTTTTATTAATAATATCTCTATCATTATGATAAATAATAACTCTACCATCATCTTCTAAATCAACCTTAACAGCATTAATATCATTAACTGTATTAACATTACTACATTCTAAGATAATCTTAGTAATCATTTCTCCACCACGACCTATTACATCTTTAATCTTATCTGGATTAATCATAAATACCTCAGTCTTAGGAGCATACTTAGATACATCTTCTCTAGGTTTAGATATTTGTTTTTCAATTACATCTAGTATTTCAAATCTAGCTTTTTTAGCCTGAGCTAAAGCTTCTTTTAATATTTTTCTATTAATACCATCAATTTTAATATCCATTTGAAGAGCGGTAATACCATCTCTTGTACCTGCTACTTTGAAATCCATATCACCAAGATGATCTTCCATACCTTGTATATCAGTAAGGATAGTATATTCATCTTCATGAGTAATAAGTCCCATAGCTATTCCTGCAACAGGTTTTTTAATTGGAACACCTGCTGCCATAAGTGCCATTGTACCAGCACATATAGTAGCTTGGCTACTAGAACCATTACTTTCAAGTATTTCACTAACTACTCTTATAGTATAAGGAAATTCTTCTTCGCTAGGAATAACATAAGATAATGCTCTTTCTCCTAATGCACCATGACCAATTTCTCTTCTACCTGGAGCACCATATCTACCAGTTTCACCAACTGAAAATGCAGGGAAATTATAATGTAGCATAAATCTCTTAGTATCTTCAATTCCTAGACCATCTAATATCTGATGTTCACCTAAAGCACCTAAAGTTACTGTAGCCAAACTTTGAGTTTGTCCTCTTGTAAATAATGCACTACCATGACATCTAGGTAATAAATCAATGTCTGTAGATAATGGTCTTATCTCATCCATCTTTCTACCATCAGCTCTAGTTTTTTCTTTAACTACAATATTTCTAAATAATTCATACTCTACACTATGAAAAATTAAAGCAACCTTAGTAAGTAATTCATTTAATTCATCAGTTTTCATAGTGTCTTCGTTTTCTAATTTATATTTCTCTACTACCTCATTTTCTAAATTATCAATAGCAGCATATTTTTCTAATTTATCTTTAATTCTAAGAGCACTATCTAGTCTTTCTCTAATGTAATTATCTACTTCATTTCTTAATTCATCAGTTATTTCTAACTTATCATATTCCATAGTCTCTTGACCTATTGAAGCAATTATCTCTTCTTCAAAAGCTATTAATTTCTTAATTGCCTCATGACCAAACATTAAAGCCTCAAGCATATCATCTTCAGAAACCTCTCTTGCTCCTGCTTCAACCATATTAATAGCATCACAAGTACCAGCCACTGTTAAATCAATATCTGATTTTTCTGCTTCCTCTACAGTAGGATTAATAACAAATTCACCGTCTACTCTACCAACTTTAACTGCTGCTACTGGACCATTAAATGGTATCTTACTTATTGATACTGCAAGAGAAGAACCAAGAAGTGCAGTCAATTCCGGAGAATTATTTTGATCCACAGATAATACTGTATTTACAATTTGAACTTCATTCTTAAAATCCTCTGGAAATAAAGGTCTAAGAGGTCTATCAATCATTCTTGCAGCAAGTGTTGCAGCATCAGTAGGCTTTCCTTCCCTTTTAATAAATCCACCTGGTATTTTACCAACAGAATATAACTTTTCCTGATATAAAACCATAAGTGGAAAGAAATCAGATAATAAATTAGCGGTTTTACTAACTACTGCTGTACTGAGTACTACAGTATCACCATATCTTACTAGTACTGCACCATCAGCTTGTTTAGCAAGTTCTCCATTCTCTACTACTATCTTCCTTCCATAAAAATCTAACTCAAATACTTTTTTTTCCATTATTATACCTCCAATTTTAATTATCTTCTTAATTTAAAGGCACTCAAAAAAGAGTGCCTACTTTTAAATATTTATTTTCTAAGTCCTAGTTTTTCAACTACTGCTCTATATCTCTTAACATCAGTTTTTAAAAGATAGTTTAATAAACTTCTTCTCTTACCAACTTTAATAAGTAATCCTCTTTTAGAAGACTTATCTTGCTTATTATTCTTTAAATGTTCAGTAAGAGCATTAATCTCATTAGTTAAAATTGCAATTTGAACTTCAGGAGACCCTGTATCTTTCTCATCTCTTGCAAAATCCTTAATGATCTTAGTTTTAACTTCTTTATTTAAAGCCATTATATTTTCCTCCTTACAATATTTTCACCCTAAACCTAGTCATGGTAAGAGGTACCGATAACAAAGTTCAAGGAACATATTAATAATACAATATATTTTATCTTTTGTAAAGTAATTTATGATATTTTTTGTATATAAATTATTAAGTAATATCACTTTAATATAAAATAATTTAATTATTTCACAACTATAATTAAATTTTACCCAAAACATTATTTTTTTATTCTTAAATACTATTTATCATTTCTTAAGAAATTCATTACCAAATCAATTAATATATCCTTTTCTTTTGGATTAGACTGTGCTATTAGTATTGTTACAGCAACCAAAGTATTATTATCAATAACTTGTCCATTTTCAGTATACAGTAAATTATAAAAATCTAAAAAATATATAAATAAAGTTGCCGCAATTCTCTTATTACCATCTATAAATACATGATTTTTAGTTATTAAATATAAAAAATTTGCAGCTTTTTCTTCTATTGTAAGATATAAGTCTTTTCCATCAAAAGAAGCATAAATAGTACCTATAATTTCTTTTAATCCATTATTTCTTTCAAGTGCAAATAAATCACTATCGCTATTAAACTTTAATTTATCAATAACATTAATGCAATTTTCATAAGTTATTTTTTTATTATCAATAGTTCCCTTAGGTTTAGATATTCTTTTATAATCATAATCATCAAGTAAATTTAAAGCATTAGAATAATAATTTATAACTTTAATTATATCTTGCGCCTCATTACCTTTTAATTCAGTATCAATTCTTCCTGCAATATCAATTAATTTAATTGTTTTTTCAAGATATTCTAATCTTTTTTGATTAACTGCATATCCATTTATTATATAATCTTTCAATACTTTATTAGCCCATTTTCTAAATATTATACCTTGTTTACTATTAACACGATAACCAACTGAAATTATCATATCTAAATTATAATAATCGACTTGATAAGTTTTACCATCTTTAGCAGTTGTTGCAAAATTTGCAACAACCACTTCATTATTCAATTCTTCTCTTAATATATTTTTAATATGTCTTGAAATAACAGATTTATCCCTGTCAAATAATCTTGCCATTTGATCTAACGATAGCCATACTGTATTTATCTCTCTATTCCCAAATATTCATAAGTCTTATCAGTAACCATTCTACCTCTTGTAGTTCTCTTTAAATACCCATGTTGTAATAAATAAGGTTCATATACATCTTCAATGGTAGAAGCTTCTTCTCCAATAGATGAAGCAAGTGCTTCAAGTCCAACTGGTCCCCCATTAAATCTTTCAATAATTGCAGTAAGAAGTAGTCTATCAGTTTCATCTAACCCAGTTTTATCTACTTTTAATCTATCTAATGAAGTAGTTAATATATCTTCATTAATAATACCATCACCATAGACTAAGGCAAAATCTCTTACTCTTTTAAATAATCTATTAGCAATTCTTGGAGTACCTCTACTTCTTCTTGCTAATTCTCTAGCAGCATCATCAGTAATAGGAGTATCTAAAACTCTACTAGTTCTTTTAATAATTCTATATAACTCTTCTTCAGTATAATAATTAAGTTTAGCAATAATACCAAATCTATCTCTTAAAGGACTAGATAAATCACCCGCTCTAGTAGTAGCACCTACCAAAGTAAAATGAGGTAAATTAATCTTAATATTCCTTGAAGAGCCTTCACTTCCTACCACTATATCAAGATAAAAATCTTCCATAGCAGGATACAATACCTCTTCAATATATCTAGGTATTCTATGTATCTCATCAATAAATAAAACATCACCCTCTTCTAAAGTAGAAAGTATTGCGGCCAAATCGCCTGTTTTCTCTATCGATGGTCCACTAGCAGTTTTAATGTTAGTACCAAGTTCATTAGCAATAATATAAGCAAGTGTAGTTTTTCCAAGTCCTGGAGGACCATATAATAAAATATGATCTAAACTTTCTCCTCTCATAAGAGAAGATTTAATAAATACATTTAAATTTTCTTTAATTTCACTTTGACCAACATACTCTTCCAAAGTACTAGGTCTAATACTATTATCCTTATCTTCATCAAGTTCTATATTAGTTACTACTCTCTCTTCCATAAGTATCCCCCTCCTTATAAATTGATGTGTATAAATCTTTTTCTTCCTTATCCTCTGTTAACATCTCTATACTAGGTAAATCTTCCTTTGAAGCAAGACCAAAATAATCTAAAAATTCATCAGTAGTCTTATACAAAATAGGTCTACCAGGAGCATCAGATTTACCACATTCTTTAATTAAACCTTTAGCTAAAAGTCTTCTCATAACATAAGAAGAATCAACACCTCTAAAAGCATCAACTTCACCTCTAGTAATTGGTTCATTATAAGCAATAACTGCCAGTGTCTCAATCGCTGAATTAGATAAACCATTACTACTAGTATTCTCTAATAATTTTGCATAATATTCCTTATGTTCTTCTCTTGTAGTAAGTTTAATAGTATTACCCAAAAAATTAATTCTAAGTCCCCTTTTATTCTCATCATAGTAATTTTTTAAACTAAGAACCGCCCTTTTTGCAGTATCTTCATCAATTTCTAATATATTCATAATATCTTTTATAGTAAGACCAATATCTCCTTGAACATATAAAAGACCTTCTATAATAGCTTCCATACTTTACCTCAATTCTATAAGAATCTTATCAAAATTCCTATCTTGCTTAATAATAACTTCTTTTTCTTTTACCATCTCAAGTATACCAAGAAAAGTAACCACTAAATATGGCCTATTAAATTCCTCAATTAAATCATCTAAGTATGCCCTTTTTTTACTATGTAAAATATTTATAATACTTTTCTTTCTATCTCTAACAGAATACTCTTTATTAGTAACAGTAGTACTAAGAGGTTTTTCTTTTTCTTTTCTTTCTAAAAATTTCTTAAAGGCCTCAAGTAAATCACTACTAGATAATACTCCATATTCATGATTATCAGTATATTCTCTAACTTTTTCAGGAGCCTTAATATAAATATTCTTTCTATCTTCTTCTAACTTCTTAAAAGTAGGAGTAATTTCTTTATACTTTTTATATTCTATCAATTTATTAATTAAATTTTCTCTTGTTAATTCTTCTTCATCATTTTCATTATCATCTTTAATTACTGGTAACAAAGATTTAGATTTAATATACATAAGTTCTGAAGCCATAACTAAATAAGAAGAAGAAATATTAATATTAAGTTCATCTTGCTTCCTAATATAATCCAAATACTTATCAGTAATTTCATCTATCTTAATATCACATATATCAATATTAGATTCTTTTACTAAATGAAGAAGTAAATCAAGAGGTCCTTCAAAATTATCAATAGAAATATAATCCATATATCTAACACCATCCTAATTAATTATACCAAATAAAAGAATATAAGTAAATAAGGAAAAATATAAGTAAATGTAACCTATTTGGTTACATATTTTATTATATATTTATAATATACTCTCTATAGAGGGTGACATAATGAATAATAATATTGAACAAATAGTAACAGAATTAATTAATTATAACAATAAAGATAAATTATCATGGTTAAAAGTATTAAATGAAATATTAAAAAAATTAAATATTACATATAGTGATGAATTACTAAATGAAGTAATTTATGAAATAGCAAAAAAAGGATATGACATTATACCAAATCCATTTAAATTAGAAAAATATAGATAAAAGCCTTAGAAAATCTAAGGTTTTATTATTTATATATTATTCTCAAATAAAGGAAGTATTTCTTTAAGTTTATCTTCACCAGTAACTTCAGAAATAACTTTATTATTATCTCTTTCTTCAACGGTTACCAATTTGTAATCATTTTCAATATCAGTTTCAGTACTATTAACTCTTGCAATATAATAATATTCATTATCATTATATTTAACTTTGTCAAGAACTAAATATTCTTCATTATTTTCAAGAATAATCACTTTATTAACATTTAACATAATATCCTCCTAATTATTATTTAAATCTGGAAAACCAAAATTATCATTACTAGATAAATTATCAGTTATAGGAATATTTATATTTGGAAAAGAACTGGTTTCTAATTTTTCATCAGATACAGGTATCCAAAAAGGACTACTATCAGAAACACTACTTTCATTACTAGAAGTAATATCAATACTAGACAATTCTTGATTATTATTACTCATATTATTACTTACATCATTAAATTTAGGTTGAATATTTTCCCATAAAGGAATAGGATTATTTATACTTTGATTAGGTAATGCTTCTGCATCACTCGGAACATTCCAAATTGGAGTTTCTTCTTTCACATCATTAACTATAGAAACCTCATCAACTTTATTTTTATTAGTATCAGTTAAATCACCAGTTAAACTATCTAGTTCATTAGATTTAGGTAATTCCCAAATTAAAGGTTCCTTTATATCGTCATTATTTTTTTCAAGATAAACATTATTATCATTAGATAGTACATCATCAAAAGATATAGGTTTAGGATTTAATTTCTTATTAACTTTTTCTCTTACTGCCTCACCCTTAAGTTTAGCAAGACCCAAATTAAGCGTCAATGGTGCTTCCTTTATCTCTTTAATTCTATAAGGATCAATAAAATCTTTAATTACACTATCTTCAGAAACATCTTCATTTTTTTCTTCATCTTGAGACTCTTCAGAAGTATCTAAAACCTCATCATGATTATCATAAGTATCAATCAAATGAAATTCTCTTAATATAGAAAGTATCTCAACCGAATTATTATCATTTTCAAGTTCCTCTAATCTATTTTCTTTAAACTCAATTCTACTAGTATAATTAGAAATATTCTCAAGTACTTTCTTTTCATTATTAATAATATCAATTTGTTCCAATATTTTCTTTTCAAAAGATAATAATTCATCAATATCAGTAATACCAAGATCTCTTCTCAAATCTTTTCTTTCTTCAATAAGTTCCTTAATATTATCTCTCTTAACAAATATACTATTAAAATCATCCTCAAAATTAACAACTAATCTATATAGTTTTAAATATAGTTCTTTATTTTTTACAACAAAATAACTTTTTTCAGCTTCATTTACATAAGAAGTATAATCATCTTCTAAACCATTATTAATTAAATTCTTAACACTTTCTCTAGTTACATCAAGTGTTTCCTTACTTTCTTTAACTATTGATATAATATTATTAAGTTCATCATCAACATTATCCTCTGTAATATTATTAAATGAAGAATCTTCTTTTATAACCTTCATAAATTCGGTATATAAGTCATCTTCCATAATTTGATTCTTAGTCTTATAATCTTCTTTCTTTTCTTCTTCTTCACTAAGTAGCACTTTTAATTTAGCTATATTATCATGAACACTATCAATTTCACTATTGGTTTCCAAATATCTGTTAATCAGACTAAGTCTTTGTCTTTTTTCATCCAATTCCTTATCAGATATTATAACCTGAAGTCCAGATATATAATCACCAGTAGCAATATAATATCTATCCTCTAAATCATTTCTTTTATCTAATCTATCTTCAAGTAACTTAATTAAATTTTCTAATCTTTCTTTTTCTTCTTCAATAGTTTTTGAAGGTGTAATTAATGGTCTTATTTCTTTTTCAAATTCTTCATTATATATATTATCTATTTTCTTAGCATATTTTTCATAATTAATTAAAACATCACTAGGAGTTTTAATCTTTTTTTCTTTATCTAATTTAATACGCATTTCAAATATTTTACATAAATTTTCAAAAGACTTTACATTGTTTCCTTCCATAATATTTCACCTTCCTTTTTATTCATATCTGGAAATGACAAATCTTGAGCTTTACTACTTCCAAGTATCTCAGGCTTTAAATTATTATTTCCAATTACTGGTATAGATCCATTATTGATTTTATTACTAGTATCAGTACTCTTCCAAATAATATTTTTATTATTTTCTAATATATCATATATACTATTACTAGCATTTCTTTCTTCTTTATTACCATCAATATCCAAATCCACCTTATTATCTTCTTCTTTAAATAAATCTTCTACTTTTTCCTCATCTACAAAATCAGATACTTTAGGTAAACTATTATCATCAAAATATAAACTAGTTAGTTTTTCATCATTATCTCTAGCATTTTCATCTATTTTATCACTTAAAGATAACTCATTAGAACTAAAACTATCATCAACCGAAGGCTCCCATAATGGTACTTCCTCATCAGATTTTTTTACTTCCTCTACCATTTTTAAGTCTTCTACATCAGATGTATCTACTTTATTAGGAACAAGTTTAGTTTTACCAAATAATTCATCAGTATCAAAATCATTATTCAAAATAACATCATCAAATGATTTTCCTTTAAGAGGATTAGATATTTTCAAATTTTCTTCTTTTTCTTCTTTTATAGGACTAATAACAGTTTCTTCTTGTAGTTTCTTAAGTCTCTCTGTACTTTCTAGTTGTTCCTTTAATCTAGCTTCTTCAATTAGTTTTTGTCTTCTAACTCTAGCAGCTTCAATCTTTTGTTCTTCCGCTATTCTCTTTTGTCTTTCATTAAATTCATTTCTTTTAGCAAGTCTTATTTTTTCCTCTTTAATTCTATCTTCATTTCTAATTAACTCGCTAAGAACAAGTTTAAATTCTTTAGAATTATTTTCTTCATCAATATCATATAAAGTCCTATTTTTAATTTCTCTTTCATTTTTCAATGACTCATAAGTTTCTATATCTCTTTTTTCTAATTTAATAGTATTATACTGTTTAGATAATTCATCATTAATTTTTCTATATAGTTCACTTTCACTAATATTTTTTAATATATTATCCATTTTTTCTCTCTTAGAAAGTAATTCATCATAACTAGAAACTGTCTTATCATAAATATCAATTAATTTTAATATATTTAATTCTTCATTATATTTAGAATATTCAATAGTTATTTCTGATAACATACTATCACACTCTAATATAGTTGAAGCATCTCCTAAAGACCTAGCTTTCTTTAAATTATCTTTAGCCATATCAAGAGCATACTTAAGAGTCTCTTGTTTCATAGTAATATCATTTTTTTGTTCAACTAAAGCATACAAATCTAATTCTTCTAAAGCATCTCCTACTTTTTTAATCATTTTATTTTCTAAACTATCATTTAATCTAGTATTAGCTTTAACATTACGTGAAGCCTCACTAATCTTTATATCAAGAGATTTCATTTCTCTAATTATCTTCTCTTGTTTAGCTTTATTATCTTCATATTTTTCTATTATTCTAAGTCTATTCTTAAAGTCTAGTAATTTATCTTCACCAAGAAAAGTAGTCAATTCCACTAGTGAACCAGTTATTTTTTTATGTTTTAATTTTCTTTCCTCTAAGTATTTTTTTCTATTTTCAATTAAAGATATAATACTTCTAAGACGTGCTTTTTCCTCGGAAAATAACTTTGGCTCTTCACTAATTAAAGCCATATATTCTTCTTCATACTCAGTATTAGTCTCTAATAGTATTTGTTTTTCTATTTTATCTAACTGATCACATATTCTTTCTCTCTGAAGACTATCATTAGTTAACTCTAAACTATTCAAAAACATATCATATTGTTTCAATCTTCTTACTACTTCTCTATTAGTATAGTTCACACTAAACCACCTCTAGTATAATTATAATTTTTTTTGCATTTTTTGTCAATTAATATAAGAAATTTTACACATATTATTATTGCTTCATATTAAAATTTTAATATTAAAATCATTAAAAATAATTATAATATAAATAATTTTAATCATAATAATATTAGGTGAATTATCTATGAACAATAAAATAATAAAAAAACTAAAACAAGATACTAATACAAGTAGCTATATAATATACAGAGAAAAAAAAATTAAAGACATAAAAATAGATTTGATATATAATGAAACACTAACAGATCAAAATAAAATGTCTGATTTTATTTATCGAAGTTTAGATCATATTGAAAAAATATATAATGATAAAGATTCATTATATGATACTATCAAGAATAATATAAGTAATATAAAAATAAAAGAAATAAAAAACTATGAAGATATTTGTAAATATCTAAATAATGGCTTTTTAATATTACTAATAGAAGATGATTATTCACTAGCCTTAGAAGTGAAAAAAAATCTTACTAGAAATATAGAAAAATCAATTACAGAAACAACAATTCGTGGTCCAATGGATTCTTTTACCGAAAATATAGAAACTAATATAGGATTAATAAAAAGAAGAATTAAATCAAATAAATTATGGAATTACGATATAGAATTAGGAAAATATACTAAAAATAAAATTAGTATTCTTACTATAGATGGTATTACCGATAGTAGTATTAAAGATAACATAATAAAAAAACTAAATAGTATTGAAATTGATAATGTAACCGATTCAGGTACCCTAAAACATCTAATTGAAAGAGAAACAAAAAGTATATTTCCAACAATAATGACTACTGAAAGACCAGATAAAGCAGTAAGTAATCTTCTAAATGGCAAAACAGTAATAATAATAGATAACTGCCCTTTTGTACTTATATTACCAGTATTTCTAAATGATTTTTTCTTATCTCAAGACGATAAAGATTTTAAATGTTTTAGTGGTACATTCATTAGAGTACTAAGATATATAGCTTTTATTATAACAATTATGACACCAGGAGTATATATAGCTCTAACCACATTTAATCAAGAAATGATACCACTAGACTTATTAACTAGTTTTGCCTCACAAAGAAGTACAGTACCATTTCCTGCTATATTTGAAGCAATCTTAATGTTTTTATCATTTGAAATACTAAGAGAAAGTGATTATCGAATACCTAATATATCTAACTCTGCCCTATCAATAGTTGGAGCTCTTATTCTAGGTGAAGCCGCTGTTAATGCAGGAATAGTATCACCAATTATGATTATAATTGTAGCAATTACCGCTATAAGTGCTTTAATAATAACCGAACCAGAATTATCTAATGCTATCAAATGGTATCGTATTCTATTCATGATTGGTGGAACCTCAATTGGAATGTTTGGCATCTTTATTGTATTTATGATATTTATTACAAATTTATGTAGTATAAATTCCTTTGGATATTCATATATGATGCCCTTTGTATCAATAAATGCTGATATAAAAAACAGTATAATAAAATTTCCTTTATTAAATAGAACAAAAAGAAATAAATATTTAACAAAAAATATTACAAAGGAGGTTAATAATGAAAAAAATTAAATACTACAGCCTAATATTACTTATACCATTATTAACTGGCTGCTATAACTATAGAGAACTAAATGAATTAGCTATAACAACCTCTGTTAGTATTGATTATAGCGACAATAATTTCAATGTCATTGCAGAAGTAGTAAATCCTACTAAACAGCAAGATGCCATAAGTGCTAACAATTCTCCTTTTGTAAACTACTACTCTACTGCATCATCACTTCAAGAAGCATTTCGAAATATCGTTTTAGAGTCGCCAAGACAACTATACGCTGCTCAATTAGAAATGATAATTATAAGTGAAGAAGCCGCACAAAATCATATAGCAGAAATATTAGAATTCTTTTCTAGAGAAACAGAGCCAAGAACTGAATTAAAATTTATTATAGCAAGAGGAAAAGAAAGCCTTAAATCAATAACTTTTCAAACCCTACTAACGAATTTCTCATCATCAAATATCGTTCAATCTCTTGAAGTACAAAGTAAAGTATTAGGATTAACTCCAGTATATACTTTAAATGAATTACTAAACATGTATTTAGACCCTAATCTTGAAATAACACTTCCATCAATAATGGTCTATGGAGATGAAGAAATTGGTGATGAAAAAGAAAATATTACTACATCAAGTCCTAAAGCCATAACCAAAATTGGAACTACTGCTATATTCAAAAATACAGAGTTATTAGGATATCTAGAAGAAGAAGATTCTAAAATATTAAATATAATGACAGGCAATGCCAGTCAAAGCATTATAAAATTTGATTATAAAGATAATTATGGAGTATTTGAACTATATAGAGTAAAAGCAGAATCATCAGCAGATGTAAAAAAAAATAAAGTAACTATAAAATTACAAGGAAATGCTAAAATAAAAGAATTTCATAGTAATGCAAATATAAAAGATATAAAAGAAATAGATGAAATAAATAAACTATTAAATAAAATTATTGAAGAAAAAATAGAAAACACTTTTAATAAAATAAGAAAAGAATATAACACAGATGTATTTAAATTTAGACAACTATACTATAAAACCAACCCTAAATATTATAAAGAAAACTATGAAAATAATTGGTATGGAGAAATCTTCCCAAATCTAGAATTAGAAACAGATATAAATCTTAAATTATATGAAAAAGGAAATACCCTAGGAGGAGTAGAATATGAAAACAAAAATAAATAACTTAGAACTATCAAGTACTCTTTTCCTTTTAATATTTTCTTGTACTTTAGGTATAGCACCACTAATAAGTATAAGAATATGTGGTATAAATTCTTACATAAGCATTCTAATAGGAGCATTAATAGGAATTATTCCATTATGTATCTTTTTATATATATTTAACTATGAAATAGATAAACCAATTAATGAAAAAACAAAAATAATATTTGGAAAAGTACTAGGTACCATCATAAATTTTTTAAGTATACCATTTATCTTACTTCTAGGTATTACCCAATTATTTAACATAAGTAATTTTGTTATATCACAGTATCTAACTAATACACCATTAATAATAATAATAAGTGTCATAGCATTAACATCATTATATATAGCAAATAAAGGTATAAAAATCATTACTAAAACAAGCTTTATCTATGCAATAATAATCTTAATAATATTTGTAATAGCAGTATTAGGATTATTACCAGAAGTAAAAATAGATAATTTAAAACCAATACTTGAATTTGGAATAAAAAAACCTTTAATCGCAGGATTAATAAATAGTTTAAATCTTTCTATCCCTATTTATACATTATTATCATTACCAAAAACAGAAATAGAAAATAATAAAAAAGCAACAAAATATTTATTATTAACGTACATATTATCAATAGTAATAATACTATCAATAGCAGTAGTAACAAGTGCTATATTAGGAAAATATTTACTTAATATTTACCAATATCCAGTATATATAACATTAAAAAGAATATCATTCTTTAAATTTATTGATAGAATAGAAAATTTCCTATCACTACAATGGATTCTATCGGGATTAATAACTATTTCTATGACCATTTACTCAATCAGTAAAAATGTAAAAAAGAAAGATAATAAAATATTAAACTTAATTATAGCAATAATAATGATATTATTAGCATATTTTCTATTTAAAAACAATACTAGTTTTAATCAGTATTTATACAAAATGTATCCATATACCACATTATTGCCTCTATTAATAATCTATGTTATAATATTTGTTGGAGCAATACTAAAAAAGAAATTAAAAAAATAATAAAGATGTATAATAATAGTAATTTAACATATAATATTAATACAACAGTTAATAATACTGTTGTTTAGATAAAGAGATTACTTAAAGTAATCTCTTCATTATTTGAGGTAGAATATGAATAGAAAGCTAATAAAAATAGAAAGTGATGGTTATATACTTGAAGAAATAATTCAAAATAAAGAATTATTATTTTATAAAGAAGACAATGGTAAAATAGATATCAAAGTATTCGACATATTATATTTCAAATATATAACTGAAAGAATTCTTATGAAAGATGATACATTTAGTGATAATGAATTAATATTTACTTATTTAGATAATAGTGTAAAAATAACAATTAAATCATTTAAAAAAATAAAGAAATATATAAATAGCCCATACAATAAAAAATAAATATCATAATTTATTAGTGTGGAGTTGATATTTTATGATAGAATACATAAAAGGCTTAAATCCTATATTATTAGCATTTATAGCTACTCTATTTACATATAGTGTCACCGCTATTGGAGCTGCCTTAGTATTCATGTTTAAAAAAATAAATAAAAATATTATGGATGCCATGTTAGGATTTGCTGCAGGTGTAATGATCGCAGCATCTTATTTTTCGCTATTATCCCCTGCTAGAAGTATGGCTGAAAATTTAAATATGAATGTAACAATTATTCTATTCATTGGTTTCTTTAGTGGAGGATTTTTCCTTTATATTGGAGATAAAATATTCAATATATTTGATAAAAAATTATCTAAAAAAACTAATAAAGAGAATAAAAACAATAGTTTCAAAAGATGTTTAATGCTAATTACATCTATAACACTACATAATATTCCTGAAGGCCTTGCAGTAGGTGTTGCCTTTGGCTCAGTAATTTATGGTTTAGAGGGAGCAACACTTTCATCAGCATTTCTCTTAGCTCTAGGAATAGGATTACAAAATTTTCCAGAAGGAACTGCTGTCAGCGTACCACTAAGACGTGAAGGTATGAGTAGAAAAAAGGCCTTCTTCTGGGGACAATTAAGTGGAATCGTAGAACCAATATCTGGAGTAATAGGAGCATTATTAGTTCTAAAAATAAGATTACTTCTTCCTTTTCTACTTTCTTTTGCAGCAGGAGCTATGATCTATGTTGTTGTCCAAGAATTAATTCCAGAATCACAAACAAATAAGAAAAAAGAACTAATGGCACTATTTACTCTGATCGGATTCTCAGTAATGATGATATTAGATATAGCATTAGGATAATATATAAGCCTTATCTAAGGGCTTTTTTTAATAAAAATAATATGACTATAAAATCATATTATCTTTAATATAAATTAATTATTATTTTACTTATTGCAACCAGAAGTACAAATATTATCATTAGTAAGTTCAAACATATTATCTAGTCTATCCTTTAATCCAGAAAGATCCTCATTATCCCAATATTCTTTTGGAGTTTCATAGCCTTTAGTATCCCAAGCAGTCTCATCATCAAAAGACACAATCTCACCATCATTAACACCAATTACTGCAGGAACATATACTCTCTTATTACCCTCATCATCATATTGTAAATAATCAGACAAAATATTAACAATTTTCTTATATTCATCAGTATTATTCTTTCTAGCCTCTAAAATATTATAATAATAAATTTGTTCAACATCATTTTCTTTAGCAACCTCATTTAAATAAACAACATAAGCTTTACACCAAGGACATTCAGGAAATCCCAAATAAACTACACCAGTACCATGTTCAAGTATTTTAATAATTTCATCAATATTTTTATATACAAAAACATTATCACTAGTTACAGTACTATATTCTTCAGCAAATTTCTCATTATCACTTTCTTTATTAAAATAAAAATACCATAAAGCAAAAACTCCTAATAAAATAATAACAATACTAACAACAATAATAACTAATTTCTTTTTCATTTTCTCACCTCAATGACATTATAAAATAAACATATTAACAAATCTATAAAATACAAGTTGAAATAACTAAACTTTAAGTTGAATTTAAGAACAATTGCCATTTAATGAAAGAGGAACTTTATAAGTAGTAATACTACCATCTTCTAAAGTAGCATTAATTTCTAATAAAATATTACTACTCTCAATATTTTTACATTCTCTAGAAAAATTATCTATATTAAAATTAACATTTTTTAAAAAATCATTTAGTTTAATCAAAACATTATCATCATAGTTATAATTTCCTATTTTTTTCTTAACAGTACCAATCTCTTCATATAAATTACATTCTATCTTTGTATATAAATTATCATCTTTACCACCACAATAATCTATATTAGATATATATAAATAAGATTTACTTTTATTATAAGCAATACTTCCAGATATCTCAAAATTAGAACAATTAGAAGTAAGTGTTTTAAAAGTAAAACTATCATCATGAAATACTAAAAATAATACTAATAACAATATAAATATAACACTAACAATTACACTGATAATTAATAACTTCCTTTTATTTTTTTTATGACTAGTTCTACCATCAAGTAAATCATCAATATTAATATTATAATCATCACATATTTGCTTTAATAATGAAATATCAGGAATATTTTTACCATTCTCCCATTTACTAACAGCTTGATAAGTAACACCATATTTTTCTGCAAATTTTTCTTGTGTTAAATTATTTTTTTTACGAAGTTCTTTAATTAAATTACCAATTTTATTCTGATCCATCTCTTCACTTCCTATAAGTAATATCTACATATACTATTTTATCACATTTTTTAGTTTTATCATATCATAATTAAATTTTTTAATAATTTTTATATTCAAAATAAAAAGTCCAAAAAGGACTTTTTAATACAATATTGGTACGATATAAGAGCTTATTTTGAACTCACCTATAAAGATATAACTAATAAATATCAGTACTATATAGAATATACCATGAATTATTATTTTTTTGAATATGAATTAGTGCAATTTATCGAGTAATGATAATTTTTTAATTTTAATGTTATTGTCTTTACCACTTCCCAATTCAATATCAGGTTTAACTGTTTTTCCATGAAAATCACTACCACCACTAGTTAATAAATTATATTTATTTGCAATTTCTAAATAATATTGCATTTCTTCTTTTGTATGGCTTGAATGAAATACTTCAATACCTTTTAACCCACAATTAATCATATCTTTTATTAATATTAGAAATTCTTTTTCTGATAATTCTAATGACTTTGGATGAGCTAAAACTGGAATACCACAACTATTAGTTATTAATTCTAAACATTCTTGATATTGTAGCCCTTTACTCGTTTGTCTTGTTTTATTGTGTGCATCTATTAAATACTTATCAAATGCATCTTGTGGTGTAGTTGCATATCCATATTTAACACAAAGTTTTGCTAAATCTGGACGACCTAAATTATGATTAGTATTAACAAGTTTTTTTATATCCTCATATCCAAATCTAATTCCGTAATCTCTTTTAATTTGTTCCATAATTGATAAAACTGAATTTATACTATTATCTTTTAAATCTATCATTTTTTTATTTAGTGATTCGTTATTTAAATCAATGCCATAACCTAAAATATGCATTCTTCCTTTATTTGCTTTTACTGATAGTTCAATACCATTAATTATTTCTATTCCACTATCTACAATTAAATTATCGCTTCTATCTACTGTCTTAATTCCTTCAATTGTATCATGATCAGTAATAGCAAGTGTACCAATTCTTTTATTTATTGCTAATCTGATTAATTCTTGTGGAGATAAATCACCATCTGAATAATTTGTATGAACATGCATATCAATTATTTTTTTACTATTTCTATATGGATTAATTATTTTATCAAAATACATTATATTTAATGTGTCTATTGCTAAGTCATTTTCATATTTTTCCATATCATAATAAATTTCACTAGCAGTTTTTTCCATAGTTATCATCTCCTTAATATAAGTTTTTTACCTTCTTCTGCAACTTCTACATTTTCAAAGTTTTGTTTTGCTTCCTCTAAATATAATTTTTTATCTTCTTCAGGCCAAAAATGAGTTAACAACAATTTTTGCGCATTAGATTTACTTGCTAAAATACCAGCATCATAAGCAGTCATATGAGTTCTACTATTAGCATTATGTTTTCTTAAAAAGGAACTTTCACAAATTATTAAATCGGAATCTTTACAGAAATCTACTAACTTACTTAAATTAGTTGTACCTATATCAGAAGTATAAACAATTTTAAAATCTTTGTTTTGTAATTTAACCATATATGATTCAATAGTATGTGAGTTGTTATTTTCAAAAGTTATATTTAAATCATCTATTGAAAATGAATATGAATCATTTATATCGTAATAATCTGAATAACTTTCATTATTAGAGATAATTGAAGCTTTATTAAATCCAATATCATTCTTAGGTAAATATATCCTTATCTTTTTATCAAGTAGTCCTAAGTTATGGTAAACATAAGAAGTATATTGTAAAGCGCCTATATCGCCAAAATGGTCTTTATGATAATGAGTAACTATTACACTTAAATCTTTTAAATCTTCTAGAAGATTTAATAATCTTGTTATACCATTACCACAATCTAATAATATTTTTTTATTATTATATTCAACTAAAAATCCAGGACAATTCATATTTCTTTTTGTATAAGGGGATATTGTTCCAAGTGATGTAATTATAATTTTACTCATTTTATTAAACTCCTTTTCTTTACTAACATTCTTTCTTCAACAATAGGATCTACATATCTTGAAATATCTTTATCAAGATTAAGAACTTCTTTAACCATACTTGATGATACAAATTGATATTCTTTGTCTGCAAATAAACAAATTGTATTTACTTTATTATTTGATATTTCTTTATTCATTTGTTGTAATTGAACCTCATAATCATAATCACTTAAACTCCTAAGTCCCCTAATAATTGCTTTACATTGATTAAGAAGTGCAATATCAACTGCAGCACCACTACCAGATATAACTTTTACATTATTCATTCTTTGATATAACTCTTTAATTATTTCCATTCTTTCTTCTAGAGTAAATAATCCAGATTTTTTTAAAGGATTTTGCATAACTGCTATTATTACTTCATCAAATAAATCACTTGCTTGTTCAACAATATTCATATGTCCTTTTGTCATTGGATCAAAACTTCCTGGATATAAAACTTTTGTCATAATGATTTCACCAACCTTTTAACTATTTCTTTATCACTTGCTTTTAAAACATAATCAAAAGCACTTTCATCAAAATCAATACTTGCTTTTTCTCTTAAATCAAATGCTTCTTCTGATATGTTATCTCTTTTCATTGCTCTTTGTTTTCTTACTTCGTATGGGATATCTAAAAGTATTTTTATATCACACATATCAAAGTATTTTGTAATTGATAGCAATAACCAATCTAGAATAATAATTTTATCTTTATGAAGATATAAAAAGTTATCAATTTCTATTTGCATATATTTCCATGTAATATCAGATAGTTTGCTCATTTCATTTCTAGAATCAAAAACTATTTCGCCAAGTTTTTTTCTATCAACCATGTTTTCTTTAATAATAGATTCTCCAAATGAATTTATTAATTCTTCTTTAACCTCTGGCAGTAATAATACGCTATGTCCAACTTTATCAATGTCTAAATGTATTGCTTTATTATTTGTTAATTCTATTATTTGATTTGTTAATGTACTTTTACCACAACCCGATTTACCACAAATACCTATAATCATACTTTTCCTCCATCTACTTGTATTATATTGCATTTTTTGATATAATTAAAATACATATTTATTATGTTTGTCATAACGGGAGGTTATCATGAATATAAACTTTGAATTATATAGAATATTTTATGTAGTAGCAAATCATTGCAATATTACTAAAGCAAGTGAAGAATTAAGTATATCTCAACCTGCAATAAGTAAATCAATTAAAAATCTAGAAGAACAATTAGGTGGTCAATTATTTGTTAGAACTAAACGAGGTGTTGTTCTTACTGAAGAAGGGAAAGAGTTTTATAATTATATAAAGCAAGCAATTGAATATATTAATAATGCTGAAAATAAATTTACAGATTTAATTAATCTAGAAACAGGATGTATTAAAATTGGTATTAGTACAACATTAACAAAAGAATTTTTACTTCCATATTTAGAAGAATTTCATTCCTTATATCCTAAAATAGATATACAAATAATAACTAATTTAACTTCTGATTTGATGCCAAAATTAAGAAATGGATTAATAGATATTGTAATCTTAAATTTAAATGATAAAAATTATGGGAATGATATTGATATTATTAAATGTAGGAAGATAAATGATTGCTTTGTAGTAAATAATAAATATAATGATTTAATTGGTAAAGAAATATCTCTAAAAGATTTAAATAATTATCCTTTAATTTTACAAGCAAAAGGTTCCAACACTAGAGAATTTTTAGATAATATTGCAAAAGAAAATGATATTATACTTAAGCCTAATATTGAATTAGCAAGTTATTCATTAGTTGTTGAATTTTCTAAAATTGGACTAGGAATTGGATATGTGACTAAGGAATATATAAAAGATGCAATAAAAAATAAAGAATTATTTGAATTAAATATAAAAGAAAAAATTCCTAGTAGATATATAGGTATTGCATTATCAAAAAATCATATACCAAACTTTAGTACTAAGAAACTTATTGAAATCATTACAAAAAAATATTAATTCAAACTATAGTTAAAGCTTTAATTCTTCTATAGCAAATGTTAAGTAAAACTTTTAAGCACAAAAAAGCCATAATATTAAATACTATGAATATATTTATTTTATAAAAAAACGCACATCTATAATAGTGTACGTATATTAACCTTAAGTGGTGCGGGTGAAGGGACTTGAACCCCCACGGATGAACCACTAGATCCTAAGTCTAGCGCGTCTGCCAATTTCGCCACACCCGCATAAAATTTTAATTGGTGGACCCTGCAGGACTCGAACCTGCGACCGCCCGGTTATGAGCCGGATGCTCTAACCAACTGAGCTAAGGGTCCATTAACTATCTTATATAATTTTTTTCAAAACAGGAATTAACTATTACTATAAAATATACTAAGTTTTCTCTGTTTGAATAACAAAATAAGTATACCATTTTTAAAGATTAGTGTCAACTACTAAAATAATATTTTTTATACTTTATACTACTAATCTATGAAAAAAAGAATAAAATTTAATATGAATAATCAAAATTTAGAAGATAAATCATTAACTACCCTAGCATTTGTAATAGGTTTAACTTTAATAGATAATCTATCTAGTACTGAACAAAATGCTGTAGGTAACTGGATCATGTTAATAGCTCAAACTCTATGCACCAATGGAAGTTATACTTTTAATAAAGACTGGAAAAATCACATAGGAAATAATACCAATGTCACAAAAGAAACCTTAAGAAAAACAGGTAATATTATAAATAGAGAAATAAATAAATTATAAGAAGAATACTTATAATTTTTTTAGTATCCTTCTTATTTAATAAAAATTATAATATTATTAAAAAACAACCTATTTATTTTTACTTTTTAATATTTTAAATATATCAAATGGTAATACTGCTAGTAAAACAAATAATAGTATAAATAGCCACCATTTAATTGATAATGGACTAGTATTAGCCAGTTTATTAAAAAATGGTAAGTATATATATATTAACAATATTATTAATATACCAATGTTAACAATTAAAGAAACTTTATCTCTAAAACTTCTTAAAAAATTTGATATTGTAGTCTCATTATTTTTTAATTGATATGCAATTAACATTATAGATAAAGTTAATATTGAATATGCAATAGTTATAGATAAATTAGTATCAATATTATTCTTAATTAAAAACATATAAATTACAAAAACAACAATAAAAATAAGAAATCCCTGAGCTAAATTCATAATTATATTTTTTAAATTTAATATTGGTTCATCAATTCTCCTTGGCTTACATTCCATTAAATTCTTACTAGATTTAATTCTTTGAAAAATAATAGAAGACGTTGGATCTATTAATAATTCCAATAACATAACATGAATTGGTAATAGTAAAGTTGGAAGTTTAAATATAGGTACAATTAATGATAAAAGTGCAATGGGAATATGAATTGCAATAACATAAGAAATAGCCTTTTTTATATTTGAATATATATTTCTACCATTTTCAATAGCCTTAATAATCGTATTAAAATTATCGTCTAAAAGAATTAAATCCGCAGATTCTTTTGCAACATTAGTTCCTCTTTGTCCCATAGCAATTCCTATATTTGCCTTTTTTAATGCAGGAGCATCATTTATTCCATCACCAGTCATTGCCACTATTTTATTATCTTTTTGTAAAGACTCCACTATTCTCATTTTGTGATTTGGATAAACTCTAGCAAAAATATTAACTTTCTTAACTTTTTCAAATAACTCTTCATCAGTCATTTTTTCTAACTCTTTTCCAGTAATAACCTCATCATAGTTTTCAAGATTTATTTTTTTAGCAATCCCTCTAGCAGTCTCACCATTATCACCAGTAATCATAATAACTCTAATTCCAGCTGAATGACATTTTTCTATTGATGATTTAACACCATATCTAGGTGGATCATATAATGCAACTAATCCCTGAAATGATAATCTAGAATTTAATAAATTATCTGGAATTTCCTCTAAATTATCATTTCTTGCTACAGCCAATACCCTATATCCTTCACTAGCAAATTCATTTATTTTATTTACAATTACTTTATAATCTTCTTCGATCAAATTACAAAGCGGTATAATACTTTCATATGCACCTTTTACACACAATATTTTATCATTCAATACCTGACCCATCATTTTTGTTTCAGGAGTAAAAGCATATTCTTTTGTAATCTTAACTTTCATATCAAACTTTTCTTTTTCTTCACAATATTTTTTTATAGCAATCTCCATAGGATCATATGCAACAACAGGACATGCATAATATAAAGTATCTAAAATTTCTTTATCAAATGAATAAATGTCTTGTACCTTCATTTTATTTTCTGTTATAGTACCAGTTTTATCTGTACATAAAACATTAACAGTTCCAAGATTTTCAATTGTTTTCATATTTTTAGTTAATGTTTTTTCTTTAGTCAATTCCCAAGCACCCATAGCTAAAAATACAGTCAATATAACTGGAATTTCTTCAGGTATCGTTGCCATTGCTATTGTAATACCCGCTAATAAAGATTCTACTATTCTTTGTGAAAAGACTAATTCAGAATTATTTATATAAGTAATTATTAATGTCATAAAAAATATTATTGCACTTATTATAGTACAAATAAAAACCAATTTATTTATTTGCTTTTCCAATGGGCTTTTCTCTTTTTTCACTAAATTAAGAGAGTCTCCAATTAAACCTATTTCTGTTTTATTTCCAACAGAAGTTATTCTAATAATTCCCATACCATTTGTTATATCTGTTCCTGAATAACACATGTTTAATTTAAAATGATTATCTTTATCTATTTTCGTATTTTTATAAACAATCTCTGATTCTCCAGTTAAAGAAGACTCATTAACTCCTAAACTTTGAGCATACAAAATTTCACCATCCGCAGGAACTTTATCCCCCTCTTCAAGTATAACAATATCACCAACTACTACCTCTTCACTTGAAATTACTCTTTGATTTCCATTTCTAATTACACTAACACTCAAAGAAGATAATTTATTTAATTCTTCTAATGCTTTGTCTGTTTTTGTTTCTTGAATAAATTCTATAAAGCAAACAGCAATTACAAAAACTAACATTATAATACCATCACCATATTCGCCTACAATAAAATATACACTTGCAGCAATTATCAGTAGCAAAAACATTGGTTCTTTAAATATATTCACTATTTTCAATATTAATGGTTCTCTCTTCTTCTTAGATAATTCATTCGAACCATTATTCTTTCTTGATAATATTACTTCATCATCAGTTAATCCATTTATATTTTTTAAAATTTCACTAGAAATATTTTTCATAATTGCATCACCACCATATTATTTAATTAAAAATAAATAATTAATATTCTCAATAATTATATTTTTATTATATCACAAATACAAATTATTACATAATTAATTTTCAACTATGTATATAATATTTATTTTTATATGAAAGAATACTGCTCAAATAAAAAACATCCAATATAATCATATGATTTATTATCATAATATTATTCTATAATTATTTTATAATAAAATAAAAGAAAACTCTATTCAAAAGAATAAAGTTTTTCAACATTTTATTTTACCATTTACAACAGGTACTCTAATGTGAACTATTTGTTTCCATTTTCGCGTATTGCGGCTTGTGTTACAGTCAAGTTCGGGAGTAGTTTTTTTGACACGCATATCTAAAACCTTATTTGATAAATTGTTTTGCGTTTTTATTACATCCATATCAATTATATCATCAAAACAATTTAATTTCCATTCAAAGCAATCATTTTTCACAATTATTTTTTCAACAAATGCATCTATTAATTCATCAGCTACTGGTTTATCAATATCGATACTTAAATTATATGAAATAAATTGTTTTAAATCTTCTATTTTTTCTTTTAATGTACTTTTTGGAATTGTTCGTTCAGATTCTATAAGTTCCAATTTATTATTTAGGTTAATGATAGTATTATCTAATTCTTCTTTCTTTTTTATATACATTTCTTTTGATAATGATTCTGCTAAATATAAATCTAGTAGTTTATTAATCTTATTATTAATATTATCTATTTTTTTATTAATTTCTTTAATTTCAATGTCAATTTCTTCATTATTATTTTCTTCTTTAATATTTTCGTCTATTAATTTATTAGCCATGCTTATAATTTGCTCTTTATCATTCCATATAGTATCAAATACAACTTTTGCCATTAATTTCAATTTATCTTCTTGCACCAATTTAATATCACAAGCATTTGAAATATCAAGACCTTTTTTCAATCTAGTTTGTTTTGAGCCAAAGTTCTTTTGATTGTAACATTGATAACAATAAGATTTAGTTCCATCTTTCTTTTTATGGTATAGTTTTTTATTAAATGATGCACCACAATTACATACGAGTTTTTTAGTCCAAATACTTTTAGGAATTCCTTGACCAACTCTGCTTTTTTCTTTAATTTTAGAAGATCTTTTATTTATAATTTCTTGAACTCTTTCAAATTCATCTTTTGAAATTAGAGGTTCGTGTTTTCCTTCAATAATCACTTGTTCAACTTCTCCCCTATTTATTTTTGCCTTTTGTTCAAGAAAATCTGGAATAAAACTTTTTCTATAAACAATAGTACCACAATAAAATGGATTTTTTACAACTCTTGTAATGTATGATGCACTCCAAGTCTTTAACCCTGTAGAAGTGAGACATCCCTTCTTTTCTAATTCATATTTAATTTCTGTAGAACCTTTACCATTAAGAAAGGATGAGAAAATAAAACGAACGATTTTAGCTTGTTCTTCATTGACAATCATTTGATTTCCTACTTTATCATATCCAAGAATATTACCATTTCCATAATAAACACCATTTTCAAAAGAAATTTGTTGACCTGCTTTAACTCTTTGAGAAGTTTTTTTACTTTCATTCTGGGCAAGTGTTGCCATTATAGTAAGTTTTAGTTCACCATCTTCATCATTAAAAGTCCATATATTATCTTCAGTGAAATAAACTTCTACTCCTATTTTTTTTAATTTTCTAGTTTCTTGAAGTGTATCTACAGTATTTCTTGCAAATCTTGATACCTCTCGAGTAATTATTAAGTCAAAAAGACCACTTTCTGCATCTTTTAACATTTTTAAGAAGTTTGTTCTTTTTTTGACAGAAGTTCCTGTAATTCCCTCATCTATATATCTTTTATACAATTTCCAATCTGGATGTTGGGCTAAAATATTATCATAATATTGTACTTGATTTTCAAGAGCAGATAATTGTGCCTCATGTTCAGTAGATACTCTTGCATATATCGCCACATTTCTTACCATAATATTTCACCCACTTTCTTTAATAGAACTTTATCATAATTATTTATTTAAATTAAATGTGCGATTAACACTTGAAATTAGAGAATCATACTCTTTTTTTGTAATCTTATTTTGATTGTACATATTTTTAAATAGAGCAATAATTATCCTTGCATTTAGTTTATTTTTTGATGTTTCATCTAAATTTAAAATTTTCTTATTTACTACAACATTCATAATTAACTGCTCCTATTACTCTTGATATTAAATTTTTTTTCATCTTATATACCTACTTTTTTAGACAAAAAAAAATCGTATTTCTACGATTATTTTTTTAAATACTACTTACTTTTAAAATCTTTTATGATTTTAGCAAAATCAAATCCATTTGATTTCGGATCAAGAGTAATAATTGTTATTTTTTGACTAAAATATGTTTCATTATCATACCTAATAAAAATTTCACTAAATAAATCTAATTTTTCATTAAAATTCAATTTTTCAAATTGTGATGCTAAATAAATGTCTTCATCAGTAACTTTAATACCCAAAACATTTCCATTATCTTCATAAGCATCTTTGGTATTTGTTAATTTATTATAAAGCATTGCAAAATATTGTAATAATATAGTACAAGCATTCATTGGCAATCCAAATAATTCGAGTGAAAATATCTTTATATTATCGTCTTCAATAATATTTGGATTTGCTTCATTCTTATCATTTATTTGATCATTGTTTAGTAAACCAAATATATAAATAAGAAACTTTAATTTGTTTAAATCATCTTTTTGTTCTAATTCTAATATTAATTTTCTAACATTTTCAGTAGTATCTGTAATATACATAATTCATTCCTCCCTTATATACTATTTTTAATCTCATCAAATAATTTATTAATTAATGTTTCACTGATTAAGTTAGATATATCATCACTTGCAGTATCATTATCCAATTGATTAATCATATTGTTTACTGCTATAAATGTTGATATTTTGTTCGGTTCATCTTCTATAGTATCTTCAATAATATCTTTAATTACTGATGATAACCAATCTAATAGCCGATAATTTAATGTAATTTTCTGTTCCAAAAAAGCATCTCCTTTCAAATAACGAATTAAAGCCATTTTAAGAGGTTTTATTTTTTTATACTTATAACTGTTCAACCCCATACTCTAAGTTTAACAGTGCTTAAATTAGATATATTTAATGACTTTTTTTCTTCGTTCCATTTATCACTTAAAAAAGCAAATTTTGCAAGAGTTTTTTTGCAAAAAAATTAAAAACTTTTATCTTTCTATTTCTTCTTCATTATTTTCTTCTATTTCTCTTGTGTTTTCTTGTTTATCTAAATCAAGCTCACTATCAATTCGTGCTTTTTCTTTTTGTAATTCTCGTATTCTTTCTTGACTTGCAAATGGCTTATCTAGTTCTTCCTTTACATCTACAAGTTGTTTTTCAGTATAGGCGATTTGCTCTTTAACAGTATTTATTTTATTATCAAAACTTTTGAGCATATTTTCTAATTTTAAAATATTACCTATTTCATCCATGTTGTTTATTTCAACCTTATATTTACCAATACCCTTAATATAAACAACAGGAGTAAACCTTAGTTCTTCTCGTGTACCAATTATATCAAATCCACTTATCTCTCCTATTTTGATTTCTTCTCCTGTCTTTAATAAAGATAACGATTGGTAAAATTTTGTACTAGCATCTTTTCTAGAATTAAAAAATTGATCTCTTATAATTATCTTAAAATTATCAGCAGATAAATCTTCCACTTTTTTGATATCTTCTTCTAAACCTGTTAAATATTGTTTTTGATATTTTAATTGTCTTGGCAATTCTCTGTTATATTTTGATTCTAGTTCAATATGTGATCTATCATATCTACTTTTTGATAAATATAATTGTTTTAATTCATTTTCAACTTTAAATTTTTCTAATATCAATGGATTACCACTTGCAAGTGCTTTAACTTCTGCATAAGTAAGTGTATCTCTATCCAAATCTTCAGCAGTTCTTCCACCACCATTTGAGTTTGCCATTATTTGATTTATAAAAGTTGATTTTGTTTGAATTAATTGATATGAATAGGCATCAAAACTACCTTCGGTTACATATCTATATATTTCTACTTCTTCATTTTGATTTCCCTGTCTTAAAATTCTTCCTTCTCTTTGTTCAATATCACTTGGTCGCCATGGACAGTCAAGATGATGGAGAGCAATTAATTTATCTTGAACATTCATTCCGGCTCCCATTTTAGAAGTTGAACCTATTAAAATTCTTTTATTTCCATTTCTCATATCTTCAAATAATTTTAATTTTTGAGGATTAGTTTTTGCATTATGAATAAATTCTATTTCATCTTCTGGTATTCCTTTTTGAATTAACTTATTCTTAATGTCATCATATACATTGAAAGTACCATCATTCTTTGGTGTTGATAAATCACAAAAGACAAGTTGCGTTAACTTGTCCTCTTTATTTTCTAACCATATTCTATAAATATTTTCTACTGCTAAATTAATTTTTGAATTAGGTAAGTCTGGCATATTCGGATCTATCATTCTTAAATCGAGTGCTGCTTTTCTTCCATCGTTTGTTACTAAAAGCATATTATCAATTCGTGGATCACAACCATTTCTAATTATTTCACTTCTTTCAGCAAGTTTATCTACATATTCTCCTAATTCAACACTTTTAGGAGCAACTATTGTTTTATAATCTCCACCTTTTAATTTAGGAACAGGTAAATCCAACATTTTTGATGTTTTAATATCAGCTACTTCTTTAAATAAAGTCATAAGTTCAGGAATATTAAAAAATTGAGCAAATCTTGCTTTTGTTCTAAAACCACTACCGTCTGGTGCAATTTCAAAACTATTAACTACTTCTCCAAATGTTGAAGCCCACTCATCAAAATGTTCTAATCCCATTTCTCTTAATCTATCAATTTGAAGATATTTTTGCATTGCAAATAATTCTCCCATAGAGTTTGAAATTGGAGTACCTGTTGCAAATACTGCACCTTTACCACCATTATTTTCTAATATGTAACTTATCTTCATAAACAAGTCAGTTGCTTTTTTAGATTCACTGTTATTTATACCTGCAACATTTCTTATTTTTGAAAACATTGGAAGATTTTTAAACATATGTGCCTCATCTACTATTAGTTCATCTACTCCCAATTCTTCAAATGTAACAACATCATCTTTCGGTGCATCTAATAATACTTTTAATTTAGTATCCATACTCGTTTTTATTTGTTCAAGTTTCTTTACACTTAAACCATCACCTGATTCTGCTTTTATTCTTTCAATGGCACTAACAACTTCTTCTATTTCTTTTTCAATATGTTTCTTTTCATATTCTTTACTCATTGGAATTAAACCAAAACTAGAATGAGCAATTAAAACTGCATCCCATTCTCCTGTTGCAATTCTTGCCATTAGTTTTTTTCTTCTAGTTTTTTCAAAATCTTTTTGAGTTGCTACTAAAATATTTGCAGTAGGATACAATTTTAAAACTTCATTTGCCCATTGTCCTAATAAATGATTAGGGACAACAAACATTGGCTTACTTACAATTCCCAATCTTTTCAATTCCATAGCACTTGCAATACATTCATAAGTTTTTCCTGCACCAACAGCATGAGCAAGTAATGTATTACCTCCATACAAAACTCTTGCTACTGCATCTTTTTGATGAGGTCGTAATTCTATATTGGGATTCATTCCATCGAATGTTAAATGACTTCCATCAAATTCCCTTTCTCTCATGCAATTAAAATTTTCATTATATAGTTTAACAAGTCTATTTCTTCTATCTTCATCTTTCCAAATCCACTCTTTAAATTCTTGTTTTATTGCCTCTTGTTTTTCTCTTGCATTAGCAGTTTCAATTGGATTTACAACTCGTCTTTCATCTTCTAATTTGTCATAAATAGTTATACTTTGAAGATTAAGAGTATTCTTTATTATTGATAAAGCATCTGCTCTATCAGTTCCCCAAGTATTAGTATTTTTTACACCATAACCATATAATCCACTTGCTTGAAATAACCAAGTATTTACTTCTTTTGCATATTTTATTTTCAAATAACTTCTATTATATTTTGGTATATCTAAAAGTTCGCAACAAAACTCATGATAGACATCTTCTGGAATCCAAGTTGAACCTAATTTTACACTAATTTCATCATATTCAAGTGGTATAGGTTGTACTTTTTCTAATGCCTCAATATTTTTATCAAACTTATTATCTTCATTTACTGATTTAGCATAATTAAGTTTTTGCTTTACATTACCACTTAAATATTCACTAGCAATTACCCATCCATTATTAAAATCATTTATCTTTGCTGGATCTTGATATATTAAATTATCTAACTCCTCTATAATTTCATTATCTTCTTTTGGATATAATGTTTTCATATATTCAAAATCAACACAACCACGATTATTAAGAGAATACCTTAATGCTTGTTCAGCGTTTTCAGCACTTGTAATAGTTTTGCTTTTTCTTATTGTCCTTTTAGTAAAGACATCTCCCTTTTCATATTTAGGTTTATCATCTTCTTCATCCTTACTAATTTTATTTTCAATAGAAGTAAGCAAATAATAATCTGGATCACTATCAAATGCTCGTGCATTTACACTATCATTAATATAACCATATCTTTTATTGAAATCATCATATTCTTTACTTAATGTTTCTTGTGCAAATTTTAATTCTTCATCACTTCCATCTCGAAGTTGTATATTAAATACTTCTCTTAAAGCATCTTTAATTTTACACAAACCAATAATTCTTTTAGCAGTCATGCCATCTTGAATACTGTATGGTACTAAACTTGAAAATGACCTTTGATAAATAATGTCTTTACCATCTTTATTTATTACAGTAAAAGCATTATTTTTAAGACTATCATCTGCATCTAATACTTCATAATTAGTATCATTATTTTCTATAAAACTACTTTGCTCATATATATTAGTTGGTAGATGTTCTATTGCTTGATTCATTAAAACATTTATATCTCTATCTTCAAATGGAATACAAGTCGCCATATCAAAATGAGTTGTTGTTTCCATTTTACCAAGCATCATATTTGGATTATCAATATAATAATTGTTTATTGTAATTCCATCATCATATTCACTCGTATATATCCAACTTTCATCACTTATATCTAACTTTAATTCATCTCTCTTTTTCAAAAAAATAATATCAGATGTAACTTTGGCATTTGCGTTTCCTGTAAATGTATTGTTAGGTAATCTTATTGCTCCTAAAAATTCTGCTCTTTTTGCAATGTATTCTCTTACTCTTGTATCTTTCTTATCAAGTGTCCCATCAGTAGTAATAAAAGCAATAATTCCTCCATCTCTTACTTTATCTAATGTTTTTTGAAAAAAGTAATCATGAATTAAAAATCTATCTTTATATCTTTTATCATATACAGTATTACTTCCAAAAGGTACATTACCAATTGCAATATCAAATAAATTATCTGCAACCTTTGAATCTTCATAACCTGTTATTTCTATTTTAGCATTTGGATAAAGTTTTTTAGCAATTCTTCCACTTATACTATCTAACTCGACACCATATAATTTAGATTTATCAAACTCACTAGGAAGTCTTCCAAAAAAATTACCAATACCACAACTTGGCTCTAAAACATTTCCTTTTTCAAATCCAAATTGTTTTAATGCTTTATAAATCCCATCTATTGCTATATTTGGAGTATAAAAAGAAGATAATGTTGAATGTGCAGCTGCTTTATATTCTTCTTCATTTAAGAGTAATTTTAATTTCTCTCTTTCCTCTTTCCAATTTTCTTTTCTTTCATCAAAAGCATCAGCAATTCCACCCCAACCTACATAACGAGATAAAATTTCTTGTTCTTCTTCGGTTGCATTTCTATCTTCATTTTCTAATTTTTTTAAGAGTTCTATTGCTTTTATATTATCTTCAAATCTTGATTTAGCACCAAAACTTGTATCAATTTTATCATCACTAATATGATAATTAATTGGTGGATATTTTTCTTTTACTTCTTCTCCATTACTGTTATAACTATGTTCTTCTATAACATTAGTTTCTATACCATTACGAGTTGGTATTATTTCAGCAGTAGTTACTTTATAATCAATTACATCATCAGTAATATTAGAAACTTCTTTATCTATTTGTTCTAATTCTTTACTATCTATTTCATCTTGATTTATTAATTTAGTACTTGGAATAGACATATCAAATTGCTTGTCATCAAAGTTATGCCAATATATATGTATCATATCTGGTGTAAAAGAAATTGAAAAATCTTTATCTTTATATAATGACTGAATAAAAGCATTATTTAATAATCCCTCATTAAGTTTCTTTTCATCAGTTTTATCAGTATTAAAATATGTAAAACTATTTTCTCTATCTGCTAAACTATCTATTAATGAACTTTTTAATAATATTGTAAGATTTCTTTTTTTACTTGATATATGTTCCCATCTTTGTAATTCAACATTATGTACTTCAAATGTATTTTGATATTTAGTGTCAAAAGAATTAAATATATCGCAAATCTTACTTGCTAGTTCTTCTTCTCTTGGGGCAAATAGAGACATTTGTTCTACATAGTTATTTTTATTTATAACATTTAGATTATTTTCATTATTAAAATGTTCTTCTTCAATTTCTTCAAATGCATTATCAAATTCTTCTTCACTAACTTCTTCATTATTTATATAAACTTTATCTTTATCAAAACTAATAATATTTTCAACTTTATCAACTTTTCTTTTAAATGAATGTTCATACTTATTAACATAACTATCATAAATATTTTCTAAAAATTTATTGTTAAAGAAAGTATTATTTTCTATACCAGATAAAAAGTTTTGTTTTTCTTCTTCATTAAAATATTTACCATCTTTAAACTGAAATAATACATTACTTTGAATATAATTTTGAACTGATTCAAGACTATTTGTTTTTTCTACAAAATCTTTATATATAATTGCAGTTTCCTTATTAGCAATTTGCATACATTTTAAAATATCATCTGTATCCATTTCTTCTAACATTTCATAAGAATTCGGAAGATTATATATATTAAAGTTAGACTTTGATAAAAAAAGTGAAGTCATTGTTTTAGCAACAAACTCCACTTCTTCTTCTGACATAGTCATATAATTATTCATTATTTGTTTTAACGATATTTCATAGAAGGTATCATAAAAATTTTCATTTATTGTTTTATTATCATCATTTATAATGTCAACACTAAATTGATAATAATTAAGTATTGACTTATCTACATAATGATTATAATTCCATAGCTTATAATCTTTTCCATAAGTTTGTCTAATATCAAATACATATATTTTATGATCATCTTCAATTATTGGTATTCCTTTACTTTTAGGTTTTATTCTTCTATCAACTTCTTCGCTATTCCATTCATCAAAAGTCATAAAAGTTCTTCCACTTGAATTATAAGAATACAGATTTAAAACATTATCAACGCTATATTTATCTAATATTTTTGACCAATAAGTAATAAACTTATTCCAATTATATGAACTACTTTGTATATCTCGTAAAGTATTATCTCTTGTTTCAAAGTATTCATTTATAAATTTGTTATTCACTTTTTACACCTTCTTTCACATTTCTTTTTCTCTATCATTTAAAAAAATCTCTATTAAAGAGTTTCTATTTTTTCTATTAACTTTTTCTTTATCAGATATGGCATTATATCCAAAATCTAATTTACTACTTAATTCTTCAAGTCCTTTTAAATCATTGATTGATAATGGTGGTGCTAAATATAACTCTGCAATTATATTATTATTTTCTTTTGTATATTCTACATTAAAATCTATTTTCCCAAATATTTTTATTACTTCATTTATAATGGATACTAACCTTGTTTTCATTTGTGATTCATAAGTATTTAGTTTTGGCTCTTGATTACTATTTTTATCTTCAAACTTCAACTGTTCTACTGTATAGTAAGTATCAACTAATCTTTCAAGTGGTCTTATATTTCTTTCAACATAACCTTTTTTATAACAACTAAATTTTTGATAAATAACAGTATCACGAAAAATTGGGTAACCTATTGTTGGAAAGATAATTGTCTTGTAATGTAATTGTTTAATTTCATCAGCAGTTAATAATCTTCTAGAAATAAGACTTGTTCCCTTACTACCATTATTATTTAAAAAACTCATTGAATAATTTAATGAAGTAGTCTCAACTCCATGAGTACCTAATCTAGAACTAATTGCTTCCGCAGTTTCTTGTGTATTTGTTTTAAGATAAGCCAAACCACAGTTATCTTGAATTATTTGACTAACTTCCTTACCATACAAATTATCTAGTTGGGCAAAACTTTGTAAAAAGAATTGAAAATACATACCTCTACTTCTAGCTACTGATACTATCGTTTCAATGTCTTGTAGTGGTGGAGTATTTGCAAACTCGTCAAGTAAAAATACAAGTTCAGTAGGTAGTTTTTTATTTGGTTGCATATTACATAATAATACTAATCTTTTATATACTAAGGAAACTACTACCGATACGAGTGTATAATATATTTTTGATTCATCAGGTATGCAACAATATAACACCGATGGCTCTTTTCCTAAAATATCAAAATCAAAATCTGAATTTGATGTTATATTTTCTACATTTACATCATCAAATAAAGTCATTCTTTCATTAAAAATTGAAGTAATACTCTTATATGTATTTTCACTAGTAGATATAATTGGTATTAATTTATCTTTACTTCTATAACCATAAGGTTTTGCCTCCACATATTTTCTTAATACTTTAATATTCTTTTCAGTCATTGAACTATTTTGAAATTTTTTCATTGAAGTTAAAGTAATTTGTTCTCTTTTAATTTTTCCATCAGCATAATCTTCCAAAAATAAAAAAATGATTCCATATAACAAATCACTTGCACTATTATTCCAAAATGCCTCTTTTGCAGTTTTATCTGACATAATCATAGTACATATATCATTTACTATTTGATTACATTGTGCAAAATGTGTTATTGATTCATTTTTATACTTAATTTTTAATTTCTCATCGTTTTCCTGTTCACTCAATTTCTCATTTTTATCATACAATTCATATTCATTAATTGCAGTTTCTAATAAATTAGCATGATTAGAAAATTCTGGATTTCTAAAATCCAATGTAAACACATGATAACCATTGTCTTTAAACATTTTACTTGTTGTAGAAAATATTTCTCCTTTTGGATCTGTAATAAAAACACTTTTTTTATTTTCAGCAGTAGCAATAAAGCTACATTCAGGAATTACTGCAGTAGCGCTTTTGCCACTTCCTGTGGAACCTAAATAAATCCAATGTGGTGTTTCCATATCAAACCATACATATCTATTATCCTTTGAATAATATACAGGAAATCCACTTTTTACAATATGACTTATTTGCTCTTTTCTAAAATGCTTTTCTATTTCTTGTTTAGTAGCCCATCTTGCACTACCATGCTCATTATTATCTTTTATTTTTTGCCTAGTTATTAGTGGCTCAATAAAATACAAAAATATAATTATTAAAGCCACTAAAACTAAAATAACTATATATATCATTGACATAATTATCTATCCATTTCTTCTTTTTCCATAGCAATTCTTACATCATCTAACATATCTTCATCAATTACCTTATAATCTTTTACTTCAATTTCTCCTTTTTGTAATCCAACTAATCTATCTATTATATCTTTTCTTATCTCTGGATCACATTTATCTAAAAAATAACCTATTGTTGTTAAAATCGGTTTATATGCAATTGGATTTTCAAAATCATATACCTTTAAATTTTCAGTATGTCCAAGTTTTTCGTTTACATCTACGATAATGTCTGGTAAATCATCATATCTTGCTACAAATTCTTCACTTCCATTATCAATATAAACCATTTTTACTTTATCTTTAAGTAATTGCTTAATTTCTTCTTCATTATACTGTTTTAGTAACCCCTGTTTCTCGTTCATTTTGTTCATCCTCCTTTATAATATTTTCTAAAAATGAAGTTTCATTTTTTAATGAAATAACTAGTATTTTATAACTCTCTTTTTCTAAATTATTCTTTGTATTTTTTATTTTTGTTTCATATTTACTAATATCTCTTAAATTGTTTTTAATTCTATTCTTTATTTCATTCAAAATATTATTATACTTAGTAATAGTATTTTGCATATTAGCAAACTCAACATTTAACTTTGTAAAATCCATAATTTATTACCTACCTTTCCATTTCTTCTTCAATATAAAATTCATGATTATTATCTTCAACTGCTTGTAATATGTCATCGTAATCCATATCTTCTACTTTATCCATAAATGTATTATCTTTTGTATAACACTCTGTTAAAAAGAAAGCAATTTGTGATGCAGATAAATTCATATATTCATCTTCAAGATACAAATCATGAGCAAGTTCTTGAATATTCATAGCAAGTTCATCACTAATTTCTATATTATTATTTCTTGCAACATCGTAAATGCTATCGTAAATACAATACACTGTTAAATGAGATTTATCCTCATCTGATAATCTTTTATACATTTCTAATGTGTTCATCGTTTTCCTCCTCTACTGATCTTTTTTTAAAAGATATTCTTTTTATAATTACTCTTATCTTTATTAAATATTTTTCTATCACTTTTAAAAGTTTATCTTTTCTGCTAATTATTTTTTCATCATGAATATACTTATTTAATGCTTTTCTAACGATAGTTATTATTTGTTCTATCTCACCATCAAAAAAATAATCAGACTTTTCCAATTCCTTTTTAATTTCTTTTACTAATTTTTCTTTCATAGCTTTCCTCCATTCTTGAACATCTACTTGATACAACACAAGCAGAATAAATAAAAAGCAATAAGAATAATCCTATTGCACCAAATATAATCAATAACATTTTAAAACCTCCTATTTATTATTTTTCTTTAATTCATCATATTGCTTTTTTAATTCTTTTGAAGTTGAATAAATAGATTCAACAACTTTATCCATTGACCAAGCGTAACTTGGCAAATATTTTCTCTCGTAAAAATATTTTTTACATATCCTAGAAATATCACAAACTTTATGATAAATCTTTATTTCATCTTCTTCTTTCATTAATAATTCTCCTTTCTTTGTATTAAAAAAAATCGTATTTCTACGATTTTAATTCACTTATCTTTGATATTTATTTCTATAATGTCATCTAAGACTATTTTTTTATTATCAGTAAGTTTTATAAATCTATTTATAAAATCAATTCTTTTTACATTTACATTTTCAGTAACATATTTACCACCTGCTTTTTTTTCATCAGGTATAAAATATGTTATTTCTACTTCTGGATTATTTTTTATAAACTCATTTATCTTGTTTAATTTATTATTTATTATTTCTTTTGAATCATCATCCATTTCCAATCTTTTGTCGGTTAATCTTGAACATTCCCGAACTTGTTCATCATACCCAACTAACGCTGAAAAAGGAGCGAATTGTGCCGACCTTTTATACATACTCATTCTAGGATGATATTTTGGCTCATAATGAGAAAGATTAATTATATCGTCATATTTATCCATTATCCTTTATGACCTCCAACCTGATTATTTCTATCAATTGTTGTTCCACCTTCTTCTAAGTTCATACCTTTTAAGATAGAGTTTTTTCCATATTTATTTTTAATATCTAATAAAACATGTTGTAATTTATTATCTTCTTTTTGTCTTTTTTTATCTTCAATTTCCTGTTCAGAATCATCACTTGATGAAAAAAGATTTAATTGCTCATGGACTACTTCTTTTTTTACTATATCTTCATCAATTATATTACAAGCAGTAATATTTATTTTTCTAATTAATAAATTTTTATTTACTATTCTATCATATAATTCAATACATTTTTTTGATAGGACTTTTGATGAAGAAGTATTGTAATCCAAATTTATCGTTCCATGAGAATGTTTAGGAACTTCTCTTCCATAATTATCTATTGTTATTTCTCCATTATACAATTTTTTGATTAAAGGATTGTTTAAATTTTCAATGTCATAACCTATATCTAATACTAATTGCTTTGTAACTAAATGCTTATCAGTTAAATCTAATGATAATAAGTCTATCATTTCTCTAACAATTAATTTAGCTTTTTCATATTTATATGGACAATGTAAAACTTGTCCAGAAGATATGCTATTTCTTTCGGGTTTATATGCTTTAACTTCTTTTATTGTTGTCGGTTCCCAACCCCAAGCATGATCAATTAATAATTCTGCATTTACTCCAAATAATTTATATAATAAATTTTCGTTATTTAAAGAACATCTTGCAACATCTCCCATAGTATATAATCCATTCTTTTCTAATTTATCTGCTATACCTTTGCCAACTCTCCAAAATGATGTTAATGGCTTATGATTCCATAATAATTTTCTATATGACATCTCGTTTAGTTCTGCAATTCTAACACCAATTTCATTAGGTTCTGCATGTTTAGCAACTATGTCCATACATACTTTTGCCAAATACATATTAGTTCCTATTCCGGCAGTTGCAGTTATTCCAGTTGTATCATAAACATCTTTTATTATTTTAGAAACTAATTCTTTTGCTGTCATCTGATACATACTTAAATAAGTAGTTATATCACAAAAAACTTCATCTATTGAATAAACAAAAATATCTTCTGGTGCTAAATATTTTAAATATATTTTATAAATATTGGTACTATATTTCATGTATTTTTTCATTTGAGGTGGAGCAATTATAAAATCTAATTCCAATGTTCTATCTTTTTTTAGTTCACTATCAAAAAATGATTTCGAATTAAATTTTTTATAATTATTATTCTTTCTTCTTTCATAGTTAATACTTTTAACTTTTTGAATGACTTCAAAAAGTCTTGCTCTACCTCCTAGACCATATTGTTTTAAACTTGGTGTTATTGCAAGACAAACAGTTTTTTCTGTTCTACTTTCATCTGCAACCACTAAATTAGTATTTAAAGGATCTAAACCTCTTTCAATACATTCAACAGAGGCATAAAAACTTTTTAAATCTATACACATATAAACTTTTTTCATTTCAACCTCCATTTTTAAACATTATATCAAACATTTGTTCATAAAACAATCGAACAAATTAATTTTATAATCATTTATCTTTAACATCATAATTAAATAATTTACTAAATTCTTGCGATGCTTTTTCCATTTCATAATTAATATTCTTTAATGCTTTTTCCATTTTATGCTTACTAGGAAATTTTGTCATATTACTATTACCCTTAAAATAATTATCTAATACAATTTTTCTTCTTTGCTTATCAGAGTATTTATTTCTTTTACTATTTTGATAAGCAACTTCTTGTATTAAATCTTCAAAAGTAATCTTATCAATATTATTTTTATTTTTTACAACCATTGATATATGCTCATATTTATATAATGAATGATTTACTATTGAATTATAAATATAATTATCTATATATTCTTGCTTTTTATTAACGATAATATTATTAGCCGTTAGTTCTTCAATATTATTATTTCTATTTAATTCATCAAAGTAATCATTTAATTTTTCTAAATCTTTATTTATATCTTTCTTACTAGCATACAAAATAGATGTATCATCACTAAACAAATATTTTTTAATTTTTCTTGTTAAAGATTTAATTTCTTTGCCAAGTTCATCATTCTTAATTGAATTATATTTTATTTTTTTAGAAGTTTGATTATTATGTTCCCTATATTGTTTTACTAACTCTCCAAGTTTTAAAATATCTTCCTCAATATATATCTCACTAACATTTCTTAAAGTAAAGTTTCTTTCTTTTGGATTAAAATATGATTTTAAATAATCAATATCTTCATTAGTCTTTTTTAAAAGTGGTGTATAATACTTTTCTCTTTCAATGGCAAGTTCAACTAATCTTTTTAAATAGTTTTGTTCATCAATACTAATTTTACCTTTTCTTCTATATCCTATTTTATTATTAGCACATATAAAATTCGGTTTCTTTTCTACAAAAGCAAAATGTATATGAGGTTGATGTTTTCTGTTTGTATGAATCGAAAAAACATAACTCATATTTTTTATATCTTTAAAACCACAATACTTTAAAAATTGTGGCATTACTTCTTTTGCTATTTTTTGTTCCAAAGTTTTAATATCAATGTTTTCATCTAAATATTCTCTTTTAAAACTTAAAATACCTTTCCACAAATTAGAATTTTCTATATACTTTTTATATTTAGTTTTAATTTCTGCAATATCTTTTTTAGTGGCACTACTACCATCTTCTAATATAAGATTATATTTTTCTTTTCTTGTATGTCCCATATAATATTCAAACATACCTACTGTCTTTTTCTTTTCATTAGAAAAGTAATCAACCATATCATCTATATCTTTTAATCTATCTTCTTTATAATTTAAAGATTTATTTTTAGTATCTCGTGAGTTAAGAGCTAAACAATATTTACTTTTAAAAACTACTTTCGGACTTTTCTTACTCATTGAAATTGTCCTTATTATTTAAAATCTCATTAAGACATTTATCTTCTTTAATGTCTGCATTAGATAAATAACCAAAGTTAGCAAAGTGTTGTTGTGATAATCTAAAATGTTTATATTGTCTTTTTGCAATTTTATCTTCAAGTTCAACTAGCTCTTGCAACTTCTCATTTATTTCTTTTAAATAATTTATCTCTCTTGGCTCATTAATATACTTTTCAATAATTGCATTAATAATTTTATTAGTAGAAGTAGAATTATCTTTTGCTACAAGAAATAATCTATCATAAATATAATCTTCAACTCTAACTGTTAGTTTTTTCATCTTTCATCTTCCTAATAACTCTATAATCAAAAGTTCCATTATCTTTTTTCTCAATTATGAAAGCAAGAAAATTTGGATCGTTAAATGTTTTACTTAAAAATATATATTTAGTTTTTTGAATTGCCTTATATGAATATTTATTTTTATCAGTAAAATAATCTTCTCCAAACTTTTTATATTTCTTTACCCAAGAACATAATCTTTTTTGTGGAGTTCTATCATCTAATATATTCATATCAAAACCACCTGCAACAAAAATTTGTCTTGCAGTTTTTGAAGTATCAGATAACTTTTCTTTAACCGCCCACAATTTAAAACTATTCTTATAAACTATTTGACTTTTATTTCTTATTCTCTCAACATTAGGATTACTTAATAATATTTTAATTTCTTCTTCATTATAAACTCTAATCTTATTCATAATAATTCTTTCCCTCATTTTCTAATTTTTTATTTTGTTCTTCATAATACTTATCAAATCTTTCTACATAAGTTTGATAACCTAGTTCACAAATATAGATAAGCATTTTTGTAAAACTTAAATTATTCTTTATGGCTAACAACTCAATTCTTGTTTTTAAGTTCTCATCCATTCTTATTGAAAACTTTTTAGTTCCTTTTACCATATAAACCTCCTTATTTTAATTTTAAGAGTAGCCACTTTCTACATTTTTAAGGTATTTTTCTTAATAAAAATATTGCATATTTTTAATGGGCATAAGGTAAATGCCACCCAAAACTATTTAATCCTTTATAATTACTAGGATAAAATGGGTGGCATAACTATTTTTGCACTTGCAAAAATGACCACTTTTTCATTTGAAAGTGGCTACTCTATATTGAAAATACCTTTAATATCAACAATTTGTATGGCTACTCTTTTATTTGAAAGTGGCTACTTTGTAAAAATAACCTCTTTTTTTGTGCTTCCAATACTTTTTAAAAGTGTATTATTGAATTATAAAATCATTTTCATTTAGAATATTATTTGGCTTTTCTAATTTCAAATGATAGTTAGGACTTTTTAAAGTAAAATCTATAAATTGCATACCATCTATTTTTTCTCTATTTGCATTTTCAACTTGGTAATGTAAATGATTTCCTGTTGAGTGTCCTGTCGTTCCAACACTTGCAATTTCTGTCCAATGATTTACTTTATCTCCAACTTTTACTTTTGCACTATTTGGATAAAGATGTGCAAATACTACATAATAAGTTTCATCATAATCTTCATCACATTTAATTGTAATTAGATTACCAACTTTATTCCCACTTTGATCGTATGGGATATTCTCGTTTTGTGTGAATGTTACTTTATCAACTGTCCCACTACATACTGAATAAACAGGAGTCTTTGCAGGTACAGATAAATCCCAACCACTATGAACATTAGTCTCTCCATAAATTACTCTTTGTTCATTAAAAAAACTTGTTATAGTAAAATCTTTATCCAAAGGTAAATTAAAATGTCCTGTACTTACTTCTAAATAATCCTTATTTTCATTTATATTACTTTCAGTACAGGCAACCATATTTTTTACTCTCTGATCTTCACATACTGACAATATTTCTCTTGCAGTTTTTTGTTCTTTATTTTGATTCATTGTATATAAAGCATCTAATGTTAAACTTGTATCTTCCAAATGAAAATATAAAAGTCTTTGTAGTGGCACATATCCATCCATTAAATATTTATTTACTGCACTCGTATAAGCATCAGCAAATTCTGCATTATTTTGTACTTTTTCCTTTGTGAGTTTTGTTCCAAAAAAATCAAAAATCATCAGAACACAAATTAAAATTACCATTGCAAATGCTATTGATAAAATACTACTACCACCTATAATCTTTAAGAAAATATTTTTCTTTTTCTTCTTCATTATTTATATTTATAGAAAAGAGAAGAATAATAATTCTCCCCTTTATTTATAATTTCAATTAATTTTTCCTTTGGAATTAAATCTAACAAAAAATCCATAAACGATTCGTTAGGATCATCAAATTCTTCAAAATATATTTTTTTAAACATATCCCTTACTTGCTTAATAGTTAATGCTTTCATACTTTAAGTTCTTCTCCCATCAAGTCAACTTCAATAGGTGTTGCAAGTATCTTAACTCTGATTCTATTTTTAGAATTAATAGTAAGTAAGAACTCTCCCATTTCTGCTTGCATCAAAAATTCTTTTTGTGTATCAGTCAATGGATTTTGATAAAACAATTTTAAATATGTAGTTAGGTCATCTTCTTTTAACATACCTACTAATTGATATTGACAGTTATTAAATATTGCAGTAGCACTTCTAACACTATCATCATCTCCCAAAAAGTCATGAATACTTTGTGTTGCAGGTATAAATGCTCCATGATATTTTCTAATTCTACGAGCTATTTGTTCAAATGTTAAAAGAACTTCACTATCAGTATTTTTTAAATACAAATGAAATTCATCAACAATTACTGCTATATTCTTAATTCTTTTTTTATTTTTTGTCTTATCATTAACAATCTTATTTCTTACAATAATGTTATTTAGATAAGTTAATAAATTTACTAATTGAGTTGTAATAATCCTTTTGTTTTTACTATACAATAAATCTTTTACATTAAATGCTATTAGATTAGAGTCAAGGTTTACTGATGTATATCCATTAAATAACATGGCATCAGTTCCTACTTTAAATCTATCTAATAATATTTCTAGTTTATCAACTATTTTTAATTGTTCTGGATTAGTAATCATATTACGATAATCTGGTAAGAAATCAATTAAATCTGAAAATATTGGATAATCTGTATTTTCTAATTTTTCTAAACTAGATATTTTTGTATTCTTTGTTATACCAAATCTTTTATATAATTTTTCTATCATATCAAGCATAACAACAACTTCACTTTCTTTTATTTCTTCAAAAGCACACTTAATAAATGTTTCAAGTGATCCAAGATGTTTTGCAAGAGGACAGTCTTCATAATTAATTGTATTTACTTCACTATCTTCTTTTTCTTCTTTATCACTTGGAAGAAATCTAACTTGCAGAGGATTTATTATACCTCCACTAGCAGAATACATATCTATATATTCTCCTTTATTTTTTCTAATCAGTTTTTCATATTCTCCCTCTGCATCAAATAAAAAGCACTTATTTCCACGATTAATTTCATTGATAATCATTTTCTTCAAAGTAAAACTTTTACCTCCTCCTGTGGATGCTATTATTGCTAAATTACTTGATGGTCTTGTCGCATCTTTATGAAACAAGTCAAATATTGTAGGTAATGCAGTATGAATATCTGATCCTATCATATATCCTGTTTCATCATTAAAATGTGTAATTGTTAATGGAAAAGATGCTGCAAGAGTTAAACTTGGTAAATAATTATGGTAATCTTCAAATCCATTTTTTGATATATCAAATGACTGCCAACCTTCCATTTGCCTCATACGAGGAGCATCTAATTTTATATGAAAAACATCTGCTATTTTTTTAAGTTCCTTTATCTTTTCTTCTCTTTGTTTTCTAGTACCATTTATTATGACAATAAAATCTACTTCTTTTATTTTTTCGTCTCCATTTTTTATTTGAGTCATAAGTGCTTGAAAGTTTTCTCTTTCAGTATCCATTTGGGTTGCATCAGATAATTTCCTTGTTGTACTTCTTTCAGAAATTAAAAACTCATAATTACTATCTAATCTTCTGACTAATTCATCAGTAGGAATAGTATCTTTTATATGAATACAACTTCTAGTATCTGGAACATTAAATAGTTCTTCAAAAAACAATTCATCAATAAATGGTGGTATTTTTTTTATTGTAACAACTTGAATTTCTTCTTCATCTGCTTTTATATATCCCATACTTTCTTGCACAAAAAATGGAGAGATTAATTCTACTAAATCACTCCACATTAATTGTTCAATACTTGCAGTAGATAAATAAAGATTAACAAGAAATTGATATACTTCTAATTTATTAGTTATAGTTTGAACATTAAGTCTAGGTGTCATATTATAACAGTGCATTTTTAATTCTTCTGATATATGTTCTAGTGCTTTATCATTATCACTTACTAATACAAAATAGTATCTACTTGTAGTTGTTAAATTTTGTTCTTCTAATAATTCTAATCTATCATATCTTTCTTTTAAAAATTTGACTTTTTCTTCATCGTTAGAATATTCTTCTATTAGTTTTGTATAATAATCTTTGTTTGCATTAAGATCAATTTTATCATCCAATTTATATATTCTTAAATTTAAGTCTTTTAATTGATATAGATATTTAAGTTGATTAAAAAAATTATTTTTTTGTGTATTTGATGTTAAAGATAAATCTATTGCATCTACTGAAAATACTCTTGCATAACTATTATCTCGAAGTTTTATAATTCCATCAGCATTTACAAATTCTGCATTATTAAAAGTTTGAGCATTTTTGAACTTTCTTTTAAGAACACTTTTAGTTATATATTTTTTCTTCATTTTATCTTTTTTCTTAATAAATTTCTCAATAACTTTATGTTCTTTATTTATTCTTTTTTGTTCTTTACTAATTTTCTCTTTCTTCAACTTTGCTCACCTCTCCTTCCTTTTGATATACATATATTTTTTCTTTTATTAAGAATTTAAATATAAGTCCCATAACTTTATACATTCTATTTTTCTTACTAACATTGATAGGAAGTAAACAAAATATTCCTATCATTAAACCTACTATTGCAGGTATTTTAAGTGGAGTAAAACAAAATAAAACTATAAATAATATTATTATTGGTAAAGCAATAACAATATCTGATATTTCTATACCTTTAAATCCTAAATTTCTTTTTATTGATTTTACAGTTATATACATAATTCATTCCTCCTATATCATATTATTTCTTCTTCTATAATAAGAAGTATTATAACTTGCTCGTGGCATTACTTTTCGAACAGTATTATTTAAACTACTAGCACCTGCATTAATGAAAGCATCACTTGCACTAAATTTATTAGAATCAGTTTTTCTTCCCATTCGTTGTCCTGTTGCATACATTCTACTACCCATAGCAGTTGCAAATCTTTGCATTCTACTTTGAGGTTGTCCCTCGCCGGTAGTTCCCATTGTTCCAAGTGCAATTCCTGCCTGTGATAAAACCTCTGATCCAACTCTTTTTCCTGCTTTCATTGCTCCACCTGTTGCTAAAAGACTTCCTCCTACTACTGCTCCTGCTCCAAGAGTAGCTCCAATTCCTGCCATTTTTCCATAACCCATTAATGACATTAATTGTTCTCTACCACTTGCTGCACTTACATTTGCACCAATAAATCTATTAATAACTTGACTTCCTGTTAATATAAATGTAGCACAACCTAAATATAAAAGTGATTTTGTTGTTAAATTCATAAATGTATTAGTAAAGAAAGTTGTTGTATTAATTTCTTGCATTACCATAACTGTTAGACTAACTATCAACATAACAACAGCACTTTGAAGTGCTAATGATACAAGTTGTTCAATTACTGCCCCTCTCCTTTGCTTATTACAAACACTTGTTGCAAATACAATCGGAGATATTGAAAATAGAAATAGAAATTCTATTTGTCTTCTACCGAGCATAATTCCTGCAAAGAATAAACTATATAAAAAGAATCCTCCACTTATAATTGCCATAATCCAATTAACATCATATTTATAATCTTTTTCATCAGATAATATTATTCGTGATTTAGTTACATACTTTGATAGATATAATTCGTCACTATCAAAAGAACCACTTGTTACTAATTGTTCTATACTTTTATCTTCTTTAAATTTATCACTATTCTTATAACCATCTCTATACGATATAAACATTGTAAGCATTGAATCACTCATTTTTGAATTTGTACTGCTTTCGAATATATTACCTGTATAATTTGAAAGTGTTATAGAAAAGTTTGATACTTGAACAAATAAAAATGTGGACATCATAATGAGCGTTCCACATTTTACTATTTCCATTATTATCATTTTAAAAGTTGTTTCTTCATCTGGATCTAAAAGTTTATTTACAAATTTCCATATAATAAACAACGCAAATAATGTTACCGCTATTGCCATAACTCCTGTATAAAAACTTCTAAAAGTTTGATTATTAGATAGTGAATTGATTATATCAAAAGTATTTAATTTTTTTATTATTTGTAAAAGTCCATCTATTAAATCATATATAAAACTAATTACATACCAACCTAGACTTCTTAATAAATCAAAAACTTTTGTCATCATAAAGTATATACCTATGTGAATAATCTAATTATAATATTAACTAATGAAATTGCTAAAATAATTCCAAATATACCAAGTAGTGTTTGCAATATTCTTGTTTTAACTCTCGGTTTTTGGTCAACATCTACAACTGCATACATTATAAAACTAATAACAAGAGCAACACCTGCAAGTGATATACCAACTGCCAATGCCCAATCAGTTATTTGTTTAATAACCTTTAATACTGTATCCACTGTATAAGTTCCACCTTCTAATTGTTGTATTGCTAATACATTAAATAAATTTTTCATTATATTCACCCTTTCTTTTGTTTTTTGCCATAAAAAAAAGAACTGTGTAATCATCAATAACATTGATTAATAACTACACAGTTCCAAGAAAGAGTTGTCCTTTAAAAATATAAACACTACACCATTTTAGAATGTGTAGCTATTAACCTAATTTTCAAAGAACATCAGTTATTTTTTATTTTGACATTTCTTTATTATTTTCTAATCTTTCTATTAAATTATCATTCATATAAGATTCAACTAAATCTTTATTACAAATAATATCTTCTATATCAACTCTATCATCATTACCTGCAACAAAATGTTTACCATCAAAAGAATTATCTTTATCACTAAAATTTCTTTCAAATATTAATGGTACAGTGCTTTCACAATTTGAGTGATATATTGCAAAAAATCCTTTTTGCTTCGACTTTAAATTATCATCAACATAAATATTATTATCAACAATAAATCCAATAACTTCATAATATTGATTAAATTCCTTACTATATGCTTGTCCTCTAACTAATGGACCTATTTCAGTAGGTCTTAATTCAAAGTCATTAGTATTTGAATTTTTAATAATATCTAAACATCTTTTAATTTTTTCTTCCATAGATGAATTATCTAATTCTTTCATAGATTGATAATACCAAGTACAATTTTCTATGACATCAGATTTTTCATCTAAAATTTCTTTTATAAATATATTACTTTTTGACATATAACCCTGTTCTTTATCACTCCATAAATCCAATGTTGTGAAAAATATTTGGTCATCATAATCAAATCCTAAAAAATAATATTTATTATCATCCAATCCTATGAATGCTTGACCTTTTTTTAATTCATCTTTCAAGTTCATCACTTCCTTTATCTCTATCATCATTAAAGCAACATTGTAATCCACCATAACCACATATTTTATATTCTCCATCGTCAATAGTAATATAATCGTCTAAATTATATTTATCAATTTCTTTCTTTAATGTGGCAATATCTTCTTCGATAAAATCATTATAATCTTTTAATTCTTCCCAATCGTTATAGTCTATATGACACATATTTGATTCACTATCACATACACAGTCATATACATATTTTAATAATGGGCTTAATTCACTTACCTTTGGCATATTAAATTCTACACCATTGTTTTTTTTAATAAGTTTATATAATGAACTTTCTATTACTTCTATTGATGCAGTATTATAATTGCAACCTATATCAGAAGTATTAAAATAATTGATTACATTTGCTTTCTTATGAGATTCTAAATCTTCTACTATGTAATTAACATATAAATCATCAGAGTCATTCCAATAATTTAATAATTCATATTGATATTTCATTATTTATCTTTCCATTTCTGTTTGGTTTTTTTCTTTATTTGTTAATTCATGAACTTGACCATCAGAAGTATAAACTTTATTATTTGTTCTATCAGTAATTTCAAAACCAAGAATATCTATTGCTTTATCTTTATATGTTTTACCATCTCTTTCAACATCTTTTTGATAAGTAGATATTCTACCTTTTACAGAAATCCAATCTCCTTTTTGAATTTCATTACCATAAGAGTTTACTAATTCTCCTCTTAATACAATAGGAACAAACTGTGTATTCCCATTATTATTTTGGGCTAAATCAAATCTTAATATTTTTTTACCATTTTGATTAGTATAAATATCATTGATATTAGCAACATTCCCTTCTAATTCAAATTTATTTTTTGAATTTTTTACTTCTCTTTCAACTTCGTTATTCATCTTTCTCTTTCCTCCTTATTTTTGTTAAATCTATCAAATATCTTTTTATATAAATTCAAATCAGTTCCATCCATACTTTCTATTTTGCAATTATTATCTTCTAGAAATTGTAAAAAATTTATATTGTAAATAGTATTTCTTGATAACTGAGTTATGTCTTTTATAATTACTTTTGAATATTCTTTATTTTCAATGTCTTCTTTCAAATTATTTAATTCTTTTCTATTCAAATCCAATCGATTTTGAACTTTATCAAAATAGAGTGTATAATCATAATTTTTCATAAGACACCAATCTGATATTTGCCTTAAAAAATAATCAATTGATTGTCTGTTATGATTTTTGAAACTAGCATATACTGCAACCTTCTCCATAAATTTTTCCTTTCTTTAATAGTTTTGTTTATCTATCAATGTTGCCACATAAACAACTTGTTTGTTAGTTCCACTAATACAAGTAATAAGTGTAATATCAGATGTATTAGTTTGCTTTAATTCAGTCGTTCCTGTTTTTTCAATTTCATATTTATTAGATACTTCGTAGATATATTTAACACCTTTATAATAAAAATAAACTTTGTCTTTCATATCTAATTTTTTTAAGTTTCTAAAAAATGATATATAACTATTACCAGAATGAGCAGCTAAAATAATATGACTATTAATTTGCTCATCTGGTAAAGTAGTTTCATTTAATATGTAAATATTTTTATCCACATTGTTATTAGAACTATTTTTATCAAATAGTCCTATTTTTAAATTTATTTTAGGTATTTCTAATATTGCCATATAATTAACTGTTTCCTTTTGAATAACAATTTCTTGATCCTTGTCATTTTCTTCAATTACTATTTCTTCTTCATCTTCATTTGTAATTTCAAAAAATTCTTCTATCATTTGATTTTCTTGAATATCTTGTTTTCTATTTTGACAGTAATTATAAATAAAATATAATGTACTTAAAAAGAATAAAAAGATACCCATACAAATTATTAATGAGTATCTTTTATTTTTTCTTTGCTTTTTTACTTTTGATGAATCCATAAGCAACTGCTCCCATTCCTATAACTGACATTCCAAACATGATAAATGGTATATAATCATTTTTTAAAGTATTAGGCACTTCAATTACAATTTTTTCATCTGTCATAGTGCATTTTATAATTTCTCCATCTTCAAGAACTTCAAAATACATTTTTTCACTATTAAACTGATAACCCTCTGGTGCTTCTTTTTCTATAAAATAATATTTTCCATACCTTAATTCTTCAATGACAATTTTACCTTCTTCATTTGTTTTACCACTATAAATTAATTCATCTTTATCATTGTAAACTTCAATAATAGTATTAGGTAATGGCTCACTATTTGAAACATCAATTTTTGTTATTTCTACTGTTGATGTTATAGGTTTATTCTTCATTTCGGCTTTTACTATTTCTCCATTATCTTTTAATTCAAAATAGATTTTTTCGTTAGTTATAACATAACCTAATGATGCCTCTTTCTCTAAAATATAATATTTACCTAATTTCAATCCATCAATAATGATTTTACCTTCTTTATCAGTTTTTCCTGTAAAAATCAATTCATCATTTTCAGTATATACTTCTAAAATTGTATTAGGAATAACATCTCCATTGATAAGATCAGTCTTTGTTATTTCCACCTTTGCCTTTTTTAAAGTATTAGTCATTTTAATAGAACTATAAACAATTGCTGTTTTATTATCTTTTTCAATTAGCTCTACAAAATATTCAGTTTCATCAAGTAAATATTCATCATTTGTTCTTACTTCTACTACTTTATATTTTCCTAATGGTAACTCCTCACTTATAGCATATCCATCTTTATTAGTAGTAATTGTTCCAACTAAATCTCCTTTATTATAATAAATATGAGTTCCATCTGATGATTTAATATCTTCATCAGCATAGATATTATAAACAATACCCTCTAATGTAATTCTATCATTATAATTAAAAGTTCCATCTTCTATTGTGAAAACTTCCCCATCCTTTATTACTTCAATTTGTCCTTTTATTGGACTATTATTAAAGTATACTGTAATAAATGGTTCATAAGTAGTATATGAATAATGCGTATCATTTCCAATAGTAAAATCTATCCCTTTTTCATCTAATAAATAACCTTTTGGACTAGATATTTCATATAAAGTATAATTTCCTGCAACTAATTTAAGATAAGTTATAAATTTACCATCTTTATCAGTTTTAAATTCACTATATACTTTTCCACCCACATATTGAGATACATATTGTTTTGTATCTTTGTTATAGATTTTAAATGTAGTATCAGCAAAAGCAATTGTTTTTCCTGTTTCAACATCAGTTTTAAAAACTTGTAAATAAGCAGATAAAGCATTGTTTAAAATATTATAATATTGTTCTTTTTCTGAATTATAATCAACTGTAATATAAAAATCATAAATTTTTTCAAATCCTGTTGTTGAATTTACTTGATGAAATTTCCATACTCCATAAGGTAGATTAATAGTTGCATAACCATTTTTATCAGTAATTATTTCATCAAACTTTTCTCCATTCGGATAATAAATTTCAAATTTTATACCTTTTTCAGCATTTAAAAAAGTAGTGTTACCATCTACAAAATCATATTGTTTCAATATACTTATATAATTTTTTACTACTGTTTCTTTTGAATCTTCGGCTTTAACTAGACTCTTTCCCTTAATATCAAAGAAAATCTTTTCATTATTTATTTCATATCCATTACTAGCACTTATTTCTTGTAAATAATATGTTCCATAACTTAATACCGAATCACTTATGGCATATCCATTTTCATCAGTCGTAATTTTTGTTACTAATGATCCATCAGTTTTATATACTCCATATATAGCATTCTTTAATGTCGCTTGTCCTTGAGCAGTAGAACCTGTTTCAACATCTTTTTTATTCATCTCAACTTGTCCATAATATGAATTTATTTTAAATTGACTAACAACAGGATCAGTCGAACCTGCAACAAACATATTCTGAACTCCATCTCCATAAAATATTTTATAATTTGATGAATAAGGCATTTTCTTTTTTAAATTTACTGTGATAGTTCCACTTGTAGTAGGTTTTATAATTAAATTATTTCCATTTACACTATAATCTGCACCATTTACTAAAATATCATAATTTCCTAGTACATTATTTGTATCAGTTAGTGTAATAGTTTCTCCCACTTGTAAACTATATGTTCCACCATTAAAACTTGGTCTAGTATAATGGGTAGCTATTAATCTTTCAATTTCAGCAGTTTCTGCTGATATATCTAATTGAGTTCCTGCTCCCCATCTTTCAGTAGAAAAATTTACATAACCACTACCTATAATTGTTTGCCAAATCATTCCTTGTGTAGCTGCTCGATATTTTAAAGTTTGATGTCCTGGATAAGTATAACCATAATATCCAATTAATGTAATTCTTTCTTTTATTGAATCAGATAAACCTGTATTTGACCAATTTCCTTCTATCATTGAAGTCCCCTCTGGAGTACCTGGCTCAATACAATATGCAACTTGCCCATCTACAGTGTATAATCTCCAATACCATGAGTGTCTATCATTTCCACTTGCATTATTTCTATCATAAAAATAACCTGAATCTTCCATTGTTAATGTGGCTGCATGAACATTTTGAACACCAATAAACGCACCAATTGTTAGTGCTAATACTAATGCACATTTCTTTAAATTAATTTTCATTTGTATTCATCTTCCTCCTTATAAAAAAAATACACCTTTCTAGGTGCATATAGATTAATCATAATCGTTTATATTAATCATTGATTTGTATCTTGAATTACAATTTCCATTCTCACAAAATATATTTAAGTAATAACCCATTATAGTATTTGCTTTTGAAGTTACCTCATAACATCTAAAATACTGAATATCTACTACATCTATAAAAGCAATGTCTTCTCCTGCTTTCATACAACCTGCATTAGTTGAAAACTCAACATTACCACCAGTTATTGAATAAAAAAAGTCATTTGGGTTAGCAATTTTAGTTAAGTCTTCACTAGGTTTATTAATTGGTGGATCTTGCTTTGGTGGTTCAGTATTATTTGATATATTATTATTATTATTAGAATTACTATTCGTATTAGAATTTACACTATTATTGTTATTGGTCGTTGTTTGATTTGAGTTAGTATTAGTTTTATTACTTGATGTTACATTATTAGGTTTAGAATTAGTTGAAGAACTATTTTTATCATTAGTTTTTGGAGTGTTATTTGTAGTTGTTTCTTTTTCTACAACATCAATACTTTCCTCTCCCTTATCTTCTTCTATTTTTTGTTCTTCTAATACTTTATTTTCTTTTAATTCTTCTTTAACATCAGAAGTAATTTTTGAATTTCTTTTAGTATCATAATTTTTATTGGAATCACTAAACACTAATGTAAATATAATACCTATTCCAACTACTACTACACTAATCAAAATAATCCATTTAATACGACCTTTAAATGTTTCTCTCATAGTATATCAACTCCTACCCTTAAATCTCTTATAATGGCTAAAAATAGGTAAATATAAAAGATTTTTACTATTCTATTTATCACTTAAAAAATGAAATTTTGCAAGAGTTTTTTTAAAATTTTTCAAATATTAGTATTTATGGTATTTTTAATTTAACTTTTATAATATACTTCAAGTTTATCACTCCTTTCTTAAATATTAGTTTTTTTAACGAGATCCCTATAAACTCGTAACTTAATGCACAAAAAAAGAGTCAATACGACTCCTATGGCTACTACTTCAATTTTATTATTTGTAAACTATTATATTAAAGACTATTCCAAATCTTACTATTGCACTATCCTTTATTACATCAAAAGTTCTTCTAGGAATATCAAATTTAGATTTAACTGATGATTCTGATTTGCCACATAGTAAGCAATCATTTATATAAGCATTTTCTTCTTTTGACATAATAGAATATAATTTGTTTAGTTGAATATTAAATAAGTTATATTCTTGTTCATTATCTAATTTATATTCTACTGCTTTACCAACAGGATCAGAAATATTTTGAGTAAATTGTTCTAATCTTGGTCTATAATTTGGAGTTAATCGTACATGATATCCATTAATATACTTATTTCTTGCTATTTTTAACTCTCTTAATTTTTCAACAACTTTCTCAAAAGTAGCAGGTATATCATATATTACCATTTCTTCTTTTGTTAATGTAAAATTGTCAGCAAATTCATCTTGAATATTTGGTTCTAATTTTAAATCCATAGTAACCACCCTTTCCTAAAATAAAAGAGAGAAAATTGGGGCAAAACCCTAACTTTCTCTCTTAATAAGATTTAACATATTTTTTTCAGAGGCATTTAAAACAAGTGAATTATCACCAAAATCATAATTTCTAAATATAGTTTTAGACGAATAAACAATTTTATTGTAATTCATACAGTCAACCTCATTCCCTAAAAAAAGGGAGAAGAAATCCAGTAACTAATCTTAAAATAGAAATTGATACTGCTTCTTCTACCCTAAAAAATTAAATATAAATTCGTTATAGATAGCAGAACTACCAATAACTTTAAACTAATTGTTACCTATTCTAATATTTTTAGGAAAATATGTCAATAATTTTTTTATAAAAATGAATAATAAAGTAATCTCTTTGCATAATTAATTCATTTTACTACATTATATCACTTGACAAGACAAAGTCAAGCTCAATTCATGACCAATTCATGTCATTTTGTGTACAATTTGTGCCAACACTTAAATTAAGCGTTTTTAACCATTTAATTGTTGCAAAATTGAATCTTCTATTTCATCAAGAAGTTCTGTTATAGATTTTTTTTCTATCATATCTTTTAATATATTATATTTTAAAATAGCATCTTCTTTATTATCTTCTATTCCTCCAAATACACCACTAATATCATAGAAACCATTGTCATCTGTTAATGATACAATGGCACCATATTCAAAAACTTCTTTTTCAGTTAAAGGGAGTACATGATAATTTTCATCCAACATAGTTGGATCAGTATGCATATAATGAATCAAATACAATTCAAAAGTTATATTATCTTTTTGAATATTATCTTTTGATATATAAATATCATTTAGATTTTGATTCTTATCAGAAGATATATTTTTTAGTTTTGTATTCTCATTTTCAACAAACTCATTAAAAGTACCAATGTTGGTGTCTATTTGCAATAATCTATCATAGTCTTGTTTATAGTATTTTTGTTGAAGTTCTTTTGATAATTCATAAATATTTTTAAATTTAATATCTATCATATATACATCCTCTTTTCAAAAATTAATAAATTTTAATAATAACGGTTCTTTATATAAATTATTGTATCACATAAAATTATTATTTATAACATAAATTATAAATAGTAAATAAATTCATAAACAGTGTTAAATAATTTTGTTTTTGTAAATTTATTAATTACATAAAAGATAATACCAAATTCAAAAACCGTAGTCAAAAAAATAATTTCATTACCAAATCCAGGACTCATAACTGTTAAAGCTAAATCCTTTGGAATTCCACTAATACTACAAATAATATTGGAAAAATTAATATTCATATCAATAAGATAGACTGATCCAATAATTAATGGTGTATGTATTAAAGTTATTAATAAAGACTTAAAAATAATAGTAATATAATCTTCAAAATCAAGTTTATACACAATAATCGCTCCTTTCTTAATAAGTATATCATATTTTTAGGTAATGTCCCGACACTTTTTTAATATTATTTTTTTATTTGAGAAAATTATATTATGAGGTGGTACTTATGATATATGAAAGAATGAAAGAGATTAGAGAATACTTTGATAATACACAAAAAGAAGTTGCCCAAAGTTTAAAGACAACAAGATCAACATATGCCGGTTGGGAAAATGGTATTGATATTATTCCATTGACGAAATTAAATGATTTTTGTAATTATTATGGCATTAGTTTAGATTATATATGCGGTCTTACAAATATTAAGAAATATGATACTATTAACGATAATATTGATAAAAAAATTATAGGAAACAATTTAAAGACTATTAGAATGGAAAATAATGATACCCAAGATAAAATTTCTGAAATAATTAAAGTAGATCAATCTAATTATTCAAAATATGAAATGGGAAAAATTTTAATTCATACTTATCCATTGATAGAGTTTGCTAAATACTATAAAGTATCTATTGATTGGATATGTGGAAAAATAAAAGATTCAAAAAATTAGATAATTGAATCTTTTTTATTTTAAAAAATAGGATTGCTAATATTAATTAAAAATAAGGTAGTGAAAACACTACCTAATTCTTAAATTGATTATTTTACTTTTCTTTATTTGATAATTTTATTACTGCTTTTGTGTATTTCATAAGTTCCTTTTTATTTTTAAAGCCACAAGTCATTGCAAAAAATTCAGTATAGCTAGTGTCTTCTGAAACTAATTTTAATTGAATCGCTTTATTTATGTTATAACTTTCCTTTGAACTAATAGTAGATAAATTAGCATAGTCTTTAATACTTATATTATATAAAGGATCATTTGCTTTAAATTTATCATAAATTTCTTTAGTCATAATGCAATTATCAATTAGTTCTTCATTGTTTTTAAACTCTATGACAATATTATCTTCACTTTTAGTAACATTTACAATTCTGTCAATATAATTAGCTTTGCCATTTTTAATACTACCCACATTAGGAGTTTTAGTAATCATTATTATAGCAAATACTATAATCACTAAAAGAATACTTGAAATAATGATAATTTGTTTTTTCTTGAATTTTAATTTACTTTTTTTCTTATTCACATTATCATCCTTTCTTTTACAAAAAAAGGAGTTAGAGAAAACTCTAACCCATTTTTAATTTGTTTGTTTTCTTCTAATAACAAATGCTCCAGCTCCAGCTAATCCCAATAAAGATAGGATGCCAGTTACTACATAGAATATAACATTATCCCCTGTTTTTGGATTATCAATTTCTGGAATAACACTTGCTACAGTGAATTTAGTAGTTGCTTCTCCACCATCTGAGAAAACAACTTTTAAAGTATGTTCTCCTTCTGATAATGTATCAATATAACTTTGTTTAAATGTTATAACTGTACTACCACTTTCAGAAGTATAGTTTTCAGAATCTACTAATACATTATCAATATACACTTCTCCATCAAACAAATCATAATTAGCATCTATTCTAAATTTAGCTTCAGTATTTTTAGTGATTGTGTATTTTTGATTAGCACCTTCTGTTACTTCATAGATGATTTTTTCAACGACTACTTCAAGTTCCATATTAGAAGTTATATTAGTAAGAGTTAAATTATCACCAACCATATCTGAAGTTTTATCAGTACCATCAACTAATACTTTAATTAATCTATAACCACTATTTACAGAAATAGTAAACTCTTTATTATCTCCATAATTAACACTTATTGCACCATTAGGTGTAACAGTTGCTCCTGTAACTTCCTTAACAGTTACAACAAATGGAATTTTTTTATAACTTACTTCAACATTATAATTTTTATCTACAGTAAGATTAATTCTATTACTTGTTACATTAGTTTCTACTGAATTTACTAGTACTTTATCAATCATATAACCAGTATCTGGAGTAAATGTTAGTTCTACAACACTTCCTTCTATTACATTAGTTTTAGAAGAAGTAATTGTACCATTACCTCCATTAACTGAAGTATTAACATCAAATAAATCTTTTGTAACTACTGTTATATCAATATCAGTAATAGTTTTATAATTTAAAGTATCTTCTGGTGTATAAGTTGCTTTATAAGTATGTGTTCCAACAACAAGTGCTGTACTAGGTACATTCCAAGTAAATCTTCCACTTAAAGTAATATCTGCAAGAGTATCTCCTTTAACACCTGTTAAATTAGTAGGAAGTTCATAAGTTGGAGTTGCTTGAACAATTTTCCAACTAAGAGTTAAATTTCCTGTAGTACCATCAACCCATTCATAATTGTTTTTATCTTTTAATGATACTGTAGTTGTATAATCACCTGCATTAGTAGCACCAAGTGTTCCAGATAATTCTTGTAAACTACTATTATAATTATCCATTGCTGGGAAACTTCCTAAACCATTATATACAATTTCATTAGTTCTTAGAGTAACTTTTTCTAATTGAACTTTTTTAATTTTAAAGTTATAACTAACGCTTCCAGAATAATCCACATTGGTATCTGCTATCTTATAAGTTACTTTATAAGAACCTGCATTAACTGGTGCAATAGTAGAATTATAGCTATTATCAGTTCCTTCATATAATACTTCTAATTCACTTACAGAAACTTTATCATCTGTTATAGTTAAAGTTCCAGTTGGAGTTTTTGAAGTTCCATCATAAGTGAACTCTTCATTATTGTTTAGTCCACTGATAGTTAAAACTTCTTTATCGGCTATTTCAAATGTTGCTATTCCTGTACCTTTATAATTATTTTTACCAGTAACAGTTACAGTTGCTGTACCTATACTAGTATTATCAGTATAACTTACTGTATAATCAGTATATTGTGTTAATATTCTACCATTTACTACTACTGTTGGATTTGGTGTAATTTCACTACCTGTTACTCTATATGCTGCTTGTGGTAATGTTACACTTGCATCAGTAATAGTTGCTTGAATAATTTTCCAATTAAGAGTTAAATTTCCTGTAGTACCATCAACCCATTCATAATTGGCACTATCTTTTAATGCTACTGTAGTTGTATAATCACCTACATTAACAGCACCAAGTGTTCCAGATAATTCTTGTAAACTACTATTATAATTATCTGTACCTGGGAAACTTCCTAAACCATTATATACAATTTCATCAGTCATTAAAGTTACTTTTTCTAATTGAACTTTTTTAATTGTAAAATTTACTTCCTTATCGCTAAAAGTATAATTTCCATTAGTTGCCTTAGAAATTATAGCTTTAGCTGTTCCAGCATTTTTATTATCTGAATATACAACTTCATAATCAGTTCCTTTTGTTAATGTTGTTGATCCATCTTTTACAACAACTGTTGGTGTTATTTCTGAGCCAGTATATGTTTGATCAGCAATAGGATCAACTGCTATAGTTATTGATTTTGGATTAATTGTGAAATCCACTTTGCTAGTTGTTGCACCTTTATAATTAGTAGTCTCACCAATTATAGCATATACTTTATAACTACCAGCATTTGTTGGTTTTGTAGTAGTATCATTATCTTCTGAATCAATATAGTGATATTCTACTGTACCACTTCCAGTATTACCATTTATTGTTGGATCTACTGGCGTACCATATTCTACATTACTTACACTTACTGTTGGTGTAATATCAGCTTTTTCCACTATAAATGTTACAGTTGCTGTATATATCTTATCTGACATATCAGTAACAGTTATTGTTGCTGTATATGTTCCTGCATCTAATCCATCTACTGGTTTAATAGTAAATGAAGTATTATCAGTTGCTTTTGAAG
>JBJEEB010000004.1:57089-61151 GCA_051872655.1 Bacilli bacterium | reverse complement strand
CCCTAAGCCTTACAAGTGAAACTTATTTTGACTAGGAAACCATTACAAGATAACTTAATTATGGTGGTAGTATTCCAAAATAACTGAAATTTATAATTCTTCTATTAACTCTGGAAATCTTAAATGTACATATACTTTTTTGTCTTTATCTATTTCAATTCTACTAATAAGTCTTTTCACTTGATCCTTAGTAGGATTCTTTAAAGACATATAATCTAAAACAGATCTTTTACATTTATTAAAACTAGTATTATCAGATGTCTGCTTTTCATTAATTTGTTTTTTTCTATTTAGTTCTTCTAATTCTAAATTAATCTTATCCATTTGAGTTCTAGTTTTATCATATATTCTTTTAAACATTTCCTCATCGACTAAACCTTTAACTTTATCCATATATAAATTATCTATAGTGGATTTATGAGAATTTAATAAATTATTTAGTCTTTCAATTTTTTGATTTATTTCTTTTATATTCTTCATAACAATATTTTCTGAATTATCTTCTAACTCATTAAAGTCATAACACTTGCAAAAGTTTTCACATACATCTTGTAAATATTCTATAACATCTTCTTCTAGCCAATCATAATTAATTCTATGAGATGAACAAATTCCATATTTTCCTTTTCTAGTATATAAATTACATTGTGTATAATGTCTTACACCAGATTTTAAAACATCTTCACTTATTCGTATATTACGACCACACTCATGGCAATAAAGCAAACCACCTAATAAATAATCTAACTGACGATCAGTAACCCAAGTTGTAGATTTATCATTTAATAATTCTTGTACTTTATCAAATGTTTCTTTAGATATAATTCCCTCATGAGTACCCTCAACAATTATAAGTTCATCTTTAGAAGTTTTTCTTAATTTCTTTGAATTATAACTTATCTTATTATGAGTATTTTGTACCATATTACCAATATACATTTGATTAGTTAAAATACCAGATACTGTCTGTCTTTTCCAAATACCAAATCCATCATTTTCAGTAACATCTTTTGCTCTAGGCTCTTGTTTATGAACAATAGGAATTGGTATTTTCTTTAAAGTTAAATGTTCTGCTATTTTGTTAGGACTTTTTCCCTCTAATGCTAAATCATAAATTAACTCAATTATATGTCTTACTTCTTCATCAACAATTAATTTATGTCTATCATTTGGATCTTTCTTATATCCATATAAGGGAAATGAGCCAATATAATCACCACGATTTTGTTTTGCTCGGAGTGATGTCTTAACTTTTTTTGATACATCTCTTAGATACAAGTCATTAACACTTAATCTTATACCAAGCATAGAATCACCAATATTAGAATCATAGGAATCATTAATTGCAATATATCTAACACCTTTTTCTAAAAAGTATTCTTCTATATATTTACCAGTTTTATACATTTCACGACCAAGTCTTGATAAGTCTTTGGTAATAACACAATTAATTTTTCCAGATTCTATATCTTCGATCATTTCTTGAAATCCAGGTCTGTCAAAATTACCACCAGAATAACCATCATCCACATAGTGTTTATATATTTTAAGGTTATTGAATTTAGCAAATGAATCAATTATGATTTTTTGACTTTGTATAGATGAACTTTCATCTGTTTTATTATCTGCATCAGATAATCTATCATAAGCTCCACAGATATATTCCATTAAGAAAGTTCCTCCATATTAAATAATTTGAAAATATTGTTATTGGTAAATTTATATTGCATTATTAAATTCCTCCAATCCTAAATTATGCAATACCATTACCTCACGATGCCATGTTACCATCAAAACCTCAAAAAAGCAAATCATTTGACCTTTAAATTTCTTAAATAGCATAAATATCCCTCCTTTAGTATTTCTTCAAGTTTAGTTCCATCTTTTTTATGAATAAACTCTATATTTAATTTTCTTTTTTTACCATCTTTATCTATTCGTTTCATAGAGCCACCTCTATAAAACTTATTCCCCAAAAAAGGAAATAATGAATATCTTTCTTAGACATTTTTATTTCCTTTCTCTAGGGTTAAATCCTTTTAAAGGATTCTTTAAATGTATTTCAATAGTAGATTTAGTATTATTACCATTATCTATTTCTAAATGAAATACTTCCTTATTAACTTTACCTTTAATAAAAGTAAGTTCTTTAGTAGTAAGTTTGTCTTTTATTTCAAAACTAGCAAATGTACGATTATTATTTTCTTTATATTCAAATAAATTTATTTTATCTTTTAATAAATTTTGAATAACTTCAACAATATTATTTAATTTTGCTATTTCTTCTTCTTTGAACTTATCATAAGCTGATAGTTCTTCTTTATAAATATCTTTATTATTTCTATTTCTAGTTAATCTATCATATTTAGTTTGTATATTTTCTACTGTGAAATAGGTATAACTTAAATCTTTTAAAGGTGTTATTTCTCTAGATAATTCACCTTTAGAGTAACAAGATAATTTTTTATAGATAACTGTGTCTCTAAATATTGGATAACCTATGTTTGGGAATATAATTGTTTTATAATGTAAATTCTTAACTTCATCTGGTGTTAATAAATCACGAGCAATTAAAGAAGTAGATTTATTGCCATTATAATTCATTAAACTAACTGACTGACTAATTGAACTAGCCTCAATAGTTTTTTTACCAAGTCTTTTGCTGATAGCCTCTGCAGTATCCATTGTGTTAGTTTTAAGATAAGCAAGACCAGAGTTATCAAGTATAATTTGTGCTACTTCTTTACCATAAACATTATCTAACTGACTTAAACTTTGTATAAATAAATGGTATCTTAATCCTCTTGATCTAGCCACACTAATTATAGATTCTATACTAGGCTCTATTAATGGTGGACAATTTGAAAACTCATCACAAATCCAATCAATTTCTATTGGAACTTTTTTACTATCAGTAGAGTTAGCAAGTTTTACTAATTCTTTATAAAGTAAACCTAATATGATAGTAACTAAAGAATAATAGATTTTATCTTCATCTGGAATAATACAAAAGATAGCTGATTTTTCTTTACCTAAAATATCAAAATCAAAATCTGATTTACTAGTAACATTAGCAACATTGACATCATCAAATATTGCCATTTTTTCTGAGAAAACACTAGTAATAGATTTATATGTGTTCTCACTAGATGATAATATAGGCATTAAACTATCTTTAGACTTAGAGCCATAAGGTTTTTGTTCTATATAAAATTTAAACTTCTTAGAGTTTTTATCTTCCATAGTGGAATTTTGAAACTTACGAATAGAAGTCATAGTAATTTGTTCTCTTTTGATTTTATTATCTTTATATTCTTCTAAAAAAAATCCAATCAAACCCTCTAATAAGTTTTTAGCACTATTATTCCAAAAAGGATCTTTACCTTGTGTTTTATCATAAGTAATCATAGATGCTAGAGATGTAATTAATCTATTAGTTTCTGCATAACTAGATATTGATTTATTTTGATATTCTAATTTTAAATTATCTTCTTTTGTTTCATTAGCCAATTTTTCATATTTAATATAGTTTTCATATTCACAAATAATAGGCTCTAATATATTTATATGGTTAGATAATTCTGGATGCCTAAAATCTATTGTTAAAACTTTATAACCTTTATCATGTAACATTTTAGAAGTAGTTTGGTATATTTCACCCTTAGGATCTGTTACGAAAACACTTCTAGACTTTTTGGCATTTGCTATAAAAGTTACCATATTAATAACACAAGTAACACTTTTACCAGATCCACTTGATCCTAAATAAACATAATGGGGTGTTTCTTTATCAAACCATACATGAGATACATTTTTATCATAATATACTGGAAATCCAACTTCATTAATATTAGATATTCTTTCTTTAGTAAAGTACTTATTTATTTCTGTTTCAGTAGAAAACCTTGCTGATCCATATTCATTATTATTTTTTACTTTATGTTTAGATATAATTGGCTCTATATACATAAAACCAATTATAAAGAAAACAATAAATAGCAATAAAATTAAAAGGGATAAATTCATTATCTATCCCTCATTAATCTATTGCTATAATTCATA
>JBJEEB010000004.1:0-56989 GCA_051872655.1 Bacilli bacterium | reverse complement strand
TGTAAAACTTCTTTTCTAGCAAGTTCTAATCCATGACTTAAAGTAGGACTATTAGCAATTTGTTCTCTAGTTAATTCTAAAGCATCTAAAGTGTCATCTAATTCATAAGTATAACCATATTCGTGATTTTCAAGTTCACTAACAAACATATCTTTAATATAACCCTCACCAGTTTTATCTGATGCAATTAAATAATTATGTTCTTTTCTAAGTCTATCCCACATATCACCAAAACTTTTAGCATCAGTTTTTCTAATAAAGCCACCTCCACCAATAGAAACAACTTTGTCTGTATCTTTAGGATCTAATCCTAATTCTTTCATACCTTGATTAAATTGTTCATCAGAAAAAGCAAATTTCATTGGAAATTCATTAACTATTTTCTGATGTTTTTCTTTTATTTCATCATATTTATTAGTCATTAATATCTTCCTCCTTATTGACTTCTGATATTCTTTTTAAAGCAATATCATAATATTTTTTATTAATTTCAAATCCTATAAATTTTCTGTTTTCTAAAAGACTAGCAACTGCTGTTGTACCACTACCAATAAAACAATCTAAAACAATTTCATTTTCTTTAGAACTATTCCTTATTAATTTTCTAATTAAGGGAAGTGGCTTTATAGTAGGATGTCCATACATTTGCTTATCTTTTACATTTAAAGTAGATAAATATATTGTTTTAGCATCTTCATAAGAGTTAGGCTTACAATATCCACCTTTTCTAAAATACAAACAATATTCTTTATCACCCAAATATTTATTACTATATAATGGCATAGGATTCGTTTTACCCCATATAATAATTTCTAATTTGCACTCAAGTTTTTCAACGAAATACTTCATGTAAGTAGGTATTTGTCTGCCATTACACCAAATATAGATATTAATATCTTTCATAACTCTTATTAATTCATCTAAGATAGATAAATCATAACCATTAACTAAATTACTTTCTTTTAATTCATTTTCTAATTTAGTTAGATCCTTGCATAATCTACCAGTTCCTTTTTTACCACCTTTAGTACAAATATCATAAGGTGGATCAATAACAACTAAATCAATGGAGTTATCTGGTATTTTTTTAAGACCTACAAGACAATCTTCGTTGTATATCTTATTTACTTGCAAATTTATGATTCCTTTCATAAAAAAAGGTAGGAAGAATATCCCACCTTTGCCTAGTTAAATAATCATAATCAATATTTAATATATTACTTAATCTATATAAAAAAACACTACTAACATTTCTTATTTTATCATTTTCCATCTTACTAAGAGTAGAAATAGAGATATTAGAAATATTAGATAGTGCTTGTAAAGTTAAATTATTTTTTAATCTTTCTTGTTTTAATATATTTCCAATTTTATTTATAAAAATTCCTCCTTTCAATTTTTATGTAAAAAAACAGTCCTATACTAGCGACTATTGTACTGCTTACTGCTTCACTACTAGAAAGGTGTGATGAACAGTAAAGTAAAATGGTTTAACAGTGATAAAACTCTATGTTTTTATCACAACTGTATAATAACATTTTTTGACAAATTTTGCAATAGATTTTAATAATCTTTACTATAATTATTAAATAATTTACTAAATTCTTTTTGTGCTTCTTCCATCTCATCATTTATATTTCTAATAGCATTTTCAATCTCTCGTTTATTTCTAAATTTTTGTTTAGGGTTAGTATTTGATAAATAATTTTTAAGTACATCTTTTCTAGTTTGTTTTTTATTATTAAGATAATGTTTTAATACAATTTCTTGTATAATATCATTTTCTTTTATCTTAGATATATTCTTAGATTCTTTTTTATAGTTATAGTTAGCATAGTTTACAATAGCATTATAGATATAATTATCTACATACTTATTTTTATTATCAATAGCAATAGTATCCACTTTAATATCTTTGATATTATTATCTTCATTAATCTTATAGAAATAATCATTTGTTTTATTTAAAGATTCTTTGAAATTATTATATTCTAATTTAAAATTATCATTTGAATTAGAAAATATATAATTCTTGATATCTTTAGTTAGAGATATTATTTCTTTATTCTTAATAGAGCCATATTTAATTTTAGTATCTTTACCAAATCTATCATTATAAAGTAGCTGACCAAGTCTTAATATTTTTTCTTCTAATATTAAATCTTTTTTATTTCTTAGAAGATAATTTTTTTCTTTAGGATTAAAGTATTTTTTTAGTTCTTCAATTTCTTTATTTGTTTCTATAAGTAAAGGGGTATATATTTTTTCTTTTTCTATTATATGGATAACTTGTGCTTTTAAAAAGTCAATTTCACTTTGAGATAGTTCACCAGTTCTACGATAACCAACTTTATTTTTGGTATATTCATAGTTAGGCTCTTTTTCCATAAATGAAAAATGAAAATGTAAGTTATCTGTATCAGTATGTAGTGCTAATTGATAGAACATTTTATCTTTATCTTTAAACCCACATTTTTTAAAAAACTTAGGTAATATGTTAGTAGCAAGTTCTTGTTCTAATTTATGTATATCAATATTTTCATTTAGATAGTCATTATTAAATGATAATACACCTTGCCATAAATTAGAGTTTTCTAAATATTTTACTGCTAACTTTTTTCTTTTATCAACTTCTTTTTCAGTAGCAAATTTACCATTTTCTGTAACTAGATTCATAGTATCTTCTTTAGTAAGTTTACCAGTATAATAATCAAACATAGACATGGCTCGTTTTTCTTCATTAGTATAGTAGTCAAACATTTTTTGAACTCTTTTAATACTTTTAGTATGATTAGTATATTTACTATCTGGGTTATTTAAAGCAAAGGTAAAAATAGAGTTAAATATAACTTTAGGACTTTTAGTCATCTATATAATTATTCCTCATCTTTTTATGGAATTCATTTAAGGCTTTACTATTTTTAGGATTAGTTAAATTATCAAAATCCATATCAGAATATATTTGCTCATCTAAAGAAGAAATATATTTTAATTTTTTGATTATATAATTTATACTAGATTCCAACTTATTAATTCTATCTATAATATCATTACCATTTAAACCACTAATAGCAAGATTACAAGTTGCCCTTGAAAAAGACAACTTGTTTTCATCTGCATAATTATTTATACGACCATATTCTTCTTTAGTGAAGTAGATATGTTTATCTATTGTCATTAAGATCAATTTCCTTTAATCTATTTAAGACAAAATCCATAAGTTGAATTTTTAAACTATCATAGTAAACTTTATTATCTTTTATATAAGTAATACTTTGGTAATATTCATTTTCTGGAAGAAAGTATCTTATACCAAATTTCTTATAATTATCTATCCACTCTTTAATTCTTCTTTGTGGTAATTTTTTATGAAGTATATTTATATCAAAACCACCACGAGCAAATATTTCTCTTGCAGTAAGTTCTGGAAAATCATGTTTCATCATAATAGTCCATAATTTGAATAATGGATCATATTCAATCTCTCGTTTATACTTGATACTTCTAACAAACATACATTGTTTTAATTTATCAATTTCTTTATCAGTATATAAACGAACTTTCATTAAGATATATCCTTTCCATTATCAAGATATTTTAAACGATTAATAAGATCATCATTAAACTCATCATCTAAAATTTTAACTGCCATATCTTGAATTTCTGGTAGTTCCATTTTAACACCAAGAATTTCAGCAGTATCACCAATTCGTTTTTCAACTTCATTACTATATAATTTATCAATATAAAAAATCATATCTAGTTCCATACCTTTATCATCTTTTCTTATTTCCAAGTCCAGAACACTCTCATGATTTTCAATATCATCAATTATAGTATCAATATTTTCATGAATATATTTTTTGGAATCCTCATCAAAATTTTTTAAATACATTTCTAATGAAACATTATAGTTTTCACAAACTGCATCATCTAAAGCATAGTTTACAATATCATTTGCTATTAATTTATTTATTGTTAATTTCATTATCATAACCTCCTTGTTTTATCATTTCTAAATAACCAATTTCTAGTAATTGTGTCATAGTTCTAGAAATTGAAACATTATAAAATTTAGCCATTAATTTAATTCTATTAAATAAGTCAAATGGCAAATATAACTTAAATATTTTCATTATTCCTCCTTATCTTTGTAGGATGATAACACCCCATAAATTGTAGGTATCTAAAAAAGCAGGATAAGAAGATAGCACCCTAAAATAAACTTTGTCCTTATTTCATAAGGGTTTATTATGGTGCTATTCTTATTTCGTACTTACGAAATTCATCCTACTTCGTAGGTTGATATAAAGGTTAGTATCTTATTTTTCCTTTATTTTATGGGGTGTTATTTAATAGTGTTATCATCCTAGATTTATATATTTATTAATTTTTATAGGATGGTAAGGTTGGATTATTAATTTCAAAAGATGGTACAGATTTATAATCTGATTCATAATTAAAATCTATTAAACTCATACCATCTACAACATTACCATCTAAAGAAACTTGATAATGTAAATGATTCCCAGTGCTATAACCAGTAGTACCAACACTAGCAATTTGCTGACCTTTAGAAACAGAATCACCAACTTTAACTTTGGCACTATTAGGGTAAAGATGAGCATACCAAACAACATAAGTTAAGTCATTTACATCACAACTTATTTTAATTTGATTACCACCACCATTACTGGTATCTGTAACATTTGTAGTTTGAGTAAAGGACACAGAATCTACTTTTCCATCACAAGTAGAATATACTGGTGTTTGAGCAGAATTTGCTATATCCCATGCTTTATGCACATTAGCCTCACCAAAGACAACTCTTTCTTCCATAAAAAAACTAGTTATGGTTGAACTAGAAAATTCTATTGGTGGTGCAAAAGGCTTGGCTTGTTCTTCATCTATTTGACCACTTTCAGATAAAGCATCACTTTTACAAACATCTAAAATTTTATATTTTTGAATTTCACATACTTCACTAATAGGAATTAATTTTTTAGTTTCCTTATCTAAGTTATCAGTATATATCTCATCAAAAGTAAGTGAGTTATCTGCTAAGTAGAAATATAAAATTCTTTCTAAAGATACATAACCTTTTTTTGCTTTAATATTTTTATTGGCAACTGATCTATATTGTTCTGCATACTCACTATTATTTTCAATGTAGCCATCAGTAATATTAGCACCAAAAAAATCCATTATCATTAATACTGGTATCAATATAATTAAACCTACAATAACTATACCAACACTAGAAGATAAGATGATGGATAATATTTTCTTCATTACATATCCATCTCTTTATCTTCGTTTTTTTCTAATACCTTTGAATACTGATTAAGTTTAGTAAGTAGATTAAATGCTCTTTTAGATAAATCAGAAATATCATAATTTCCTAAATCATTTTCACTAGCAAAATAATGAATATCATTACAAAGCCATTCGATCATAGTGTCTATTGTAGATGGAGTGGCTAAATTCTTTTTCATATCATTAAAAGCATCATCATCACTGTCATAGACATCATTATATTCATAGGTATCAAAGTCTTTAGCATAATTCATTAATTCAACTGCTAATTCATCTTCATAATAATTATTAGTAAAGGATGGATTATCAATTAAATTTCTATCCAATAAATTATGTTCTAAATCTTCAATAATTATATTATCTGGAATTTTAGATTCTACATCTGCAAATTCCCATTTGCCATTTTCAAATATATATAAATATTTTTGATCTGACATGGAAGAATCTTTTATTAATTCTTCTTTATTATTAAATACATTAAATCTTAATCGTTCACCACGATCACGATGATAGGCAACTGTTACATCATCTTGTCTATTATCAAAAGTATGTTCCTTAGTAGTATCTGGAAATATATGTTCTTTTAAAACAGATATATCACCCAAATTTAGAAGCAATTCTACTTTTAATGGTTCAGAATAATCTTTATATAAAATTAGACCAGTATGTTCTAAGTAACCATCACTTTGACATGATATAGATTTATATGTGTTATCTTTTTGCTTAATAGCAATACCACAACGAGTACCCATTAGTTTTCTCCCATCATAGTTCGTTCTAATTCAGTAGCACGAATCCAAACTCTAAGTCTATTTTTATTATCTACATTAAGTAGGAATTCACCTCGTTTAGCAGATAATAAGAATGCTTTTTGAGTATCTGTTAATGGGTTATTTTTAAACAACTCTAAGTATGCTAGTAAATCATCTTCTTTTAACATACCAACCATAGTATATTGGCAGTTATTGAAAATAGCTGTTGCGTGTCTTAATACACTAGCATTACCTACAAAGTCTTTTACACTTTGAGTGCTGACAACTAAATTTGTAGAATACTTACGAACTCTACGAGCAAGTTGTCCAAAATTTTTAAGAACTTCATTATTGTTCTCATCAATAAATAAGTGGAATTCATCAACTACAATACTTATATGTTTTTTCTTATTACCAGATTTTTCATTTTGTATTTTATTAGCAACAATACTATTATTTAGGTAAGTAAGTAAATTCAATGTTTGAGTATTAATTAATCTTTGATTTCCACTATATAATAATTCTTGTAAATTGAAAGCAATTAAATCATTTGATAAATCAATATTAGTATGACCATCAAATAGGAATGAATCTGTTCCAGTTAAAAACCTAGAAACTAATATTTCTAATTGATCTATTAATTTCTTTTTTTCATTACTATCTAATTGCTTTTTATAAACTGGTAAATATTCATATAGCTCACTAAAAATTGGATAATCAGTAGGACTTAAACTTTGTAAAGTATTAATAGATGTATTTTTAAATATGCCTTTAGTATTATATAAAGATTCAACTACTGATAATAACATTACTAATTCTTTTTCAGTGATATTCTCAAAAGCAGTTTTAAAGAATGCCTCTAGAAAACCTAAATGTTTTGCTAAAGGACAATCTGTTTCTTTTGTTTCTTTATCTTCATCATCACTCGGAATATATCTTATTTGTAGTGGGTTAATAATACCACCCTTTTTAGAGTAGAGATCTATATATTCACCACCATTAGACATAACTAAATTTTTATATTCGTTTTCTGCATCCCATATAAAAATTTTAGTACCTCTAGCATATTCATTAATAATCATTTTTTTCATGGTAAAACTTTTACCACCACCAGTAGATGAAACTATTGCTATATTATGAGAAGTTCTTTGATTATTTAAAGTAAATGGATCAAAGAATATAGGTAAAGATGTATGTAAATCTACACCTAGCATATAGCCTTTAGAATCATTAAAATAAGTTTTGGTAAATGGAAAACCTGCACTTAATGTTAAAGTAGGTAAATAGATAGAATAGTCATTTAAAGATAATGTAGTAATATCAAAGTTTTGCCAACACTCCATTTGTCTTAATTTTGGAACATCAAGTTTTATTTGGTATCTATCTACAAGTCTTTTTAAATCCCTTAAAGTAGTATCTCGTTCTTTTCTATTACCAGTAATAATAAGAGTTAAAGAAACTTCTTTAATCTTTTCATCACCATTTTTTATTTCTAACATTAATTGTTGGAAGTTTTCCTTTTGAGTATCTAACTCAGTAGCATCACTTAATTTTTTAGTAGTATTTCTATCTGATAGTAAAAATTGATATTGTGAATTTACCCAACGAACTAGCTCATCTTGACTAATAGCATCTTTAATACTAATACAAGCCCTTACATCTGGAACATTAAAAATTTCTTCAAAGAATAGCTCATCAACAAAAGGTGGAATATTTTTAATGGTAACCATTTGAGCCTCTATATCATCAATTTTAAGCATATTAGTTCTTTCTTGTATATTTAATGGGGAAAGTAATGATGGTAAATCACTCCAGATTAAATCGTCCAATGCTTTAGGATTCATATATAAATTAGTTAAGAATTTATATATTTCTAATCTGTTATCAATAACCTCCATATTAATTCTAGGTTGTATATTAGCAATTATATCTTCAATTTCATCTAATTGCTTTTCTAATATACTTAGATCCTTAGCAATAACGACTAAGTAATATACACTAGAAATAGTATAGTGATTTTCTTCCAGTTCTTCTATTAATCTTTTACTTTCATCCAATAATTTATGTTTTTGAGAATCTTCTTTAAAATAGTCAATTAATTCATCTAAATTAATTTTATTATTATTAAGGTTTATTTTTTGATCTAGTTTATAACATTTAAGGTTAAGTCCTTTAACTTGATATAAACTTTTTAGAGCATAAAAAAAGATTTGCTTCTCTGATTTAGAAGTTAAGGCTAAATCAATAGCCTTAACTTCTATTAAAGATGCAACTTCACCAGTTTTTAATTCTATTAAACCATCATCTGCAACTGACTTAACATTTGAAAATATTTGAGAATTTTTTATTCGTTTTTTCATTCGTTTTTTAATTACAAACTTAGGTTGTTGTTTTTCAAGTTTTTTCTTTTGTTTATCTAAAACTTGATCTTTATTTGTTTTTTTCTCTTTTTTAGGGAATAACCCGATATTATCACCTTACTTTCTTTTTAATTTGATTTTAAATATTTACTTAAAGTTTTAATTTTACTATCTTTAAGTTCTTCATTAAAGAAACAATAATTCTTGTTTCTAAATAAATAATTAAAAAGAAGAATCACAACTTTATACATACGATTCTTCTTAGAAAGATTTATAGGAATTAATAAGAAGGCACAGATAGATAAGAACATTAATGCTTCTATTTTTAGATTAGTAAAAGCAAATAATACTAAAAAAATCATAAGCATAGGAAGTCCAATATATAAATCTGACATTTCTATAAATTTTCCTAAAGTCTTTTTTATACTTTTAATTGTTATATACATAACTTATCACTCCCTTGACCTATATCTTCTACGATACATATTTCTTTGTGGCATAATAGAACTTACTGCTTCTCCCATATTTTCACGACCTCTCATCCTCATTGATTTACCAATATTAGATGGAGTTGAATTTTTGACTTTACAACCAAACTTTTCAATAGTATTTCCAATACCACCTCTAACCATATTCCCAATAGGGCTACTAGAAGTTCCACCAGATCCTTTAATACTATTACCAAATTTTTGAATGGTATTACCAACTTTATTAACGACTTTATTTCCACCAACTTTACCAATAGCTGATGATGCAACACCAAGACCAAATGCACCTGCACCAGTAAGAGCATTGCTTCCTACATGAGTAGCCATTGACATAGTATGTCCATAGCTCATTAAACTCATTAATTGTTCACGACCAGAATTAGCTGATACATTTGCACCAATAAATCTGTTTATAACTTGTGATCCAGTAAGTAGGAAAGTACCACATCCAATAAACATTAATGATTTTAAAGCCATATCTTTAAATTGAGAATTAGCAAAGAAAGTTGTACTATTAATAGACTGCATCACTATTACTGTGATTCCAATTATCATCATTACAACTGCACCTTGCAACATAAGAGAAACTAATTGTTCTATAACTGCAGATCTTCGTTGTTTATTACCAATAGAAGTAGCAAAAACTATTGGACTTATCAGAAATAGAAATAAAAATTCTATTTGCCTACGAGCCAACATCATACCACTAAAGAATAATGCATATAGAAAAAAGCCACCAACTATAATAGCCATTATCCAGTTTATATCATATTTATAATCTTTTTCATCTGGTAAAATCCATCTTGAATTAGTAACATATTTATCATTAAACATCCTTTTTTTAGTAAATTTATCATTTTTAATATTAGCACCAATATCCTCATTTTTAAATTCATCACTTGCTTTATAACCCTCAGAGTGATTAACATACATAGTAAGCATGGAATCTGACAAAGTAGTACCATTACTAGTAAAAATATTAGAAGTATAACCACTTAATTTCATAGATAAAGTATTGGCTTGTGTAAACAAGAAAACACTCATTAACACAAGCACACTACATTTAATAATTTCCATAACTATTTGATGAGTAGATAATCCCTCATCTGGCTCTAAAATCTTCATAACAAATCTCCAAGCAATAAATAATGCTAATAAGGTTATGGCAATAGCAATTATTCCAGAATGAAAATTTTTAAATATTGTATTATCTGAAACACTATCAACAATATCATACAAATTTAATTCTTTAAGTATATTAAATAAAGTATCAATTAAATTATATATAAAGTCTATTACTGCCCAACCTAATCTTCTAAGTAAGTCAAGTGCTTTTAACATATATCAAAATCTACCTTTTTTTCTTTGTCATAGCATTTTAATGCTTGTCTTGATAAATCTGCTAAATATTTATAATCTATTTCATCAACTCTCGTACAACCATTATCATCTTTCCAAAAATAAAGTTCATTAGATTTTGCACCCATAACTAAACCGATGCAATCTTCACCACAAACAATATCTTTAAATACTTCATCAAATTCATAATCAGTATTATAATTTGAATCTGCATATTCATAGAAAGTATTTAATAGTTCTTTATAATAATTTGAAACTTGATCTTGTTTAGTTGAATACTTTTTTTCAAGACCAAGTATTCTATTATTTAATTCTTTAACATCCATAGAGTATCACCTAGAATAGACTGATAATTAAGTTTACTAATGAAATGGCTAATATAATTCCAACTATACCAAACATAGTTTGTATAATTCTTTGTTTTACATGGGCTTTTCTATCCACATCTGCAACTGCATACATAACAAAACCTATAACAAGTGAAACACCTGCTAGGGCAATTCCAACTCTTAAACACCAATCTGTAAGAGTTTTGATGGCTTTTAATATTGAATCAATATTATAATTACCACCATCTAATTTATTAATTGCTAATAAATTCATAGAGTTCCCTAAATTAGTAAGGGAAGTACCTACGAATTTAAACAATAGACATCCTCCTAAATTTAATAAAATTCATTATATCATCCTCCTTTAAATAATAAATTTAGAAAAAGAGCAAAATAGTGATATAATAGTTTTGTTATTAAACCACTTTATTATGTCTTTTGACACAATAAAGAATAACACTGAGTTAGTTAGGGCTAACTCTTTTATTTTGCTCTAATCTCATAACTAAATGTCCATTTCGTTATCTTTTTCTTGTTCTTTAGATCTATCTAAATTTTTACATGAATCTACTACAACTTTATAATCTTTGACTTTTTTACCATCTTTTTCATAAAGTCTAGTTTCAGTTCTACCTTGAACTGCTATTTCGTTACCTTTAACCATTTTAGAAACATAATCTGCATTATGATCCCAGAAAGCACAATCTAAAAAGTCTGCTTCATATTCACCATCCTTATTTTTGTAACTTCTAGGAACTGCTATTGTTACATTAACAACTTTTTTACCAGTTTCTGTTTCTTTTAATTCTGGATCAGTAACCAATCTACCAATAAAATAAGTATTATTCATCAAATCACCTCCTTTACATATCTAAACTACTAGTCAATATTTCATTATATCTTTTAGTAGTTTTTTCAATGGAATCATTACCAAAATATTTAGTATATTTAGCAATTTGTTCTTCTGTTAGTGAACGATCTTCACCAAGTTCTGGATCATCACCAACAATAAAAAAATTACCAACTATAATATCGTGTCCTATATCTCTATTAGGTGGTAATCCATAAATTTTACCTTCTTCATTACAAACTATTGCAACATCATCACAATTTTCTAAGTAGGTATATTCAATATAACCACCAACTAATTTTTGTTTTTCTTCTAAGGTATTCTTTATAGTTTTCTTAACTGGTAATTTATTAGGTTCTATATAAAGAACATCAATATTTCTTTGCAATTTTTCATCACTTCCTTTATTTGCAATTTCTTCAATGGCTTTTTCAAATGAATTGAATAAGTCATCAAATATAAATTTATCTGATGAAATATCAAAAAAAACTATGTTTTTCTTTTTACATAAGTTTTGAATTTCAAATATATCCATAGTGTTTCTTGATAATCTATCTATACCAGTAACTAGAACATTAATATTAGAATTTTCATCAATTAATTTTTTTAGATTAATTTTATTTTCTAATTTATTACTACCAAATGTATCAATATAAATATTTTTTACATTTAAGTCTTTAGTTTTAGAAAATGTTTTTAAATGTCTTAATTGAAAATCTACAAGATTATCATCTTTAGCATATACATAAGCAACAACATCTTTACCAAGCATATCTGCATAAGTAGAAAATCTTGCATAATAAGATATTTTATTATCTAAATTCACTTAATAAATCCTCCATTTCTTTTAATTCCTCTTCAGTAGGTGGAATAGATTCACATCTTTTACCATGCCAAAGCATAACACCATCAGTATCATAACTAATCATGGGAACTTCTTCTTCAAAATTAAAATCTTTATCAAGTTTTATAATTTCTTTTGGATAAATATAGTAAATTAATCTAGTATCTTTTTTATAAGAATGTAGGTAACCATCAATATATAAATTATTACCTTTAATTAAAATATCTTTATATTTAGTAATTAAATCATTATTTAATCTAACTTTATAAAAAGATGAATTATATATTTTGTTATCTATCATTTCATTTTGGACTATATCAAAAAACATAAACCTGTTATTGTTTATGTCCACCTTAATATCTGAAATACTAGTAATTTTTCCAACTAATTCAACTTTATTTTTATGAATGTTACCACCTCCAATTAATTTAATTAAAATTAATTTATTAAATTAAATTTATTTATTATATTTTTTCTTTATATTTTATTTATTATATTTATTAGTAAAGTACATCTACAATGGATGGTCATTTTTGATTAATAAAGTAGAAAAATTAAACTAAGTATATTCTTCTAACATGATCTTCTGTATATGAAATAGTAATTAACTTTGCATCCTTTAATTCTCTTATAAGTCTTGTAATAGTTCTAGGTGTTACCTTTAAAGTTTTACCTAAAAAACTATTAGTAGCATAACAATAGCCATTTTGATGACATAAAAGAGAAATATATCCATAAAGGATTTTGGATGTAGCACAAATATTACTATTACTTAAAACAGATTCTGGTATCTTTAAATAATCATTACTCACTAATATAGCTCCTTACTATCTAAATAACCAATATAGACAACTTGGGTATCTTTACTATTTTTCTTACAAGTAATTAAGGTAATAGTAGTTTTACTATTATCTCTATAAACTTCAATATTACCATCTTTAGGGGTATCATAAGTTTTACTTAGAGAATAAATATATTTATACCCACCATAATAAACATAAATTTTATCATTAATATTTAACTTATCTAAGTTTCTAAAAAAAGATATATAACTAGCTCCATTATGACTAGCAAGAACTAAGTTACCATTAACTACATCTGGCATAGTAGATTTATCTATTATTTGAATATTATAATTTACATTATTATATTTGCTACTAGGATCTACTAAACCTCGTTTTAGATTTATAGATGGTATTTCTAAAACTGCAATATAGTTATAAGATGAAACATTGGAAGTAGTAGTTTCTTCTTGGGTATCTTCTTCTTGAATTTCTATTTCTTCGTTTGTATCCTTTTCTAAAAATTCTTCAATTTTTAAATCGTTATCTTCATTTAGTCTTACTTTCATTGAATAATTATAAATAAGCATAAATGCACTACATACAAATAGAAATAGACTTATACACTTAATTAGATCTGTTTTTTTATTTTCTTTTCTTGATGCCATATATCATTAGTCCTAAACCAGATATAACTAAAACTATACTTCCAATTAATTCATAATTTATATTTGATAGACCAGTACTTGGAACTTCAAATGCTTCATCTGTCATATTACATTTAACAACTTGACCATCCTCAGTTATTTCAAAATACATTTTTTCTTCGTTAAGTTTATATCCCTCTGGTGCATCAGTTTCAACAATGTAATATTTACCCAAAGGCAAATCATTAATTATAATCTTACCATCTTGATCTGTTTTACCAGTAAAAACGACTTCATCATTTTCATTGTAGATAGTTATTGTAGTATTTGGCAAAGTTTCACTAGTACTAAAATCTGTTTTTGTAAATTCTAAAGTTCCTTTTGGTAAATGATTCTCTAAAGTAGTTGTATAAGTTATAACTGCAGTATATTGATCTTTATATTTTAATTCAAAAGAATATTTAGTAGTATCTAACACATGATTATTAGTAGTAGAAATTTCTTTTAGATAGTATTTACCTAAACATAAATTATCTAAAGAAACAAAACCATTTTCATCTGTTATTAATTCTTTGACTAAAGCATCTTTTTTATATTTTAAATTACCTAAAGCATCATATATATCATCGTTAGCATATAAACCAATTTTAACTCCCTCTAGATTAATTTTATTATAAACAAAGCCATTATCAGTTAATTCAACTTCTTCACCAGTTTTATTTATTTCAATACTACCTTTAACTTGGGTATTCTCAAATTTAACTTCAAATAGAATTCCAAATTCATTATCAGTAATTAAATTAGCATCTTCACCAATTTCAAATTCTACTGATTTGTCGTTCCATAAATATCCATCTATAACTTGATCAACTTCTTCTAAATAGTAAGTACCATTTTTTAATGGATAAGGTGTTACTAAAATACCATTATCATCAGTTTCAAAAGTATCAATAGTTTTAGCAGTAGGATAAGTTATTGTTTGAGATACATATTCATTATTTTTTACATCAAATATTCTAAATTTAATATTAGATCTTTCAATTACTTGTCCAGTTTCTGAATCTACCTTAATAACTTTTAATCTAGCAGTTATTTCTGCATTTCCAAAAACTTTATTGATAGTATCACCAACTTCACGAACTCCAAATTTATAATCATCGATTTTTTCAAAATTCTTAGTAGAAGTTAATTGTTTTAATGTATATGCTCCATAAGGTAGAGTTACATATATTTTACCCTCACTATCAGTAGTTTCTTCTTTAACTAAATTATTGTTTTTATCATAAATACCAAATTTTATACCAACTTCTGGTGTCATAATACCAGTTTTATCAGATGAATAAATTTTAGTAAATTCATAATCTCTAGTAATGACATCTTCTTTAAATTTTACATAAGTTAGCATACTATCTTTTGTACTATCAAAAGGAACAACCTCATTACTTAATAAATATCCATTACTTGGATTTACTTCTCTTAAAGTATATCTACCAAAGTATGGTAAATAATCACTAATAGCATATCCATTTGAATCAGTAGTTAAAGTTTGAACTACATTACCAAATTTATCAACTATTTCAAATTTAGCACCAGATAAAGATGCCTCTCCTTGTGGTGTAGTAGTCATAGTAGCTGAATCCACTTTATTTATTTCAACTTTACCACCTAAGGCTTTTAAGTTTACAGAAAAATATACTGGATCTACATTACCACCACTAATCATATTTTGAATACCATCACCAACATAAATTAAATATGATCTACTATATATTTGTTTTTTAACAAATTGTAATGTTACATTTCCTATTTCAGTAGGTGTAATAGTTAATTGATTTCCATTAATACTAACATTAGCATTATTGGATGCATATACTTCATAATTACTTAAAACATTATTTGTATCTGTTAAAGTAACAGAAGTACCAACTTGAGCAGTAACAGTTGTACCATTAAAACTAGGTTTTGTATAATGCTGTGCTACTAAACTATTAATAACATTTCTTTCAGCATCTACATTATAAGGTGTACCTGCACCATATCTTGCAGTACTATAAGTAACACGAGTATTTCCACCTAATATAGTTTCCCAAATAAGGGCTTGAGTTGCTGCTCTATATCCTTGAGTTTGATGTCCATTGTATTGATAACCATAATATGCTAATAATAAAACTCGTTGTTTTATATTATTAGATAACCCAGTATTTTCCCAAGTTCCTTGTTGCATAGGTGATCCCTCTGGAATACCTGGCTCAATACAAAATGCAACATTTCCATCAACATAATAATTTTCTAATTTCCATGAAGAATAGTTTGCACCATTATCACTTCGTTCATACCAATAACCAGAAAAATCATAATTTAATGTAGATGCAAAAACATTTTGTAAACCACATACCATAGTTACGAAAGCACCAACGAACATAAATAAAAATTTACTTATTTTTTTCACTTTCTATCATTTCCTCCTCTCGTGAACATCTACTTGATATAACACAAGCAGACCATAAAAAAAGCACTAATAACATTACTAGTGCAATAACTATAAATAATAAAATTTTCATAGATTCCTCCCAAAAAAATTAGCCAGTAACAAACTGACTATTTATATTTATCACAATTTCCAGAACTACAATTTATATATAAATATTGTCCTAAAATTGTACCTTGCCCATCTACAACATCAATACACCAAGTATTTATAATATCTGTTGTATCTTTAAATGCTATATTAGGAACATCTGCTAAACAACTATCCATAGAAGAATATTCTATTTTTCCATGATGAAATGAATAATAAAAATCGTTAGGGTTAGGAACACCAATATATTGATTTACATTATTATTAATTTCTTGTTTTTGACTTTCTTCATGTACTTCAACATTACTACTAGCTGATGAAGTAGTATTAGTTTCTTGTTTGGTATTAACATTAGTTTCCTTAATTACATTATTAGTTATAGATTTATTAGAATTAGTAGAAGTATCATTTTCCTTTTTTTCTTCTACTATTTCTTGTTTTTCTATTTTTGTTTCTTTTTGCAATTCTTCTTGATTAGACTCTATAACTTCATTTTCAGTAATAACTTTCTCTTCAATGGCATTATCATCCTTAATAATATTATTATCAATATTATCTACTATTGGGGTAGTAGGAACAGAAAGTAATAAAACTGATAATACACTTGAAAATAAAAGTCCTAATTTATGGAAAAATAATCTCATAATCATCACCTTGATTGAATGTTACCTCTCTTAAATTAGTTTGTCAAATCATTAAAAATTGCTTATATACAATCATAAAACCACCTCCTTTAATGGCATAAAAAAAATGTGATTTCTCACATTTTAATTAATTCTAAAAATTCTTGATATTTTTGTTCTTCTTTGTCATCATTAAAGCCATCATCTTTATAGACTTCAATATCAAATGCACTAGCAAATTTTACTATACAACTATTTTTAATTGGTATTAATCCATAATTAGAACAACCAATTTCTTTAAATGCACGAGTTTCTGATTTTTGTTGGTATAGACAGATCGTATAATAGACAAGTTCTTCTTGACTAAATGTTTCTGTAACAAGACATATTTGTTTAGATAACTTTTTATATTCAGTATCATCATCTATATATTTATCTAGTTTAGTATATTCATTAATGCTTCGAGTACCCTCATCAACATAAATATATTTATATTTCGTTGTTATCTTAATAGGCATTTCATCATAATGCTTACTTTTTAATCTTCTATACTTTTTCATAAAATTGCAAACACGATAATATGTCCTATCAAGATCATAATCTACCAGATCCATTTTTGATAATAATTCATTATCTAACAACTCTTCATTTTCTAACATTACATTATCCATTTAAACCCTCCATTTCAAAATAACCAACAAAAAAGAGAAACTTATAAAGGGGTGTTTGACCCTATATAAGTTTCTCTTGCATCTTTAAGAGAACTACTATTTAAGTTATATAAATTGTCAACAAATTGCTTTAATTTATGATTATTCATATTCTATCACCTTATTCTTACAAGAAGTCATCAAATACTACTACAATCACTTCACTATACATAACTAAAACCAATTTCTTCCAAAATATTGGTTATTATTCTAATGTTTTATTTTTAGAATGTCAATGCTTTTTTTTGAAAAAAACAAAAAAAAGCAACAAAAAACGATGAATTTGTCCTGTTTGGTATAATTCATCGATTTTACTATATTTTACCACTTGACTTGTCTAAGTCAACAATATTTTGATGTAAAATAATTTATTTTAATTTATTTTGATGTATTTTATTAAAACCCTTATACATACTATAATTAAATAAGGTTATGTATATCATTATCAGTAAAATAATTTACTTTATTTTTTAGATTTGCATAATAGTTTTCTGCTTCATTTTTATTAGTAAATTCTTTATTGAAAAACTTACCATATATTTTATTATCTTTTTTATCTTGGAATAAAAGATATATAATATATTCTTCATCACTATTATTTAGAGTAGAAGAACTAGTAACAATCATAACTATACTTGCAATATAATTATCTAATTCAATTTCTTCGTGTTTATTACTAGAATTAACATTTATACTTTTTAAATATTCCAAAATGTTCCCTTTTGATTCCACATTATTATTTACTACTTCCATAAATGCACCTCAAAATTACTATTTATTATATTATGACACATTAACAAAAAATATCAATGCTTTTGAACTAAAAACTTACAAAAAAATATGCAATGTAAAATTACATATTAAATTTCTCTACACAAAAGGTAGATATTTTATCGTATAGATCATCTAAAATGGCAAATGCTAATAAAGGCATTACTATTACAGATATAAGAACATCAAACCACATTGGAAAAGCACTATAATTCAATTCTAATATTTCTGTATTGAATCCTATTTTAGTATCAAAATAGCAATACTTCACTAGGAATATAAATATAATTACAGATAATGCTATAAAAATTCCTCTAAAAACTTTTTTAGTCATTTTAACACCTCCTTGTATATGAGAAAGACAATTCCATATAACTATAATAAAGGTTTTTTTTCAAAAATACAAGCATTTTACTTAAACACTTGTGCAAAAGACAATTATTTAACACTTGTATAAAATAAATTTAAGAAAGTGAGGTAAGAAATGAAACACACTAGCAAAGAAATACTTTCTATGAATTTAAAGTTTTATAGACAGAAATATAACTTATCTCAAGAGAAATTTGCTGAGAAAGTAGGAAGTAACTTAGTCTATATTAATGAATTAGAAAATTGCCATAGAAAGCCTACAATAGATATGTTAGATAAAATTGCAAATGGTATGAATCAAAATATAGATTCTAAATTAAATATGACCGCTTCTGATTTAATAAAATATGATTCAATGCATAAAACTAATTTTAATAGAATTGATGAGAAAAAATAAAAAATTATACATTTGGTTGTATAATTTTTTTATTTCATATATTCTTTTAACGAACGGCTTTCTTTATCTATAACACTTTGTCTTCTCATTTTTAATAATGCTTTTCTTTCAATTTGTCTAATTCGTTCTGAAGATACTGACATTGCTTTTGCAATATCGGGAAGTTGAGTAGAATTGTTTTCATATTCATCTAAACCATACCTCATTTTTATAACCATAATTTCTTTATCAGTAAGTGTTTTAAATAATGAATTTATATCTTTTTTTAACATTTCTCTAAAAACCTTTTTTTCTACATCATCTTCTGTTTCAACGAAATCCATAATTGTAGCATCATTATCATTACCAACTGGTTGGTCTAGTGAAACTATTTCAAACATTGATCTAAAATAATCATCTACAACATATAATGGAATGGATAATTTTTTTGAAATTTCTTCTTTACTTAATTTTCTTTTTTCTTGTAATTCTAATTGTTCCAAATTTTTCTTAAATTTTATTAATTCTGATTTATAATTTTCTGGAATCCTAATAGATGAATTTTGTATAGAAATAGCTCGTTGAATTGCTTGTCTAATCCACCAAGTAGCATAAGTAGAAAACTTAAAGCCTAATGTACTATCATATTTTTCTATTGCTTTCATTAAACCTAAATTTCCCTCATTTATTAAATCTAATAATTCTACATTACATTTATATTTTTTAGCAATACTTACTACTAGTCTTAAATTAGATATAAACATTTTATCAAAAGCAGACTTATATGATAAAAATTCTTTTGTTTGTTCTAATAATTCTTTTTCATTTAAAGGTTCAATAGTACTATTAGTTTTAAAATGTAATAATAATTCATCTTCAGTCAAAGCTCTATTTAAATCTAATGATAATCGTTTATATTTTTTTAATTTTTCAACTATTAATTTATTAGAACTACAATTTGCTTTACTATAATATGATAATATAGTGTCAATAATAAAACTATATGATTTATTATTACATAATGATTTAAAAAGAAGTTCAATATTTAAAGTTGATATATTATATCCATCTTTCATTTCAAATAGCAATAGTTTCTTTTCGGTAGGAAATTTTAATTTTTCTGCTAAATCTATTTCTTCTTCTTTAGTCAAAAGTGGATATTTACCAATTTCCATTAAATACATTTTTGTACTATCATCAACATAAGTATCAGTTGAAAAATTAGAAGATAATGAATCATCTTCTAATTGGTAATCTTCAATATCATCTTCTATTAATTTTAATTGATCGATTAAATTTTCTCTTGAAATTTCAGTATTATTTGACATTATAATCACCTTATCATTCTATTATACTTTTGTTAGTTTTAAAGTTTTTGCTTTTGATTTTACTATTAATGAAAGTAATTCATCATTTGATTTTGACAATATTTTCCCACATAATATCGTTTTATAATTTAATATAGTTTCTTCATCGTTTTCATTAATCATTTTATCTTTAGAACAATCATAATTATTAATGAATTCAACAATTCCTTCAACTGAAACATTTGAATTAATATTTCTACAATAAAACATATAATCCCATATAATCCTTGTAACAAAATAATTATAAGAACCACCATTATCTACAATAAGTGATAAACCATGATTATCTTGTGGCATAAAAAGGTTAGGTGCATCAAAAGACTCCATAATATCTTTGTTTTGTTCTAAATATTGTAAAAATTCATTATAATGTTCTTCACAAGCAAATCTCATTGCAATTGCATCATTTGAAGGAATATTTCTAAATTTACATTGACCAATTTCTTCATCTGGATGATTAATATATAATTTGTTAATAAAATCTTGTAATTTAATTATTATACTTAAATATTTTTCTGGCTTTATAGATAAATATGCCTTACAAAAAGGCTTTTTTGCTCGTTTTATTGAATATACAAAATTAGAATTACTAATCATATATGGTGATGGATTAAACCAATCAAATGAAGCAGTTTTATGGCGTTCAAATCTTCTTTTTGAATTTTCTTCACCACCATAACCAGTTGTCGAATAAAAACCTCTTCTTATCATACCAAATATATCAGTCTTATCAAAAAAGTCAAAAAATTCTCGCATATCAATCTTCATTTGTTCATCTTTAGATAAATCATATTCATTTATTATTATTTTGTAAAAACCATAAAATTCCGAATCATCATCTATATTTTCTTGATCGTGGAAATCACCCTTAGTAAAATATTCATAATATTTATTTAATAATTCAGTCATGTAAAAACCCCCTTTTTACGGAGAATTATAATAACATAAAAAAGGGTAAAAGTCAAATTTACCCTTTATTTTCAATGAAATTTATTTTGTTGGATGATGAACTACAAAATTAACATCTTGTTGCTCTTGTTGTTCTTTTTTGAATAAATTATCTTTATTGATAGAAGAAATAAATTGTTGTAATTCTTCATCTGTTAAGATATGGTCAACTTTTTTTAAATCTCTATATATCTTTAAACATAGATTTCCAGGTGCATATTTTTTACCTTTCATAGCATATGCTTCAGATAATTCTTTATATTTTTCTTGAAATATAGAATATAAATCCGGATTCTTTTTAATTCTTCTACCAACATTATTAACAACTTCTTTTGTTTCTGCTAGAGTTAATGGTTTTAGTCCTGCTTTTTGTCTATATAAAGATTTATCAATTTCTATTAAAGGTAAACCAGTTTTTTGTGCCAATTGCATGGCTTTTAAATAGTCTTTATTAAAGTTCTTATCACCAACAGTTCTAACAAATATTCCAACTTTCTTAAGTTTATCATTATTTAATAAAACAATTTCATTGTATATTTCTTCTTCATCATAATTTAATGGTTCACCATTTACTTCAATTGTAGTATTAGTATTTACTTGTTCCATATAATGTGGAATGGCAACACAAGTTTCACTCATTTGAAATAATTCTTCATCTGTTTCAATAACATACATATCATTTTTATAAAATTGTAAATAATAATCCTCATTATCAAATTCTTCTTGTGGATATAGACTTGAATATAAATCAGCTGTAGAAGAAACAATAAAATTTTCTAAATCAAAATCTAATATGTATCCAAATTTACCAAAGCCATCATCATATAATCCCATACTTCTATCAGTTATTAATGATGTAGAAGTTACTTTAAATTTTTCATCACTATCATTATTAGTACCATCAGTAGGCACATGAACTATAAAAGCAAATCTTTGGTTAGGATAAAATTGATCTGGTTTAGTCATTTCACTTTTTAATACCTTAAAAGAAATATTTCTTGTTGATTTTTCAAGATTAATAAAAAGTAACATATCTTTTTGAAACTGACTGAAATCAAAATTCCCTTCAAAATTATGATTAAGAGAAGTTTGTATTTGACTTAATAATGCTGATGTTTGCTTAATTTGTTGTAGTTCCTCCTCACTAAAAATACTATTATAATTATGAAAAGAATAATTTAACATATTAAACAATATTTGAACTTTATTTAAATATTTATCCTTATATTCAAGTATTGTTTGTGCTTTTTCTTCTTCTGTCATATCTGCATAAAATTTACCACTATCATTAAAACTCATATTAAATATCACATCCTTATTTTCAATACAATATAATTATAACACAGATTTAATAAGTTTTTCATCAAATTTACTTAATGTTTTATATAATTATCTACATTTACATATCTAATTATTAAATTTTCCAATTATTTCATAATAATATTTATGTACTAATCTAGTATTTTTCTTTTTAGCAAATATATGACCAACACGATGCTCATGATCCTTTTTATGATAGGGATGTCCATTATGATTAGTAAAATAATCGTTTTCAATAATAGTTATAATATCCCATACTCTAGGATCAAAGTAACTTTTCATTTCACCTTTTCTAAGATATTGATTTCTAGAAAAATTACTAATATCATTTTCATTTTTAGCCATGTGATAAAAAATATAAATATAACCATCATCTTTAACAGATGACAGTAATTTTCGTATCTTTCTTTTCATAGGTATTTTTTTATTATGGTTTTCATGCAATGAACGATAACAATATACAAAGTCATATTTATCTTCAACTTTAGATTCGTAAAAGTTAGTATTTCTAATTTCTATTTTAGATTTATTTTCTTTAAAGTATTTTCTATTAGTAATAGGTGTAATATTTATATCATCAATAATACCACCATTTATATAAAATTCATTTGGCTCATACATAACTACTTTTGATCCATGATTAGCAAAAGGTAATGAATGAAGTCCATCTTTATCATCTACAACTAATGTTTTAAAATTACCATTAGTTTTTTCATTTAGTAATTTCATATATTCATAACTTGTTCTTTGGGCAGTACCAAAAACACTTCCAACATCTACTTTTCTTATCATTAAATTTTCCTCCAAAAATATGTGAGGTATCTTTGGTATTGCTCAAATAAACTTTTTTGCAGTAATGGTAAAATTACCCCTTATTTTTATCTGCAAAATTTTTATTTTTTTGTATTTTTTCTAGTTTTTATCAATTTTTAATGTTTTGTATTTTTATTAAAACTCTCAAATCCCTTTTAAAATAAAGGTTTATTTTGTTTGTCGTTATCAGTTACCTAGTAGGACTTACCCAGTTACTGGGATAAGTCCTACTACTACCATAAGATTTAGCATTGTTTGAAACGCTAGACCAAATGTTATTCCAAAAGCTAGATATTTACCAAAATAGTCTTCACAGTTCATGGCTATTTTAAATCCACAATATATAATAGTTATAAATAATGAAGATACAATTAAAACTCCCATAAAACCAAATTCTTCACTTATAATGGAAAAGATAAAGTCTGTTTGAGGTTCTGGCAAGTAAAAATGTTTTTGAACTGAATTGCCTAGTCCTAGTCCCAAAAGTCCACCTGGGCCTATGGCATATAAACTTTGAATTATTTGAAAACCACTGCCTAATGGATCTGACCAAGGATTAATAAATGATACTATTCTTTCCATTCTGTATGGTGCTATTATTACTAATATAGCTATTCCTAATAGGCCTAATATTCCGAGCTTAATAAAGAAATTCATTTTTACACCACTTATAAATAATAGGACAATTATTGTCATAACTATTACAACACCTGTTCCAAAATCTGGTTCTAACATTATGAGAGCAAATACGAGAAATAGTACTCCTAAAATAGGTAAGACGCCTTTTTTTATATTTTTTAAATCTTTAGTATTATTAGATAAATATTTAGAAGTAAATATTATTAATCCTATTTTAGTAAATTCTGATGGTTGAATTCCTAAACTACCAATACCAAACCAACTTCTACTACCATTTCTTATGGTACCTATACCTGGTATTAATACTAAAATAAGCATTCCTAAACAGATAAAAAATATTATATTAGATAGTTTTTTATATTTTTGATAAGGAAATTTTGCTATTATAAACATAACTATATAACCTAGTATTAGAAATAATGCTTGTGATTTTAGATATTTATAGGGATCATTAAATTTATATTCAGCCCATATATATGATGAAGAATATATCATTAATGTTCCAAATAGACTTATTATTATTACTGCTATTAAAAGTATTTTACTGTATTTTTTCATGGTATCACCTAATTAATTTTATTAACTATACTAAGAAAAAAGAAGAAAATTTTATTTTTTCTTCTTTTCAAATATTGATAATACTTTAGCGGTGGCATGAACTATTTTATTACTATTTTTGATGGCAATACTTTTAAAAAATGCTTTTCCTCCTATTGTTAATGATGCAGTTATTGCAGTTATTATTAATCCTATGTATAGTGGATTAATATTTAATTTATCTGATAGGGAAGAAGTTATTGTTACTCCAGCAGAACCTGATATTATTCCACAAATATCTCCAATTACATCGTTACAAAAAGATGACACTTTATCGGCATTCTTTTTAAATGATACTGCCTTTTTGGCTCCTTTTATCTTTTTTGAACTCATAGCATGTAGTGGCTCTTCATCAGTAGATGTTACTGCTACTCCTATCATATCAAATATTATTCCAATGGCTATAAATAGTAATAGAATAAAAATTCCTATAAATAAATTTACTTTTGGCATTACTATGTTAGAACCAAAAGAAAATATAAATGATATGAAGAAAGCTAAGAATGTAACTGTTACTATCCATTTTGTTCTATTATTTTTACTTTTTGACATATATTTTCCTTTCTTATTATTAAAAAAGGCCATTTAAAGGCCTTTTATTTAATACTATGGCAATTCTTATAGTTAACTTTATGTCTTAGGTCAAGTAGGATTTCCCCAATTTCTACTAATTCGTTACCAAATTAGCGGTTTCCCTTTATAGAAATTGATATATTGTCACCAAATATATGACTTGATTACCACTTAGTACACACTGTAATCCTATAAGACGTCACTCTAGGAGATTTCCTCGGGCAACTTTCTTACTATTAATTCTTTTTTGCAATTATAGTTTCATATTGCAATATTATATGTTTCTAGCTAGGAAAGATATAACTGATCAATAATTCCCTATAATCACTCAAGACAAGCTACGCTACTCGTAAGTTTCCCCACATAGTAGGTTTAATCCTAGTTCGTATTATGCATTTTAATAGCAGTAACACAAAGTTAGGTCTCCACGGAAGTTGGAACAGATTCATATGCCATTATGAGAGTCCAAAATCCTTTCCTTCCAGCATCCACCCTAAACTGGGCGTATAAAGCAGACACCAGAAGTTTCATCGATGTGCTCTTTAGTGAGCTTTTAGGTTCACCTTCATAGTAAGTTTAATTGACTAGAATAATGTGCCATCAGATGTATAGAATTATAACATAAAATTTTAATTATGTCAAATATGTGTAAAATGTTACTCAATATATTATATTCATATTGACAAATAAAATTATTCATTTATAGACTATTTTATTATAACTTGTTTTAATTATTAGAATATAATAATATGAAATTGGGAGGTTGAAAAATGAAAAGGACATTGGTTAGTCTAATTTTATTTCTAATAGTTATTGGTTTAATTATATTTGGAGTATTTCAGAGTAAGAAAGATAATGATAGTGATAATCTTACTAAGATTACAGTGGCTGAGGTTGCTCATAGTATATTTTATGCACCTCAATATGTTGCTATAAACAATGGGTATTTTGAAGAAGAAGGAATAGAAGTGGAACTTGTTTTAACACCAGGAGCTGATGCTGTTACTGCTGCTGTGTTATCTGGAGATGTACAGATTGGTTTTTCTGGTACAGAAGCTACTATATATGTATATAATGGTGGAGAAAAAGATTATTTGAAAGTATTTGCTGCTTTAACTAAAAGAGATGGTGCATTTTTGGTATCTAGAAAAAAAATAGATAATTTTTCTTTAGATGATTTAAAAGGAAAAACTGTAATAGGTGGAAGAAAAGGTGGAATGCCTGAGATGACTTTTGAATGGGCTCTTAGGGAAAATAATATTGATCCAGTAAAAGATTTAAATATTGATACTTCTGTTGCTTTTGCCGCTATGGAGGGTGCATTTATTGGTGGAAATGGGGATTTTGTTACATTATTTGAACCTAATGCTACTTCAGTAGAAAAACAAGGACTTGGATATGTTGTGGCTTATGTTGGAAGTTATGGAGGTGCTGTTCCTTATACTGCTTATAATGCTAAAAGTAGTTTTATAGAGAATAATCCTGAGTTGATAGAGGGATTTTCTAAAGCTATTGATAAAGGATTAAAATTTGTTAAAGATAATGATGCTAAAGTGATAGCGGAGAATATTATATCTTTCTTTCCTGATACATCACTTGATGATTTAACTACTATGGTAAAGAGATATAAAGAATCTGATGCATGGAGAGATACTATTGCTATTAATGATGAAGAATGGAAACATATTCAAGATATTATGATGGCTTCTGGAGAACTTGATGAATATGTTTCATTTGATAAGTTAATATATAATGAATACTTTGATGAATTCAGATAATATATTAGAGATAAAGAATTTATCAAAGATATATCATACGAAAAAAAGTGAAATACCTGCTATTGAAAATTTGAATTTAAATATTAGAGATGGGGAGTTTGTTGCTATAGTTGGTCCATCGGGATGTGGTAAAACAACACTTCTTTCTATTTTATGTGGTCTTGAAAATAAAACTTCTGGTGAAATATTATTTCCTAAAAAAGAATTAAGAATGGGATATATGCTACAGAATGATACTTTATTTCCTTGGCTTAATATATTAGATAATTGTTTACTTGGTCTTAGAATAAAGGGTGAAGTTAATAATGAAAATATAGAAAGAGTAAAAAAACTTTTAGATACTTATGGTTTAAAAGAATTTATTTTTAAATATCCTAGAAATTTATCTGGTGGTATGAGGCAGAGAGTGGCTCTTATTAGAACACTTGCTATTAATCCTGATGTACTTCTTTTGGATGAACCTTTTTCGGCTTTGGACTATCAAACAAGACTTGCTGTATCTGATGATGTTTGGAAGATTATTAAAAAAGAGGGTAAAACTACTATTATGATAACCCATGATGTAGCTGAAAGTATATACTAAATTAACATACCATAAATATTCAATGAAAAAATCCCCAGTTCTAACTAGGGATTTTCTTCATGTTTTAACGCTTTAAAGGTTTGCTTTCTATATCAAATTTCTCTGACAAACCATCTTTAAATGTATAATATGGTTTACTACCTATAACTTCAACACTATCTCCATTTACATAGATAGCATCTTCTTCTGGTATAGCAATTACATCTCCTACTGATTGAGAGAAAGCAATTATAGAATTAGTAAACTTATTCATTCTAGCATCATTTTCTTCATCAGTAAGTTTAGATCTTCTATTTGTATAATGAGGGAAAATTGAAACACCTTCTAGCGCATCAAATCCCTTTGTATCTTGTAAATTAACATCATTAGGATCCATACTTGCAATTATATCAATATCTTTACTAAATATAACTGCCCCTGCACTTGCACCATAAACGATTCCGTCATTTAAAACATAGTTTCTAATCTTTTCATAAGCACCACTTTGTTTTAATCCTAAAAGAAGTTTGTAAGTATTACCTCCACCTATGAATATGGCACAATAATCATTGTAATCTTTTGATGCTAATTCTTCAAATGTTCTTACCATATCAATACGAGGTATATCTACATTTGCAAGTTCTCCTTTAATCCATTCGTGACAACCATCATATGGATGTTCAACTTCATCCATTGCTAAAGGTACATATAGTAATGGTCTTGTATGGTCTATAATATCATTCAATTTATTATTTGCTATAACAGTCTTTTCACCATGTCCACCACCACATAATATTAATCTCATATAATCATCTCCTAACTTTCATCTTCATAATTATATTTTACATATATATCTTTTAACCTTAATTCTAAAGTGGTAACTAACCTTTGAAATTCAACAAAATCGAATGAGTTTTTAAAATCTCTAAACTTTGACATATACTTATGAATCAACATTTCAGAATCATTAGCGTTCTTCTTCCTGATAGAATAATTCATGTTACTGCCATTTGATACAGGACTACTACCTAAGAATTCAACTAATATATTTTGTTTTTCTTCAATAGGATTATTTACTTTTATAAAATTAATCTTGTCTTTAATCCCTAAAAGTTCATCTCTAATTTTACTATAATATTCAATTACATAACTTGATAACATTCAACCCCCCACTACAACTAACTATATAAAAAGGATTTATTTCTTTTATTTCAATATAACGAAAGTAAAATTGTGCTGTAACACAAGATTACTTCCGGCTTTATTATCTGAACTAAATGCAGATATTACTCCATTACCAGACATGTTTATGCAGATGTCTCTGCAACAGTTTAACCAATGTCATATAAATAACATATCCGTGATAATGCACGTCCTATTTGATTATAGTGAGATTACTTCTCACTCCCATTTTTTACAAGATTGTCAACTTGGTTTTGGATTTTGGTATCCCTAATATGTTACAGCATATTAGTTGCATTTACTTAACACTTACGAGTATGCTCTCTAATTAAACTTTAACTTGCCCCATAGCTGTTAAGTTTTCAGTTCTCCAACCTGTCAATTAATCAGTCTCCACCAATTAACAAGAAAAGTTCAGGCAGGGCAAGTTCAAAAATGTTTCTAACAAGTAGACCATCTCCAATCTTGCCTTTGAGGCAATTTAATTATATCATATTTTGTATTATACTTCAACAATTCTTAGACATGATCATACAAAAAAGAGGATTTACCTCTTTTAAAATATTTAATTATTTTACTATAATATTTATTATTTTTCCTTGTATATAAATAATCTTAATTATTTCTTTTGAAATCAAATCTGGATAGTTCTCCTTAATTGAATTCATAACATCATCTTGAGTTGCATCTTTAGAAATTAATATTGTTTTCTTCATTTTACCATTTATTTGAATTGGTAGGTTTATCTCATCTTTTTCTAAGTATTTTTCATCATATGATGGCCAACTATCATCAATGAGATTTCCTCCAAATACTATCTCATACATTTCACTCGTAATATGAGGTGCCAGTGGATTTAGAAGAATTAGGAAGATTCTTAACTCTTCTTTTGTTATAAAACCATCTTCTTTGATTTTCTTAACAAATGACATAAATGCAGCAATAGCAGTATTAAGTTTTAGATTCTCTATATCATCCGAAACCTTCTTTATCAAGTTATTTATTTCATATATATGGTCCTTAGAAACTTCTGTTCCTTTAATAATGTCCTTCAAACTCCATACACGATTCATGAAGTTTGTAATACCATTTATACCATCAAAGGTCCAAGGAGTATTATCTTCATAACCACCTAAGAAATGAACGTGAAGTCTAGCAACATCACTTCCATAGTTATCTATAACAGCCATTGGAGATACACCATTAGTAGAACTCTTACTCATTTTCTTTCCTTTATCATCTAGTATTAGACCACTTCCCATTTTCCTTATGAATGGGTCTCTTGTTGGAACAGCACCTATTTCATATAAGAAGTTTTGCCAGAAGAAAGCATAAAGAACATGTCTCGTTATGTGTTCTGTTCCACCAGTATAGCAATCTACACTTCCCCAATATTTTAGTTTTTCAAAATCTGCAAGTTTTTCATCATTATGCGGATCAACATATCTCAACCAATACCAAGAAGAACCAGCCCAGTTAGGCATTGTGTCTGTTTCTCTTTTAGCAGGTCCACCACATTTTGGGCAAGTGGTATTTACCCAATCATCAATCTTTGAAAGTGGAGAACTACCATTATCATTTGGCATATAATCATCTGTATGAGGAAGAACGACAGGAAGGTCTTTTTCATCCAAAGGAACTGTTCCACATTTATCACAGAATACTACTGGGAAAGGTTCTCCCCAATATCTTTGTCTATTAAAAGACCAATCTTGCATTTTATAATTGATTTGTTTTTTACCAACTCCTATGTTAATAATTTTGTCTGCAATTTTCTCTTTTGCATCAATAACATTCATTCCGTCAAATTCTTCTGAATTCATCATCTTGCTATTCTTCTTAAGATATTCATTTTTTTCAACAGCACATTCTTCTATATTTCCTTCAATAACTTGAATCATTGGTATATTAAATGCTTGAGCAAAGTCATAATCTCTTTGATCATGTGTAGGAACTGCCATTACCATACCAGTACCATAATTAGCAATAACAAAGTCTGCTATATATATTGGAACTTTTTTTTGATTTACTGGGTTAATTGCATAAATACCATCTACAAGACAACCAGTTTTTTCTTTTTGGTCTGATATTCTATCAAATTCACTTCTATAAGACGTTTTTACTTTATAGTCTATTATTTCTTCATAATTAGTAATCTTGTCTTTTAGTTCATCAAGTAGTTTATGCTCAGGGGCCATTACCATAAATGTTATTCCATATATTGTTTCAATACATGTAGTAAAGATATCTGCAGTTGCTAGTTTATTATCATCACTATCTACTATATCAAAAGATACTTGCATTCCTTCACTTTTACCAATCCAATTTCTTTGAAGTTCTTTCAAGTTTTCGTTCATAGTAATTCTGTCAATATTTCCTAGAAGTTTTTCTGAGTATTCTTTCATTTTAAGGAACCATACCCATCTTTCTTCTTGAACTACTTGACCATTACATCTATCACAGATTCCTCCTTGACTATCTTCATTTGAAAGAACTGTCTTACAAGTAGGGCAAAAATTAACAACACCTTTTTGCTTATATGCTTTATCATTCTTTAATAGTTGCAAGAAAATCCATTGTGTCCATTTGTAATAGTCTTTATCACTAGTAGCAAATGTTCTATCGTAATCAAAAGACAATCCAATCTTTCTTGATTGTTCCATTGCATTTTTCATTCCTGTAGCAACGAAATCTTCTGGGTTTATTCCTTTCTTAATTGCAGCATTTTCTGCTGGTAAACCAAATGAATCTCCACCTATTGGAAACAGTACATTGTATCCATTTAGTCTTTTATACCTAGCCAGCGCATCTGCAGGTACAGTTCCTTTCAAATGTCCCATATGAAGATTACCACTTATATTGAAAAATTCATATAGAACATAGTATTTCGGTTTAGTAGGGTGAAAGTCTATTGCTTTGAAAGTCTTTTCTTCAAACCATTTGTTTTGCCATTTTTCTTCAACTTGTTTAAAATTATACATAATTATCATTCCTTTCTGTTTACAAAAAATAGAGCCAATACCTTATTTCTGTAGTATTGACTCTATTGATTTATAATGCTTTATAATTTTTAAATTGCACTAGAAAATAGACCCATTACTACATAATCGGTTTAATAATAAGTCTAATAATAAGTTACTATTAACAATTACTTTTTTCATAGTCTATTTCCTCCACATATCTAGATTCTACACCATTTTTAAATTATTGTCAAATAATTCAAAAGCAGGAATATTAAATTAATCATAAACTTGTATTACTTTCACCATAAAACTTAATATCTAATACTTCTGCTTTACCATTGTGTCTATCAGTATCGCGATTAACTATTGTTATACTCTCTACGAATTCATTTAAGAAGTTTAGTTTCTCCTTATCGGTTAATAGTTTCCAATGATCTACTATATACCTTGAAATTTCTGCTTTATTTATATCAGGTTTCTTTGTATAGTCTTGCTCTAAACGAGATAGTCTAGTTTCATTTGCTTTAATTATGTTATCTAGTTCTTCACTCATATATTTGAATTGGTTATAATCTATCTTTTCTGCCATAAACAAGTTCATGACTTCTTTTTGTTTTGCTTTTTTAATAGTTAATAACCTCTTAATATCGTTTATTTCTTCTAAGTCAGCATCTTCTTCATCAATAACCACATCTTCAACACTATCAAATTCAGCAATATTGTTCTCTAGGTATTCAATAAATGCTTCTTCTGCTTTTATGTGAGATACATATCTAGCAGTACATATTTGCTTTTCTTGATTAACACATCTATAAGCATTAAATAAATTCCTAGTACCATCTTTCCTTAATCTTCCAATTGTTCTAGATGTAGTTAATTTCTTACCACAAATTCCACATATTAGAGTACCACAAAAGTACACATCATCTTTTGGGCGATTAGTATGAACTTTAGTTTTTATCTTTTCTATTTTATCTTGTACCTTATTCCACATTGTCTCACTTATAATCGGTTTATGAAAACCATCTCCTATATAGTAATCTTTTCTACCTATGCCATACCTAACTTTACCTATATAAACAGGATTAGATAATATTAATCTGATTAACTTAGGAGACCATACGCCTACAAATGTCTTTGTACCAACTACATTACCATCCTTTTTGATGTTGATTGTTTGTCCTGCTCGTTTAGTTGGTATACCTTCAGCAGTTAAAGTTTTAGCAATAGCAGTAAATGGTATACCATCTGCATACATTTTAAATATTCTTCTAACAACCTTTGCTTCATCTTGTTTTATTATGATAACCTTATTTCCTTTTTCACGTCTATACCCATATGGAGTACATCCACAACATAAAGTATAACCCTCACGTGCTTTTCTACCAAATGCATCTTTAATTCTTTCAGCAGTTAACTCTCGTTCATGTTGACCAAATAACCCTTTTAATAGAGCCATAAATCTACCATTAGAAGATGTTATATCAACTATACCGCCATCACTTATTGACCAAACATCAACATTGAACTCTTTAAATAAATCTATGAACTCTTGTGTATCACTTATACTTCTTGTTAATCTATCAAACCTTTGAAGTAACACTACATCAATTTTCCCATCTTTTATATCTTTTATTAATCTCTTAACATCAGGTCTACCTTCAATGTTCTTTCCACTTATACCTTCATCAGCATAAATGTCATAGACCTTAAAGTCATGACCTTTGGCAAAGTTAGTAAGGTTTTCTTTTTGTGCTGAAATAGAATAACCTTCTTGTACTTGTCGTTCTGTAGATACACGTACGTAGATACCAGCATTTTTTAAATCCATACTACTTAACCTCCTTATCGGTAGGTTGTAGCATTCTAGGTATAGATGTTTTAGCGAAGAACTCTAACATCTTTACTTGTTGTTCTTTGCTTAATTTTATTTTTATATTTTTACCATTCTTTGATAGTCTTTCTTTCATAAGTATTTCCTCTTTCATTTAAACTTATGAAATCCAAAGCAACTTTTTGCCTTGAATATGACTATGAACGAGTAAATAAGCATACTGCCACAATCGAATGACGATTGTACCAGTCTTTACCCAATAAATAAAGCCCCTTTTAGACTTGTTTTCACACCCTTTCCTCGTATGTTCTTTATAACCTACTATGTAGCACAACTATTTAAACACTTATTTATATACAATGCATTAAACCTTATGATATCAATACATCCATCAATAACTATTTAAATAGTTGGTATCATATTTATATTATAATATTAGTAGTCGTGTTTCCTTTGTTTTCAATACTTTCAAAACTATTTTCAAACATTATCTAATATGATACTTACCAACTACCTATATCATTTATTACCATCTACCTCTGCTTATTAAGATATATCTTTAAAGCAAGTTCTTCTGCTTTTATGAACTTGTAATTGAACTTCCCAATATACTCATATTTCTTAATTCTATGTTCCTTAACAAGCATATCAAGAATGATATTTAGTTGTTCCTCTATATGTTTTATCTTCTTGTTTCTTTTAACTGGTTCTAAATCCTCTAAGTATTTAAGATAGGTGTAAGATGTAGAATAACCTTTCATATCATACTTGTTAATTCTTGATAATAGTGTACCTACATATATAGTAATTTCTTTTCTACATCTTCGGTTAATAACTATCATCCTTGCTATATACATAGCTAGGTTAAATGTATCAATTTGATTAAATCTTAATTGGTACATCTCCTGCGGTAGCAGTTGACCATATTGCCTTGAATTGCAAATGTAAGTACCAAAATCACCCAAACTATATTTAATCTCTACATCTGATACATTAGCAATAGAGATTTGATTATGAAATATCAGCATCTTATGTTGAAAGAACGTTTTATCTTTGTCCTTAAATGACTTAAAAGATTTCAACTTACTTTCACTAAATCTAATATTAATCGTCAGCATCCTCAGTTTTCTAAATGATCTAATATATGCTTGTAAAGTTTCTCTATCATATCGTTCTGAACCTTTCTTATACATAAAGGTTTTACCTCTATATTCATTATGTATCTTATCAAGTGTAATTGTAGCAATTCCATTTTGTTGATAGTTGATATAATGACTCAATAGTATTCTATAAATCATTATGTCCTGTGCTGTTAACAACACCATTTGTACTAATATTTGATTAGCCAGATTTCTTGTTGCTTCTAGTGTAGTAATGCTCTTACTATATTGAGAGAATAAGTTTTCATTTATCAAAGAAATATCAACAACACCATATTTTTTGTCAATTATTTTATCCTTAACCTTTATATGCTTGATATTTCTAAACGTATCTATATCAACATTATCTCTAGTCATTGTTTCAATCTTACTTAATACGTTGTCGTACACAGTAGTAAACATCAGTTTTGCCATACCATTCCTCCTTATTGAACAAAAAAAACTAGGTACATTGAGTATTGCTACTAATAATCCTAGTTGAATCTTCAAAATGTAAAAAATGTCCATGTCTTTTTGCTACCACTAAATGTTTATTATATTACGTGTAAATTCCTTAGTTGCATCCTAATTATATCATTTTTCGGTCAATTCATCAATTGCCCTCGATAATCTTGATATATTTTAAGGTTGTAGGATAACTAACTTTTGCTAAATCAGCTAGCATACTTTTATTAATCGTGCCTTGCTTATACAATGAATAATACTTAATAAAATCTGCTGGTATATCACTGACACTATCAACAATCTTACGTCCAATTTGACTTCCTTTTGCTTTGGCATTTGCCATTCCACTTCGAACTCTCTCTGATAGAATATTTCTTTCCAACTCTGAAAACACACCCATAAGTTGTATAGTTGCTAGGGTCATACAATCAGGAGTAGCAGAAGTACAATCAACAATAAAATTACCTAATATTAACTTTAATTTATTTTCCCTAACGAAATCTATTATTTCAATTAAATGTTTAATTGACCTAGTAATCCTACTAACCTCAGTAGAAATAATTGTGTCACCCCTTGAAACACTTTGTAGTAACCTGTTAAACTCTAATCTATCAGTTTTAGCACCACTTGCAACATCATAATATATATTTTCGGATGGAACTCCCATCTTTTCTAACTCCCTAAATTGTCTATCTATATGCTGACGTACCTCATCAGTACTAATACGCGCATAACCCCATATTGCCATATTTAACACCTCCATAATCTAAAATCAAAGGTCTTTACTTTTGATTTTTCACTTATTTTCACATATCATTCTCATTACATTTCAATATTAAATTAATCAAATGCTTGATTTTATAATTTCAGTTCTTTGAAATCTAATGGGCCTTCATCAATTATTTCAAGACCATATTTTATTATTAAGAGTTTCTCTATGTTTCGTTTCAATTCTTTCATGTTACTTATTTTACAATTAAATATCTCTGCCATAATTGAATTGATGTGTATCCTGTAACTTTCCTCATATATGAACCATAGTAACCACTTGCTAGATAAAATGCTATAACCTCTGGAATAACATACTCTTCCATAAAATCATATACCATCTTATAATGCGGTAGTAGTATCTCCTCAAACTCCTCATCACTAATATCTCTCTCGTTCTTTCTTAAAAACATCTTGTCCCTCCATCTACTATAAAATTCTATCTACAAAACCATACTTTAATGCTAACCTCGAATTCATCCAAGCATCCTTATTAGTAGCATCTTTCTTTATCTGTTGAAATGATCGATTAGTTTTATCTGCTATAATTTTCCATAACTTGTTATTCAAACTTTTAGAGTGGTCTAACTTCATTTGCATTTCAGTTACTTTTCCAAATGTTCCTGATGACACCTCGTGTATCATAACTTCGGCATTTGGTAGAATATATCTTTTTCCTTTTGCACCATTAATCAGCAATATACTAGCCATGCTAGCACATTTACCAATACCAATTGTGGAAACATCACTTTTAATCATATTCATAACATCATAGATAGCAAGACCACTAGCAACACTTCCCCCAGCAGAATTGATATACATTGTAATATCTTTATGACTTTGTATATCTAGTTTTAATAATTTCTTTATAATCTCTCTCGCACACTCATCATCAATCTCTCCATCTAGGTATATAACTCTACGCTCTAATAGGTCTATTGATGATAACTTCGACATTCGTTTACTCTTGTAATCCATCTAATCCCTCCCTTTAATAAATTACAAGAAAATTATAATTTATCATCAACTCCTATAATACCTGAATCAGAAACAACAAAAAGTGTAGTTAGTTTATATATTATATTAAATAAGTTTTTGGAAAACTTATTATGTTAACGAAAGGAGGAACTTCTATGGAAGAAATTAAGAAGGATGCAGAAAGATTTGCTGAATTTCTTGACTATGCTGAAAAGTATCTGTTCACAAAAGAAGCATTGATGAATACTGGTTTCTTTTCATGCGAGGAAGAAATGGAAGTGTTTTTCAGTCAATATGATGAAAAATACTATGAAACAAAAACCAATGCAGAGAAATTCTCACAATTCTTGTTCGACTTTATATGTGGAAGTGATTTAACACAAGAATAGAATAAGGTCTACAAAGAAACCCTTTGTAGACCTTACTTTCAATGATTACATTTATTTCGTATATTGGTGAAGCTATTTCTATGGCTGATAGAGTAGTTGTATTATCTAATAGGCCTTCAAGAGTTAAAAAAATATATAACATTGAAATGAAAAATAAGAGTACTCCTATTAGGAATAGAAATTTGGAAGAATTTAAAGATTATTATGATAAAATATGGAAGGAAATAGATTTTCATGTCTAGCATTGAACATAAGAAATTTATAAAAAAAAGAAGAATTAGAAAGATACTTATTCATCTATTTCAAGTGTTATTATTGGTTGGAATTATTGTAATATGGGAACTTCTTGCCAAATATGAAATTATTAATACTTTTATTAGTTCTTCTCCTAGTAGGATATTTAATACTATAGTTAAGTTATATAATGATGGTAGTTTATTTAATCATATATGGACTACTATATATGAGACAATAATTAGTTTTGGACTTGGTACTTTAATTGGAATTCTTATGGCTATTATATTATGGTGGAATAATTTTCTTTATAAAGTATTAGATCCTTATCTTACAATAATTAATAGCTTACCTAAAGTGGCTATTGGTCCGATAATTATTATTTATTTTGGTGCTAATATTAAATCTATTATTATTATGGCATTATTAATATCTGTTATAGTTACTATTATTACAGTATATAATGGGTTTATTGAGACTGATCAAAATAGAATTAATTTACTTAAATCTTTTAAGGCTTCTAAATATCAAATATTTAGATATGTTATTTTACCTAGTAGTTACCCTACAATTATTAGTAGTTTAAAAATTAATATTAGTATGACTTTGATAGGTGTTATAATGGGAGAATTTCTTGTATCTAAAAAGGGTATTGGTTATTTGATTACTTATGGTTCTCAAGTATTTAATTTAAATTTGGTTATGTCAGGTATTATTATTTTAATGATAGTTTCTTATCTTATGTATCTAATAGTAAGTTATATAGAAAAAATACTAATCAAAAAAGATTAGTATTTTGTTATATAAAATTATATGGTGCGCCCAGTAGGAGTCGAACCCACAGCCTTTTGGTCCGTAGCCAAACGCTCTATCCAGTTGAGCTATGGGCGCATAAATTTCTTTCACGTATTAAATTATATATCAAAAATGGCTTTTTTTCAATAAAAATAGTAAAAATATTTAAAAAAATAAAAAAAATGGTTGTCAAACTATTAAAAATGTTATATAATTAACTAGTCAACAGAAAAAATGCCTGAGTGGCGGAATAGGTAGACGCACAGGACTTAAAATCCTGCGAGATTTAACCCTCGTGTCGGTTCAAGTCCGACCTCAGGCACCATCTATGTTGGAGGAATACCCAAGTCTGGTTGAAGGGACCGGTCTTGAAAACCGGGAGGTCGTGAGAGCGGCGCAGGGGTTCGAATCCCTTTTCCTCCGCCATAGTTTAATTATGTTATCGCGGGATGGAGCAGTTCGGTAGCTCGCTGGGCTCATAACCCAGAGGTCGTAGGTTCAAATCCTTCTCCCGCAACCAATGGTTCCGTGGTGTAGTGGTTATCACGTTTGCCTGTCACGCAAAAGATCGCGGGTTCAACTCCCGTCGGAACCGCCATTTATTTTGGCTTCATAGCTCAGTCGGTAGAGCAGAGGACTGAAAATCCTTGTGTCGCTGGTTCAATTCCCGCTGGAGCCACCATTTTTTGTGAATGCTTATAAAATAAGGCTTTCTGGGGCTTTATTTTTTTTAACATCTTATTTACATCTTAAAATTAAGATGCTTTTTAATAGTTACATTCATTTCTTTGCGTTGTAAATACTTTATTTATATGCAATTATGATTTTTAAATATTAACTAATTTTTTATATTTTGATGAATTATTTGCAATGAAATTTAATTTATGATATATTAATTGTCAATTAGATGGGGGAGAATTATATGAATTTAGAAATGGAAAAAATTAAGAGAGAGTATTTGTGCAAAATATTAGGTGCTAGTTTAAATAATCGAAATTATTCTACTATTGTCTTTCGTGCAAGTTTTTGTTTAGATGAAATAAAAAATATTATAGAAGAACTAAAAGATGAGTATTATATTGATAATGTTATTTTCATGGATTTTGACAATTCCAAAGTAAAATCATTCTATGAATTTGATCCAACAGAGGAAGAAATAGAAAGATTTATACCAAAATTTCCAAAGCCAATTGGTAATGTTAAAATCATTTATTTTATTAATGATACTACTGATTACTCCGAAAACTATAATAATTACTTTAAAAAATACTATATGCATTTAAAAAAATACAATGGGGAAGTGTTTGATACAATTGAAAATTTATCTGTTAGTGATATAACAGTAACTGCTTGTCCTAATAAAGAATGGGCAGAAGTTTTATTAGGAAGTCAAGAAAGACTAGAAGAATTATGGATAGAGATTAATAAAACACTATTAAGCCCTGACTTAGCAAAAAAAGAAGTAGAAGAAAGAATAGAGCGAAAGAAAGAATTAAATAGAATGAATATCCGTAATTTGTTTTTTTACACAGATTTAGGAACAGATTTTAGAATATCCTTAAATTCTCATTCTATTTGGAATTGTGAACCGAAAGATGTAGAAGGTATTTTTAATTTCTATAATTATCCTTCTTATGAAATATATACTTCTCCAAATTGCTATTCTGCAGAAGGGAAAATTGTTTTATCCAAAAAAAGAAGATTTTATTATGATATTCTAGTAGAAAATGCTATTTTTGAATTTTCAAAAGGAAAATTAATTAGCAGTAAATCAAATAGTGAAATATTTGATTCAATTATATTAAATAATGCAAATAAAATGAATCGAATAGGAGAAATAGCTCTTGTATCACAATCTTCTCCTTTAGCAAAGATAGGAGAGTTTTATGATTCTGTCTTGTTTGATGAAAATACTGGCTGTCACTTTGCCTTAGGAGATTCTATTGATGAATGTATTGCAGTAGAAAAAGAAAAATTAGAAGAAAAAGGAGCAAGATATTATCGATATAACACATCGAAGTTTCATACAGATTTTGTATTTGGAGATGATAGTATATCAGTAGAAGCAGAAACAAAAGGTAAGAAAAAAGTTTTATTAATGGAAAAAGGAGTATGGAAAATATAAGAAAAGAGTAGCTTGATATAGTTACTCTTTTGGACTATTATCATACATTTTTTACATCTTATTTTTGATAAAATTGAATATAAATAGATAATATTAATTAATGCAAATTGTTATTATTTAAGACTTTAAATGGTTGACTAACACAGGAAAATACTTATATAAATCTTCCGTTAGAGCCATCATTGATAAATTTGTTCGAATTATTGAACTTTTATATATATCAGTCTCAAACTTGGCTGATTTTTTATTGCATAAAAAATTATAATAGTGTATAATTTTATCAGGAGGAAATGAAAATGAAAATGAAAAAAGCACTTGAAAAGTTGGATAAATCAATGAAGCAATTAGTGTTAGAACTACAAGCAGGTAATGAAGATCCAATGATATTAAGCACATTAAATGAACAATATCATGCTTGTAAAGTTCTTTTAGCTTTAGGTGATGATGGCATTAATAACACATATTACTTTAAGTATTCTAATATTAATGATATTGAATTAATATTAACAAATGCAGGTTATATTAAGCCATCAAAAACTTCAGTTAGTCGTTAATAACGTCATATAGCAATTCAAAGATTTTAAACTATTAATACCTTAACTCTTAAAAGTTAGGGTTTTTACTTTTTATAAATGCAATAAAAAATAGAGTATATAAATTATACTCTACTATAGAATTCTACTATTAGTGATTCGTTGATTTCAGCGTTTAATTCGCTTCTTTCAGGATATCTAACATATGTAGCAGTTCTTTTTGCTTCATCATAATTGATAAAGTCGACTCTTTTAATTTTATTAGCTAATGCTATTTCAATTCCTTTGTGATCAGCAGAATTTTCTTTAATAGCAATTACATCTCCTGGTTTAACTCTATAAGATGGAATATCTACTTTCTTACCATTTACAGTTATATGACCATGGTTAACTAATTGTCTTGCTCCTCTTCTAGTAGTAGCAAATCCAGCTCTGTAAACTAAATTATCTAATCTACTTTCTAATAAGATAAGTAAGTTTTCACCATGAACACCTTTCATTTTTGCTGAGTCGTTTACTAATTTTTTGAATTGTTTTTCAGAAACACCATACATAAATCTAACTTTTTGTTTTTCAGTTAATTGAATTGAGTAGTTAGATGGTTTTCTTTTTCTGTCTTTACCATGTTGTCCTGGACCATAAGGTCTTTTTGCAATATCTTTACCATTTTCAAGTATTGAGAATGATACTCTTCTTGCTTTTTTGTTGTTTGGGCCTGTATATCTAGCCATTTTTCTTTCCTCCTTCTCTTAGAAGGTATACTATATTTTAATAGGGTGTCTTTATCATACTTTCGCTATGCAGCATTAGTTACTTATAAATGACACATTACTAAAATTAATAGTATCCGCTGCTAAGCAATAATATTATATAATTAATGATATGGTAAGTCAAGAAAAAAATGTTAGTTTTATGAATATTTTCTTGATTAAAAAAGTGTCAAAAAAGTGTAAAGTGGTAAAAAAAAGTCGAAATATGTGCTATACTTGTTATGATGATGATAGAAAGAGAAAACTGTCATTAATAATTGGAGGTGTTATTTTAGGGGGAATACATTATAAATATTACAAAGAAATTATATATAATATATAAAATAAGAGAGGGAGAAAAAATGAAAAAGAAATTGATTAAGATAAGTAAAATCTTTTTGGTTTTAACTTTAATATTTTCACAATTATCTTCTATTACTAAGGTTTTAGCAGATGAAATAAACAAAGATGATACTTTAGTTAATGAGATGGAAAATATTGAAGAAGAAACTAGTAATTTATCAATAGATGGATATTTAAATTATTTAGAAGATGAATCATTGATGTCATTAGTTGGTGTTAAGGATGAAAATAGTGTTAAATATTCAGTTAGTGCTAAAGAGTATACTCAGATATTAACTATATCTGGTGATGATATTGATGATAATACATTGTATAGTGTTAAGGTTAATGAAAAAGATAGTATTAAAATGACTGGTAGTGTTCTTAAGAGTGCTAAACTAAAAGGTACTATAACGGATTTAACTAATTCATTTAATACTATAATTAAATATACTGATAAAGTAGAAATTACTGAAGTTCAAGATGCTGAAACTACTGAAACTCAAACTACTAAAAAAGAATCTATAGTATTAGAATATAATGCTGTTCTTGTTTATGAAGAACAAGGTAATAGTTTTGATGAGGCATTAACTGATCTTTATGATGGTTATACTTTTAGTAATGGTAATTTGATTGTCAATGCTAAAGAATTACCTTTATTACCAGTAGTTCCTAGTATTGAATATTTATATGGAAAATTAAATGAAAATAATGGTATTACATTAGAAATTAGTGATAGAGAAGGAAACGTTATTACATTAGCTGAGACTCTTGAAGAAGAAACAAATGAAGAAGTAGTAGAACAATTAATTAAAAATGGTTATACTTTGAAATTTACTAAGGGATTAAGTACTTCTAGTTATAATGTTATTGTAATGGGAGATATTACTGATGATAGCATCTTTAATAAAGATGATATGAAACCTACTATGGAAGGATATCTTGATGAAGAAAATATTCCTTCAATGGATTTATATTTGTCTTCACATGAAACTGAAGTGCCTGGTGAATTTGAGGAAGATAAATTTGGAACAATTACTTTTGAAGATATAATGACTATTAATGGTTATTTAAATCCTGTTCAAATAGATGACACACAGGATGTTCAAAATGATAATACTGATTTAAGTTTAATATTAGATGTTGATGATACTAAATTATACGTTGGTGATACATTTAAAGTTAATGTTATAGTTAAATCTAATAATATTCAAGATTATATTAATGGTATTGCAGGACTTATTTCTAATGATGATAAAATAAAATTATTAGGTATAACATTTAATGAAAAGCTTATTGGTACTTATAATGATGAAAATAGTTTTGTTGGTGCTGGAAGTAATCTTACTAATGATGAAACTATTATGACTTTAGAATTTATGGCTATTAGTGAAGGAAAAAGTACTATTTCTGTAACTGGAATGACTGCTAGTGACATGAATATTTCTAATTTTGATGAATTAAATATTGATGTTGAAATTTTTAGAAAAAGTTCAGTTAATAATTTGAGTTCATTAAATTCTGATGTTGGTACTTTTGATACTGAATTTGATAAAGATGTTACAGTATATACTTTAACTGTACCTAGTGATGCTAAAGAAGTTATATTATCTGGCTCTTTAGAAGATCCTTTGTCAACAGTAGATGGTTTATATAAATATGAATTAAATGATGATAAAACTACCGCTATTATTACTGTGACTGCTGAAGATGGAAGTACTAAAACTTATACAGTATATATTATAAAGGATAGACCTGTAGTAGCTACACCGGTTGTATATTATTATTCTTCTAATAATTATTTAAAATTACTTGATATAGATGGTTATGAATTAGATTTTAATAGAGAAATTACTGATTATGAAATATCGGTTGATAGTGATGTTGAATCTCTTGATATTACTGCAGTTGCAGAAGATTCTAGAGCGAGAGTAGAAATTACTGGTAATGAAGGATTTAAAACTGGTAAAAATACTGTTATTATTACTGTTAGAGCAGAAAATGGTGATATTAGAGAATATAAATTATTGGTAAATAAAGTTAGTGATGGAAGTAATTTAACTGAAGTAGAAGATTCTTCAAATACTGCCGAAAAAGTTGTTATTATAATATTAATAATACTTGTTGTTTTTGGACTTCTATATCTTATATTTAAGAAAGATGATGATGATAAACAAGTAGTTGTTAATAATGATAAGAAAAAGGAAGAAATAAAAAAGAATTCTAATAAGAAACAAAAATAAATAAAAAGAAAGAAAATATCTTTCTTTTTTTTACTTTATTTGCTATAATTAAATAGATAATAGGGAGAGTGTCTATATGAATAGAAAGGGTCAGGCTTTAGTAGAATTTGTTTTGATATTACCAGTATTTATATTGATATTATTTGCTATTGTTGATTTTGGTACTATATTAAGTAAAAAAAATGAACTTGAAAATGATAGTATTGATATTGTTTTACTTATTAATAATGGTGCAAATATTGATGAAATAAAAAATAAATATTCTGATTTAGATATAGAACTAAAAGATGTGGATAAGTATACTGAAATTAAAATATCTAAAAATATTAATATTATAACACCGGGTTTAAATTTAATACTTGGTAATCCTTATAAGGTTATTGTAGAAAGGGTAGTACCTAATGATGAAGCTTAATAATAAAGGACAAAGTTTGGTTCTATTTATTGTTATTATACCTATAATATTACTAGTTTTTGTTTTGGTATATGATATTGGAACTGCAATATATGAAAAAAATAGATTATCTAATACTAGTTATATGGTAATTGATTATTCACTTGATAATATTGATAGTATTGATGAAAATGATTTAATTAATTTGATAACTAAAAATACTGATGATTTGAGTAGTATTTCGGTTTTAATAGATAATGGTATGGTTAACATAAAACTTACTAAAAATATAAAGGGAGTATTTGGTAGGACTTTTAAATTTGATTTAATTGAAGCTAAAAGTGAATACGTTGGATATATTTTAGATGGTAATAAAAAGATAGATAAGGTAGGGTGATACTATGGCTGGTAAGGTAATAAGTGTTTCTTCAGTAAAAGGTGGTGTTGGTAAGACAACAACTTTACTTAATTTAGCTGGCATTTATTGTGAACTTGGTAAACGTGTACTAATTATTGATTTGGATTTATTTTCTGGTGGCGTTGCTATTTCACTTAACGTTAAAAATACAAAAGATATATTTATGTTAGTGGATAGTATGGCTAATAATAGATTTACTGAACTTAATAAATATGTTACATCCTATAATAAAAATATTGATGTTTTGGCAGCTCCTAGAGATCCTAGAGATGCTATGAAAATAGAGAGTAGATATATTCCTCTTGTTTTTGATGCTGCTAAAAAAGAATATGATGTTGTTCTTGTAGATACTTCTCATGTATTAAATGAAGTTAATTTAACAATACTTGATTATTCATATATGTCTTTGTTTATCATTACTAATGATTTAGTAGATTTAAAAAATATGAAAAGTCTACTTAGTATTTTTAATGATACTGACAAAAAAAATTATTTGATTTGTTTGAATAATTCTAGAGATACTGGTAAGGATTATATGAGTATGTATGATATTAGAACTACTATTGATGATAATGTTAATTATACAATATCAAATAGTTATTATATTAAGAATATTGATAAGTATGTAATGAATGGTGAAATTCTTACTTTGAATAAAAAAATTAATACTTTTCATGCAAAAGATATTAGTAATATGCAAAAAATGGCTCTTGATTTAATTGATGATAGACATATTAAGGAGGGAAGATGAAATGGCTAAAAAGACTTTAACTGAGGCCTTTGAAGTAAAATCTACTCAAACTCCTAAAAAAGATTTAAAGGATTATGATATATTCGGTGATAAGGGATTACTTGATAGTCTTAGAACTAAAATAGTTCAAAATTTGATTGAGGAAAACATTCCTGATGATGGCCTTTTAGAAGATTATATTAATAATGAAATAGATAAGACTTTAAGTGGTTATGATCTTAGTACTTTGGAAAGAGGACATATTTTTAATCTTATTCAGAATGAAATAATGGGATATGGTCCTATTACTCCACTTCTTCAAGATAATGCTATTACTGAAATTATGGTTAATGCTCCTAATGAAATATATGTTGAAATAGATGGTAGAATATCAAAAGATGAGACAGTATCTTTTATTAATGATAAACATATTATTAGAACTATTCAAAGAATAGTACAACCTTTAGGTAGAACTATTGATGCTGCTAATCCAATGGTTGATGCAAGACTTAGAGATGGATCAAGACTTAATGCTGTTATTCCACCATTAAGTTTAAAAGGACCTGTTCTTACTATAAGAAAGTTTAATAAGAAACTTGAGACTATTGATGATTTATTAAGACGGGGTTCTCTTACTGTTAATATGGCAAGGTTTCTTGAAGCGGCAGTGCAGGCTAAACTTAATATTATTATATCTGGTGGTACTGGTACTGGTAAGACAACATTACTTAATATATTATCTGGTTTTTTAGGAGAAGATGAAAGAATTATTACTATTGAAGATGCTGCTGAATTAAAACTTCATCAAAAACATGTTATTTCTCTTGAAACAAGACTTATTAATTATGAAGGTGAAGGTGAAGTAACTATTAGAGATTTGGTTAGAAATTCTCTTAGAATGAGACCTGATCGTATTATTGTAGGTGAAGTTAGAGGTAAAGAGGCTTTTGACATGATGCAAGCTATGAATACTGGTCATGAAGGTTCTCTTACAACACTTCATGCTAATAATTCTATTGATGCTATTAATAGATTAGAAACTATGATACTTATGAATGAAATGGAGATACCTGTATCTGCTGTTCGTGGCTATATTGCTAATGCTATTGATTTGATTGTTCAGATTGATAGACTTTCAGATGGTAAGAGAAAGATAACATCTATTAGTGAAATTGATGGTTTAAAAGATGGTGAAATTGTTTTGAAAGAAATATTTTCATTTAAGCAAGTTGGTGTTGCTAATGATGGTAGTGTTATGGGTGAATTTGGTATATATAAAAGGAAACCTCGTGTTTATGATAAAATTACAAGAAAAGGAATAGATATTAAAGAAATATTTAATTAAAAAATGAGAAAGGATGATGATTATGAATAAGTTTTTTATAATACAATTAGTGTTATTTATTGCTCTTTTTGTAATTATCATTTTTTTGCTTAGAAATATTATTGCTAATAGAAAAGCTTCTAGAATTAAATATTATTCTTTAAAACCAATTAAAAATGAAGAAATTTCTTTTAGTGAAAGAATAGTTAATTCTTATTTGTCTTTTGTTAAGAAATTTAGAAAGTTAATTAAGAAAAGTAATTATTTTGTAATGAGAAGTAAAAAGTATGAAAAATATATTAAATATAAAGATAGGGATAGAATACAAACTGTAGATTTTATTACTAATAAATTTATTATATCAATTATATTTATACTTTTGACTACTATATCACAAATATTTACTACTAAAAGTTTTTCTCTTTTTGGTTATATAATTAATTATTTTATAGGATATTATTTACTTGATTTTTTGTTATTTTTGAATTATAAAAGGAAGACTAGAAATATCGAAAATGATTTATTAAGAGCAATAATTATTATGAATAATTGTTTTAAAGCAGGAAAAAGCACTTTACAAGCATTAAAAGTTGCTAGTGATGAGTTACCTTATCCTCTTGGTGATGAATTTAAAAAAATGTATTTAGATATGAAATATGGATTATCTATTGATACTGTATTTGAGAGATTTGCTAGGAGAGTAAATATTGATGAAGCTATATATTTATCATCTTCACTTACTATACTTAATAAAACTGGTGGAAATATAGTAGAGGTTTTTTCTTCAATAGAAAGAACATTGTTTGATAAGAAGAAATTAAAAGAAGAGATGAAAAATATAAGTGCTGCTCCTAAAATAGTAGTTATTATACTTAGTATTATACCAATTATTTTTGTGTTTATTGTTTACTTATTAAATCCAATGTATTTTAATCCATTATTTAATTCTGTATTAGGTTATATTATTATTTCTATAATAGTAATTATGTTTATAATATATTTGATTTTATTACTGAAAACATTGAAGGTGGATGAGTGATATGAAAAAAAATAAAAAAAGAAATGATAACTTTTTAAGAAATTTTTATAGTAAAAAAAATCTTAATAGGATTGATGAAAAAATAAATTTACTTGGTGTGTCTTCTAATTATAGTACATTAATGTTTTTAAATATTAGATTAATTACAATGATTATACTTGCAATAATTATATTTGTTTCTTTTGAATATGGATATATTTATTCTTTGATTTTTGCTGTTATTTATTATTTTTTGTTTGAAAAGATATTTTTAGATAATAAAATTAAAAAAAGAACTAAGAAACTTAATAGTGAGGCTATATACTTTTTTGAAGTTTTGACTTTGTCACTTCAGACAGGTAGAAATTTAAATGAAGCAATTTCTGTAACGGTTAATAGTATTGATGGTGAATTATCTTTGGAGTTTAAAGAGGGTTTAAGGCAGACAAAGTTTGGCAAAAGTTTGAATGAAAGTTTGAGTGATATTCAAAAATTTATACCTTCTGATAGTATTAATAATATTATTTTGTCTCTTACACAATCTAATATGTATGGTAGTAGTATAATTGATACTATGCATAGTCAGATTGATTATTTAAGACAAAAAAGGATATTGGAAGTTAAATCTATGATAAGTAAGGTTCCTGTAAAAATTAGTGTTATATCGGTATTTTTCTTTATACCTTTAATATTATTAATTATATTGGGGCCAGTGCTATTAAGTTATATTGGTTAATATTTATAATATACTTGACTAGATAATAAAATAATAGTATTATATAAAAGAAAATTATGAGGAGGAATATTTATGTCAGGACATAGTAAATGGTCTACAATTAAGAGAAAAAAGGGCGCTATTGATAGTGAAAGAAGTAAAGTTTTTCAGAAATTAGCTAAAGAACTTTATGTTGCAGCAAAATCTGGTGATCCTAATCCTGAAAATAATCCATCACTTAGAATGGTTATTGAAAAGGCTAAAGGCGAGAATATGCCTAAAGCTAATATTGAATCTGCGATTAATAAGGCTAAAAATGCTGGTAGTGGTGAAAATTATGAGTCTGTTAGATATGAGGGATATGGTCCTTGTGGTGTCGCTATTATGATTGATTGTCTTACTGATAATAAGAATAGAACTGCTGGATTTGTAAGAAGTACTTTGACTAAGAGGGGTGGTAACTTAGGAACTGATGGCTCTGTTAGTTATTTATTTGAAAGAAAAGGTGTTATAGTTCTTGAAAAAGAATATGATGAAGATAAATTAATGGAAGATGTTTTATCTTTGGATATACTTGATTTTGTTACAGAAGATGAAAGTTATATTATTTATACTGATTCTAGTAAATTTATTGAAGTTAAGGATGCTTTAACTGATATGGGATATGATAAATTTATAGTTAGTGAAGTTACTTTTGTTCCTAATAATTATATGGATTTAGATGAGGAAAATACAGAAAAGGTAGTTAATTTAATTGATGCTTTGAATGATTTAGATGATGTTCAAGCAGTTTATCATAATTTGGAAATTTAAAAGGTTCGTTTGAACTTTTTTTCTTTAGAATTTAAAAATTGTTGATAATAAAATAAAAATATGATAATATAATAGTAGGACAATAGATAGAGGTGATGATAAATGAAATTTAATAAAATTATTTTTATTTTAATGATTGCCGCTACTATTATATTTGCTGGTATGATTGGTAGTTCTTATGCTTATTATACTTTAACAGATACTAGTATTGACGTTACTACAGGAAATGTTAATGGTTTTTCTATAGTGTTTTCAGATAATAATTATGTTAATGTTAAAACGGGTGTACCTCTTAATGATGATCAAGTGATAGAGTATGCTAAAGCTAATACATTTTCAATTATTCCAAACGCTAGTTCCTTAAATGGTTATGATTCTTATGTTAATATATCTTTAATTAATGTTAAAATTGATGAAGCACTTAAGGTTAGTGATTTTAAGTATAGTCTTATTTGTAAAGATAGTAATAATTATGAAAGTACTATTGGTAGTGGGGATGGGACTTCTCTTTCTACAGGTACTGATGTATTACTTGGTAGTTTAAATACTATTGATGGTTCACTTAATATTAATACTAGTTATCAATGTTATTTTAGAGTTTGGATAGCTAATAAGGCTGATACTAGTCAAAATGAACTAATGAATAAAAGTTTTTCAGCTTTGTTAAAAGTTAATACTATTATGAGAAAGCAGTGATTATTATGAATAAAAATAAAAAAGTAATCTTATCTATAATTTTTGTATTACTGATTATTGTTGTTATATCTAGTGTTACATATGCTTTTATTCTTGGTAGAACTAATGAGGAAAATATTGATAATAATTCTGGTAAAGTAAATGTTGTTTATGATATTACGGAGAATATTACTGGAGTTCAATTGATTCCATCAAGTACTGCTACTGAAGGACTTACTTCTGTTGCTGTAGCGAGACTTGATACTGATAGTGTACCAGCGGCATTTAATATTTATATTACGCCTACTAGTATAGATGGGCTTAATATTTCAGCATTAAAATGGGAAGTTACTGGTACTAATAATGGAGAAGTTGTATATACAAATAATGGTGATTTTAGTACTGCGGTTAAAGATACTGCCATTACTATTGTAGATAAATATGAACTTAAAAATACTGATACAACGTTTAATATTTATATATGGTTAGATGCTAGTTTAATTAATACTTCTATTAATAATGTAAATTTTACTGCTAATATAACTGCAGATACAGTACAAATTACTGGTAATTATTAAAGAAAATAGGTAAACATATAGTTTATTTACTTTCTTTTTTTATTTATGTGTAGTACAATTATAATGGTGATAGTATGAATAATACAGATGTTATTGTAAGTGTTAATACTATAGATGATATTAAAAATATTACAGATAATACTAAGTATGTTAATATATCTATTGATTTATATGATAATAATGTTATTAATTATTTTTTAGAAAATGGTAGTCATTATTCTTATAGTGATTCTATTTCTGGTAATAATGGTTTTATATATGCTACTTATGATATGTTTAAAAGAGGAGAAAAAATTATTAACAATATTATTGATAATATGCCTTTTAATTTGACTGATATAGAAAAAGTTAGATATTTATATGTATCTTTAGGTAAAATACTTAGTCAAGATATAAATACTATGGATAATAAGAATGAAAAAATATCATTTAGTGATATTAGTACTATTAATAATATTTGGGGGTCAATACTTAGTGGTAAGACTACTAGTGCATGTGTATCTAAAATATTTATGTATTTATGTTCTAGAATTGGTATTAAAAGTGAACTTATTAGTAGTAATATTAATGGTAATGTCGGTAATAAGGTATATGTAAATGATACGTTTTTAATATTAGATTTATATAGTGATTTATATAATGTTCAAGGTAATTTTAGTACTAAATATTTTGATAAATATAATGATAATATTAAATTAGATAAAAAAATATTTTATGTAAATAAAAATTATACTAATAATTTAATTGATGAAGAATTAAAAGAAATTGATTATACTGATGAAATGTTATTAGAAAAGATACTTAGAGTACTTGAAAGGTATCTGGATATTAATAGTATTGGGGTAGTAGAGTTATCTAAATTATGTAAAGATATTTTTGATAAGTATTGTCCTAATTATGATATTAGAATTAGTAATTTATTTTTAATAGAGAATATGGGTGGTAGGGAACATTTTATTGTTATTAATTATAATGATAACTTTTATAGTTATAATTATAATAAGAAGTGTTTTGTTAGTATGGATTATAATACTATTTATAATAATATTAAGAATAATAAGATTGGTGTCTATGATGATGAAAAATTTAATTTTATTGATGGTAGGTTAGTATTATGATTATAATTATTATTTTATTACTTTTAATATTACTTATGTGTTCTTTACTTGAATCTTCTTTTTCATCTCTTAATATTATTAGAATTAAAAAAATGATGGAAAATAAGAATGAAAGAGCTAAAAAAGTATATATGCTATATTCTAATTATTCAGAGGCTATTACTTCAATATTGTTTATTAATTGTATATGTAGTGTTTTAGTAAGTTCTCTTACTACTTATTATTTTTCTAATTTATATGGTGACAGGTTTATTACTTTGATTACTTTAATACTTACTTTAATTATTTTAATTTTTACTGAGATAGCTCCTAAAATATTGGGTAGAGAATATTCTGAAACTATTGCTATGAAATTTGCTCCAATATTAAATGTTATTGTGGTTATACTTACTCCAATTAATAGGATTATTGCTGTGTTTGAAAAGAAAGTAAAAAATAATCATAGGGTAACTGCTACTAAGGATGAACTTGTAGAAATAGTAAAAACTATTAAAGATGAAGGTGTAATTGAAGAAAAGGAAAGTAATTTTATTCAGAAAGCTGTTATTTTGAAGAAACTTAAAGTACAAAATATTATGATTAGTAAGGAGAATGTATCTTATTTATATGATACTGATTCTTCTCTAAAAGTAAGAAAATGTATATTTAAAGATAATCATGATAGAATACCTATTATTACTAAAGATAATAAAATAGTAGGTATATTATATGAAGTCGATTTACTTGATGAAATACTTAATGATGGTACTATTAGTATTAAAAAGAATGTTAAAGAACCGATTACTGTTAGTAGAAATACTAATTTAAACTCTTGCCTAGAATTATTACATTCTGCTAGAGCACATATGGCACTTGTTTCTGATAAGGAAAATAATTTTCTTGGTATTGTAACAATGGAGGATATTATAAATGAACTTATGAAGTCATAATAGACTTCTTTTTCTTTTTATGATATTATATATTTGTGATGTATATGATAGTAAAAATTGATAAATTATCTCATGATTTTAGAGGTATAGCTAGGATTAATGAAAAAGTAGTATTTGTAAGTGATACTTTACCTAATGAAGTTGCTAATATTAAGATTGCTTCAGAAAAAAAGAATTATTGTATTGGAAAAGTTATTAATGTTATTACTAATAGTGATGATAGAGTAGATAGTATATGTCCTTATTTTGATAGGTGTGGTGGTTGTAGTACTGGATATATTAATTATAGTAAGTCTTTAATATATAAAAGAGAAATATTTAAAGATATTATGAAGAAATATGCTAACTATGATGTTAATCCTAAAATTATATCTAATTATAAAGATTATGGTTATCGTAATAAGATAAGTTTGAAGGTATTTAATGGTAAACTTGCTTTAAGTGAAGAAGATAGTAACAATCTTGTTAATATTGATAGGTGTTATTTAGTTAATGATAATATTAATAATGTTATTAGTAGTTTAAATAATATTAATCTTGATGGTTTAAATGAAGTTATTATTAGAGGTACTGATGATATTATGGCTATATTATATGGTACTATTAATAAGGACTTAATTATTGATAGTCTTAAAGATAAAGTTAAGAGTATAGTACTTAATGATATAACTATATATGGAAGTGATTATATTTTTATAGATGTTAATAATTATAAGTATGCTATATATCCTAAATCTTTCTTTCAAGTTAATACTGATATGATTAATAGGCTATATGATAAGGTACTTGAATATGCTGGTAAAGGGGAAAATCTATTGGATTTATATTGTGGAGCTGGTACTATTGGAATATATTTGGCAAAAAATTTTAATAATGTAAGAGGTATTGAAATAAATGAGTCTGCTATTTTAAGTGCTAATTTGAATAAGAAAATTAATAATGTTAATAATATTAGTTTTGAATGTAAGAAGGCTAGTGATATTAGTAATATATATGAAGATGTTGTAGTAGTAGATCCTCCGAGAAGTGGGCTAGATAAAAATACAGTTAATATTTTAATTAGTAGTAATATAAAGAAAATAGTATATGTATCTTGTAATCCTATTACTTTAGCTAGGGATTTAAATGTACTTAAAGATAAATATGAATTAAAAGATATGACTTTATTTGATATGTTTCCTAATACTAGGCATGTTGAAACAGTTTGTGTTTTAGAAAAAGGAAGTAGCAAATGGAATATAAATTAAGAAAAGCAAATATTAATGATATAGATTATATTAAATCAGCAAAGTTATATAGTATATTTCAATTTTCTAAAGATATATCTCAAGAAGAAAAAGATAAAATATATAATTATGTTGATAAACACATATCATCAGAAATAGAGTATTATAAAATTATTGAAAATAATAGAAATATTATTGGTTGTGTATTATTAATGAATAAAGATGACGGTAAAATATTGGATGAAATCTATATAGATAAACAATATAGAAATAAAGGTATTGGTACAAATATAATAGATAATATTATAAAAGAAAATGATAAAATTTATTTATGGGTATATAAAGAGAATATTGCAGCAATAACTTTATATAAAAAGTTGGGTTTTAGTATTAGAGATACAACAGAAACTAGATATTATATGGAATATAAAAATAATAATAGGCTGTAATGAAATAAGATATTAGTATAAAAATTTAACTATTCGTTGTCGGTATCTAGTAAAGGTAACTGGTTTGTTCGATGGTGTCTAGGCATGTTAAATGTGTGTGCTTACTTAAAGAAATTAGATTAAGTGATTTAGGAAAAATATCGCATAAACAAGCAATAGAAAAAGCAGAAAATGAATATGAAAAATTTAGAGTAAAACAAGATAGAGAATATATTTCAAGTATGGATAAAATGTATAAGATATATATTAAAGAAAACAATAAATAATAATTCGTAGAATTCGCGAATGTTACAAATTATATATATGGAGGATTTAATTATGAACAATTACGAAATAGATAATGATGAAGTAATATTATATGAAGGTAAAGTTGGATACAACAAAAATTATATAGATGTTGAATTTAAATTAACTTCCAAAAGGATGATTTTTGAAAAACAAAAAGGCTTGATAAAAAAGCAAAAAGAATTAATAGATATTGTATCCTTGGACAAAATCAAAGTTTATAATGATTCTGTGCAGATCAAACAAAAAATGAACGAATTACAAGTTCAAACAATAGATAAAAATTTTTCTATTTATGCAAATGGAATATTAGAAGCAAAAAAGATTATTACTAAAATAATTGATACTGTAACTGGAACAACAGTTTCAAAAAGAGGAACACAAAAAATAAGTGGAGCTATTGATTTAGTTGATGAAACTTTAGGTTTAAATACTAGAGATATAGTAAAAGGGGTCCTTGAAAATGGTATAAAGGGAACTTTGATAAATGGTGTAAAGAATAATAAAAAGTAATACAAATTACAATCTGTAGTGTTGTTAATTATTTACAATGAGTTAAAACATAAATTTCAACTATTCATACCGTATATTCAATTTACGTTGAATGTGTGATGCCAGTACGTCGAAAAAGCTTTTAGAAAAGCTTTTGAAAAATAAAAAATTCGTAGAATTGATAAAAATTGATAAATTTTTATCAAAATTGTAAAAATTATCTAACAGGTTGTTTGAGGAGTATATGCTTTATCATACCAGTTTAATTGTAATATTAAATAAATGAGAAAGGAGTTAAATGTAATGGATAATAAATTAATAGGTAATGAAAGTAATATAGTTTTCTATGAAGATGAAAATAATAATACAAAAGTTGAAGTAAGATTTATAAAAGAAGATGTTTGGTTAAATGTTAATGCAATAGCTAATCTGTTTAGTGTACAAAGACCTGCTATAACAAAACACATTAATAATATATATAATGATAATGAATTAAATGAAAATAGCACATGTTCCATTTTGGAACATATGGGTAATGATGGAAAACAACATTATAAGATTAAGTATTATAATCTTGATATGATTATATCAATTGGATTTAGAGTTAATTCAAAAATAGCGATTAAATTTAGAACATGGGCAAATAAAATAATTAAAGAGTATATGGTTAAGGGCTTTGCTTTAAATGATCAAAGATTTATTAATGGTACTAAATTTGATACAAGATATTTTGATGAATTATTGGAACGTATAAAAATAATTCGTACAAGTGAAAGAATGGCATATCAAAAAATTACTGATATATTTATAGCTACTAGTGTAGATTATGACAAAAGATCTGAAGAAGCATATACTTTCTTTAAAATTGTTCAGAACAAAATGCATTATGCTATCACAGGGAAAACAGCTGCTGAACTCATTTATGAAAGAGTGAATTCTGATAAGTTACATATGGGATTAACAACATGGAAAAATAGTCCTGATGGATTAATTTATAAATATGATGTAAGTATAGCAAAAAATTATTTAAATGAACAAGAATTAAAAAAATTAAATAATTTAACAACTTTATTTTTAGATTATGCAGAAGATATGGCGGAAGAACATAAGATAATGACAATGAATGATTGGATAAAGGAAACAGATGAATTGTTAAAATTTAGAAAGAAAAATATATTAAATGATTCAGGAAAAATATCGCATAAACAAGCAATGGAAAAAGCAGAAAATGAATATGAGAAATTTAGAATTAAACAAGATAGAGAGTATATTTCGAGTATGGATGAAATGTATAAAAAATATTTGGAAGAAAATAGTAAATAGTAATTTGAAAGT
>JBJEEB010000003.1:0-16617 GCA_051872655.1 Bacilli bacterium | reverse complement strand
GCTAGAAGTGGAAGTGTAGCGATACATTGAGCGGACTAGTACTAATAGATTGAGGATTTAATCCCTAAATTATTTAATTTGATTTGAATATCCACATTATCATGTTTTCAGAGAACTATTAAAATATTATTTTATTAAATTATATTGGTGATTTTTGCGAAGTGGTTCACCTGTTCCCATCTCGAACACAGAAGTTAAGCACTTCAGCGCCGAAGATAGTGATTATTTGCTAAAATAGGTCGTTGCCAATATTTTTTTATGTCCAAAATCTTTAAACATAAGAATTTGGACACTTTTTATTTTATAAATATTTAAATTAAATAACTTTTATGATATTATATTCTTGGTGGTAATAATGGGTTTTAATATAAGAGGACGTTTTAAAGAAAGAAAATACTCATATCAAAAAAATAGAAAAAATAAAAAGAAAAAAGAACAAATAGAAATAGAAAAAAATAAAAAACAAGAAGAAAATAATAAAAATATATTTAAAATGATTATTTTTTCACCACTTATATTATTTGGATTTATAGATAAAATTATTGAATATTTTACAGCAAAATCAAATAAAGAATCAATAAAATTAGATTTAAATAAAAATAATATAAATAGAATAAATATCAATAAAAATAAAATAAATATAGATAATAAAAATATAAAAAAAATAAATATTAATAAAATATCTAAGTTGCAAAATAAAGTTCTTACTATAAAAAAGAAAAACAATAATTTAAGTGGAAAAAATGAATACGACCTTACAGATGATGGAAAAGAGAAATTAGAAAATATAATATTATTAAAAATAAAGAAGAAAATAAATAAATTAAATAATGAATGTGACATAATAGAAAGTGAAGCATATTTAATAAATAAGTATAGTAATGATAAAGAACTTTTAGAAAATGCAATAAAAATAAGAGCTGAAATAGAAAAAATAGAAGAAAAAATACAAAAGATAGATAGAGAATATAACATTATAAAAAATAAAATTATAATTGACTCAAAAGAATTAAATGATGAAGATCTAATTAATGACATAATAAAATATAAAGAATTAATTTTAAAAAAAGAAATAGCCAATCTTCCTAATAAAATAAAATTATTAGATGAATATAAAATATTAGCTATTAAAATTGAAGAATTAGAAATTAAAACTAACAATCTAGAAGAAAAAAGTATTTCAAGAGAGAAAGAATTATCCACAAGAGATAATAGATATAAAGAAGCTAAAGAAAAAATGATAAATCTAGATGAAATAAATAATGAATGTAATAATATTATACAAAGAAATACAAAGTACATTGATGAATTACAGTCAAAAATTGGAACTATAAATTCTAAAAAATATACAAAATATAAATTACAAGGATTAAATAATCTATTATCAACATCATTAAAATATATAGGATTATTATCATTAACCCCTCTTAGAGGAATAATACCTGGAATAGCCGCAAGAACATTTGCTACAAGAAAATTAGTAAATAGCATGATTCAAAATCTTCACTATGAAAAACAAGAAAAAATTATATATTCAGTTGAAAATTATTCTTCTGAAATTAATAGTAAAATATTTAATATGAATACAGTTGAAGAAAATATAGATTTAGCTTTATCAGATATAGCTAAATTAAAGCACGAATTTAAAGATAAATTTTTAAAATACGATTTAAAAGAATATGAAGAAGCATATAAAAAGATCGAATTACTTGAGGAAGATATAATAAAAAATAAACAAAAAATGTTACTAATAAAAGATAAATTGATAAAAAGTCAAGAATTAAATAAAGAAACATTAGTTAAAGTACGAAAATTAAATTCAAATAAATAAAAAAAATTAATAAAATAGTTGTAACAATTAAAAAAATATGGTATACTTACTGCAGAATAGAAAATAGTTCATGTGGAGGAAAATTATGAATAATAAATTTGTATTGACTAATAATGGTGTTAAGAAAGATGCTGAAATAGTTGTAAAATTTACTTTAGAAAATAGAGATTATTTAATTTATTGCGTTGATGAAAATGAAAGTAATAAGCAAGTTTTTGTTTCAAGACTAACTTTAAATACTGAAGGAAAATATTTTATAGATGATATAACTTTAGCAGAAAAAAATAAATTAAGTAATGTTGTTTATAATATTGTTATATTAACACCAAATGAAGCAAAAAAAGGAATAGAAGCAAAATCATTAATTGATAAATTAACAAATGAATTTAAACTTCAATTATCTGGTGATAAACCATTACTTAATGAACAAAATTATTATAGTAATTGTTCAATAGCTATAACTAGTAAATTACTAGTAGAAGAAGCAATTAATTTCTTTAAAGCAAATCTAACAAGTAAATCTGAAGAACAAAAATTAAATAATGAAGTTCCTACATGGTCAGTGCCAATAGTAGATTCTACAGTTGAAAATAATGCTGATCCTATTAACATTATAGGTAACAACATGTCTGAGCCTATTGCTCCAATAACACAAGATCAAGTTACTCCTAATTTAGTTATTAATGATACACCAATAAATAATAATGTTACTATACCTGTAACTGATAATCAACAAATAAATGAACAAGTTTCAGTAGTGGAAGATACAATGAATTCAAATATACCTAATCCACAAGCAGAAAAATTAGCAGTTATATCAGATCCAAGTTTAGGTAATGCCGCAGGATTAAATCTTCAACCAAATGTTGCAAGAAAAAATAATGCTGGAAATGCTAATACAAAATATATAATAATAGGAACAATATCTTTATTATTAGCAGTAGCAGTAGTAGTGGTAGCATATTTCTTAATTAAAAATATGAAATAAAAAAATTACTGTTTTTTAGAATATATACATCCACAGTAATTTTGCCTATATAGATTATATTTTTGTGATAATATGATGGATTTTTTATATCCATCTTTTTTCTTAAAATCAGAATATAACCATTTAATACCATACTTTTCTTCTAATTGTTTTCCAATTTCATTAATCCAAACAGAATTCTTATAAGGACTAACAGATAACGTAGTACAAAAGAAATCATAATTATTATCTTTTGCTATAATAGCGGTTTTATTCATTCTCATTCTATAGCAGACCCTACATCTATTACCCCTTTCAGGCTCATTTTCTAATCCTCTTATCAATTCATTATATAAATCATTATCGTAATCACAATCTATTATATCAACAGAATTAATCTTATTAATTTCATTTATAATTCTAATTTGCTCATCTTTTCTTTTCAAATATTCATCATAAGGAGCAATATTAGGATTGTAATATAAAACAGTAATATCAAAATAATTAGTAAGATAACTAATAACATAACTACTACAAGGACCACAGCAACTATGTAAAAGTAATTTCTTTTTACCATTTAAAGAATTTAAAATATTTTCACACATCAAACTATAATTTTCCTTCATAATCTTCTCCTCAAAAACACATATATTATAGCATGTAATATAACAAAAGTAAATTAATGATAAACTAGTAGTTACATAATTTATAATAGAATAAATCAAATGTAAATTCATATAATTTTCTTGAAAAAACATTTATAAATTGTTACAATATATAAGGAGGCATCAAAATATGGAAAAAGAAAGAAAAATACCATTTAAAAATTATATTTTACTTGCAGTAATTCTAATATTAACAATAATAGTAGCAATATATTTTTTCATTTGGTATAATAATAATGAAGAAAATAATTTAAAATTACCAATTATGGATAAATATCTAAGAGTAATTAATTATAATGAATTAGATAATTTCTTAGTGGAAAACAAAGATTCAGTTATTTACATATCAATATTAAATAGTAAAGAAATAAGAAATTTTGAAAAAAAATTTAAAATATTAATTAATGATTATTCACTTAATAGTAGTATATTATATTTAAATTTAAATGAAAAAAATAATAATACTTTTAAATCAGAAAATAAAAATATCCAAGTACCATCAATTATAGTATATAAAAATGGTGAAATAATTAGTTACTTCAATATAGAAGAAAATAATTATAATATAAATTTACTAAAAGAATACCTAATAGAAGAAGGAATAATAAAGAATGATTAATATAGTTTTATATGAACCAGAAATACCAGAAAATACTGGAAATATAATGAGAACTTGTGCTGGTACTAATAGTAAACTACATTTAATAGAACCATTAGGATTTATTTTAGATGAAAAAAGAATAAAAAGAAGTGGTGTAAATTATATAGATAAAGTAGAATATAAAAGATACTTAGATTATGAAGATTTTACAAATAATAATAAAGGCGAATACTATTATTTTACTAGATATGGAACCAAATCATATGATGAGATAGATTTTTCAGATACAAATAAAAACTATTACCTAATATTTGGTAAAGAAAGTACAGGAATACCAAAAGAAATACTTCATAATAATTTAGATAAGTGTTATAGAATACCTACTAGTGATAACATAAGAGCACTAAATCTATCAAATTGTGTAGCCTTAGTTACATATGAAGCACTAAGACAACAACACTTTCCTAATTTATTAAGAAGTGATCCATTTAAAGGAGAAGATTATTTAGAAAAAGAATAGCTTTATTCAATAAAGCCATTCTTTTTTAATTTATCAATAGTTTTTTCCATAGATATATCTCCCTCAATTCTAGTAGCAGTAGTTTTTTCTTCTCCTTCCTTAAAGAATATAGTAGTAGGAGTTCCACCATCAAAACTAAATATTTCTTTAAATTCATCATAATCTTTATCATCAAATTTATCAACATCAGTATAATAAATCTTAATATCATAATCTTTAGATATTTTTTTTAACTTAGGTTTATAAGATTTACAATGAGTACATTCACTAGCAGAAACACATAGTACAAAATCTTCTTTATTATTTACTTTTTCTAATATTTCATCATAACTTAATTTAATAAAATTCTTATTATCAAAATATATATTATAGCAAACAAGAACAATTAAAGCTATAATTAAAATAATACTACTAAAAATTATTAATTTTTTTTTATTCTTCATATAAAATCACCAACATAATAATACCACTTTTTATATAAAAATGCAAAAAACACTTTTAATTTAGTAAAAAAAATGATATCATTATATATAGAATAGAGTACTATGAAAGGAGTATTAAATATGAAACAAATAAAATATATATTATTTTCATTTCTAATACTATTTCTAAGTATTATATCAGTAAATGCTGATTGCACCAATGAAGAATTACTTGCTGAAAAGGAAAAGGCAGAAAATATAAGAATTACTTATAATCATCTAGGAGAAGTTACTAAAGATGATGGTAGTAAAGTATATAATGAATTTTTAGTTACTACTAAAAACATACCAGAAGGCATTTACGTTCATTTAAGTCCAATGACAGAAGAAAATTTTGATGAAAGTATGGACGATTTAAAAATAAAATTAACCACAGGTACATGGTACTATAATATGTATTCATCAAAATGTGAAACAGTAGTAGATACCATCACTGTAAAATTACCACGATTTAACATCTATTCCTTGGATCCATTATGTGAAGGTATTGACAGTGATGATTTCCAATTATGTAGTAAATACTATGAATATGAATTTAGTCGTGAAACATTCGAAAGGAAAGTTAAAACTTACCGATTAGAAAACAACATAGGAAAAATTGATAATAATGTTAAAGAAAAAAATAATAATATTTTAAAGACAATACTAAATTTTATAGAAACTTACAATCTTTTTATAGTAGGATTTCTAATTATTATCTTGATAATATTAATAGTTGTAATAATAATTTCTAAGAAAAAGAAGAGAACAGTATTAGAGTAATAGAGAAGGAGGAATTAAATATGAAAAAAATAGAACAATATAAGTATGCTTTTATTTTATTTGTATTATTTTTTACACTAATTCCTCAAATAAAAGCTAAAACAATAACTACAACTTACAATAATTATTATTTCTTTCTAGAACCATATAAAGTATGCTTTGGAAGTGGAATTGATTGTGATATAATCATTGAAAATGGGAAAGGTGATACACCAGCAAGTAATAATGAGACTGGTTTTATTAGATTAAAGTTAGCTGCCTCTGAAGGCAGTTATGAAAAAATAGATCTATTTAATAATAATTCAGAATGGTGTGATGGTGCACAAGGGTCATGTTTAGAAAAATTCTATGCTAAATTAATAGAAATTGAAGACAAAGGAACGGAAGGAAATATAAGTAATATAGGAAATTTTCCCTGTACTTCAAAATATATTGTAGAAAAGGAAAGCGAAAGTAAAATAAATACTTACTTTAGTCATGGCTATTATAGATCATATTCCAAAAATAATGAAAACGAATGGCTTTGCCCTGGAAACGTTCAATGGGAATATACAGATAATAAATCTATATTAGCTTGTGCTAGTGTAAATATTAATGTTAATGGAACTTTTACATATCAAAATTCTATTATTTCGAAGGCATATCTTCAAAGCAGAATAGCAAGAAATCAAACTACAGTAAATAATATTCAGAATACTGAATTCAATAATAATATAAATTCTAGCAATTGTGGAGGGAAAACATACCCTATTAAAGGTGAAGACGAAAAATATAGGATATTATCACCAGTATTATATAAATACACTTATACAACCACTTCTGAAGTATGTGATCGTAACTTAACAAAATCAGATACTGGAAAATGTAATTCTAGTGACAATACACTATCTAGCACTTGTAAGAAACAAACAATAGAAACAAGCAATTCAAGAGCAGATGTTTTTATAAATGAAACTGGCACAGTATCTAATATTCTAACTCCTAATAGTGTATACCAAGGTGGTGGATTTAAATTTGGTTTTGTTTACTACAATGAAATAAGCTGGAATTTTGATGGAAACATATATACAACATTAATTAGTCAATCAGATGCAAAAAAAGAAATAATAGAAGCAATGAAGAAAAAAATACAAAGTGTTGGTACATTTCAAGATAGTATAACATTGGATAATATACTGTTTGGAAATGAAACCATAGATAGTAGCCTTATTCAAAAAAGCTGCCAAAGGAGTGGTGAATTTAATCCTGGAGAAACTGTTACTACAATATGTACTTTCTATTTACCAAATTCCGTAGTAGAACCTTATACAGGAAAGATATCTTATAGTACTTCAATAGGAACAAATTATGGTATAAATAATAAATATTATACTCCTTTAACATATGAAGGAAAATATAATATAAAAGCTACATTAAAAAACTTAAATATCTTAATAAATGATGAAGACTGGGTTGGTGATTGGAGCCTAACATTTGATGGAAGTAAAGACAGTAGTTGCCAAATTGATGTAGTCAAGCGCCTTTATGATAAAGTAGATGATAAAGCATACTCCTTCGCCTTTATTTATAGACCAATAGATTTAAATGATCCTTTTCCAAATAGGAATGCTGGAGTAAACTGGTATGCTTGGTATAGTAAAACTAGCAATAAGGAAAGACTTGAAGAAAGCTATTCGAATTTACAATATCAAGTTAAATTAGATAATAAAACCACATATGATATTAAAGAATATAATGGTAAGAATAGTTACCTAAGTTGGGAAGGTATAAACGAGAGTGGAGAAAGCTCATTTATTGATAAATATTTTAATATTTATCGCAATAATATTGAAGGTGATAATCCATGAAATGGTCATTTGCCTCAGTAGGATTAATTGTCTTTGGATTAGTAGGCATAACAATTATTATGTTATTTGAGGAACTTACAACAACCAATGAAAATGATTACTATTTATTGAAAGAAGTAACTGAAGCTGCCATGATTGATTCTGTTGATATAAGTTATTATCGTGAGACAGGAGAACTTAAAATAGTTAGAGAAAAATTTGTTGAAAATTTCACAAGAAGATTTGCTGAATCAACACTTTTAACAGGTAGTGGTTATACAATAAGCTTCTTTGATATTATTGAAACACCACCTAAAGTATCGGTTACTATAAATACAGGAATAGGAGAGTATACAATTTATGAAGATACAAGCAATTATAATGTTAACAATTATATAGATGCTATTTTAGAATATACTGGTGAAAACACTTATAAGACTTCTAATGACATTATTGGACCATATATAGAAAAAACTTATACTAAGACATATTATAATTTAGCAGGAGTTAATAATAATAGTGTGACTGTTACTGAACCTGTAAACATTCCAGAAAAATTAAATCAAGGACATATTAAAAATGTCAAGATTAGTTCTATTTCAAGTGCTACTATCGTTGAAGAAGAAAAAGATTTAATGTTTGGTATGCTTCAAAGAGAAATTGATTGGGCTAAAAGTACTGAAGATGGTAATCGTACAGATTTTAATCCAGAATCTGCTAGTACAAATATCAAAAATTATGCATTAAAAAGTGAAGTGCTTAACATTTCATCACCAGAGTGGTATAATTGTAGCGAAAACTATAAAAGCAGTGATTGGATGAAAGGTACAGAAGTAGATTGTGAAAAATATGATTATTTCATTCATTGGACTGGAAAGTTAAATAATAATAAAAAAAATATTGTCGCTGTTAAATATGAAGTAACATGGTCATATGAAGAATATGAATAAGAAGAGTTTAAATAAAAAAGGAGGAAGATAATATGAATAATTTAAAAGCTTCAATGAAGAAATTCTTAGGTAACAAAAATACTGTTACTATATTAGGGGTAATATTATGTTTAGTAATATTATATATTGGTTATAATTATAGAATAAATTCAAAAGTAGAATTAGTTTCAGTACCATATGCTAAGCAAACTATTCAGCCAAGAACATACATAACAGATGATATGATAGGTACTATGAATGTTCCTAAATCATTTCTAGTAGGAAATTATTATACTACTACTAAAAGTATAATAGGTAAATATTCTAACTATAATACAATGATAGCTAAAGGAAGTTTATTCTATACAGATTTAGTAGTAGATGAAAAAGATCTACCAGATTCAGCATTTAGTGATGTACCAGAAGGATACACAGTAATAATATATCCAGTTAATATATATAGTACATATGCTAATTCAATGGCTCCAGGTAGTTATATCAATATCTATTATAAATCATTAAATGATGATGGAGAAGTAATGTTTGGTAAATTCATTAGTAATATTGAAGTATTAGATGTTAAAGATTCTTCAGGTAGACATGTATTCGAAAATAGTGAAGAAGCAAGAACACCAGCGTATATGTTGTTTGCAGTACCAGAAGAAACACACTTATTACTAAGAAAAGCATTATATTTAAAAAATTATGATGTAGAATTATTATTAATACCAAATACTGCTACTTTAACAGAAGATCAAAAAGTAACAGTAAGTAGTCTTCAAATAGAAGAATTTATAAATTCAAAAACAGCCTTTGTTTCAGTAGATGACTTACCACAAGTAAGTGAAGGGGTAACTGAAGATACTGGTAATAATGAAACAAATAATCAATAATAATAATATAAAAGAATAGAAGGAGGTGTAATATGGATGAACAATTTAGTCAAATAGACTTTGGTCCATTAAAACAATTTCTAGATAATGATGACATAACTGATATTTCTTATGATAATGGTGGACAAGTATGGTTAAAATCATTATCTCAAGGAGTATTCAGAGTAGAAAACACTGGAATAGATAATGCCCTAATGGAAAAAATAGCTTTTCAGTGTGCTAATTCTATGGGAAAATCATTTAATATGGCTAATCCATTTCTAGATGCCGAATCAGCCGAATTAAGAATGAACTTTGTTCATGATTCTATAGCAAAGAATGGTATAGCTGTATTAATAAGAAAAACACCTGCTAAAATAAGATTACAAAAAGATAAAATAATAGCAGAAGACTATATAAGACTAAATATTCATGATTTTCTATTAAAATGTGTAGAAGGACATTGTAATATTATGGTAAGTGGAGAAACAGGTAGTGGTAAAACAGAATTCATTAAATATCTTGCAGCTCATACTAAAGAAAATGAAAAGATAATAACAATTGAAGATACATTAGAGTTACACTTAGATAAAATATTTCCACATAGAGATATAATAGCAATGAAAACAAATAATATTGCTTCATACTCTGATGTACTAGTTACTTGCATGAGACAAAATCCTAGATGGATATTACTATCCGAAGTAAGAAGTGCTGAAGCTGTAATGGCTGTCAGAAATTCTATATCATCAGGTCATAACATATTATCGACAATTCATGCCGATAAAGCAGAATCAATTCCTAGTAGAATGTATAGTCTTCTAGAGACAAATCAAGATATAGATCAGTTTCTAAAAACAATACATAGATATGTTCAGTTAGGAGTACATATTAAGGGATATTATAGTACTAAATATAATGCCTTTCATAGGGAAGTAGCCGAAGTAGTAGAATTCTATGTAACAGATGATAATAAAGCAGAATATAAAATTTTATATAAGAAAACACCAGATGGTAAAGAAACTACTGCTAATCCATCTAAGTATCTAATTAGTTACTTAGAAAGTCAAGGTGTAATAATGCCTCAAGATATTTTAGTAAAAGAGGAGTTTACTAGTTTAGAAAATAATGATATAATTAATAAAGATAAAGTAGGAGAATTTATAGTAGATAATAGTCTATATACAGAAAGTCAAAGTACTTCTTCTAATACAGTACCAAGTACTGTAAATACACAAAATCAAAGTATTACACCTAATCAAGTATCAGGTACAGTGCAAAATACTAATATGGTAGAGTCTCCTAATAATATACCAAATATTTATGCTACATCATCAAGTGCTCCTAGTAGTATAAATCTAACTAATATAAATAATAATCAAAATATAAGTTAAGGTGGTGATAGAAGTGGAAATCATCCTAATAGGTCTAATAATAATATTTATAGTATCTTATCGTACTAAAAGAGGAGAATCAGTATATAAATTCATATCTCAGCAGGCAATAAATACTTATAAAAAATTAGAACCATACTCATTCAAAGTAATGAGAGAAAAAGTAAAAGAACTAGGATTAGAATATACTCCAAGACAATATTTATTCCAAATATTAGCATTCGCAGGATTAGCAGGAGGAATAAGTTATCTATACTTCTATAACATATTAATATCAGTAGTATATATCATAATAGCAGTATCTTTTATTCCATACATAACTTATTTAAGATGTAAAAGACAATATAGTGAATATATCTTTGAACAAGTACAAGTATATTGCACTAACACTATAATGGAATTTGCTACTACTCAAGCTTTTGTTAAGTCACTTGAAGGAGTAGTAGAATCAGGAGTACTTGAAGAACCATTACTATCTGATGTAAAAACAATGATAGCTTTATCTTATGAAAAAGGAGATGTTTATGATTCAATAAAATATATGGATACAAAATATCCATATTACATGGTTAAAAATATGCATCAACTATTCTTACAAGTAACTAAAGAAGGTGCTAAAGATACTGCTGAAACATTTGAAAATATGTTATCAGATATAGATATTCTAGTAGAAGGAGTATATAGAGATAGAACAGATAGAGCAAACTTCCATAAACAATTCTTAACATTTGGAATAGCTCTATATGGAATGGTAGCCTTAATACAATTACTAATAGGACAAGAAACATATATATCAATGATAGATAATACCCTTATTAGAATATTAATACATGGCATTGTAATAATAAATAGTTATTTTCTTCTATCAGGAGAAAAATATTATAACGAGAATGTAGGTGCCGAATAATGTATATAGAAATGTTAATAATAGCCATAATAATAATATATATATTTATAGTAAATGGCAAAATAGATAAAGATAATATCTTTACTAATAATACAAAACTATGTAATTTATTAAAAGAAAAAGACTATGATTTTCTTTTAGTAGCTAAATATGGTGATAGAGTATATAATCCTAATGAAGTATTCATGAAAAGAATAAGAAATGGTATCATAGTAGCAGCAGCATTAATATTCTTATTTCTATCACAAATGAGTTATTTAACTGTAATAGCAGCTTTAATAGTAGGATACCTAGTATATAAACAACCATATAACTCACTTAGAAGATGGTATAAATCACATTTAAATTATATAGATTCATTATTACCATATTATTTAAAAAGTTTAGAAGTACTAGTACATCACTATACAGTACCAGTAGCTTTAGCTAAAAGTATAGATGATGCTCCTGAAGTATTCAAACCAGGACTAAAAAGACTAGTAGAAAAAATAGAAGCTGGAGATTCATCAATAGATCCATATATGGATTTTGCTAAAGAATACCCAGTAAGAGATTCAATGAGAATGATGAGACTATTATATAGATTAGGACTTGGAGAACAAGAAAAGAAACATCAGCAACTAGTATCATTTTCTAAGTCAGTATCAAATCTTCAATCAAAAGCAAGAGAAATGAAATATCAAGCAAGACTCAATACCATGGAAAGAAAAACCATGATCATGATGTGTGTAACAGGTTTTGGTTCTCTTGGATTACTACTGATTTCAATCTTTATGATAATGAGTTTCTAAAGATTTGAAATATATAAGAGAAGAATAAAAAAATAATATACGAAAGAAGGTGAAAAATAATGAAAGAAGCAACAGGTGAAGTATCAATGACAGTAATTGTTATTGTAGCAGTAGCAGTAATTGGTGGTATTTTAGCCCTTATGTGGCCAAAAATCAGTTCAACTATTCAAAATAGTTGGGGTAACACTGGTAGAGAACAATGTGAAAGTTCAGGTGGCAGTTGGAGTTGTGATTCAAGTGGTGGCAATTGTGCTTGCACAGGTGCTGGCAGCCAATAATTTTAATAAAAAGTAGGTGATTAATAATGAGAGAAGCATTTGGTGGAGCTTTTATGATAAAATTAATGCTAATATTCTTAGCGATATATATAGCTTTTATCGCAGTAGCATTAAACTATGCCAAAGCATTTAGAGTTAAGAATAAAATAATAGATATCATAGAACAGAATGAAGGAATAAAACAGTCTGATTATATTGATACCAAAGAAGGTTCAGTAATTGGAGATATTAATACATATTTAAACAGTGTTAGTTATTATGTAAATTTAACTAATATACCAGCAAATAATAATAATAACACTTTACATTGTTATAAAAATGGATATTGTATTGAGGAATATACTGGACCAGTTAATGATGGAGTAACAAGTAAATACTATAAAGTAACAACATATATCAATATTAATTTTCCATTCTTTAATTTAAATTTCAATATTCCAATCACCGGAGAGACTCGTAAGATAGAAAGGATAAATGTATAATGGATACAATAATAGCAAATAAATATGGTGATATATTAAGTACACTAAATATAGAAGTATCTAAGAAACTAGAAGGTATTTATGAAGTTGATGAAATAATATCTACCTTTGGAAATTATTTCTTTAATAAAATGTTTTTAGATATAACTGCTATTAAAGATTATAAAGATTTAAATAACCTACAAAAATTATCTATGAGTATTAATATGGATAAAGTAATATTATTATTAGATAAAGATGATGCTATAAGTGATTCTAGTGTATTCTTATCCAAATTAGTAAGTATGGGTATATATAATTTTACTAAGAATTCAAATGATTTAATGTATCTATACACAAATCCTAATATTTATAGAGACGTAGCTCACTATCAAGATATAGATAGTAAAGTAGAAGATTCACCAAATGCTTCTCTTAAGGAATCATCTACAAGAAAAGTACTAGGAGTAAAAAATATAACTGATTCAGCAGGTTCTACTACTTTAGTATATTTATTAAAAAAAGTATTAAGTGACTACTATAGTACTATGGCTATAGAAATAAATAAAAGAGATTTAACATATTTTCATGATAAAGACTGTTTATCAGTAAAAGAAGAAGATATAGAATCTACCATGGATAAATATAGTAGTATAAATACTTTTATTATAGATTTAGATAGAACAAATAAAGATCATATATGTACTGAAGTATTATATTTAATAGAACCGAGTACTATAAAATTAAATAAATTATCTTTAATAAATCCCAAAATATTTAGTGAGTTAAAAGGTAAAAATATAGTATTAAATAAAAGTCTACTTAATGATAGTGATATAGCTAACTTTGAAGTAGAATCAGATTTAAAAGTCTACTATAATATACCTCCACTAAATGATAAAGAAGACGTAAGTAAATATTTACTACCTTTATTAGAAAAATTAGGATATATTAAAGCAGTAGAACATGAAGAAAAAGAAGAGACTCCTAAAAGAGGTATCTTTGATATATTTAAGAAAAATAAAAAGTATCAAAATTAGAATGACTAAAAATAATTTTGTATTTTTAATCTGTCTAAATATGTAAATGATAAAATAAAATGTAAGCATGGATGTAATTTTGTGTTTGGAGTGTGGTAAAAATGAAAAATAAAATTAAATATGTTCTATTGCTTGTTTTAAGTATATTTATTTTTAATATAAAATTTATAGATGCTAAAACTATTGAAGTTCTGGATTGTGAGTATACAGATGCATATAAAAAATGGATAAAATTATCTCAGAGTGAGAGAAGTAAAGTTTTGGAACCTACAAAATGTAAAACTAACGATATTTTCTTTTCAAGTGTTGGTTCAAATGTTAGTGAAACCTATACTAGTTCTAAATTTGATTTGAGGGATTACAATTATGTTACTTCAGTTAAAAATCAAGATAATTCTAATACTTGTTGGACTTTTGCTACTATGGCTAGTATAGAATCTAATTTACTTATGAATAAAATAGGTAGCTATGATTTGAGTGAAGCACATTTAGCATTTTCGGCACAAAACGTAAGTTTTGAAGGTTTGATGCCTGTAAATAGAACATATGATGAGGGTGGAAATGCTTTTATCTCTTCTGCATATCTATTTAATAGGATGGGACCTGTTTTAGAAAATGATATGCCTTTCTCAACATTACTTGGTGTAAAAGATAATACTATCTCTTTTCCTACTACTAGTGAATTATCTTCAAAAGAAGTAGCTTTTTCGGTTAAATCTAGTAGTATTTTAGCATCAGATAAAGGTGCTTGTTCAGATGATACTATTACAAGTATAAAGAAGTATTTGGTTAGTAATGGTGCTTTAAGTGCTAGTATGTATTTTGATTTTGGTGATAAATCTTTTACATTAAATAATAACTTAGAAATTACTAGTAATACTTTAAATGGTGCATATTATTATTATGATGGAAAAGCATACATTTCTTATAATGACAAAACTATTGAAGAAAATCAAGATATTAATCATGCTGTTACGATAATTGGATGGGATGATACAATTAGCGCTTCTAATTTTTCTACTAAGCCTAGTAGAGATGGTGCCTTCATTATAAAGAATTCCTATGGGGAATCGCTTGAATTAGAAAATGTAAATGTTTTAATGGGTGATAATGGTTATTATTATGTGTCTTATGATGATATTAATATTTGTACTTCTCTTGTAGGATTTTATGACATATCAAAGAATTTTAATGATAATTCATATTTTCATGATAAGATAGGAGTTAGCAATGCTATAGCTCCTAATGAAAATGTTGATATTTACTTAGGAAATATATTTAATAAAAATTCTGATGGTACAGAAAAGTTAAAAAGTGTTTCTTTCTTTAGTGGTATTGTTGGACAAAAATATGATGTATTGTTCTCTAGTGATGGCGATTTATCTAATTCAAGGGTGATAAAAAGCGGTACTACTAATTCAATAGGATATACAACTATTGATGTTGATTCTATCGATATAATTAATCCTAAGTTTGGCATTGCTATAAAATTTTATTATAGTGAAGGGCCAATATATACTTACGGACAAACAACAATAGGACTTCATAGCAAGATGGAAGTTGAAAAAGGACTATCATTTGTATCTGTTGATGGTATTAATTGGTCAAATCTTACTGTAAGTTATAAAGATCAAATAGCTCCTATTAGAGCATATACAGATAATGTTAATGAAGAAGACTATAATTATAGTTTTAGTAAAGATAATTCTTTGACTGAAACTGATAAAATTACTATTACTTATAATTATAGTAATATTAATGTAGAAGATGTTACTTATAATATATTTTCTGCTACTGATACAGATTATTTGAATATATTAACTTATGATTTTGATATAGTTAATAATTTAGGGACAGAAAAATCTATTATTATTAAGAAAAATAATAATACTAAGGAAGGCAATTATGTTTTAGTAGTCAAAGTTAAAGACACCATTCTTACAGAAAATTTTTCTGTTTATATTGATGAAAATATATTTACATTTATAGAACCAGAAAAATCTGATGAAAGTAAAGATGATACTGTAGATATAATTGTAATTGACAATCCAAAAAATGAAGATGAATATTCTAAAATCGATGATGAAGTAACAGAAAATAGTAAAACTGGCGATATATTAATATTAATTGCTTGGGTAGTTGGTATTGGAGCATTAGGATACACAGTATATTTTCTTAAAAACAAAAAAGAAAACTAATTAAAAAGAAATATATTACAAAAAAGTATTTCTTTTTTTTATTAGGTTCTTTGTCAAATAGTGTGGGTGAATAAAAATTCACTATAATAAAGT
>JBJEEB010000002.1:0-16903 GCA_051872655.1 Bacilli bacterium | reverse complement strand
TAATAAAAAACGATGAAAGTAATTTTAGTTACCCACACCAAATATTATACAACCAATTATTATGCCTATATTTATTTTTTTATTTTGTTTTAATTTTAATAAATTATTTTCTATGTCTTCTTTTATTTTGTTATTATACTTAGGATGATTCTCAATGGTATTAACTAGTTCTTTTATTTTATTTAGAATGTCATTATTTTTATTCTTTAAATATTTTTCTATATAGATATATAATAATAATATTGATGATTCAATATTATTCATATTATTTCCAATAGTTAGATATTCAATGGCTTTGCTTAAATCTTTTACTAATATTACATCTCCAGTTAAATAGAAATATTTTGCTAGGTTATAAAAGGCATATGGGTATATATTATCTATTGGTACTTCAATGGCTTTGTTATAAAGAGAAAATGCTTTATCTAAATTAATGTCTACATATATTCCTTGCCTATAATATTCTCCTAGTTTATTTAGAGCATATGATTCTCCTAGTAGGGAACTTTTTTCATAATATTTAAAGGCTTTTTCATATTCATGTCTATCTTCATATATTTTACCTAGATTATTATATGCATAAGCATAGTTATGAAGTGAGGCTTCTTCATATAGAGTAATGGCTTTATTTATATTTTTTTTTACATATAGTCCTTCTTTATACATATTACCAAGTAGATTTAATGAAGCAATATTACCTAAGTTTATAGATATATTTAAATATTCATAGGCATTTTTTAAATTTTTAATACTTTTATTTCCAATTTTGCCATCAATTAGCATTTTTGCCATCATATAGTAGCTACTTGGATGATTTTTTTGAGAAGCTTCTTTAAAATATTTATAACTGATATCATATCTAGGATATCCTTTTATATATCCTTTATATTCATTTGTTCCTAGTTCATATAATGCATATGTGTTATTTTTATCTGCAAGCGCATTTAGTGAAAAATTATAATTTATTCCTTCACTGAATTTTAGATTTAGATATTCTTCTAGTTCTTGGGGAGCTACTAGAGTATTGGTAAGAAGATTTTCAATTATTTCTTTTTTTATATTTTCTTCATATATTGGTTGTTTTTTGTCTAATATTATAAAGAAAAGTATTTCTACTAGTGCTTCATAAATATTATTTTCATTTATTAATGATAGTAATTTACTTGATAATTCTTTAGTTACTTCTTTGTCATTTTTACTGATGTTATAAAGTTTTATAGTTACTTTTTTTAGTATATTATTATTATTTATTATATTTAGTTTATCATCGATATTTAGGTTAGTATATATATTACCATTAATTATGGTTAATATATTTAGAATGATATCAATTAGTATATATTTATTATTTTGATATTTCTTTTTATATGTTATATATTTTTGCTTATACCCATTATTTATACTTCTAATTCCTATACAATAGTTATTTACTGTAGTATCATTTATATCAGCATTATCAAATACTATATTAAATATTTCTACTTGAAGAGCACTAGTCTTATTTATAGTGTTTTCTTTTATTATTCTGGTAAAATTACCCCATGATAGATGATTATCGTTGTTATTTAATTTTATATATTTTTTCATAATTACCTCAAAATTATTATAGCATAACTGTGGACTAGTGTAAACTTATTTATTTTTAGTGTGGATTTATAATACTTATAATAATTTGTTATAAATAATATAATGGTATTAGGAAGGTGATTTAATGAAAAAATTTATAAAGAATTATAAATCTACATTAATACTTATTATTTCTATTATTGTTGGATTTATTATTGGAATTATTTTTAAAGAAAAGGCTAGTATACTTAGTCCTTTGGGAGATATTTTTATTAATATGCTTTTAGTTATTGTAGTACCTTTAATATTTCTTACTATTACTGTATCTATTTCTAGGATGAAGAGTCCTAAGAGACTTAGTAAGATTATGATTACTACAATTGTCACTTTTATTGTAACTTCTTTAGTAGCAGTTTTAGTAGGATTTTTATTTACTTATAAGAGTAATTTAGTAGATACTTCTAAAATTGATGAAATTAAGAGTAGTTTTACAGAAAATACTCAAGTTCAGGATCTTAATATATTAGAGAGAACTTCTAAAATGTTGGCGGTTAGTAAGTTTAGTGATTTACTTAGTACAGATAATTTAATGGCTTTACTTGTATTTTCTATTATATTTGGTATAGCTATTAATATGGCTGGTAGTAAGGGTAATAAGGCAAAGGAAGTACTGGAATCTTTTAATGAAGTTATTATGAAAGTTGTTAGAATTATAATGTATTATGCTCCAATTGGACTATTATGTTATACGGCTTCAATGGTTGGTACATTTGGTAGTGTAATAGCAGTTGGATACTTAAAAACTTTTATTATTTATACTATTGTAAGTTTATTATTTTATTTTATTGTGTATACAATATATGCTTTTATAGCAGGCAAGAGAGAAGGAGTTAAAAGATTTTGGAAAAATGTAATACCTGCGACGGTTACTTCTATTGCTACTTGTTCTTCATCTGCTTCTATACCTGTTAATAGTGAGTGTGCTAAAAAAATTGGAGTACCTGATGATATAGCGGAGACTGTTATACCACTTGGAACTAGTTTTCATAAAGATGGTTCTATTATTGGTAGTGTATTTAAAATTATGTTTTTGGCCAGTTTATTTGGTACTAATATAAGTGGTATTGGTGGTATTAGTAAGATATTAATAGTAGCACTTGTAGCAACACTTCTTGTTACTGCAGTTCCTATTGGTGGTGGTACTATATCAGAGATGATGATTCTTACTATGATGGGATATGGTACTGGGGCTCTTCCTATACTTACAATTATTGCTACAATTATTGATGCTCCTGCGACAATGCTTAATGTAGTAGGTGATTTATCTAATTCTATGGTTGTGGCTAGAGTAGTGGATGGTAAAAATTGGATTGAAAAGAAGGATTAACTTCTTTTTTTGTTATTTTTTTGTGTTGACATAAATTTTGTTAGATATTATAATTTAGTCATATTAAGGCTCAAAATTTTATGAAATGATTTTAGTTAGTGTTTTTGATTTTAGGTGGAGCAAAATTTTTATGAAAGGAGAAGACTTTATGTTAAATAAAGTAGGGTAAAGTAACAACACATTACGCTTTATCAATTATTATTTAGAGAAAGCGAGGAAAAAATGAATTTAAAAGATTTACCTAATGAAGAAAAACCTAGGGAGAGACTTATTAAATATGGAAAAGAAAATATATCAAATAATGAACTTATTGAGATTATACTTAAGTCTGGTACTAGAAAATATGGTTTAAAAGAAATTTCTCATAATATACTTAGTTCTGTTAATAATATTAATGAACTTAAAAATATAGAGATTAATTCTTTAGCTATTATTCCTGGAGTAGGTAAAATTAAAGCTATTGAACTTGTAGCCGCTATTGAACTTGGTAGAAGAGTATATATGGAAGAAAATTATAATGATTTGGTATATTTAACTAATCCTAAATCAATTATTAATTATTTTAATAATTTGTTTAATGGTATTAAGCAAGAGTTATTTTATGTTATTTATTTAGATAATCAAAAGAAATATATTGATAAGAAATTATTATTTAAGGGTACTGTTAATTATTCTTTGGTTCATCCAAGAGAGATATTTAAGGAAGCTTATATGCTATCTGCTAGTTACATTATTTGTATTCATAATCATCCTTCTGGTAATGCAGCTCCTAGTAGTAATGATATAGAGCTTACTGAGAGAATAAAGAATATTGGTAATTTACATGGTATTATTTTGATTGATCATATTATTATTGGTAAAAATAATTATTATAGTTTTTATGAAGATAATAATTTATAGTACTTTTAATTTAATAAAAAATATTATATAATAAATTGTGATAGGAATGTGATATTTATGTTTAATAAAAAGAAGAAAGATATACCTAAAAAATATATTGTTATTTTTATTATAGTTTTGATTATTATTATATTTGTTATATTTTCTTTTACTCTTAAAGAAGATAGGAAACTTAATAAAGTTGAATCTTTTTTTAAGGATGCTTTAGTTTATACTGAAAAGATTATATCATATCCTGTTAGATTTATATCTAGTAAAATTACTGATTATAATGAACTTAAAAATGTGGAAGAAGATAATGATGTATTAGAATCTTCACTTGATAGAGTATCTTCAATTGAGGCTGAAAATATGGAACTTAGAAGAGAACTTGAAAAGTTAAAAGAGGAATTAAATATTGAGTATAATTTGATTGATTATGAATACTTGAATGCTACAGTTGTTACTAGGAATGTTGGTTTTTGGTATAATACGATTACAATAGATAAAGGTACTTATAATGGTGTAGAGAAAGATATGGTTGTTATTAATTCTAAAGGTTTAATTGGAAAGGTTATTAAAACTAGTACTTTTACTTCAGATGTTAGGTTAATTACTACTAGTGATACTAATAATAAAATATCTGTTCATATTAGTAATGGTGTTTATAATTTATATGGATTAATTAATAGTTATGATTATAGTGATAATTATTTAGAAGTAGAAGGTATTAGTAATACTAAAGATGTTAGAGTAGGCGATTATGTTTATACTTCAGGACTTGGTGGTATATTTCCTTCTGGTATTTTAATTGGTACTGTTAGTGAGATATCTACTGATTCTTATGATTTAGCTAAGATTATTAGAGTAACACCAGCAGTAGATTTTACTGATATTAATTATGTTAGTATATTAAAAAGGAAAGATAGCAATGATTATTAGTATTTTATATTTGGTTATATCTTTTTTACTTGAAGGTATTATGTCAAATATATTTCCTAGTACTTTATCTAATATTAGTTATTTTACTACGCTATATACCATAATTTCTTTTGTAATTATTTATCCTTATTTTGATAATGATAAAAAATATTATTTACTTATATTGATATTTGGTATTTTATTTGATGTATTATATACCTCTACTTTTTTTATTAATATTTTTATATTTATAATTATTGGTATAATTATTAAGTTACTTTATAATTTGTTTCCAGAAAATATATTTATGACAAATATTATTAGTTATATTTGTATTATTATATATCATATATTATCTTTTATTATTCTTGTAATAGTTGGATATAATGATTATGATATTATGTTACTTTTTAATATTATTATTCATAGTATATTTATGACAATTATTTATACTAGTATTAATTATTTTATAGTTAAATTTATGTATAATAAATTTGGAATTAAGTATATAAAGTAAAAAAATTTCTTATAAAAAGAAATTTGGTGAATTATTACTTTGATTATATGAATAATCTGTTTTTTCTTTATTTGTGATATTATTTTGATCATTGTTATTTATATTAGAAGAAGTTTCTTCTTTTTTTTCTTTGGTATCTGTTTCATCTTTGAATACTGAAGCTATTTTAAGCATAGATTTCATATTATTCATCATTGGTCCTATTTCTTTAACTACTGGAATAGCATCTCTTACTACTCCTAGTGTTTTTGCTGCTCCATTTAAAAGATTAGAAAAACTGAATCCTCTAGAAGCTAGGCCTCCTGGAGAAGCTGCTCTTCCTAAACCTAGTAATGATCTAAGACCTCCTCCTTGGGATATACCTCTATTTAATGGTGACATAGCTGGTCCTACTATGTTTCTTGTCATTGGAGGTATCATTTGATTAGGCATTCCTCCCATAAAAGGATATCCAAAATTATTTCCATACATTTATAATACTCCCTTTCTAAAATAATATATGAAATTAATAAAAAAATGTTAAAAAATATATTAATCTATGTTATAATTATTTATAGAATAGGTGATAATACTATGAGTAATAATGTTAATAATAATACTGTTTTTACTTCTAATCAAACTGTTAATGGTAATACTGTAGTTAATAATGTAAAAACTAGATATAAATATACTTGCTATGATAAAAATGGTAAAACTGTAAAGGGTTATTTTGATGCTTTTAGGAAATTGGATGTTGAATCTTTTTTGAATAGTCAAGGTTATAAAATATTAGAAATTAAGCCTACTAAAATTAGTAAGTTTGGTGATTTCTTTACTTTTCAGAGACCTATGAAATATAAAGATTTGGTTTTCTTTTTAACGCAATTATCTACTTATATTAAAAGTGGTATTCCACTTACTGATTCTATTGTTATGTTAAGTGAACAAACAAATAAAAAGAATAAGAAAGATTTATATAAGAGAATATTATATGAATTAAATACGGGAGTTCCTTTTAGTGAAGCTTTAGCAAGACAAGGGAATATTTTCCCTAAATTACTTATTAATATGCTTAAGACTTCTGAACTTACTGGTAATTTGACAGAGGCATTAGATGATATGACAGCATATTACAAGACTGCTGACACGAATAGAAAACAAATTATATCCGCGCTTACTTATCCTAGTGTTGTACTTGTTGTTGCTGTGATAGTATTAACTTTTTTACTTATATTTATTATTCCTAAATTTCAAAGTATATTTGATCAATTAGGAGCTGATCTTCCAGGTATTACTGTATTTTTAATTAAAGCTAGTTCGTTTGTTACTGATAATATTTTTAAAATTATTATTGCAGTAGCAGGTGTTATTATTGTATTTATTGCTTTATATAAAAATATTAAGAAATTTAGATATGTAGTTCAATATATAGTTATGCATATTCCTGTAATTAAAGATGTAATTATTGATAATGAAATTGTTATGTTTACTAAAACTTTTTCTTCTCTTATTAGACATGATGTATTTATTACTGATAGTATTGAAATGTTAGGAAAAGTTACTAATAATGAAATATATAAAGATATAATAAAAGAGGCTGTTACTAATTTAAGTACTGGTGCTGGATTATCTAAGGCTTTTGAGAATAAATGGGCATTTCCTAGAATTGCTTATGAAATGCTTGTTACTGGTGAAAAGACTGGTAGACTTGGTGTTATGATGGAAAATGTTGCTTCTTATTATGAAGAAGAACAAAAAGCTTTAGTACAGAGATTAAAAAGTTTAATAGAACCAGTTATGATAATTTTACTTGCTGGTATAGTAGGAGTAGTTCTTTTATCTATATTTGTTCCGATGTTTAGTATGTATAATGATATTTTATAGGTGGTAATATGGAAATATATATATATATAATAATATTTATTTTTGGTAGTATAATGGGTAGTTTTCTTAATGTTTTAGCAGTAAGATTATCTAATAATGAATCTATATTATATCCTAGAAGTCATTGTCATTCATGTCAACATAGATTAAGGTGGTATGAACTGATACCTATAGTTTCTTATATTATACAGAGAGGCAAAAGTAGATGTTGTAATAATAGGATACCTATTAGTTATTTATTAATTGAAGTAATAACTGGGGTATTATATTGTACAGCTTATCATTCTTTTGGTTTTAGTTATAATTTGGTTATTAGTTTAATATTTATATCTGGTTTGATTACTATTATTGTAAGTGATATTGAATATATGATAATTTTAGATGAAATAATAGCAATAGCATCAATACTTATTATATTATTAGAACTTATTTTCTTTGGACTTGAATATACTGCTGATAAAATAATAGCGGGAATACTTGCTTTTGTTACAATGTATGTGATAAAATTAATAGGAGATAAGTTATTTAAGAGAGAATCTATGGGTGGTGGAGATATTAAATTAATGTTTCTATTTGGAATAGTAATTGGATATCCACTATGTATATGTGATATATTTTTAGCTACATTTATTGCTTTTCCTGTAGCTGTTTATATGTTATTTAGTAGAAAAGATAATTTGATACCTTTTGGGCCTTTTTTAGCTATGGCCGCTATACTTATACATATTTCTAAGATTGATATAAGTAGTATATTAAGTTTATTTTAGGTAAGGGAGGATTACTATGAAAACTAAAATTTCCATGAAAACAATTTATTTGATTTTAGTTATTTCTATTGGTTTAATTGTATTAGGTATAGGGTCTACTTATGCTGTTTTTACTGTTAGTGCTGAAATAAGTAATCCAATTTCTTTTTCTTCAAATTTATCTTATAAGGCTGATATCTTTGATACTGCGGATATTACTATCGGACCTAATTCTTCAAAAGATGTTAATTTTGCTATATTTAATGAAGACGAGCAAATAGAAGGAGTAAATTATGCTACATGGTATATTTATGATGGAGATAGTAGTGATTTAGTTTTTTCTGTCGATACATCTTCTTATCAGGATGCAATTACTCTTAGTGGTGAATTGGATACATGGGGTGGTGTCATTTATATGACTGTTACTAATAATACTTCAAATACTATTACTTTTACTATGGGGGTTGCAACCAGTAAAGATGAAATAGTGCTTCCTAGTTATATGAAGTTAGTTACTATAACTGCTCCTAGCACTTATACTTTGAATTTAAATAAAGGAACAGGTGTAAGTAAAATATATTACAAAATAAATGGAGCAAGTAGTTATACATCATCTACAAGTAATATATCACTTAGTGTTAATTCTGGTTCCACATATTATTATTATGGTACATCTTCTAAAGGATATGGTATGTCATCTTGTACATCATCAAGTCCTTGTAGTGGAACAATGGGAACAAGTGCTGTGACTAAGACATTATCGGCGACTAAAAATACTTATATTATAAATTATGATGCGAATGGTGGAACTGGAGCTCCTAATTCACAGATAAAAACTTATGGTACTACTCTTACTTTAAGTAGCGTTCAACCTATAAAAATTGGTTATCCATTTATTGAATGGAATACAAATCAGGATGGAAGTGGTACTGTATATCAATCTGGTGGAAGTTATACTACAAATGCAAATGCAACTTTATATGCTCAATATTCTACAACTTTGACTAATTATACTGTTTATTTGGATGTTATTGATACTGGAGAAAGTTATCAAGATACTGTTAAACATGGTGATGAATATTCAAAAGATATATCTACAATGGCTAGTGGTGTTGATATAACTTGTACTAATGGTGAAAATTTTTCTGATTCATCGTATAATAATGTAGTAAGTATAGTTATTAATCAAGTAACGAGTGATATTAGTTGTGAAGTTCAATGGTGGGATTATTAATAAGAAATAAGGGTTATTTAATTAACTATTATTTTTTATATTATATTTTTAAATTAATAAATGTTACAGTCAGTCAAGGAATAGATAATTAATCTATTCTTTTACTTTTATTATGTATTATTTTTAATAAAACTTATTTGTTTTTGCTGTTAATAGTACTTATATAATGTAAAGAAAATGTATAATTCCTTGAAAATAAAGAAAAAGTATTATATAATTGGTATGGTGGTAAATATATGGAAGAAATTATTAAAAGAATATATGATTATTCTTTAGAAGATATAATGGGTGAGAGTTTTGGGAGATATTCTAAATATATTATTCAAGATAGAGCTATTCCTGATGTTAGAGATGGTCTGAAACCTGTTCAAAGAAGAATTTTATATTCTATGTATAAGGAACATAATACTTATGATAAACCTACTAAAAAGAGTGCTAATGCTGTTGGTATGGTAATGGGTAATTATCATCCACATGGTGATTCTAGTATATATGAAGCTATTGTTAGAATGAGTCAGCCTTGGAAGAATGAGGCTCCTTTAATTGAAATGCAGGGTAATAATGGTTCTATTGATGGTGATAGTCCTGCTGCTAGTCGTTATACTGAAGCGAGATTATCTAAGATAGCTGGTGAACTTCTTCGTGATATTGATAAGACTGGTATTGTTCCTATGGCTCCAAATTATGATGATAGATTATTAGAACCTACAGTGCTTCCAAGTAGATTTCCTAATTTATTAGTTAATGGTACTACTGGTATTAGTGCAGGTTATGCTACTAATATGCCTCCACATAATTTAGGAGAAGTAATTGATGCTACAGTTTTTAGAATTGATAATCCTAATTGTAGGCTTGATACTATTATGAATTATGTAAAAGGTCCTGATTTTCCTACTGGTGGTATTGTTCTTGGTGTTGATGGTATTAAACAGGCTTATGAAACTGGTAGAGGTAAGATATATATTAGGGCTAGAGCTATTATTGATAAAAATAAAATTATTATTAGTGAAATACCTTATGATGTTAATAAGTCTTTACTTGTGCGTAAAATTGATGAAATTAGGATGGATAAAAAGATTGATGGTATAGTAGAAGTAAGAGATGAATCTGATAAAGATGGTTTACAAATAGCTATTGATTTAAAGAAAGATGTTGATGCTAATAATATATTAAATTATTTGTATAAAAATACTGATTTACAAATATCTTATAATTTTAATAATGTTGTTATTGTTAATCGTAGACCTATGCAACTTGGATTACTTGGAATATTAGATGCTTATATTGCTCATCAAAGAGATATAGTATATAAGGGAACTGAATATGATTTGAAGACTTCTAGAGCTAGTTATCATATAATGGAAGGACTTATTAAGGCAATATCTATATTAGATGAGGTTATTGCTTTAATAAGAAGAAGCAAGAATAAAGCTGATGCTATTAGTAATTTGGTTAAAGAGTATGAATTTACACAAGTTCAATCTGAAGCTATAGTTAATTTACAATTGTATAGACTTACTAATACTGATATAGTTTCTTTGGAAGAAGAGATGAAAAAATTGGAAGAGAAAATTAAGTTATATGAAGAAATATTAACTAATCCAGATAAACTTAATGCTGTTATTAAGGATGATCTTAGAAAGATTAAGAAAGAATATGCTATAGATAGAAGAACTGAAATTAGGGATGAGGCTGCTGATGTTAAGGTTGATACTACAACAATGATACCTAAAGAACAAGTTGTAGTAGTGGTAACTAATGAAGGATATATTAAGAGAGTACCTTATAGAAGCTATAGTTCTTCAAGTAGTGAAGATACTATGTTAAAAGATAATGATTATGTTATAGGTATATATAATATTAATACTACTGATACAATACTTTTATTTACTAATTTAGGTAATTATTTATATTTACCTGTTTATGATATACCTGAATGTAAATGGAAAGATTTGGGTAAACATATTAGTAATATTATTCCTTTACTAGATAATGAGAAGATTATTTATTCAATGTTCGTAAGTGATTTTGATAGTAATAAATATATTACAAGTTTTTCTAAAAATGGTATGATTAAGAGAACTTCTATTAACGAGTTTAAGGCTCAAAGATATAGTAAGCCTATTAAAATGATGAATCTTAAAGATGATGATGAATTAGTAAGTGTAACTGATTCAAATAGTAGAGAGGTATTTATAGCTACTTCTTGTGGATATGGTTTATGGTATGATATTAGTGAAGTTCCTGTTGTTGGAATTAAGGCTGCTGGAGTTAAATCTATTAATTTAAAAGATGATTATGTAGTTAATGGTTTATTATTTGATAGTAGTGATGAATATATTACTATACTTACTGATAAGGGCACTGGCAAAAGGGTTAAATTATTAGAATTTGAAAAAACTTCAAGAGCTAAAAGAGGAATACTTCTTATGAAAGTTATTAAGAGTAATCCTAGTAGAATTATTCGTGTATATATTGAAGACTCTAAGAATTTAATTGGTGTTGTATCAGATAATTATACTAAAGTTATTAAAATTACTGAGATTCCTATTATGGATAGATATAGTAATGGTTCTTATGTAATTAAAGATAGAATAGTATCTTCTTATAATATTAAAAATATGGAAACATATACTGATATAGAAAAAGATGATAAATCTTATAGTAAAATAGAAAAAAGTGATATTTCTTTAAAAGAAATAGATGATAAGTTATCTAATATTGACAGTATTATTAGCGAGACAAATGAGTAGGTGATTATATGATTTATGTTAGTGATATAATTGATAAATTTAATGGTAAATTATTATATGGAGATATTAATTTAGTACTTGATAATTTTTCTCATGATACTAGAACTATTAGAGATGGTGATATTTATGTAGGAATTAAAGGTGAAACTTTTGATGGTAATCTATTTTATAAAGATGCTTTTGATAAAGGCGCTAAAGCTTGTATATTAGATAATATTGATATTAATGATATTGATGATAAATATAAAAATAAAACTATTATTCTTGTGGATAATTGTTTAAAATGTATACAAGATTTAGCTAGGTATAAAAGAAGTTTATATAATATTCCAGTAGTTGGTGTTACTGGTAGTGTTGGTAAAACTTCTACTAAAGATATGATTTATTCTGTACTTAGTACTAAGTATAAGGTACTTAAGACAGAAGGTAATAATAATAATAATATTGGTCTTCCTTTTACGATTCTTAGATTAAAAGATGAAGATATAATGGTTATTGAGATGGGAATGAATAATTTTGGTGAAATATCTTTGCTTACTAATATTGCTAAACCTACAATGGCCGTTATTACTAATGTAGGAACTGCTCATATTGGTAATTTAGGTTCTAGAGAAAATATTATGAAGGCCAAGTTAGAAATTATTGAAGGACTAAATGGACCACTTATTATTAATAACGATAATGATATTTTACATGACAATATTGATTATATTAAAGGATTAAATAATATTATTACTATTGGTATTTATAATGATAGTGATTATATGGCTAAAGATATTAGTAAAGATTTGACTGAATTTATAATTAATAATGATAAAATTAATTGTAATATTGGTAATACTGCATTTATATATAATTCTTTAGTGGCTTATGTTTTTGGTAAGCTATGTAATGTTGATACTGAAAATATTAAAAATGGTATTAAAAATTTTAAGCTTACTAGTAATAGATTAGAATTTAAAAAATTAAATAATGATATTACTTTGATTGATGATACTTATAATGCTTCTTTAGATTCTATTAAGTCTTCTTTAGAAATATTAGTAAGGCAAGAAGCTAGAAGAAGAATAGCTATAATTGGTGATGTATTAGAACTTGGAAAATTTAGTGAAAGTATTCATGAAGAAATTGGTAAATTACTTTTTGATAGTAATATTGATTTTATTATTACTGTTGGTAATGAAACTAAGTATACTGATAGATATTTAAAAAATATGGGATATACTAATTTAATGCATTTTGATAATGAAAAGAATACTTATGAATATATTAGTAATTTACTTAAATCAGGAGATACAATATTATTTAAAGGTTCTCATGGTATGCATTTATCTAATATTGTTACATATTTGTTAAAAGAAAAATAATAGAGGTTTATGATTCCTCTATTATTTTTACTTTTCTAGTTATCTTTTTTGTTATTTTATTATATGTAGCAGTGTAAGTTATTTCTACTTCTTGACCAGCATCTAATTTATTTATTTCTTTTTCAAGTTCATCTTTTTCATATTTATTATTATTCAAAGTATATGTTATGGTACTACTTGTTGTTACATCTTTACCATCAAACTTAACTGTAATACCTTCTTCTTTATATTTTCCTTTTACTACAGAAGGCGAATTACCTTCATTTAGAGTTATTTCTAATTCATCATCAGTTGTTATTCCGCTGGTATTAATGGTTATTTTTGTACCATCACTAGCATTATCTTTGAAATTTTTATATTCTGCTCGTACAACAATTTCAACAGTACCATTAGTAGTAGGTTTGTATGTATATTCAGTTGATTTGCTATCAATGAAATCAATTAATTCTAGATTACCAGAACTTGTTTTTTTATAAATTCCAAATCCAAATCCTCCAAGTGTATCATTATTATAATCTAATCTATTTTGAAGGTAGGTGGCTGATTGATTACCAAATACTGAATTACTAAAGTATTTACTTAAGTAAGTACTATCTAATACATCAGGTGTTTTGAAATTCCATGTTAATTTATAATTATTGCCTTCTTTTGTACTTTTTAAATTTGTAACTGCTGGTAATTTTGCATATCTTTGTGATACTTCAGTTGGCTGCGTGCCTTTTTTGAAGTATTCTGTCACTTTCATATCACTAGGTGTATATTCACTAGGTAGTTGAGCGGGCCATGTTTCTTTTTCAACGGTTACTGCAACTACTGATGAAGGCATTTCCCATTTTTTTGTTGTTTTAGGTATTGTCTTTATTACAAATGACATTAAGTCATCTTTAGGTCCACTAGAACTATTCAGATAATGGGTATTATCTGATTCTTTATATCCATACCATAATGCTACAGAATATTCAGGTGTATAAGCTACTGTCCAAAGGTCTGCGACTGAACCTATAGGAATTCCTTTTGCTCTACAGTATGAATCGGGTAGGTTAGATGTACCTGTTTTAGCAGCTACTGTTGAGCCATATACTCTAGCACCTCCATGGAAAGCATTTTCAACAGCATATTGTAAAACATTATTCATTAAATATGCAGTCGAGTCTGACATTACTTTTTCTTTTTGATATTCGTCTAATTCATTAGTTACTATTACTTTATCTGAATTACGATATTCTATTTTTGTTACGGCATGAGATTCAATATGATATCCACCATTAGCAAATGATGCATAAGCTTCGGCCATATCAAGTGGTGTAACACCATATGACATACCACCAATAGAGTATGCTTCATTAAGTAGGTTATTACCACCATTATCATATTCTTTATAATTATCATCTTTATTACTATATGCTATATCTATTCCTAGACTAGTAACAAATTTTGCAATATTCTTTTTGTCTACTTGTTGGAAAGCTTTTAAAGCTGGGACATTTCTTGATACACTAAGTGCTCTTCTCAATGTTATTAAGCCTTGATATTGTCCATCCCAGTTTCCTACTGAAGGACCATTTGTATATGTCCAAGGTTCATCATTAAATAGTGTATATGTGGAAAAATCGTTATATTCAAATCCAGGACCATAGTCAAATAATGGTTTAGCGGTACTTCCAGGTTGTCTAACAGCTTGGGTTGCATAGTTGAAAACTCTTTCGCCTTCACGATTTCTTCCAGCACCAACAGCAACAATTGTTCCATCATTTACATTAGTGACCGCTATTCCTGCTTGAATGTCATCATCTACCCAGTTTTTATATGTTGTTCCATTTAAAATATCATTTATTCCATCTTGAATACTTCTATCAAGTGCTGTATATATTTTCATTGGTACTAGTGCTGGGTTATCTCCAGTTAATTTTTCCACTTCATCGATGACTGTATCAACATATCCTTGATAGTCAGTGTCGGCTTTTGCTCCTATTAACATGCTCTCTATTGATACAGCTTGTGCCATTTGCTTTTCTTCTTCAGTGATATATCCATGCCTTACCATTAATTCCAATACAATATCTCGTCTTTCTTTTGCTTTATCTGGATTTTTATATGGATTATATTTATTTGGAGCTTGATACATACCTGCTAGTAAGGATGCTTCTGGTAGACTTAGTTCTGATACATCTTTACCAAAATAATATTTACTAGCTTCTTCAACTCCATAAACATTACCACCAAGACAACTATCGTTTACGTAGAATTCTAATATTTCTTCTTTAGAATATTTCTTTTCCATAAAGAATACTGATAGGTAGACATCTTGGAATTTTCTTATTATTTTTTGAATTTTATTTGTTTCGGTACTATCTTTTTTGGTAAGATTATTTTTAACAGTTTGCATTGTTAGAGTAGAAGCACCACCTGCTTCATCTCTTCCTATTAGATTAAGTGCAGTGGCTTTTAAAAATCTAGCCATGTCAACACCATTATGCTGATAATATCTTGAATCTTCAGTTGCTATAATGGCATCTACCAATACTTGAGGTAATTCATCATAAGTAACTGATTCTCTTTTTTGTACTCCTAGTGTTGCAAACTCATTTCCATCTTTATCATATAGTACAGTTTGATCTTGATTAACTAAGGCATTTGGATCAAATGATGATGTACTAATGACAATATATATCATAAATGCTGTCATTAAAAATACACAGAATATTCCAAAACAAAGAATTGCTATTAAAATTTTTCTAAGAATGCCTTTTTTCTTAGTCTCATTTTTTTCTTTTTTGTTTCTTGCTTTATTACTTCCTTTTTTCTTTTTTGTTATTTTCTTTTTTTCTTCCTTAATAACTCCTCTTTTTCTATTATTTGAACTCACAAATTCAACTTCCTTTCTTTCTGATAAATTATTTTTATCATTACTTTTTATTCTTTTTATGATATTTATTATTTTATTTGAATTAATGTACATAATATATAAAGGTATAGTAATAATTAATATTAAAAGACCTTTAGCTTTGAAGACAATTATACTTAAAATAGTTATAATTATAAATAATATACTAATGATTATTATATTCATCAATTATTTTATCTATTACTTTAATATAGTCTAGTCTTGGAGCATATTTTATTTCTATTTTATAAGTATTCTCTTCAAAGTAGGATAGTGGTATTGATTTTCTTTCATTACTTTCAATATATTGAATTAAGTCTTTTCCTTTTATAATAAAGTCTTTATTTAAAGTAGAAAATCTTACTATTAGAAAGACAATACCGCCATGTTTTATTACTTTCTTTATGTATTCAATTTGATGTTTATGAATATTATCAATTGGGAAACTTGTTTTACTTTTTGTTTCTTTGGCATCAAACTCAATATAATATCCTTTATATATCCCATTGTAATCAAGAGTTGATGGACTTTCAAAAAAACCATCTGTTATTCTCATATTTTTGTAATTAGTTTTTGTTATTCTAATTGGGGTTGGTTTTTTATATATTAAGGCAATATCATAGTCTAAATAGTACTTATTTGTTTCATTTATATCGTTTTCTAATGACATACCACGATTGGCAAATGTACTATTGAAGTTTGTTCTAATATTCAAAAATATCACCTACTTAATTATACTATAAAATATTAAAAAAATCTATATAAATGAGTAAATAAGAAAAAATT
>JBJEEB010000001.1:0-17066 GCA_051872655.1 Bacilli bacterium | reverse complement strand
ATAGTTACTTTATTATAGTGAATTTTTATTCACCCACACTATTTGACAAAGAACCCTACTTTATAATTCATAATATATTCTTCATTAAATACAAATTTATTACCTTTTGTGTCAATTACTGAATATACTCTTTTATCTTTTATTTCTTCTAATAGACATTTTTCTGCTTCTGATGATATTTTACTTCTAATATTATTTATATATGTTTTATATGATTCTAATGTTTTAAAATTATTATCTTTTTTCATATCATCACTTAATAGTTCATATGACTTATCTATATTTGTATCAATCATATCTATATAATCTGATAAGTATAATGCACATATTTGCTCTTTAGTTACATTATTTGGATTACTGATTTTATTATAAGTATTACTTTGTATATTTATTTTTTTTATTTTATCTATTATCTTTTTATAATTTTCTTCTTTAATTGGATATATTGACACTGATAAATTATTAAAATCTATTTGAATAATACATTTTAATTTACCTATTTCACTTCTACCATCAAATGTACTTTGAAATATAGTTCCATCTACATAATAAATGTAATTTTCTTTTACTTTAACGTATTCCATATTATTTACTGAAATAGAAGATCCCATAGGATATTTATCTACTTTTTCAAATAAATTATCTTCATTAATATTATTATTTACTATATAATTATCATCCAATAAACTTAATATTGCTTCTTTATTTTCATTTGAAGTATAATTAATATATTTATTTATATAACTTGATGTGGAAAAGAAACTATTATATTCATTTACATGAGTTAATTTATCACTATTACTCTTAATATTTAGTATTAATATTAGTGCAGTACATATTATACAGACAGAAAGTACAACAATTAATGTTCTAATATCATCTTTATTGAATCTATTCATAATTAATCTCCTTAATTACATCCATTTGTTACATAAGTTAAATACTCTGATGAATTACTTCCTCTATTTTTACATGTCTTTTCTGTATCTGCTGGTTTTTCAAATGTAGCACAGAAATTATAGGTTAAATCTTCTGCTGACAACGTATCTTCTAATAAACTTTTATTTAAACTTGAATAGCTATTTTCTAGTTCATATATTAAATAGTTAAATTGTGATTCTGGAGTATGATAATTTGTTGGATATGAAGATTTTAAATTATCATATCTTGATGCATGCCACTGACATAATCCATAACTTGTTTTTCCATCTCCTGTAGCTGTTGGATCAAATGAGCTTTCATAATACATATTTGTTAATATAGCGGCAGTCCCTACATCAGAATAATTTTTATTTTTTAAACTTTTACATATACTTTGTTTTACTTCTGAAGCATTTATATATGAACTTGAACTTTTACTAGGATAAGGGTTGCTTTCGCTAATAAAATTAAGTGGATTTACTGTTTTACCATTAACTCTAACTTCAAAATGAAGATGTGCTCCTGTCGAGCGACCACTACTACCCATTTTTCCAATAACCTGGCCTTGACTTACTTGCTCTCCAGAACGTACTGTAATTGATCCTTCATACATATGTCCATATAATGTAATTGTTCCATCTGAATGTTCAATCATTACATAATTTCCATATCCACCACCGCAAGGATCTTCAGTACCATTTGATACACAATTCGTAGGACTATCACTATTAGGATAGATAACAGTTCCATCCCTTGCAGCAATTATATATGTACCATAACTCCCATCGTTTGAGGCAATATCTATTCCGGAATGAAATGATTCTTGACCATCATATGGATCTATTCTTGTTCCAAAATTAGAAGTTATTGTTGTTGGAGCTGGTTCACCAGCAGTAAATGTATTTCCATTCGATGTTACTGCTTCTGTTCCTCCTATTGGCCACCAATATGAGGTACTATCTTTTACAGAACTATAGTTGGCATATGCAAGTGATCCTGAACTACTTCCATCAGAACTTCCAATATCTATTATTCCTAAACTAATAAGTGGTGATATTAAAATTATGATAAAAATAGTAGTAAATATAAAAGAAATGCCAATTCCTATCACAATTAATTTTACTTTTAATGGTAATTTTTTCCATAGTCCTTGTAATTTTAGTTTTTGTGCTTCAATCGGGTGTGCAGCAGCAAATGCTTTTGATTTAATATCATTAATTCTGTTATTTCTTAAATCTCTTTTTGCATTTGCTAAATTTTTTTTATCTTCTTTAATATCTTTTCTTGTTTTGTCAGAAAGGGTTCCATCTGCATTCCGTTTATTATTTATTTGTCGCTCTCTTTTCGCATTTTCTAATCTATTCTTTAATTCATCATTTTGATTTTTATAATAATTTTTATTACCTAATTTATTTAAATATGCATTTCTACCATCTTGCTTTTTGATATTACCTGTATTTTCTTTTAAATCTTTTTGTTTATTTAAATCGTCATTTACTCTTTTTTCTTTTGCTTGTTCCTTTAATTTTTCTTCTAACTTGTCAACATCATAAAGTGAATTGAAATTTTCCATTCCAACTGCTTCTGCCACTTTACGCATTCTATCAGCTGAATTTGATGATGTTCCCGAGTCTATACCTAACTCGTTTGCCAAGCTTTCAATTCTTTCATCTGAATGCATATTAATTTCACCACCAAATCTTTAATACTATTACAAACCGCCACCTGAGCCAAATGACTCTAATTCATCTTCTGTTACAATAACATTTATTTGCATTCTTCTATTACCACATACAAATAATGCTTCTCCTTGACTAAATCTCTTTATACCTTCTTTTTCATTTTCATTTAAATCTATTAACATAGATAAATCTTCTACTGATTGTTTCTTTAATCCCATAACTAAATAGTATGAAGAATTATCAAATATTGCTTTACCATGCATTAATATTCCATCTGCAACAAAGTCTGATGGCTGCTGTGTTATTATTATTGTACCTGTATTGTATTTTCTTGCTCTTCTTTGTACTTGGGCTAAGAATTCTGCACCTAATTCATTTTTTGCTCCTAATAATACATGAGCTTCATCTACTGATAATACTGTATTTACATTAGGATTTAGACATAATCCCCAAGCAAACTTAAGTACATTAAATAATAATGCGTTTCTAATATTTGCATCGGAATTCATAAGCTCTTTTATGTTAAATACTAGGAAATCACTATCAGTATTTATTGATGTATGACCATTAAAGTAATATTGTAGTTCCCTTACGAATGGTCTTAATTTAAGTTCTAGTCTTTCCATTACATCTCTTTCATGAGTTTTCTCAGTCATAGAAGTTAATTTACTAGTTACTGTTACATATACGTCACTAAATGTTGGAAATTGTTCTGAAGTAAACTTAGTAAAATCTGAAGTAAATGTTATACCAAATCTTGCATATGTATCTTGTACTACTTCACTAAATAGTGTTAATACATCATCTTCAATATCTGGTGCATAATATTTCATAAATGCTTTTAATGATTGTAATGTTTTATTAAGTACAGTATATCCTAATCCTGATTTAATTTCATTTTCATCAGCATCCATGATTATTTCAAGTGGATTTACCATTCCATATTCTCCACCTTTACCTAAATCTACTACATCTCCTCCATACATTCTTGTCATTTCACTTATTTCACCTTCAGGATCAACTGCTACTATCTGATATCCATTTCTTATGTGACTACGAAGTATTAATTTAGCTGCTGTTGATTTACCACTACCTGAAGTACCTAATATAATCATATTAGCATTATTTCTATTACTTTCTTTTCTGACTTGATATAAAAATTGATTAAATAGTACTACACCACCTGAGAAATCTACTCCTAGTAATGTTGATAATCCATCATCCTTAATGCTATCAAAGATAAATGGATACATCGCAGCCATTGTTGGTGATGGCATAGGTGTTCCTATTCTATTTTCTATTACTTGTTTATCAAATATTGGAAGAATAGACTTTAATACTCTTTCTTGTTCAAATCTAAGAGGTATTGCTCTCATTTCCATTGCATCTAAATAGTTTTTAATACTAACCTTCTTATTCTCTAATTCTTCCCTAGTATCAGCAGTTATCATAATGTGCATTTGAAAATCAAATGTCCTTGCTTGAGAAGCAGTAAACTGCTGAATAAAGTATTCTAATGAATCAACATCTTGTCTAATTCTTTCTTGTATAGTTCTATCTTTTTCTTGCTGATATTTACTTTTTAAGTCTGCTATTTCTTTATTTAACATTTTAGCAAGGACAGAAAAAGGTAGTGGAATGTGTTTAATAACCACTTTTACACCAGACATATTAGTTAAGTTAGATAAATATCCTGGTCCAATAAGTCTTGGATAAGATATTACTGTTAGTATAGTAGCATATCTATCACTAATAACAAAATCTGATGGATTAAATTGTAATCCTTTCGGAGCTAGTTCACTTTTAAAATTCATTATGAAATCACCGTCCCAAAATTAGTTGTCATTCCACTATTAAGGAAATTATCAAGTATTATTCTTAAATCATCATTAGATACTTGCTTAGCTTCTAATCCTGCATTAGCAAGACCAGTAATTATAGTTCTAAGTCTTTTTTGTATTAAATCATCATTCTTTTCCTTAAACAATATATAATACTCAGTATCAGTTATATTATTATTCATAAAATCATTAGCTTTATCAATATCTTGATTAATTAGTTTTCTAACTGCTGGATTTGGAGTTTGATTATATAATAATTGTAACCTAGCAAGATAATTATTTAAATCAACAGGTCTATCTGCAGATATTAACCAAAATTCAAAATCAATAGTATTATAGAAATTTTTTAAAGCTATAATAGTATTATCTTGAGTACCTTGATCTAGAATAAAGATATTTCTAGGTTTAATCTTAACTCCAGTAACTTTAAGTTTATTATCAAGTAATATTGTTCCATTAGCAATAGATTTTATAGGTAACCAATCTTCAGTATACTTTGAACTATTTTTTGTCGTCTGAGCCGAATTTTTCATAAAAACACCAACCTCTCCATATATAATTTCTTCTTTCTGTATAAAATTTAAATATACTTTGTATAGCACATAAAACATTATGATAATTAGGTATAGGTACTACCAGTAAGCCAGTTACTCCTACTGGTAGACATGATAACAATATCATAATAGTATCATTTGAATCTACAAGTACTAAAAGTAATAATGTAATAGCAGCACCTGTTCCAAACATAATTAAATCAAATGGTCTAAATATATTAAATATTAATGTACCCCTTTTAGCATTAGCAGGAACTAAAAATCCGTTCATTTTGTATCACACTCCTTTTTTACCAATTATCAGAATCATCAGCTCTACCTTCACTTGCCCAACTATCTCTAAATTCCTCGTCTGCTAAATCAGCATTTTCTTTAGATGATTTTTCAATATTCACAGAATGAGACTTACCTTTTTCTAAATTTTCTAAAATTTTTCTCTGATTCTCAATCTCATCTTGATCTGCTCCATTATTAGCTAACTCTTGCAATTTTTCAGTAGCATATTCAATACGTTCATCCCATTCTTTTGATGGATGATACTCAAATTTTTCATTTTTTGTTTCTTTATTAATATATTGTTCTTTCTGTTCTTGAGTAGACCCAATTGGTGTGGAATTATTAAACTGTTGACTTTGTTGTTGTGTTGATGTTGTAGAAGATGATGATGAAGTTGATGCGGAAGAAGTATTCTTTTTAACTTCTGGATGCCTATTAACATATCTTTTAAGTTGATCTTCTCTTCTAGCAAGTTCTTTATATTTTTCTCTATTTACATCATGATTCTTTTGTGCTTTTTCTTTGTCTGCAAGAAGTTTTCTATAATCTGCCGAGTTAGTATCACCTTTATAGTTTTTCAATGCATTACTAGCTATTTCTAATTCTGCATAAGATGCTGCATATTCACCAGTTTTATCTCTGTCACTGCGAAATGCCTTTTTATATGCAGCCAATTTTTCTTCTGGAGATGCTGAAGGATCAACATTAAAGTCATTTCCATATTCTTTCCATGCCTTTTCTGACTCTTTATCTTTTTTGTATCCTTCTTTATATCCTGCTCTATCGTCTTTCCAAGTTCCATATTTTCCTTTTATTGCATTAATACCTTTACCACCAGTTTTGCTCCAAGCCCATTTTCCTGCTTTTTTACCTGCATTACCAGCATAACCTAAAACTTTGTTTGCTGCTCCTCCAAGTATAGGAATATCTTCAAGTGTTTTCTTAGGGCTTTTTAGTCCAAAACCAAGGCTAGCTGCTCCACCACCAAGATTAGGGAATAGTTCTTTTAATAGTTCTGGAGCTCTTTTGGCAAACATAAGTAATCCAAGAATAATAAATATTTTAATTAAGGCTTTAAACAATTCATTGTCAGCTGCTACACCAGTACTTTCAAATATTATACCACCAGCTTTATTAAATTGCTCTATAACATTATCTATAACACTCATAGAAAAATATATTATTGCTAATCTAATAAATAAATCTAAAAAAGTTGTAGAACATTGTTTTAACCAATTTTTAAAAGCACCATCTGGATTAGATATATATGATAAAATAGGCACTGGTGCTATAAGTTGTAAGTAGGCTAATTGTATAACTCTAGTTGCTGTTTGTATGCAATAAGTAAACATTAAATAAAGAAATACCACTCCAAACAGAATTGATAAAAGCCAATTATATTCTATTACATACTGTCCATTTTCTTTTACAGTTAGATATTGTAGTGTATCATAAAATGTCATTGTTTGTTCTTCTACTACACTCGCCTTTAAATTTGCATAATTATCTGTCTTAAATCTATCATAATATTCAAAGTCATTATCAACTACTACATCTTTAATTCCTTTATTGAGATTATTATCATCATCTGTAAAAAAGGTAAAATATATGTCGCCTGCTATTACTCTACCCATAGTTTCGAAATTCCCTGATACTGACTTTCCAACTATTAATTTATATATTATATTATTTTTATTTTCTCCTCCAACTAAATAGTTTTGTATTTTAAATGCTTCCCTAAATAATGATGGTGTTATACCAAGCAATACTATTGAGAGTATGCATCTTCCAATTATTGAAGTAAACCCAGTTTTTTTATCTGTAAGTTTTTCAGGATTAATTAATGATTGAATTAAGGAGAAACTTAATTTAAAAATCATAAATATTCCTAAAAGCAAGCCTACTTTTCTATAAATTTCTGTTATAAATTCATTATCAAGAATTTCAGCTTTGGCAAGATAATTAAACAATAAATACATGCTTTCAATTAGGGTATATATTGTTGCAGATAATTGACCCATAAGGCTTCTTAATGCCTGTTCAATAGTATCCCCTATATTTTGAAATACACCTAAAAAATACATATTTATCACCTCTGTAATTTATCTTATTTATTATTCATAGATTCACAATCTTTTTTTGTTTTTGCGGATGAATATTTAGTGCATGAACTAGATTCTTCATCTATCCTCCAAACATATTCTCCACTATTGCTACTTCCACAAATATAACAAGCTTTTTCTTCTGATTCAAGCAATCCACAACTATTTGGAGCAATAATAGTCCATACTTTATTTGCTAATTGTAATAATAAATTTACAATTGTTGGAACGAAGAATATCAAAATACTAATACCCAATCTTTTTATAAAACTTTTTTGTGATTTTTTCATACTCTCTTCATCACCAGCAAAAATTGCTTTGGTAAATTCAATAATTCCAAAAGCTATTAAAATTATTGGAATGGCTATTTTTACGATATTTAAATAACTATTTATTTTATTTATCAAATCTTCTCCCAGCAATTCTTCACAATTTGTTATTGGATATATATCTAGTTCTTTAAGCTCAACTAGTTCTTTAAAATTATCTACTAAATCATTTACTTTATCTATTTGTTCTTTATTTAAGAAGTATGCATTTGGATTAGACTTCATATATGATAAAGCATAATAAAACATTGAAGTGTATTTTTTCAAATCTCTACTTGAATCTAGTAAATTTATTTTATTACCATCACCTGCCACTTGATTATTTAGTTCTTTTCCTACTTGCTCTACTATCATTTCAACAATATAATTTTGATTAATCATGTGTTCACTATCTCTTTTAGACTCATCTTTTATTAATTCACTTATTTGATTTATTCCTAAATAATTTTGGTATATTTCACAACTAGTAAAAGATGATATAGCAGATGTCTCTTTATTGTTGGCACAATCAACAAAAGGTTTTCCATTAATATAAGCTTCTTGTAATCCAATATAAGCTTCCTCCAATTTTGAAATCATTTCATCACTAGTAATATTTTTAAAACTATAAGTTTTTCCTGTTTCAGCTTTTTCGTTTAAGTCTTCAACTTCTGAAATAAATATTTCATCATTAACTAATTCTGTTATTTTTTCTAACGATTTAAATTTTTCATTATTTGTTGATAACCAGTCTGACACTCCTTCTTTTATTTTACCCGTGCTATCTCTACTATCAATAATTATATCGTATCCATGCTCAGCTCTGCAATCTTGTTCATTTTTACACTCAGGCATCTTATCTCCAAGAGCAGCACTTGCACCTCGATTTGAGATTATTAAATTATTAAAGTTTGTATCAACATCAAAAAAACTTACCACATTATCTTTATTAATACTGTTTCTTAAAATTTCTAACTGATGATACATTACTTCGTCCTTAATTGTTTTGGTCAAATCTGGTCCTACCACGCAATATTTTCCATCAGCGTTATATCCCTCTGCTACCATTCTTGTATTTCCATTAGTGTCTATATATTGATAAATAATATATTTAGGTTCATCTAAATATAAAGTATCTGAAGTAAGTATGCCATCTTTCCCTGCTGGAACAACTTCGGAGTCTCCCTTGTCATATCTAACTCCGGATGGACAAACTCCAGCACTTAAAAAGTCATAATAATTTTCCTTTCCATCCCATCCAATACTTTTTTCCTCTTTACAATTATCTGAAATATAGCTATAATCACTTATCCAGCAATAATCATCGCTCTCTAAATTTCTAAGCCCGATTCCAATAATTTCTGTTCCATTTTTGTAAAATTCAATTAAATCAAATGCACTATCATGCTGTCCTGCAGCATATATTCCACCCCAATTAATATTTCCTTTATTATTTGTATACTTGATAAAACTAGTAATGTTACATGCTTCGCTTGTACATTGCTCAACATATTGACAATTTAAAAGCATTATAGTTTTTGCTTCAATTTTATTTGTAAATATTATACTCGATATCACCATTGTTATAATCATTAATAATATTTGCTTTTTATTTTTTTTCATAAATAATCTACTCCTTACAAGTTAATCTATCACATTTAAATTATAACATACTAATAAGAAAAAAGAAATCATTTTTTGATTTCTTTTATGAATTTCTTATTTGATCCCAGCAAGTTCTCCAATTTGCTTGTCCTGGATTTATTTCTCCACCTGTAGTACTATTTATTGTATCAAATACAAATGTAACTAACCATACTACTGCAAATACGCCAACAGCATATAAGAATCTTTTACCAAATGCTTTTGTAGCTTTTTTAACTTCATCTTCTTTACTAGCTATTACTGCTTTTCCTAGGTCAATCATTCCCAATACTATTAGTAATATTGGAACACCTATCATTATTGCATTAATAACAAAGTTAACTATTCCTAATACTGGTGCTAGTCCAGCAGGGCATCCATCTAAAAAATACATATTTCTTTCCTCCTTAACTTACAATTATATATTACAATAAATTTAAGTAATTGTCAATTACTGACAATTACTTAAATAATATTTTTTATATTATTACCCAATTTTATTCCTAAAACTTTAACATTTATTTATGGAATATCATTATTTTATTTTTTGTTAATATAGCCTATTCTTTTTTCTATGATTACATCATTAATTGAATCAATACTTTTTTTAAATTCAGTAGTTATTTTATTATATTTGTTGTCATTAATTCTTATCCAATCGTTAAATCTATTTATTAAATTCAAATATTTATTTAAATTTTCTGGTAGATTTTTTAAATATTGGATTTCTTCAAAATCACTGGGAATATTTAAACTATTTGAAGTATTAATAGCTATATTTAGATAATTTAAGGCATTTTGTAAATCTGCCAAAGTATAATTAATCATCGTTGATGATTTATAATTTATTTGGGTCATTATATTTTTCCTCACTATCTTTTTTTCTATCAATTAATTCTTCGGAATATTTTACTAAACTTTCTCCCAACTCTTTTAGTGAATTTCCATATTTTATATATGAACTTTTTTCTAACATGCATAATCTTATAAATTCTACTGAACTGCTTCCAATCCATTCATTAGTTTTTGTTGATATTAAATTAATTCTATTATAAAAGTCATCTATTAAATTAATAAATTCAAAGGATAGTTCTTTTATATCCTTTCCAGATTCTTTTATTTTTTCTATATTTACATTAATTGTAGACATATTAATAAATTTCTTCCTTTAGATTACCATTTATATTTGGTTTATTATTTTGTGGATGATTACTATTATTATTAGTATCATTACTACTTGCATTATAGTAATCATCCACTGAATTATTTATATTGACTATTTTAGAATTAATTTTATATTTTATTATTTCTATTTTTTTACTAATTTCATTTAGTTCTGTATTAGTTTTTAATAAAACTTTTTTGTCTGCTAATTCTTCATCTATTGTATATGAATTTCTGTAATGATTGGTCGCTGTAGCAATTTCACTTATTGAATTATTAATATTTTTTTGAATAATATCTAATTTTTCTAATAAACTATTATACTGTTTTTTATTTTCTATTAGTTGCTCAATTGTCATTTTAATAATCTATACAATTTTATTTAGCTTCCAGAAATTGCTGAAGAGTCTGAATTTAATTGTCCAGAAATATCTTCATCACTAGCAGCATATTGTTTATTTACAGATTCAATTATTTGATTTTCTGCTTCTTTTAAATTCTGTAGATATGACTTACATACTTCTTTTACAGTACTAACAAAATTTTTTACAGCTGCTTCTATACTTGTTCCTCTAAAAGCCATTGTATAGTCAACAGCATCAGGCATTTCATCTAATATTCCAGTTAAATTACTAGAATATGTATCAATTGCAGTAGTAATTTTGCTTAACATTTCTGGTGTAATACCAACAAAATCATTTGGATTTTGTGAATTATCAGTATCTGCTGCTAACCAATCTATACCCACAAAAGTATTTTTTTCATAATTACTACTATTATAACTTCCTATTGCACTGTTTATTGTTTCGTTTCTATTTTTCATATCATTAGATAAAGCATTTGCTTTATCATCTTCTACTCTATAGCTTCCACCACTTATTGCCATTTTTCATTCCTCCTTATCTTTCATTAATCAAATTTTGATCAAAGTCTAATATTGCGCTTGATGCAGCATTTACTTCATTAGCTAAAGCAACATATAAAGTATTTAAACTTTCTTTTAAAACTTCTGTATCTTTCTTTAGATTTTCAAGAAATCTATCACATGAAGTACCATGCCAATTTTCTCTACATGAAGTTTCTATTTCTTTAATGTCAGTACATTGTTCAGCAACTTTAGTTATTAACTCACCTCTTATTGCCTCAAGTAAGTTTTCTACTCCTTGTTTTGATACTCCATAATTAGCATCTTTGTAATCCATTATTCTACTCTCCTTTCAATAGTATTTTCAGCATTTATTTTTAATACATTAGATATTTCAATATCATTAGTACTATATTTTGAGGATAAAGCATTAAAATCATCGATATATGATGTAATATTCTCATATATTATTGAAAAATATTCTTTTAAATTTTCAAATTTATTTTTAAATTCTTTTGTACCATCTCCTTGAAAATTTGGTTCTAAGTTATCAACTACATCTTCAATTTGATTTAGAATATTTTTGATTTTATCTGCATAATCTTGAATTTCAAGACATAAAGCACTTATTTTTTTAGTGTTTATTCCTGTATCCATAATCATTCTCCTTCTTCTTGATATTCCATAAATAAATGCTAAAGTTTATTTTATTTTTTAAAGCAAAATTAGGTTTGTTCCATTTCTTATATCAGTATTTTTTATTAATGCATTTGGTTCATAATTTTTGCCAGTACTTCTATTATATAAAATTTTGTTATTTGGTAAATTAATTAATTCATGTTCATTAATTGATTTAGTTATCAAAATAATTATCTCTCCAATTTTTTTATTTATTGGTAGAAAAATATCATATGTTTCATCTATATCTGGTACTATTAGTTTAACTAATACTTTATTTTTCATTTATATTTACTCCCTCTGTAACATATTTTAATATCATATATCTTCCTTTATATATTGCAAATGCTATATATGGAAAATTTAATCTTTTATCATTTAAATCAATATTTTTAATATTGATAATACTCTGAATTGATACGTCTTCACCTAGCCAAATACCGAAGGTATTATCTACATGAGTTCGATACCATTCTTCAATTTGAATATTTCTATAGTTATCATAGTTATCTATAAATATAAATCTAGATTTTTGATATTTATTCAAATTATTGAATATTTTCGAATAATATACTTTGCCTTCTTCATTTAATTTTTCTTTTAACTTACCGATTCCTGTAATTATATATATTGTATTATGGTCATTGTTATTTTCTATTTGTAATTCATTGTATATTAATTTTAATGCTTCATCAAAGTTATCTTGGTAGTAAAATACCCCTGAATATATTGATTTAAAATATTCTATTACATCAATTATTTTTATTTTAACATCTTTAGTCATAACAAGTTCTTTTAATAATGCATTTGCAAAATATATATGTTTTTCTATATCAATGGCACTTATCAGTGTCACTGGATTTAATAGAAAATCCCAAATGTACGTTTCTAATGTTTCTTTTTCTATTCCAAGTGGTATACCAGTTAATCCTTCTGTTTCGTTAAATATCATGTCTGTTGTTACTATTTTTGGTAAAACTGGTATTTTTGGTGCTCTTTCTTGTTTATAATATTCTGACATTCTGTTTCCAACTTCTTTAATAGTAGTATTTATATTTTCTTTTTCAGATATTAAAGCTGTTTGAAATTCATATGCTGTTTTATTCATAGCTATTAGTCCTCGTCCAAATTTATCTGATGGATATAGTCCTCTTGGTGAATTTAATATTGCTCTATAATCAGTATCGTTTGGTAATCTTAAAGTAATTTTATTATTAAAGTTTTGAACTATTCTATTTCTTACTGCACTTATACTTGTAGATGATATTATAAACACAATTCCATATTTATTTCCATCTCTAATAAATGGGTATATTTGTTCAGAAATGTTTCCATATGATTCTATAAATGCTTCATAGTTATTAATAATTACTGTTATTAATGGTTCTTTCTTTTCATTATTTCTTATATATTCAACATAACTTCCTGAATAATCTGAAAATAATTCTTTTCTTCTTTCTATTTCTGATGATATTTTATTAAATAATTTTATAATTTTTTCTAAATCATCTATTAATAAAATGTCTCCAACTTGTGGAAGTCTTCTTAGCATTTTTAGACTTTCTGTTCCGAAGTCACAAATATAGAAATTTATTTCACTTGGTCCATGGGTAAGACAAGTTGAATAAACTATAGTTGAAATTAAATTTTCTTTGCCACTGCCAGTTCTTCCATAGATTAATGTATTTCCTTCATTTGTTAAATTAAGTGTTAATGCTCCTTGATATTGACTACTAGGTACATCATATTCTCCAATTATCGGATTTATTATGTATGGTTGACTTTTATAATTATATTTTTTTATTATATCATTTAATAAGATTACTTCAGGAATACTATCTAACCATAATTTAGTTGTTTTAATATTATTTTTTTCTGATAACGATATGATATATTTTGTAATATTAGTAAGTTGATCTCCAGTAACATTGTTAGTTGTTTCTTTAATTTCTGTATTTATGGAACTGGTAATATATCCTACATTATTAATAAATGATATTGAGTCATCTATTTTCTTTACTACTACATCTGTGGGATTATATCTAGCTCCAGCCCATCCCGATTGTCCTATATCAAAATATTCATCATATCCTACTTGTAAAATAAATCTACCAACTTCTTTTATACTTGCAGCATCTGGTTTTTTGAGCACTTCCATACTATCTGATCTATCTTGTACTTTTAAGCAAATCTTAAATTTAGAGTTACTCCATATCTGATCATTTACAATTCCTGATGGCTTCTGCGTTGCAAGAATGAGGTGTACTCCCAAAGAACGTCCTATTCTTGCTATTGATATAAGTTCACTCATAAATTCAGGTTGTTGTTTTTTTAATTCGGCAAATTCATCACATATTATGAATAAGTGTGCAATTGGTTCTTTGATAGTTCCTTCTCGATATAATTTTTGATATTTGTATATGTCAATAGTAGATTCTCCAAGCATATCTCGTATTTTATTAAATTTTTCTTGTCTTCTTTTTAATTCACTTTGTATTGAAACTAATGTTCTATTCATTTCACTTGTATCTAAGTTTGTGATCGTTCCTATTAAATGTGGTATTCTAACTCCAGTATCTCTATTTTCAAATGCTCCTGCTAGTCCACCACCTTTATAATCTATTAATACAAATTGTACTTCATAAGGATGATAGTTAATTGCAAGTGATAGAATAAATGTAATTATAAACTCTGATTTGCCACTTCCTGTAGATCCTGCAATCAGTCCATGTGGTCCATGGTATTTTTCATGTAAATCAAGGTCAAATATATCTTTATTAGCATGAACTCCAACTGGTGCTCGTAAACTAATAACTGGATTATTATTTTCCCATCTATTTAGTATATTTAAGTGTTCTATTCTACCAACATTATACATTTCTAAAAATGATATACTTGTTGGTAACTCTGATTTCCCATCACTAGAAAGAATTGGGATATTACTTAAAATTTGTGAAACTGGTTCCATATCATAATTAATATTTTCTTCAAGTTTAAATTTAATTTGTTTTTGCTCTTCAACATTTTTTTCCATTATTTGTCCACTATTGTTATCTATAACTATAAATGAACTACACTCATTTGGTAAATTTTTTAATGTCGAATCAGCAAATAAAATTGAAAATCCTATATTATCATTTCTATTTAGAATATTTGAAATAATTGGTAAATCCTTTATCATTTTACAATTATCAGAAATTATTAAATAGTAGGGAGAAAAATTTTTATATTTATTATTACTATCAGGTTCAGGATTATCATCTTTAGAATTTGTGTCTTTTTTACTTATTCTATTTTTATATTCTTCTTCCAAATAACTTGAAATTATTTTCATGTCATCAGTATTACTTGCAAAAAATCTTACTGTTTTTTCATCATTCCATATATGTGGTAAATATTTAACATATTCCCAATATTCTTCTTTTGACTCTTGAACAAAAAATACTATTTTTAAATCACCACTACTATGATAACTTATTATCTGAATGAGTAAATTTTTTAAAAAAGTATAATCTATACCGCGATTATTAATTATTGCACTAATATTTTTATCTAAAAGGCTAAATATTATTGGTACATCATTTAACTTTTTTGAGTTCTCAACTAAATTGTAAACTTTATCTCTTAGATTATCATCATCTAATGTAAAGTGTTGCTCTGGAGCATTTATTTTTAATTTTGCATCCACTGATCCTATTCCTAATCTTATTGTTAAAAAGTCACTATCTCCTATTTCTCTTTGCCATAGATTTTTATTTTTACTAATTATTTTAATATAACATTCCTTTGTACTTAAATAATTTAATTTCATTGTCTGACTTTGATTAATTAAAATTAGTTTTATATCTTCAGCTTTTTTATTTAAATAATCTGTAAACTTTTTTTGTCTTAGTGCTTCTCTTTGCTTTTTTCTTTTCTTTTGATATGCTTTTAATAGTCTTGGGACTATAATACTACCAATTATCATTGCTAAACATGTTAATATCTGTGGTAATAGTTCTATTACTGTTTTAGTTTTATTAATTAAGTTAACTATTATATTATAACCGCTTATTATACTATATGATGCCATTGTTAAACTAGATCCTATAGATAATAATAATGGTACCTCCTCTATTGTTTGAGGAGCGGGTGGTTGATCAATTTGTATTTCTTCAGTATTTATAACATTTTTTAAATAGGGAGTATGAAAGAAATATTCACTATCTTCATAAAGTTTTAAGTTTATTTCACTTTCTGAAATTGGTATAAATTTAGTATTATCTCTAGTCGGAACATCAAATCTTGTTATTTTATCTCTTGATAGGACTTCATTCTTGGGATTATTTATTCTTAAAAAACTTCCCATAAATGTAATCATTAGTCCATTAATAAAGATTGAATCTCCTAGTTTTAGTTTTTCGCCACTTATTCTTCTTTTATTTAGATAAATAAATGTCCCATTCATGCTTTGAATAAAGTAAGTGTTGTCATTTTTTATTATTTCAGCATGAATATCTAATGTTTTATTTTTCTTATATATTATATCGCATTCATCACTACTTCCAATTAATATTTTTTCTTTTGATAATGGTATATTTAAAAAACTTGTTTCTACTAATGGCTTATAATATAAAAATATATTTTCTTTTGTTTCTGCAACTTGTGCTGAAATTATTGTGTATTCTTCTAATTTTTTATTTGACCATATATTATTTTCAATTATATTTACACTACCATTGCTTTTTACTATTAAATCATTATTTACTTGTTCTATATTTATTAAAACTTTTTCTGTACTGCCTTCAGGATAATAACTTATTACAAATAATTCTTCTAACTTTTGTGGTAATTTAAATTTTACTATTTTATTTTTATCTAATATATAAATAATCAAGGTAATCACCTACTTTTATGGATTTGATTTATATTATTTTATTTTCTATCACTAAATTAATTATATAACAGATTAAGATATTTTGTAAAGTAATAATAAAAGGTTGTATAATATTTGGTGTGGGTAACTAAAATTACTTTCATCGTTTTTTATTA